>CAJUSI010000073.1 GCA_910589035.1 uncultured Acetatifactor sp. | reverse complement strand
ATCGGGGCATTGGCTACCTTGAAGATAAGCTCGTCAACGCAGTCCCCGTATCTGCCCTGCTGTATGAGCTGGTTTTTCAGCTCCACAAGGCTATGTAAAAGTAATGATTTCTCCCTGCTGTCTACATATAAGTGGGTTTTCTTTTCCCTCATACCGTCCACCGTCCTTTCTTAGATTCATTGTATATAAAGGCAATCAGTCCTGCAAAGGTATATATCCTATGCGACAGGAATAGCGCAATAGATATTGATTTTTCGCTGAGAGCCTTGTCCGATAACGGTTGGTTGTTCAGCGTATGTAAAATGGTTGTTCTTTCCGTACCTTGTGGGCTTGTCCTTTGTTACAATGTCGTCTACCCAGAAGCCCACAAACAAAGGCTGTTCGGGCATTTCGGGAGAGTGGAACATTTCCGATGCTTCAGTAGGAACCGAGGAACTGGCCCATATGGAGATGGTGAGTGCAATTGTGCATCAACTGACCCGCAATCTGTCCATGGAGGAGATTGAGAAAAGCGGATTTGCGACTTATTATGTGGATCATACCATAGGAGTGTGGCCCACGGCTGCTGCAGGAATTCCCTTTAATGCCTGCGAGTTTCAGGTGAAGGGAGATCCGATTACAGATTTGACAGAAGACCTGGCTGCAGAACAGAAGGCAAGATCGACTTATGAGAATATTCTGCGCCTGATCAAGGAGCCGGATGTCTGCGAGCCCATTAAATTCCTGCGTATGCGGGAAGTGGTCCATTTCCAACGTTTCGGCGAAGCGCTCCGCATCGTCCAGGATCATCTGGACAGCCGGAACTTCTATGCATTTAACCCGGCCTTCGACAGATGCGAGGACTGCAATGATAAGCCGGACTGCGGATGTGATAAATAGCATATATCTGAAATACTTCAAGTAATATGTACCAGATATCTGTATAGGAAAACTTTGTCAAGGGCGGCTTTTTTGTGAAAGGGGCTGCCCCTTGATATTTCTGTTCCGGCTCTTGTCCATACCCATTATCCGGACAAGGCGGAACCAGTATTTTGGGGAAAGAACGGGATTTTGCACCGGGATTATGCGGTTAAGCGTCAATGGTAAGTACGGATTGAACTGGTTCGGCTTTTATGCTAAAATAAGTTCATATCGGCAGCATTTATGGCAGGAAGAAGAGATACCGAAGACACAGGAGGCGCAAAGCATGAAGCCGGACATGAGTACCGACGAACTGAATCATCAGATTAAAAATGCCACGGATCTGGACGATTATCTGTTTCGGAACAGGAAGCATATGCTGTCCGGCAGCCTGCATGAGCATCTGGAGACTCTTCTGGCGGAAAAGAAGATCGCAAAGCCGGATGTGATAAAGGGCTCTCTGCTGGACCGTTCCTATGTCTATCAGATTTTCTCCGGGGAGAGGAGACCGTCCCGGGACAAGCTGATCGCTCTGGCATTCGGCATGGGTCTGAACGTTGAGGAGACGCAGAAGATGCTGAAGCTGTCCGGCAACAGGGAGCTGTATGCAAGGGATGCAAGGGATGCGGCCATATTGTTCGCCCTGCAGCACAGCAGGACAATCGATGAGGCAAATGACCTGCTGCAGAGCCATAAACTGGGCGCTTTGGGCGCGCCCCTTTAGATACTATTATTCCTTTGGACCAAACGGAAGCCATGGGCTGAAATATTCTTCCGGGACCGGATCCGGCATGAGGCTGGAGCTGTATTCATTGGGCCTTGAGGAATAGACCTGCACGGTAAAGCGGTATGCGCTGTCCGGCCCGGATACCAAAAACTGCGCGGGGATACTGATGCCGCCGTATCCCTTATTCCGGATCTGCTCCATATCCCAGGTGTTGTTCATCACATACGCGCCTGTCTGGTCATAGAAGGTTACATTGAAGATGTCCTGATCCGCATAATCGTCCAGATTGCTCCAGGTGGCATAATAACGCCGGGTATTGTTCTCTTCCACCAACCGCCAGGCAAGGCCCTGGGGGGCTGGCAGCGGCGGAGCCGATTCCCCCGTATATTCAAATACGTCTGATACGACATATGGGCTGTCTGCATACTGAATACCGTCTCCGACGGCCGACACCGTAAAATAATAAAAGCCGTTTTCTTCCAGAACCGTCTCAAAGCTATAATCCATTACATCCTGATTCCTGAAGCTGCCGCCTGCCCGGGACATGAGATCATAATACCAGTCGTCATCCTCCGGATCCGGTGCTGTCGCCGTGTCCCTCCTGTACAGACGCAGCCGGAAATGGACTTCGTCTCCCACACCGGATTCCAGGACATTGTTCCAGGCTGCGATACCTGTATCCTTATCCCAATGCACATTTTCCGGCACGGGCAGGACGGTGAGGGAGCCTGCCGCATTTTCCGTATCCAAAGGCTCTCCGCCCCACGGGGGGGCAGGAAGCTTCCACAGACAGAGAAACGCGAGAACCGGCAGGCAGGCAGCCGCACAGCCCAGCAGGAGATTTCGCCTGGCGGGGAAAAGTGCCTGCCGAAGCTGATTCACAGACTGATAGCGTTTATCAGGATCCAGGTTTGTGCATTTTCGGAAAATCTTTTTATAACGGTTCCGGGCCTTTTCCGGCGCAAGCTGCTCCAGCGTAATTCCCAGGGCATAGATATCCGCCCGCTCGTCGGTCTGGGCAAAGCCGTACTGTTCCGGAGGGGCGAACCCGCGGGTGCCCAGCAGACTGGTATCCTGTTCCGTCCCCTCCCTGGGAATACGTGCAGCGTCGAAATCGATGAGACGCACATGCCCGTCCCCGTCCAGGAGAATATTGGAGGGCTTAATGTCCCGATGGATGATTCCTTTGCCGTGCAGAAATTCCAGCACGGAACACAGCTCCCGGGAAACCTGGCGGAATTGCTTCTCCGAGAGATTTACAGCCCCAATGGACCGGCCGTCTATATATTCTTCAATGACTGCGGTGGAGTCCTCGGAAATCACCACCTCCTGCAGCGCCGGCAGACCCGGATGGGGATTGTTCATCAGGATTTCATAAACGGAGTGCTTGCCGGTTAGTTCTTTGCGGATATATTTCTTTCCCTTGGAACAGATCAGGTAAACTGTGCTTTTTTTGCTTTGTTTCAGCAACTCTAATGTTTCGTATTGCATTTTTTCGTTTTCCCTTTTGTTTTTCTCTATGTATTTCGCAGAATTATTCTATTCGGTATTCCTGTGTTCTCTTTCTGGATAGTAGTAAATTCGGTATGGCTCTTTCTTGTTTGCGCTTGGTCTTGCGGCTATGGGGGGGAGTACTGCTTCCTGATAATATGATTATATAGACTCTTAAAGATGATGGCAAGCTGTTTTAAAAAATCTTTATTCGTAGGTTCAGGGGTGTATTTGTAGAGATATGGGGTGGAAAGCAAAAAATGAAAATACAAAAAAGAAAAAAAGTCTGCTGACAGCATACCGCAAAATATGTATTATTTGGTAATATATTGAAGAAAGGATAAATACGATAAATACCAAATATAGAAAGGAAAAGTGTTGAATATGAATGAGGAAAGAGATTGCTTGATTATTGAAACAGAGTTTTTAAAGGGTATTATTTCAGCAGTGGTACATAAAGTGTTGGAAAAAAAGGGATTGAATACGGATGTTCAGCTATATGATTTTGCGGTTGAATACAGAGAAGAGAAACTGCATATTCATTTAAATGCTGAGGCATCAATTAATACCGAAGATTTGAAAAAGCTTTTAAAAAATAATGGGTGGTATGATGAATTTAAGGAATAGTTATACAGGATGAAAAGGGAGGTTGCAGGAATTAGAAATGCAGGATATTGTGAATATTAAATCTGAATTCATAAAAGATATAATATCAGGCTTAATATCTAATCTACTGAAAAATAAAAAGGATATTAATATTGATATTCATCTTGACGAATTTCATGTTGAGAATTATAGTGGTATAATGAGCATTTATATAAATATGAGTGCGGAAATGCCTAATGAAGATTTGAATAAAATTTTAAAAAAATTCCGCTTTTTTAAAGATATAATATTAAGCGGTTTAAATAAAAAATTTATACATAAAATAATAAAAAAATTTTTTAAAAAAAGGGTTGATATCAAAATAAATGAATTAAGCTGTAGTAATAAAGATTCTGGTCCATATCTCCGTTTAAATGCGAATGCCAAAATGTCAGATATTCAACTGCAAACGATGTTAGTGGACTGTGGGTTGCTGGATTAGAGATAAGGGTATAGCGAAGTTGTTTTATACAGTTATTGTCTGGAGGGTAATAATATGGGAAAATATGTTACAAAGAAATCTGACATGAAATTTCAAAGTCAGGATGCACTAAAAACTGTTCAGTCTGTTATCGATGATGCAGATGCTGCCTTGAGAGACAAGTCGAGAAGAATCAAGGATTCCCCAATCGGAGAAGCTGTCGCGGGAGCTTTCGGAGTAGGTGTAGGTGCAGGTATTGGTTTTGCCGGACTATATTTTGGGGGTTCAATTGTTGGACTGAGTGCCGCTGGTATCACAAGTGGATTGGCTGCTGCCGGTGGGTTGATTGGCGGTGGAATGGTGGCTGGGATAGCAGTTTTGGCTGCTCCGGCTGTCATTTTAGGCGGTACTGCCATTGGAGTGACATCTCATATTAAGAATAAGAAATTACGTGAATCAAAAGAACTATTATATAAAAATGCACTTGCAAAGCAAACGGCGATTCTTAAGGCATTGAAGGAAGAAAGCAATGCCGACAAAGAAAGAATAGAGTACTTAAACGGTTTAAATATATTATTGCAGGCGGCTATTAAAGACTTACAGCATGATTTAGGAATTGCGTTATAAACGGGGGAATTTGATTGAGCAGATTCAAATATTCTGATGATGAAATGGAAGTAAATAAAGTCTTGAAAATGAACCAGGATATTTCCGCATCATTGATTGGCGATCCTGATTTAAAAGCGGTAAGGAGTGCAGCCGATAGCAATATTGATTCATCGTTGGCGCTGCTTTGTGCGTTAGGGAAAACAGGGGAAATAGCCGGGCCATCTGCAAAGACTGAAGAAAAAGACCATAATAGGTATTTAGAGCGTAGGCCACAACTTGAATCATGGGATGAAATTGCCGCACAGGCTAATTTGCATGAGCCAAATCTTGTTGTACTGGAAGACATCATGACAGAGAGCGAAATACAAAGTGCTTTTGATGAACTGGATGAAATCAACAAACAGTTTTCAAGAAAAACGAGTATTATTAATAAGACGGATTTATCGTTCCTTGCAGTGGCTACTGCACTTCAGGTGGCAAAAGCACTTGTGTTTCCATATGTGGCTGAAAAGTTTAAGTATGGTAAAAATTTTGACCCGTCAGAAAGACTTGACCATAACGATAAGTCGATTGAAAAGGCGCATAAACAGGCGAATGAAAAATTTAGAGATAAACATATGGAGAAGCATGGATCAGGTCATTGGATTAATATTTTGTATCAGACTGTTCCATATGATATTACCAAAGGATCCAAAGCTTTAGGAATAAACATGGGTGGAAAATATCACCGTATGTATACGCTGGGACATGATCCTATATTGGGTTGGCTTTTTGGAACTGCCAATATCCTGACAGATTGTATTACTTTTAATAATTTCCATACGAACAGAATATCCAGGGTGGATCCGGTTACTGGTGGAAAAAAGATGGTCATTACTCCGGAAGTAGTATTTATGGGTCAAATGCTTAAAGAATGCTATGAGGAGATCAGGGCAGATTTTTTGAATTTACCGGCAGCTATATTTGCACAGGCGCAGCACCTTAAATCCGATGAATACACAAAACTGGGTTTACCAGTCCCATTGCTTTCAAGTATGAATGAGGAGTTTGCCAGTAAGTTATACCGCGAAAATTATGATGCATTGTGTTTTTCGCGAGATATTAAAATAGTAGGAATCTCGTTTGTTGTATCAAAGTTATTCGACATCATCATTTCGCTTGCGCACGGGTTATTCAGAAAAGGGGATGAGGATAAGAATTTATATGAGGTGAGGACAAGAAAAATATTATTGATTTCAAATTCTATTGCATCAGCAAGCACAATTATTAATACTGCAATAACAGAGAATCCTAAGAACTTAGATATAGGAAGTCTGTTAAATACAATTACACATTTGTTTTCTGATGTGAGATTTATTGCAAGAATAAAACAGGAATTTATAGAAAGTGAAATATCAGATAGAGTCCAGAAAGAAATTGCAGAGGTAGATGCTTTGTATGAAACCTTATAAATAAAGATGACAGAAATATTATTCGACGGGCGAATCATATATTATAGGGATATAAACTTGCAGGAACCGTGGACTGCAATTAGCGGATATTCCATAATTTATCAGGTAAGCGGAAATTTAAATTATAAGGAACATACAAAAGCAGGAGGACATCAGATGGATGATATACTATATTTCCTGGGATTACTGATTCCCAATCTGGATAAAGCACTTAAGACAATCGGAGTCGTAACATTGCTCTTTGGTCTTGCAAATGCGTTTTTCGGCTACAAGCTGTTCAAGGCGATGATCAGTCTGATTGGATTCCTGGTCTGTGCATTTGCTGGCGGGATGGTTTTCATTCAGACTCAATCCATATTCTCAGATAGCGAGAAATTCTGGATATATGTGCTGGCAGGAGGACTTATAGGATCTTTTCTGGCAGATATATTCCATGATTTGGGGGTATTTCTTGTCACGGGCGCAATGGGGGCAGCGGCGGGCTTTTTGATTACACAGAGCACGGAGACTGCCCTGGTCGTTGGCGTAATCGTCGGGTTTTTAAGCGTCTTTTTTGAGAAGTATGTCATTATCATTTCTACGGCCATATCTGGCGGCAGACTTGCGGCATTGGGAATTCTGTTTATGAGGCTGGCAGAAGGGGAGTACAAAGAGGCCTGGGGCGTCGGATGGTTGATAGCTGTATGCGGAATGGTTGTACAGTTTCTGAGCGTATGCCTTCCGGACCAACAGATACCGGAGAAAGATGTGGCAGGAGAAGAAGGGCTGGGAGAGAGGGGGCTCGTCGCTGGAGGAGCAGGTATTGCACAAAACGCGGTCAACTCTACATATAAAAGGATAGATTCTGCATGTCGCTGCCCCAAATGCGGAACTTTAGCAGCTCCGGAAATAAAATTTTGCGGGAAATGTGGTTTTGCTATAAAAGAAAATATTGTAAACGAAGCCCCCGCAAACGGAAATTATATAGCAGGAAATAATACGGCGGAAAACAGTGCAGAAAGAAACGATATAGAAACGGACAGCACAACAGGAAATAATACGGAAAGAAGCAATATAGCAGGAGATAACACAGCGGAAAACAGCACAGAAAGAAACGGTATGGCTGGAAATACTGCAATAGGAAATGGCATAACGGGAAGTAAGGTAAATGGGAATAGCATGGGAGCAAAATCGGTCGGGAAGAATGTTTACTGTGGCAAATGCGGAACAAAGCTTCCAGAGCATGCCAGATTTTGCCCCAAATGCGGAGCAGCACAGGATTAGCACGGATAAAGATTTGTAGCCGGAAAACGCAGCCATTGCAGAAAGCAGAGACTCCCCGCCCATTCCAGGGAGTCTGTCAGCTTAGGATCATTACTTTACACCGCTTCCGGTCGCAGGCAATGCCGTATTTTATGATAGTGTCCATTCCATCCAACCTGAACTTAGCGTCATATCCCATGGTTTCAATCTGTGTCAAAGCCTCCAGGCATCCTTTTTCCAGTTCCGCATCTCTTGCGAACTTTTCAGCTGCATCCTTTACAGTCTTTTGGCTTACAGCTTTTATTGACTCTGGATCCGTGTCTTTTGTGAAGCTTTCCCCGCTCTTTTCAAGTGAGATACCCCGTCATGAAGAGCACACTCCACAGGTTGTCCGGGCTGCTGTACAAATCCCGGTAGGTCAGCTCCTGATTGATCTTTTTGGTAACGCTTTCACCGTTTACCAGAAGCTCCAGTTCCCGGCGTGTGCCTGGTTTTGCTGTGCGTATAAAATTGTGGATAATATCGTTTCCGCTGGTATTGACCCAGAAAGCCCGGGGTGAGGCTTTGGGGTCGGCTCTCAGATCCGCGCAGTAATTGATAACGTCCCAAGGACAGTATACATCCGCATTGCCGAAGCGGTATCCGTCATACCATTCCTTCGCCAGACTGAACCTGTCCCCATGTCCGTAAAAGCGAAGCATATCCTCCTCTTCCCTGTCGGAAAAGCCGAAATGTTCGTCAAACTGGATATTCATCACGGAGAATACCCGCAGATTGTTCAGACCGGTGAAAATACTCTCTAAATGTCTTCCCATGGAAGACATTGCAATTTTCAGACAGCCTGTCATTACGGCGAACTGAAGGAAGCCGTTGCTCTTCAATGCCCGGCTGTAGAGATTGCGAACCAGCTTAACCATTTCTTCGTAGTAGCCGAAATGCTGGGCCTTGTCCAGGGGTACATCATATTCGTCAATCAGGAGGACTACTTTTTGACCATAGTGTTTATAAAGGAGCCTGCATAAAGTCAGAAGGCTTTCTGTCAGGATATCATCTGTCATGACATACGCTGCCTCTCCGATTCCGCCAACCGCAATAATCTGCTGGTACAGCTCTTTTTCCTCACCTGTGAGCTTGTCGCTATTCAAAAGGAAGGGAAAGCGCTGGGCCTCATTTCTTATGATAGCGCACAGCATCTGCCGCGCCGTGCTGTAATCCCCGGCGCTGGCATCCTTCAGGCTGACGGAAATTACAGGGAATTTCCCCATATATTTTTCACACAGTTCCGTCTCTTTGGCAATATCCAGCCCCTCAAAGAGCCGGGCATCGCAGCCGTACTCGAAAAAGCATTTCAGCATGCTCATATTCAGGGATTTCCCGAATCTGCGGGGACGAGTGAATAGATTGACTTCGCTCCAATTATCCAGAAGTTCTTTTATCAGACTGGTTTTGTCTACATAGTAGAAATCTTCTGTCCGGAGTTTTTCAAAATCGTCAATGCCCACGGGCAGTTTTACAGTCGGATTCATATCAAGCCTTCTCCTTTCCGAAGAACCGCTATCATCAGTTTAACACAGATTTGCCGTCCCAACAACTGTATTTCGAATTATCCGGAAATTATTTATACGGCTTAACGTTTTCACCTGCCGTGAAATCAGATTGCATAATGCAGACTGGCTCAATCCAGTTCCGCATCTCTTGCTTTCCCCGCTTTTTTCAGATTTTCGTCCATTATTCGGGTACTTGACTTCTATGACAATGCCGATCCCCGCCTCTTCAATTTCAATCAGGATATCACTGAACCCATCTCCGGACTCAGCATTGGAGCGGATATACCAGTCCTCCCGGTGCGACAGAAGTCCCAGCAGGATGCCATGGTAGAAATTCTCTTATTTGCCGTCCCAACAACTACATATTGGGAAATTATTCGGTCTTTCCTTTTTGCAGCATTTTTCCATTGGCAGTAATCCCGGCGGAATTGTCAGGTAAAATATCTGCTGACAGCAGATCGCAGAAAACATATTATTTGGTAGAATATTGCAGAAACCAAAAACACTGCGAATGAAAGTGAAAAAGAACGGCTATTGATGATCTGAGGGAGGAGAAGATATGTTTTGCACAAACTGCGGAAACAAATTGAGCGAAAATTCGAAATTTTGTCCTAAATGCGGACAAAGAGTGGAGTCGCAGACACTGTCAGGGGAAGCGGATGCGGCACTGGAAGTCGAAGATAAAAGGGAATCCGAACCGGCTTCTGTGCCAGAGCCGGTAGAGAAGCCGGCTTACCAGACAGAGCCAAAGCCAGGGACAGAGCAAGAGACAAAGACAAAGATAAAGACAGAGCCAGCGGAAAAGACCGTGCAGGAAGCAGAAACCATAGAAGAAATCCATACAGTATCGGAAGATAATAAAGATATTTGTACTCTAATAAAAACAAATATAGACAGGTGCCCTGTTATAAAATCAGCAAAGCAGTTTAAAAAGCGCGTCCGTTTGCGAGGAAGGCTGTACAGTCACTCTGCCAGGCTGGTCACTGCACACACTGTTCAAGTCAGAATCAGATCAATGCTCGCATTTCCGTTTTCAATTTTATATGGGCTGTTTGCCGGACTGCTCTGCGTCATAATATGGGTCATTCTTGCGGAATTTGCGGAATATGGTTCTATTTGCTGGGAATATTATCATAGCATTTTGCTTGCCCTTTGCTTTCTGGTCAGCGGGGCAATCCTGTTTATGCATACTTTGACGGGGCGTAAAGAAAAGGACGCTGTTGAGAATTATGTTTGTAAAATTGCAGAATCGAAACAAATTTATTTATCCGAGAGAAAACGGATAATAGCTCCTGCAACGGGAACCTGAATTTTATAGATAAGCCGGCGGGCAGTCCCCTTTCTGAGAGGGGCTGCCCGTGTTTTATGAGCAGGCCCGCATGAGGGAATTTGCCGTTAATGCGGCATGGGTGCCGCGCGGCGGGCGACGGAGAAGGACATTCCCCTGCCCGATTGGGAAATATCCCCGTAATATCCGTAATTTCCGGCGCAGATGGGCAAATTCCGTCTCCGGCTTCACCGGAATGAGGAGAGTACGGCAAGGAACCGGAGCAAAATGGATGAAAGAAATGAGCTGAGATAAAAAATACGGGCTTGCGAAAGCTGTCCGGACATAGTAGGATAGAGAAAGGAGAAATATACAGGAGGCGGAGGGACGGAAGGTATCGGGGCGGCCGGAAACAAAGTCTTATAAAAGGTTCCCGGAATCCTGACAGCAAAATCAGGGCTCTGATAAATCCGGGAGCAGGAATTGAGGGGACCGATGAAAAGGTTTCCGGAAAGCTCTGCAGAAAGCGGGAGAGAGAGTCCGAGAGGGTAAATTATACATAAAAAGAGGAGGGATATACAATGTTTTGCTACAAATGCGGAAAAGAAATTAAGGATGGACAGACATTTTGTTCTTATTGCGGGACAAAGCAGAGTGCAGAGGCCAAGCCGAAAGCTGAAATGATCTGGGAAATACCTGTGACAGCACCTGTGGGAGGCGGCAGCGAAAAGCAGGATACAATTCCCGGCGCTGCAAAACCCAATGAGACAAAATCCAATGAACCGAAACCGGACGGAGCGAAAAAGAAGAAGGGCGCCGTCATAGGCATTGCCGTTGCGGCACTGCTTGTCATTGCCGTGGGCGCAGGCTGTATCCTGTATTTTACCGGCGACAGCTATGCCTGCAGTAAAAACATGAAGCTGGCGGAGAAATATTTTGAGGACGAGGACTATGAGGAGGCACTGTCCTGTTATGAGGATGTACTGAAAATCGATAATACTCTGACGGATGCCTACCTGGGGGCCGCCGATGTCCATCTGGTGGAGGAGAACTATGAGGAGGCGCTGGCCATATTGCGAAAGGGCCTGAAGAAAGTCCGCAGCGACAGGGAGGCCAGAGAAGAGTTGGAAGAGAAGCTGATGGATGCGTACCTGGCCGCGGCGGACGGATATATGGAGCAGGGGAATTATGAAAGGGTATCTTCTCTTGCGCAGGAGGGCATCGAGGAGATAGAGGATGCATCCTTCCGGCGTAAACTGCAGCAGAAACAGGAAGAGGTCTATGCGTTCGGGGTTACGGGAAGCTATAAGCTGCAGTCCGTTGAGATGGCGGGCATGTCGGTAAATCTGGCGGATCTGGCTTCCAGTATGGAAATGTCTATAGACGATCTGAAAGTAGATCTGGAGCTGAGAGCCGACGGGAAATTTTTCTTTGATCTGTCCGACCTGGATTCTTCCCTGGTTATGGAGGGAATCTATGAGGTTTCCGGCAGTGCCATGACCCTGGTCACTGAGGACGGAGAGAGTATTTCGGCTATTCTGGAGGGAGGCGTCATCACCATGAGCGAGGAGG
Source organism: uncultured Acetatifactor sp. (assembly GCA_910589035.1). Taxonomy (GTDB): domain Bacteria; phylum Bacillota; class Clostridia; order Lachnospirales; family Lachnospiraceae; genus Acetatifactor. Next base: position 59,787 of record CAJUSI010000073.1, on the reverse strand, counting down.
CAGATGGCGTTACCGCGAGCATGACATTCAAAAAGCAGATGAATTAAAGGATAGGTACCACTGTGATAAAAAGCATTGTCAGATTATATGTCAGTGCAAAGCGGGGCATCCGGCTGAGCCTAGTATGCCCCACACCAATTAACCACATGTTTCACTTGTTTAAATTTCCGTCTGCGTCGTTGTCGTCGGCAGGCGTGCCCACCGCATCGCCTCCCTCCTCCGCCTAGCAGGCCGAAAATTTATCCTTCGTGAAACATAGTGGTAATTGGTGAGGGTCATACTAGTATATAGTCATCTGGAAATATTTATCATAGGCAGAAGATATGGAAGATACAGAAAATAAGAGAAGGCAGTCATGATTTTTTCCAATAAGGACCTGAAAAAACTGATCATACCGCTGGTTCTGGAACAGGCACTTGCCATCACGGTGGGGATGGCGGATACCATGATGATATCCTCCGTGGGCGAGGCGGCGGTTTCCGGGGTTTCCCTGGTGGACATGTTCAATAACCTTATCATCAGCATTCTGGCAGCCCTTGCTACCGGCGGGGCGGTGGTGACCAGCCAGTTTATCGGGGCGTCCAGGAGGGAGGAGGCCTGCCGGTCCGCAAAGCAGCTTCTCTGGGTGAATGCGCTGATTACATTGGGCATCTCCGCCCTGGTTATCGCCGGGCACAGGCTGATCCTGAATCTCTTTTTTGGAAGGATAGAGGAGGATGTGATGCAAAATGCCATCCGCTACCTGATTATTTCAGCTCTGTCCTTTCCTTTTCTGGCGGTTTATAATGCCTGTGCGGCGCTGTTTCGGTCCATGGGCAATTCCCGGATTACCCTGAAGGTTTCCGTTCTCATGAACGTCATCAATGTGGGCGGCAATGCCCTCTGCGTGTTTGGGCTGAAGATGGGAGTGGCGGGAGTGGCGGTGCCCTCCCTGGTGTCCAGGGCAGCTGCCGGGCTTTGCCTTTACCTTGCGCTGCGAAATCCCGACAATCTGATTCATCTGAACAGGGGGCGGTTCCGTTTTGAATGGGGAATGATCAAAAAGATTCTCTATATCGGGATTCCCAGCGGCATCGAAAACGGTATTTTTCAGCTGGGACGGGTGATTGTGGTGAGCATCATCGCGGGCTTCGGCACGGCGCAGATTGCGGCGAACGGTGTGGCCAACAGCCTGGACAGCATGGGCTGTATTGTGGGACAGGGCATGAACCTTGCCATGATTACCGTGATAGGGCAGTGCGTGGGGGCAGGCGACCTGGCGCAGGTTCGCCTTTATACGAAAAAGCTGCTGCTGATTACCTATGGAGCTACAGCGGTGATTAACAGCCTGATATTGCTGTTCCTGCATCCCATCCTGGGGCTTTACGGGCTGGGGGAGGAGGCTGCGCAGCTGGCCTGGCTCCTTGTAATGATTCATGATGGCCTGGCAATGCTGCTCTGGCCGGCGTCTTTTGTACTGCCAAATATGCTCCGTGCCTGCAATGATGTAAGATTTACCATGGTAATAGCAATTTTCTCCATGATCACCTTCCGAATCGGATTGAGCCTTGTGTTCGGCGTTCATATGGGGATGGGGGCCGTGGGCGTGTGGATTGCCATGGTTGTCGATTGGATTTTCCGGGTGTGCTGCTTTGCGGGGCGGTATTTTACGGGCGCCTGGAAAAAGCACTGCAATCTGTGAGGATAAGACCTATGGCCTTCCACACGCAATCTGCGGGGATAGCGCTTATAATTTTTCATGCAGGAAAATGCAGCGGGAATATATTCGCGGGCTGCTGACAAAGTGACTAAGCGGAAGGATTTATGATATGCCGATAAAGCAGTGCTTATAGAGAAAAATGCAGTTTGCCGATAGAGCGGCGCTGCTGAGGAATCCGTGACATGCCGGTAAAGCAGTGCTGTAGCGAAAATAGTGCTTTGCCGATAAAGCGGCTATACGGAGGCATCCATGATATGCCGGCAGAGCAGTCTTATAGGGGATATATGGTATGCCGGATAGTAAATTACGGAAGAAGGGAAAGAATGTTTCGGATTTTGCTGGTGGACGATGATAAAAATACCAGACTGCTGCTCAAAACCGTTCTGGAGGCGGAGAATTATACCGTTGTAACCGCCGGGAACGGGGAGGAAGCGTTGGAGATTATGGACCAGGACCATATCGACCTGGTAGTGCTGGATATTATGATGCCGAAACTGGACGGGTATGAATTTACGGAGGCAATCAGGAATGTGGATAGTAACCTGCCCATTCTGATGGTCTCAGCAAGGCAGCTTCCGGCGGACAAGCGGAAAGGATTCCTGGTCGGGACGGATGATTATATGACAAAGCCCATCGATGAGGAGGAAATGCTGCTGCGTATCAGGGCATTGCTTCGCAGAGCGCGGATTGCCAGCGAGCACAGGATTGAGGTGGGGGACGTGGTCCTGGACTATGATTCATTGACGGTGACGAAAGGCGGGGAGGTTCAGGAACTGCCCCAGAAGGAATTCCTGCTGCTGTATAAATTATTATCCTACCCGGGCAAGATCTTTACCCGTATTCAGCTGATGGACGAAATCTGGGGGACAGAGAGCGAGACCGGATGGGAGACTGTGACGGTTCATATCGGCCGCCTGCGGAAGCGGTTTGAGGGATGGGGGGAGTTTGAAATAGAATCCGTCAGGGGACTTGGCTATAAGGCGGTGAAAAAGGCTTAAATATGGGCAATACGGGGAAAAAGAGCGAACGGCAGGAGCGCGATTACATAAATAAAAAAGGTGTAATACAGAACATAAAAACATGCATACAGGTAAAAACTTATATAATGACAGAGCCACTGAAAAGGCCAAAGTCATAAGCCGGAACAAAGCCGGGGCCAGAAGCCTGGAGAACGCCGAAGCCAAAGAAAAGGCCGGGGACAGAAGCCTGGAGAACGCCGAGGGCAGAGGCAAAGATATAGAAAAAGGAAAGAAAGTCCCGGAAATGGATAAGAGCAAGGCTAAAAGCACAGATACACAAAAAGAAAATAAAGTCCCGGGAAAAGACTGGAATAAAGTCCAAGACATGGATAAGAGCAAAGACGAAAACAAACACAGAAACATAGACAAAAACAAAGACAGAAGCGAAAGCCCCGACAAAATCATAGACAAGAGCAGGGAAAAAAGCGGAAACAGAAAAGAGAATACACATAAGGGCAGGCATAATTTCGCGCTTGTGGTGCTGGTATTTATTATGCTCTTTACCATTCAGTTTGCAACGGTTCTCTTTGCGCTTCTTATGTTGTTTATCCTTGTGCAGACCAATGTGATTACAATGGAATGGGTGGGCAACCTCAATACGGGGCGCGTGATTTTGCTGGTGGCGGTTGTGGATACTGCAATCGGATTGATCGTCGTGTTTACGGCTACGGCAGTTCCCTTAAAGCCGGTCAATAATCTGATCAACCAGATCAACCGTCTGGCTTCCGGGGATTTTCAGGCACGGCTTCAGTTCGGAAGGATTCTTGCAAGCTATCCTACTTTTGCGAAGCTGACCGACAGCTTTAACAAGATGGCGGAAGAGCTGGGCAATACGGAGGTGCTGCGGAATGATTTTGTGAATAATTTTTCCCATGAATTCAAGACTCCCATCGTTTCCATCGCAGGATTTGCAAAGGTGTTAAAGCGGGGGAACCTGACAAGGGAGCAGCAGCTGGAGTATCTGGATGTGATAGAGGCGGAATCCCTGCGGCTTTCCTCTATTGCTACCAATGTCCTGAACCTGGCCCGGATTGAGAATCAGACTATTCTCACGGATGTGACCGAATTTAACCTTTCAGAGCAGATCAGGTACTGTATTCTGGTGCTGGAGCATAAATGGGCGCCGAAGGGACTGAACTGGAAGCTTGACTTTGAAGAGCATGTAATCCGGGCGGGAGAGGAGCTTTTGAAGCATGTCTGGATCAACCTGATCGACAATGCCGTCAAGTTTTCCGGGGAAGGGGAAACCATTGAAATCCGGCTGCTGGATAAGGGAGACAGCATCCTGGTGTCCGTAATCGATTTCGGACCGGAGATTCCGGAGGAATCAAAGGATAAGATATTCCGGAAATTTTATCAGGCGGATGAATCCCACAGCAGCGAGGGAAGCGGGGTGGGATTGGCCGTTGTGAAGCGGGTGGTGGAGCTGCACGGCGGAACGGTCCGGGCGGAAAAAATGAGAGGGGGAGCCTGCTTTGTGGTGGAGCTTCCGAAAATAGTATGACACAGGGTTTCGTTTCAGTTTAGATTTCTATGGTAAATTTTGTTTGTACGCTTATTTATTCGCTTTTACCATAGAGGAGGGATATAGCGATGTTGGAAACGGCGTTGTATGTCATATTTGGGTATCTGTCGGGCAGTGTGCTGTATGCAAGGGTGTTTACCGGGATTTTCCGAAAGGAAGGAGCAATTGAACACAGCAGGGACCGGAATCCCGGGACTGCAAATGCATTTATGTACGGTGGATTCCGATGCGGGATTCTCACTTTGGCAGGAGACCTGCTGAAAGGATTTCTGCCGGTATTTTTGTTTGTACATGCGGCAATGCCGAAGCACCCCGATGCTCTTTTGAGTGCCCTTGTGCTTGCGGCTCCGGTGGCGGGCCATGCCTTTCCCATATTTTATGAGTTCAGAGGAGGAAAGGGGATAGCGGTCAGCTTTGGATGCCTGTTGGGCTTATTCCCTTCCTGGAAGCCTGTGGCGGTATTGGCATTGTTTTTTATTTTTTTCTCGGCGGTGATCAGGGTTACACCTCATTTTCACCGCACGCTGGTGACATACCTGTGCACTTTGGCGGCAGTTCTGTGCATGAGTGAAGAGAAAGCCATAAAGGCCGGTTTCTTTCTGATTACCGTGACGGTCTGCGGCAGACTGCTTCTCAGCAGGGAGGAAAAGCAGGATATGGAGGTAAAGCTCTTATGGAAGCATTGATACTCTCCTGCGGTACGGGAGGCGGGCATAATTCCGCCGGGAAGGCCGTTATGGAGGAACTGAACCGCAGAAATCATCATGCGGTCATGATGAATCCCTATACCCTCTGCGGAGGGCATCTTGCGAAACGGATAGACAGTACTTATATTGTCACGGCGCAGAAGGCACCCAAGGCCTTTGGAACCATCTACGGCGCGGGGGAGCTGTACCGCAAGCTTCCCTTTCGTTCTCCGATTTATTATGCTAATTGGGCAATGGTCTCCAGGATGCACAGATATCTGGAAGAAAATCATTACGATATCGTGATGATGCCCCATCTGTTTCCGGCCGAGATACTGACCTGCATGAAGCGGCATGGCATGAAGATTCCAAAGACCATCTTTATTGCCACGGATTACTGCTGTATTCCGTTTACGGAGGAGACGGAATGCGATGCCTATGTGATACCGGCTCAGGATCTGGCCCATGATTTTTCGGACAGAGGAATCCCGGAAGAAAAGCTTTATCCCTTTGGAATTCCCGTAAGCCGGGGGTTTACGGAGGCACAGTCCCGGGACAATGCAAGGCTCCGGCTTGGGCTTGCGCCTGACAGGAAATATATCCTGATGGCCGGCGGCAGCATCGGCGCGGGAAAGATTCATAAGCTGATGGAGCTATTGGTATCCGGCAGGGAGAGAAGGAATGCCCGGGGTACGGAAAAGATTGAATTGATTGTAATATGCGGAAATAACAGGGATTTGTACGGGAGGCTGGAAAAGGAATACGGACAGCAGGCCATGATCATAGGGCATACGGACCAGGTGGCAGATTACTTATGGGCAAGCGATCTGTATATCACAAAGCCCGGCGGTCTGTCCTCCACGGAAGCTGCCGTCAGCGGAATTCCCTTAGTGCATATGCCGCCCATCCCGGGATGCGAGACCCACAATGCATGCTATTTTCAGAGGCATGGAATGAGTGTCTCCTGCGAGGCCGCGGAGAAGGATGCGGAAGAGATATTCGGGCTTCTGGAGCGGCAAGAGGTATGCGCAGCCATGGAGGAATGTCAGAAGAAGCATATCAGCAGGGACGCGGCAGAGCAAATCTGCGGACTTGCGGAGGAAATGACAGGTTTTTCTGCACAGCTATAAAGGAGAGTTCTGAGCAAAGTGCTGACATGCCTGAGAAATGACAGATTCGCCGGTGCGGCAGTAAAAGGAAGTTCTGTGCAAAGTGCTGACAGGCGGAAGAACTGATAATACGGATGTGTGCGTAAAATGTTGTGAAAAATGCGGATTTGCAGAGAAACCGACAGGACTTGACAGCCTGTTCGGGATAGTTTATAGTAGAGGAGGAATGAAAAAGCGTTCATGTTTTTTTCGCTCTGAAAGCACTGAACTGCGAAGAAGGATTGTGGAGGGGTCGGAATGTTTTGTGAAAAATGCGGCAGGGAATTAATGGATGGCGCGGAATTCTGCTGTTATTGCGGAGCGGCTATAAAAAAAGAAGAGAAATCCGAAAAGAGTGAACCGTCCCTTTCTGCGGCGTCTGACAATGGAATGGACGCGGGTGAAGGGAAGCAGACCGGAGAAGGCAACGGCAGAAAAAAGGAATCAAAGAAAAAAGGCAGGGGCGGCATCATAGCAGTGACGATTGTTCTGACGGCGGTTTTGGCTGTCGGCATGGCATGTCTGGCCTATTTTACCAGTGATACCTATCGCTGCAAGAAGAACTTAAGGCTTGCGGAGAAGCTTTTTGAAGAGGAAGAATATGAGGAAGCGCTTGCCTGTTATGAGGAAGTGCTGGAAATAGATCCTTCCCTTGGAGAAGCGTATCTGAAATCCGTTGAAATCTATGTGCTTCAGGGCGATGGCAGGGAGGCAGTCAGAACTCTGAAGAAGGGGCTTCGGAAGGCAGATAAGGACTATGAGGATGAGATTAATGATATTTTGGAAGAAACTTATCGACTGGCCATCAGCTGCTGCCTGTCAGAAGGGGATTATGATACGGCAGTGGGATACTGTCAGGAGGCGAAGATAGATCCCAGGGAATATGCCCGGGATTTCACGGAGTTATCGCCGGAGGAAATCGGCAATCAGTTTGTATATGTGGATTTGACAGACAATTTTGGGTGCTTTATGGAAGAATATACGAGAAATTCGGATGTAACAAACACCGAGGCCCTGTACTATGTGATCTGGACGGGGGACGATGATGTAACAGACTGGTGTTATATGGCGATTAAAGTGCCGGCAGACTATGAGGAGCAGATGGAAGCCATGTATAACGGCGACAAGACTCCCATCTATTTCTGCGGAGGAATCCGTGAATTTGATGAGGAAGAGAATTTCTATTTTGAAGATTATTTTAAGAGTGCCGACTTTTCGGATGATGATATCAGGGAAGGGACCATTCCTTACTACATTGATGCCTGCTATTAAAAATTTCAGATTCTGAGTCGGGGAGTTTCCGGTAAGCCTGTCTGCAGTTTGCGGATGGGCTTTTCTTTTGTCTGACAACAGAAACTTTAATTGACGGACAGAGGCATTTTTGATATAATGGAACAAATGTTTGGAACGAAAAAGGAGCGTCGGGCGGTTGTGTCGGAAGAGCATGCGAATAAATATGACAAAGAATATGATGCGTTTCAAATATTCGAGCATATACAGTTTCACGAAGAGGCGGAAATGCGGAAGTCTCCGGAAGACGGGACAGAGAATGAAGAGCCTGAGGCGTACAGTGGAGGAAGCGTCCGGAGAGCCGGAGGCAGTGCCGTTATGCCGGCGGAGGACTCTTATTATGAGATAGAGTACGATTCCTGCCCTTTGCCGGCGGAAGACAGGGAAAAGGGGCTTTACGGAGAGTTTTTTACGAAGCCGCCGGATATAATCCAACAGCCTCCCAGGGACGAAATCCGGGAGCTTTTTAACAGGATGCGGGATATTGCCAGGGAGAACCGACAGCTGAATTTCACCCGGCCGAAATTCTATGATAAGAGAATTCAGCAGGAGAACGGGAAAATACTATATAAACAGGGAATGTTCATGAAGGATTTCGAGGACGATTATGAAAAGATTGTCCCCTATTCCGCATACTTTCCCAGTTATCAGATGATGGGGTATGACCAGCTGAGGACCTATTTTACCTGGCGGACCCGGATACGGGAGGGAAATGTCTCCCATATCTCTCTGGCCTACGCCTTTCTGTATCTGTACGAGCTGTTGAACAATATCGGGGTGGAGGATCCGGAAGACGGCCTGGAGAAGCTCCTGTTTTTCTGGGAGACCTTCCGGGAATACGACAAATCGGTGGATAAATATGTGCCCGGGTGGCTGAAGGATTATTATATCTATTACGGCCTGCCCGGCTCCTTCGGGGAGTTTGTCGCAGAGAACGGCCTGGAGGGGTATTATCCGGAGCTGGCGCAGACAGAGGACCGGTTCGATCTGCTCTGTTCCCTATCAAAATATGATATTCGGGAATCCTCCTTCTATACGGAGGAGAGGCAGGATCTGATCCGCAGATGCTTCGCCTTTACCATGGAGCGGCTGAAGGAAATCCTTGAGGGAAGCAATATCGTGCCGGAGGACTATATCTTTCAGCCTGCCAGGAATATGACGGCCTGGTCTCCCTTTCAGGGGGCTTTGTTCTATCCAGCCGTAAGGCAGCCGGACCGGAAGGTGGTGCTGTCCGAGAGAGAAGTCTATCTGTGCAGCGGGAACCAATGGACCTTCAGCAAAGTGATCACTGCGGAGGGCGGAAAGCGATTGCTGGCTTACGTGATGAAGGAGATGGAGGCAGCACTCAGGCAGCGGACAGGCTATAAGTACAAGCTTGCCGCCAATATTCATATTTTAAGCCCAACTATGGAGGCCGAACTGAAGAAGGCCGGGATGGACCTGAAGAAAATCATTGAGGATTCTGTGGCGGCGTTCTATAAAGAAGAGACGAAAACGGTGGTCCGGGTGGACCCGGGGACACTGGAAAAGATACGCCGGGAGTCCTACGCCATCCAGGAGAAGCTCATCGTGCCGGAGGAAGAAATTCTGCCCTTATGGCAGACAGAGCAGCCAGGGGCAGAGAATCCGCCGGTGTATGAGAGGACGGATGGAGAGACCGACGTCCCTGATGGGGCTGGCATACCCAGGGGGATTGACGTGCTGAAAGAGCGGGAAAGATCTGGGGGAGAAGAACAAACCCGGGAGCAGGCGGAGTTTCTTGCAGCCCTGGAACGGCAGGAAACACAGGAAACCTGGGAACAGGCGGAGAATCCAACAGCCCGGGAGCGGCAGGAGATATCGGCGCCGCAGCCTGCGGAAAACGACCAATGGAAAGCGTTGAGAGAAGCCTTGACGGAAACGGAGGCCAAAGCGCTGTATATTATATTAAACGGAGAGACAGACCTGAAACAATTTGCCGACAGACAGGGCGTCATGCTGGAGATTCTGGCAGAAGGTATCAACGAGAAAGCGGCGGACATAATAGGCGATGCACTGCTTGACAACGAATTTGAGATTTATGAGGATTATCTGGAAGAGGTAAAGGAAGTGCTTCTGCACAGTGTGTTTTTGCAATCTTAAAATTCCTGAAAGTTGGTCTTTATTAGAATAAGCAATGGCTGCTTTTCCGAGTAACTTTGCACAATTAGTGTAAAAATGAGGCAACATATAGTCTCATAGATTGGGCAAGTTCTGGATAAAGGAAGTACAGATAAAGAAGTGCTGCGCCTCAGACATTGACAGACAGAGAAACCGGAGAGGCACACAGAGCGTTGACAGGCAAAAGAATAGGGAGGGAACAGGAAGAGGGATATGGACAGACAGGTGCCCGCGAGAATCGCGAATATTTTGATCAACGCCCTCAAGGGCGGGGTAGTGCCCAGGGCCGGGCTGGAATACATCACGGTGGGCCGCACCCAGGAGATTTCGGCCATATTGCAGGATATCGATATGATAGAGGAGGGCGGCGCGTCCTTCCGCTTTATCGTGGGAAAATACGGCAGCGGCAAGAGCTTTCTCCTGCAGACCATCCGGAACCATGCCACCGCCAGGGGATTTGCGGTGGTGGACGCGGATCTGTCGCCAGAGCGGCGCTTTGCGGGCACGAAGGGACAGGGACTTGCCACCTACAAGGAACTGATCCGCAACCTTTCCACCAAATCAAAGCCCGACGGCGGGGCGCTGCCGCTGATTCTGGAGAAATGGATCTCCGGGATTCAGACGGCGGTAAAGCTCAGATGTCCGGAGGAAGGGCAGGATCCTTGTTCGGACAGCCAACGGCAAGAGGCGTTTGAACGGGAGGTGGAGAAGGAAATCTACGCGGTGGCCGGCTCCCTGGAGGGGATGGTGAACGGCTTTGAGTTCGCAAGGGCCGTGGTGCTCTACTGGAAAGCCTACCAGCAAGACGACGCCGCATTGAAGTCCAACGTCCTCAGATGGTTTCGGGGAGAATACCCTTCCCGCAGGGAGGCCAGAGAGGATCTGGGCATCAATTTCATCGTGACGGACGAGACCTGGTACGACTTCCTGAAAATATTCGCCGCCTTTCTGGTGGGAGCGGGATACCGGGGGCTGCTGGTCCTCATCGACGAACTGGTCAATATCTATAAAATACCCAATTCCATCACAAGGGCCAATAACTACGAGAAGATACTCACCATGTACAACGACGTGCTCCAGGGAAAGGCCAGGCATATCGGCTTTCTGATGGGTGGGACGCCCCAGTGCATCGAGGACAAGTACAGGGGAGTCTTCAGCTACGAAGCGCTGCGCTCCAGGCTGGCGGAGGGGCATTTCGCCACGGCGGATATCCGAGACCTCTCCGCGCCCATCATCCGGCTGCAGATGCTCACCCAGGAGGAGATGTATATCCTGGTGGAGAAGCTTCTGCAGATTCATGCCGGACTCTACCATTATACCCCGGCCCTGTCCCAGCAGGATCTGGTGTATTTCCTCACGGTGGAATATAACCGGGTGGGGGCCCAGACCCATATCACGCCCCGGGAAATCATCCGCGATTTCATAGAGGTGATCAATATTCTGTACCAGAATCCCGGCAGAACCGTGGCGGAGATCCTGGGGGACAACAGCTTTGAACTGGCGAAGGGAGGCCTGTCCGAGTCGGAGATCCACGACGAATTCCGGGAGTTTGAAATATAAATATGGCAGACGCGGCGCCTGCGAAGATATGTACAGCATGGATGTGCCGCCATGATAGAGGAAAGAGAAAAAGATGGATTGGAATGAAGAAGAACTGGAAGAGATCCGGGATGAAGAAGAACTGGAAAAAATGGCAATAGAGTGGGAAGCTGTCATGACACAGCCGAAAGAAAAACGGTTGGAATTTTATTATCGTTATGGAGGCAGAATGCACCCGGATGATCTTGATCTGACAAAGGAGGATTTGAGGGAATACAGGGAGCGCAAAGAAGCGGAAGTCAGCATGAAGCCTACAAAAAAGCGGGATGCCGTGATGAAGCAGTTGGTGAAACCGATGCTTAAGAGCAAGGGCTTTTTCAACTCCGGCCAGAGCTGGTGGAAAGAACTGGAAGACTGCTGGCTCTTTCTTTACATGAAAAACTCCAGGTGGAACAGCGCTGCCTTAGGGGTGTCATTCTGCTTTGAGATAAGCGTCTCCGGCAAGGATGAAATCAGGGATGAGCTGTCGAAACAATGGATATATAATCAGTTTAATCATCTTTGCCAAAATGATTTTTTGCCATATAACGGATATTTGATGCCGCTGGTGAATTCATATGAATATACGATAGATGGTTACAAGAATGGCCTGCCTTTAGATGAACCCCTGGAGAAGATTATTGATCAGATCAGAGGAGACTTCGAAAATTTTATTTTTCCGGAATTGGATTGTATCCGGACAAAGGCAGACTGGGATCTTTTGTACAGAGAAAAGAAAGCAGCCCGGGAGACAGAGGATATCCGCCTTCTGCGATATTATTCCAGTGCAAGTATGCTTGCCTGTGTAAAGGGCAATATACATTGCCTGATTAGTTCGCAGAAGGACTTCAGGCTGACATGTGAACAGATTCGTTCACATTTTGACTGGCTGGAGATAATCATACAGAATTCTCGAAATTCCGGCAGTACCAGGGCCTTGATTTTAAAGGCTTTAGAGATGCAAAAGGATGAACAATAACATGAGGGCACAGGACCATGAGAGATCCCGGATGATGTAAATTTTTTGGAGGGAAAGAATGAACGCATTTGAAAGGCTTGCGCCGTTCATACAGAATTTCATCTACGAGAATAAATGGGAGGAGCTGCGGGGCAGTCAGGTGGCAGCCTGCGAGGTGATCTTCGACAGCGACGATAACCTGCTGCTCTCCTCCGGCACGGCCTCTGGCAAGACGGAGGCCGCCTTCCTGCCTGTGCTGACGGAGCTGTATAATAAGCCCTCGCCTTCCGTGGGCGTTCTCTACATTTCTCCGCTGAAGGCGCTGATCAACGACCAGTTCAAACGCCTGGAGCAGCTGCTTTTGGACTCCGATATCCCCGTGACCAAATGGCATGGGGACGCCTCTGTGGACAGGAAGGACAGGCTGATCAAGAACCCGGAGGGGGTCCTGCAGATCACACCGGAATCCCTGGAGAGCCTGATCACCAACAAAAGAGGCGCCTGCCTGTCCCTGTTTTCCCATCTGCGCTTCGTGATCATCGATGAGGTGCATTATTTCATGCGCAACGAAAGAGGGCTGCAGCTGCTCTGCGTTCTGGAGAGGCTGAAGAAGCTGACCGGCGTAAATCCCCGCAGAATCGGTCTTTCCGCCACTCTTGGGGATGTGTCCCTGGCAAAAGCATGGCTGAATACCGGCACCGGCAGGGCATGCGCCGCCCCCATTGTGAACGAGGGGAAAAAGCGGGTGCGGCTGCATATAGAACGGTTTGTCAATTATGCGGACAAGCGGGATTTCGTGGAGAGGAACGGCAGCCAGAACATGGTGGACGCAGACACAGGAGGCGATATCGGCGACCGGGAGCATTATGAATACCTCTTCCGGCAGACACTGGACAAGAAGACCATTATCTTCGCCAACAGCCGGGAGGAGATCGAGTTCATCATGGCAAACCTCCGGGAGATTGCCCTGAAATACAAGGCTCCCGATGTCTACCGGGTCCATCACGGAAATGTGTCCGCGCTGCTTCGGGAGAACACGGAGGACGAGATGAAGTCCGCCGACGAGAAGATCGTCACCGGAGCCACAGTGACGCTGGAGCTTGGGATCGATATCGGCTCCCTGGATCAGGCGGTGCAGGTGGGAGCACCCCTGGACGTCTCCAGCTTTGCCCAGAGACTGGGCCGCTGCGGGCGGCGGGGGCAGGTGCCCCAGATTCTCTTTACCTTCGTGGAGAGCCTGAAAATCCATTCTTCGGATATCATAGGCCCTATTAACTGGGATTTCATCCGCACCATCGCCATTATAGAGCTCTACCTGAGAGAGCGCTGGATAGAGCCCATACCCCCCAGAAGGCATGCCTATAACCTTCTGTATCACCAGAGCATGGGCTGCCTGAAGAGCAATGGGGAGATGTCGGCGGCAGATCTGGCAAGGATGGTGCTGACCCTTGGGGTGTTCCGGGAGATTTCCCAGGAGGATTACAAGAGGCTCCTGTCCTGGATGGTTCATATCGAGCAGGTGGAGCGGACGGAGCGGGGCGGGCTGATCATCGGCCGGGCGGGGGAGAAGGAGGTAAACAGCCATAAATTCCTCACCGTTTTCCTGGCACCGGAGTATTTTCTGGTCAAGGAGGAGAACCGCACCATCGGCACCGTGGACAAGGCTTATCCCGTGGGAGTGCGCTTTGCCCTGGCGGGCATGTCCTGGGAGACCGTGGACATCAATGTGAAGTCCAAGGTGATCTTTGTGAAAAGGGTTCCGGGTATTTCCGTGGTGGACTGGGACAGGGATTTTGAGGCAGAGCTCCACACCGTGCTTGTGAGGAAAATCCGCAGCGTGCTGAGCACGGAGGAGGACTATCCCTATCTGAGCGACCGGTGCCGGGAGAGACTGACGGAGATCCGCTATATTGCCCGCAACAGCGGTATTCTGGAGAACCTGGTGACCGTAATCTCGGAAAAAAATCTGACGGCCGGCAATGCAGCTGTCGGCTATGAAAATGCTGCCGTCGCCGACACAACTGCCGTCAGCGGGAAAGCTGTTACCAGAGATGCCTCTGCCGCCAACGAAAAAGCAGCGGCGGATGATGATGTTGCCGCCAGCGGAAAAGCTGTTACCGGAGATGCCTCTGTCCCCGGCGATGCGGCACCGGTCAGCGACAGGCTTTCTTCTGTCCGGAAGTTTTCCTCCGGCAACAAATATGCCGTATTCCCTTGGGTGGGAACCAGGCAGCTGGTTACGCTCCATTATATGCTGCTGCAAAGGCGGATCAAGAGTAAGATCCCCTGGAGCACCTGTATCTATCTGGAGGTGATATACGACGGAACAGGGGAAGAGCTGAAGGAGATCATCCTCGACATCCTGCATTCCCGGCCGGATCTCTACTCCCTGCCCCTGCCGGACAAAATACAGATCCGCGGAAAGTACAATGAATTTATTCCACTTGATCTTCTGCGCAAGCAGTTTATAGAGGATTATCTGGATTTTGAAGGCCTGAAAAAGGATCTGGACTGGCTGAACAGCAGTATTTATACTGCATAACGCCGGATACTGCCTGATGCAATCATGGGATTGAACCAGTCAGCGTTATGCAGTCGGTTTCACGGCAAGTGAAATCGTTAAGCAGTATAAATAAGGTTTTGGACTGATGGAGCATTTTTTTAGTAGACGATACAAAAAGTGCTCCATTGTGTTTGGAGCATCCTCTGTATATAATAAAGCAGAACGCTGCCGCCGCCCTGCCCGGCATGTCCGTGGCTGTTCCATTCTCTGTCAGGAACCGTCAGGAGATAAATTCCCTGATCTGGAAGCCAGAACTAAAATTCTGTCATTTTGCGTAGGATTAAATTGGTAAGCGTCTAACCTGGACAAGGCCGGAACCGGAATCTTGCCAAAAAGCGCACGATTTTATTCTTCAGCGCTCAGGGAAGCCATAAAGGAAGGCCAATGGAAGGCAGGAGCAGCTGCGGAAGGCGGGAAACGACAATCGGATGCGCAGATGAGTGCGGAAAGAAGGGAATAGGAGAAAACAGTATAGGAGAGAAAAGAACAGGAGAGGACAGCATGAACGTAAGGCAGAGAGATAGGAAAGACATTTTCCGTGTGATGGACGAGGAAATCGTAAGCTCGAGCAGGGAGGATGCAAGAAGCAGGAGATATCTGCTTCCCAGAAGGATACTGTGGACGGAGGGATGTGTGGAAAACAGCCAGGTTCTTCTGGAGGAGAGGGAGCTTCAGATTTCCCTGGCGGCGCATAACCCCTGTGTGATGAAAAGCACGGATGGGAGGAAGGCTTCCATTTTGCTGGACTATGGGGTGGAAATTCACGGAGGCATCCGCATTCTGGCCTGGTCGGACAGTACGGACAGAGGCGCAAAGGTGAGAATCCGCTTTGGGGAGTCCGCCTCGGAGGCCATGAGCGAACCCGGAGGGGAGACGAATTCCACCAATGACCATGCCAGAAGGGATATCCGGGCAGAGGTCGGCATGATGAGCATGAATCAGATCGGGGAGAGCGGCTTCCGGTTTGTGCGGATTGACCTGGAGGAGCCGGAGGCGGTTCTGACGCTGAAGAGTGTGTGGGCGGTTCTGATATATAAGGAGGTTCCCTACCGGGGGAGCTTTGAATGCAGCGATGCGCTCCTCAACCGTATCTGGGATGTGGGGGCATATACAGTGCATCTGAATATGCAGGAATACATATGGGACGGAATCAAGAGGGACCGCCTGGTATGGGTGGGCGATATGCATCCGGAAATTACTACCATCAAGGCAGTGTTCGGCGAAGATTCTTCCGTGGAGAGGAGCCTTGACTTTATCCGGGAGGAGACGCCCCTGCCCGGATGGATGAACGGGATGGCGAGCTATTCCATGTGGTATGTCATCATTGTGTATGACTGGTATCTCTATATGGGCAGGAAGGAATTTCTGGCTAAGCAGCGGGATTATCTGGCAGGGCTGACGGAACAGCTTTCGGCGCATATCGATGAAAACGGGAAGGATACCGTAACGGAGGGGCGCTTTCTGGACTGGCCTTCTGAGGGAAAGGATGCAGTGGTGGACGCCGGAGTCCAGGCCCTTCATATCTGGGCGGTCAGGAGCCTGGAGAAGATTTTTGAGGTGCTGGGAGAGGAGGAGCTTGCGGATAAATGCCGGCAGGATCTGGAACGTCTGGCGGGATTTTCGGCGGATTATGAGGATTCCAAGCAGGCGGCGGCTCTTCTGGTTCTCACAGGACAGGAGGATCCGGTCAAGGTCAACGATTCCCTGTTAAGACAGGGCGGCGCTAGGGGCATGTCCACCTTTATGGGATATTATATCCTGACCGCCAGAGCCATGGCGGGCGACTATGAGGGCTGCCTTGCCTGTATCAGGGAGTACTGGGGCGGAATGCTGAAGCTGGGTGCCACCACCTTCTGGGAGGATTTCGATGTGGAATGGCTGGAAAACGCATCCGGAATCGACGAGCTTCCCGAGGAAGGAAAAGTGGATGTCCACGCCTCTTACGGAGGCTTCTGCTACCGGGGGCACCGCCACAGCTTTTGCCATGGATGGGCCAGCGGAGCCACCCCCTGGCTTTCCGAAAATGTGCTGGGGATCAAAATCCTGGAGCCCGGCTGCCGGAAGGTTAAGATCGAACCCCATCTGGGAGATCTGGAATGGGCGAAGGGAAGCTATCCCACGCCCTACGGAGAGATCTTCGTGTCCCACACGAAAAAGGAGGACGGCACGATTGCCACCCGGGTGGAAGCACCGGAGGAAGTGGAAATAACTCTTTAAGACTCATTTCTGGTTCCGGCTAATTCATGACAATAGAATCCTGTTTTGGGATTCTATTGTTGCGAAGCAATTTGCAGGAATTGTTAAACAATTATTTTTTTACAATTCCTTAAGTACAGGGAATAAGTATGCAGGTCTGGTTGTGGAACTATAAATTATGCAGATGAGAAATCAGAAATCAGAAACCGGAATAAGAAATTAGAAATCAGAAAGCAAAATCAGTAAGCAAAATCAGGAGGTTCAAATATGCTATATCCAAGAAAAGAAGAGAAGCAGCTGGACAGAGAGCTTTTCCGGAATCCTTCCAGCGAATACCGGGGCACGCCGTTCTGGGCATGGAACTGCCGGGTGACGAAGGAGCAGATCGCGCAGCAGACGGAGGATCTGCGGCAGATGGGAATGGGCGGCGCGCATATTCACTGCCGTACCGGCATGGCGATTCCGTATATGGGCGAAGAGTTTCTGGATCTGGTCTCCTATGCTCACGACCGGTTTGCGGAGAAGGACATGCTGACCTGGCTGTACGATGAGGATAAATGGCCCTCCGGCTACGGGGGCGGACTGGTGACCAGACACAGGGAATACAGGGAGCGCTATCTGGTATTCTCTCCGGAGCCGGTGGGGGACGGCTTCCCGGAGGAGCGGGGGGTATCGACCTCCACAGCCAAAGCCATCCGCAATGATTCCAGGCAGCTGCTGAAATCCTATGGGGTATGCCTGGATGAAGACGGGAAAATGACCGATTACTATGCCTGTGACGGAGAATGCGAACCCAGGGAAGGGTATCAGCCCTGGTACGCCTATCTGGAAATATCGGGAGACAGTGCATGGTTTAACAATCAGGCGTATGTCAACACCCTGGACCCGAAGGCCATGGCCTGTTTCCTGGAGACGGTGCATGAGAAATACGCTGGAAGGCTGGGAGATTCCTTCGGAAAGGATATTCCCGCAATTTTTACCGATGAACCGCAGTTTCTGCATAAAAGTCTTCTGGGCAGGGCCCAGGAGCGGCAGACCCAGTTCCTGCCCTATACGGATGATTTCGAGGCAAGCTACAGGGCGGCTTATGGGGAATCCTTCCTGGAGCATCTGCCGGAGGTATTCTGGGAAAGGAAGGACAGCCCCGTGTCCGTGACCAGATATCAGTTCCATGATCACATTGCGGAGCGCTTTGCCACAGCCTACGCGGACCAGATCGGCGATTGGTGTGCGGAGCATGGACTGGCGTTAACCGGACATATGATGGAGGAGCCAACCCTGATGAGCCAGACCGCCGCACTGGGCGAGGCCATGCGCTCTTACAGAAGCTTTAAGCTTCCGGGGATTGACATGCTCTGTGACAGACGGGAGCTTACAACGGCGAAGCAGGCCCAGAGCGCCGTGCACCAGTTTGCCAGAGAGGGAATGCTCAGCGAGCTTTACGGCGTGACCAACTGGGATTTTGATTTCCGCGGGCATAAGCTGTCGGGGGACTGGCAGGCTGCGCTGGGCGTGACGATTCGGGTTCATCATCTCACCTGGGTATCCATGGAGGGGGAGGCGAAACGGGATTATCCGGCCTGTATCGGCTATCAGTCCCCCTGGTACCAGAAGTATAAGAAAATCGAGGATTATTTCTCCAGGCTGAATACCGCGCTGGTGAGAGGGGAGCCCCTGGTAAAGATCGGCGTACTTCATCCCATAGAGTCCTACTGGCTGAAATGGGGAAATGAGGAAAGCACAGGGGAGGAGCGGGAGGAGATGGACAAGGCCTTTCAGGATCTGACGCAGTGGCTGCTCTGTGGACTGCTGGATTTCGATTTTATCTCCGAATCCCTTTTGGAGAAGCTGCCGGACAATGACAGGGACGGCTTTGGCGCCGGGGCCATGAACTATGAGACCATTGTGGTACCGGGCTGCATTACCCTGAGAAAAAATACGGTGGAAAGGCTGGAGAAATTTGCGCAGGAAGGCGGGAAGGTGTTCTACCTGGGCCGGATTCCGGAATATATCGACGCCAGACCGGCAGAGGGCGGCAGACTCGGGCAGATTGGAGAGCTTCTTCCGTACACCAGGCAGGCGGTATTCCGGGCGCTGGAGCCTTACCGCACGATAAGCGTCCATGACAGGCGGGGGATGAAGTCCGTAAATCTGCTGAGCCAGCAGCGCAGGGACGGGGAGAATCGCTGGCTGTTCCTGGCACATTGCGAGAAGCCCCTGGATGCGGACGATGTGACACAGGAGCACTGGACCATTCAGGTGCCGGGCTTCTGGACGGTGGAGCATTATGATGCGATGGAGGGAACGATAGCGCCGGTTGCCGCAAGCTATTCCGACAGGGATGGAAGCACCGTGTGGGAAATAACCTCTTATGCACAGGATTCCTTCCTGTTCTTCCTGAAGCCTGGAAGGGCTTCCGGGGAACGGGTGCAGGAGCCGGCAAAGAAGAGAGACAGAATTTCCCTGGATATTCCGGGGCTGGTCAGCGCACAGCTGGAGGAGCCCAATGTCCTTGTGCTGGATATGGCCGAGTCAAGGCTGGATGAGGGGGAGTGGAAGAAAAAGGAAGAAATTCTGCGCCTGGACAATGCCTTCCGTGCACAGCTGGGCTATCCCATGCGGGCGGATGCCTATGCGCAGCCCTGGATTTACGGAGAACGGGCCTATGAACACAAGGTGGCGCTCCGGTATACGATTCAGTCGGAGGCAGAGAGGGAGGAGATAGAGCTTGCCCTGGAAAATGAGCCCATCACGGAGCTTATCTGGAACGGGAAGGCCGTGGTCCATGAGGTAACCGGATTTTACACGGACAGGGAGATTCATAAGGTAAAGCTGCTTCACCTCAGGAAGGGGGAGAATATCCTGGAAGCCGTGATTCCCTACCATGCGCAGGTGAATCTGGAGGCCATGTTCCTGCTGGGGGATTTCGGAGTAAAGCTGCTTGGAAATACCGCCGTTGTGACCGAAGCCCGGGAGCAATATGCCTTTGGGGATATCTGCAGCCAGGGACTGCCCTTCTACGGGGGAAATATCGTGTACCGGATTCCCGTGGAGCTGCCGGAGGATGGGGAGCTTACCGTGCAGATCCCCAAATTCCGCAATCCCCTGATAGAGGTGGTACTGGACGGGGAGGAGAGAAGGGAGCTGTTCCTCAGTCCGTACAGGGTGAGCTTTTCCGGGGTAAAGAAGGGAAGTCATCTGCTGGAGCTGCGTGCCTACGGAAACCGCCGGAATACCTTTGGACAGCTGCACAACTGCAACGAAGTAGTCTGGTGCGGTCCGGATGCGTGGAGAACCGTGGGTGTCGGCTGGGCTTATGAGTATCAGCTGGTGAAAACGGGTATTCTGGTAAGGCCCCTTGTGGAGCTTGCGACGGACTGAAAAATGCCGGCAATATCGGCCTGGTTCATGGGAATAAAGCCCGGAAATAAAACGCAAAAGAAAAGCGATTGCAGGCAGGACATGTGAAAACGGCCGCAGCCTCTGTAGACCACAGGGACTGCGGCTTTATTCCTGTATAACCGCATTCACGGTATACTGTTACATGCTATTTCTGTACACAATCGAACAAATAAAGCTGTAATGAATTCAAGTCAGGTATGCCATAAGCTACAAAATGCCGTAACATCAATGACGTGATATACTGTGAACTGTAGATGTAAACGATTGACTTTTATGTGAGGTGATCATATACTATAAGCTGACAAGATTCAGCTGGTGATAATGATGGTATGGGAGTCAAATGAATGATATTGAGATATTTACAGTGGAAGGAGTGTTTTGATGGATCTGTCAAAAACAAAAGCAGTCGTTGTGGATGATGATGTTTTTAAGGGGGCCGATATACGCAAGGCCCTGGAATTTAATGGTATAAGAAATGTTATGATAGTGAGAAATCAGGAAAAACTGTGGAATCAAATATATCATGGTGAGGATAAGATAGACTTGATTGTGACGGATATGCAATATCCGTTGGAAGCGGGAGCGGCTGTAGATAAAGAGGCGGGATTTAAACTTATCGAAAGAATGGAAAAAGAAAAAATCCACATTCCGGTTATAGTCTGTTCCTCTTTGAATTACAGTATCCCCAATATATTGGGAAGCGTATGGTATAACGAGCTTAACGATCTCAATTCAAAGTTTAAGGAGGCGCTAAGTAAATTAGAAAGGGACAGTTGACTGGATGAGGAGATATACCCTATGAAAAAAAAGATTTACGTAGTAAAAATAGGAAGAGAAACCGGTATCTATGATGAATACAAAAAGTGCGAAGCGCAGGTAAAAGGATTTTCCGGAGCTAAGTTCCGCGGTTTTGACTATAGGACAGAGTTTGAAAAAGATGATGAAGATAAGGAGGGCAGCCTTCGGCATGCTTTTATGCGTGCGGAAGAATTCATGAGTGAT
This sequence comes from uncultured Acetatifactor sp., assembly GCA_910589035.1. Lineage (GTDB taxonomy): Bacteria > Bacillota > Clostridia > Lachnospirales > Lachnospiraceae > Acetatifactor. The sequence goes on along the minus strand of CAJUSI010000073.1, from coordinate 38,582 downwards.
GTCCGCATAGGAGGGCTTAAACTTGTCTATCAGGGAGAAAATCAGGATTATACGGAGGAAGAAAGCTGGAAGAAGGAAGGATTTTTGCCCTTTGGAGAAGAAATCCCTGATGACGCGGGAAGTCTGCAAGGCGAGGGTGAAAATGACGATATAGATGAAACTGTTGACGGCTTTGTGTTCATAGAAGATGACAGTGAACTTCCCTTTGCGATAGAGGTTCCCTCTGGTCATGGGGAGCCTGAAAGCCGAGAAGGGCAGGAAGCCTTTCCTGAGGAATCTGCCGTGCGCGATTATGACCATACGAAGGAAGAAGAAATATTCAGCGAGCTCCAAATACCCGAACGGCCCAACCAGAATAAGCCCTGGGTTGAGATGCTTCTGTATATTGCAGGTTATCGCCAACCCAAAGAAACTTATGTGGGCAGATATCATGTGCCTACATTATATGTTACATTGCTTAAATTTGTATTCAGGCCAAAATCAATTTTGTGCGAATTTGTCAATGTGTACAAGTGTCATATTTATCCGGAAATCAGAGATGAGGTTTCATTGGAATGTTCGCCTGAAGACTGGATCGATGATGCCTGCGAAGCATGGGAAGATTCGGACGAGTATCGTGTACTAAAACAACGTTTTGAAAAAAACGGTATGGAGTATTTGGACTTTGACGAGATCTTTTATAGATATGATGCCTTTGTAGAGGATAATGCGAAAAGCAGTCTGCGTACAAATTCCAAAACATACAAAGCTATGAAAAAATATATCAGACAGGGAGGTCACTCTCTGAGCGGCTTGTATCGGGAATTAACGGAGAATGAAGTATACCGTGAGGAACTTATGAAAGTGTCCGGCCCGTATGACAATCCCGATTTTGACCAGAAAATATACGGGAAGGAGACGGAGGCATCATTTAAGCAGCAATCTAAGCAGCAATTCAAGCAGCAGATCATGTATACCGAGTCCATTGGTATGAAACTCAAGGAGAAGGTCATAGGGCAGGATGATGCAATCGACAAATTAGAGTTCTCTTTTTTTCATGCGGAAAAAAGTGCCCGTCAGAAAAACAAAAGAAAAGGACCAAGGGGCGTGTTCCTGTTCGCGGGACCTTCAGGTGTGGGAAAGACTTTCACAGCGCAGCTATTTGCAGATGAGCTGGGACTTCCTTTCAGACGTTTTGATATGTCGGGATACGCCAACAGGTGGGCGTCAGAAGAATTGGCAGGCAGTTCTACCATATATAAGGATTCAAAACCGGGCGTGCTGACTGAATATGTGAATGCAAATCCGCACAGCGTGCTTTTGTTCGATGAAATAGAAAAGGCGCACATCAGGGTCATACAATTGTTTCTGCAGGTATTGGATGACGGAATCTGCTTTGACCGTTTTTATGATACCAATATATCTTTTGAGGATACCATCATCATATTTACCACAAATGCGGGTAAACAGCGTTACAGTGATGGGAAAGATGAGAATCTGACGGTGCTTCCGGACAAAGTAGTGATAGATGCGCTGGCAAAAGATATCAATCCGGAAACACGCGCACCGTTTTTTCCTCCTGAAATACTGTCAAGAATGTCTTCACATACCGTTATCATGTTTAACCATCTGAAGGCAGATGCTCTCAGGCGGGTGGTGGAAAGGGATGTGGAGAATCAGCTTGGACAATCAGAGCAGGAAACCGGATACAATCTGAGGGTTGGAAAGAGTAAACTGGCGAAGACCGTGCTTTATTCCATGGGAGGAAGCGCCGATGCCAGAAATGCGTCCGTGCTGGCCGGAAAGCTGATTGATCAGCAATTATATGAATTTACAAATTCGATGATGCAAAAGACGTTATGGGATAACACCGAAAATCTTAGACAGATAGAGTGGGACTGTGATTTCACGGAAGCAACGGATGAAGTGAGGGAAATTTATTCCGGCGAAAAAAACCGTGTGGTTCCCGTATTGGGAACGATGCAGTATGAACCCTTTGGTTCTCTCAAAGAGAATGATATTATCGTTAAGAATACAACGGATCCCGACGGGTTTATGAAAATGCTCCATGAAGAAAGAGTGCTCTTTGCTGTGATTGATTATACGCTGGGATCGGAAAGTGCAGAAAGCAGCCTGAATATCGCAGATGCAAGAACCGCAGGAGGAGTTGTTTTCCGGAAGACGGCAGAGGAGTTTGATGATATTCCGATATACATTTTATACGGTGGCGAGTCCGGGTATCAGTATACGGACAGAGAGAAAAACGACCTGGTCAAAAGAGGCGCAAGCGGCTTTGTTGACAGGGAATTCTATGAAAATGAGCTGGAAATGGCCTATTGGGATGTATGCTGCCGGAAGGTCATGAACACGCTTGCCCGAAAGCATCAGTTATTGACCTATAAGACGAGAAAAATTTTTGATGACAAACACCCTGAAGCAGGCAAGATCGAATTTTATGATCTCAAGCTGGAAACGGCTGTGGAATCCGAGGACATGTCTTCGATCCTATCCGATGCAGAGCGTCCGAATACGAAATTTAACGATGTCATCGGAGCGGAAGATGCAAAGGATGAACTTCGGTATTATGTGAATTATCTTAAGAAACCAAAAGACTTTCTTAAGAGGGGCGTCATGCCGCCGAAGGGGATTCTGCTTTACGGACCTCCGGGAACCGGAAAGACAATGCTTGCCAGAGCTATGGCAGGCGAATCGGATGTGGCATTTTTCCAGACCAGTGCAGCGGAGTTTAAAAGTCCGCATACAGGCGAGAGCGAGGCTAATATCAGGCGGATCTTTGAAAGGGCGAGGAAATATGCGCCAGCAATTCTATTTATTGATGAAATTGACGTGATCGGCAGGAAGAGAACCGGTTCAGATTCCGGAACAGAAAGCATGCTGACTGTCCTGTTTACCCAGATGGACGGTTTTCTTGGTGCTGACAGTAATAGACCGGTCTTTGTGCTGGCGGCTACGAACTATGGAGCCACGGCTGAGGATGACGGAATTGGTTCGTTGGATGATGCCTTGCTCAGGCGCTTTGATAATCAGATTTATGTGGATCTTCCAAATGAGAGCGAACGTGAGCAATATATCCTTAAGATGCTTGCTGACAGGAATATCACGACTGTTTCCGAAGATGCCGTCCGTGATATTGCAGAGAAGACGGAGGGGCAGAGCCTTTCAAATATTCAGAATGTGTTTGGCCGGGCGCTCCGTACTGCTATAAAACAGTCAAGGGATATAACGGACGATGATCTGCTGAGCACTCTTAAGAAATTCAATTCGCTTCCCTCCGATGCAGAGCGTCCGAATACCAGATTTGACGATGTCATCGGAGCGGAAGATGCAAAGGACGAGCTTCGGTATTTTATAAAATATCTGAAAGAACCAAAAGAATTTCTTAAGAAGGGTGCCAGACCGCCGAAAGGAATTCTGCTTTACGGAGATCCGGGAACCGGAAAGACAATGCTTGCCAGAGCCATGGCAGGCGAGTCGGGCGTGACCTTTCTTCAGACCAGTGCAACGGAGTTTATGGATAGCCATGTAGGCGGGAGCGAGGCTAATATCAGGCGGCTCTTTGCAAAGGCGAGGAAGTATGCGCCAGCCATTCTGTTTATTGATGAGATCGATGCGATAGGCAAAAAGAGAACCGGTTCAGAGACGACGCATCACACAGAAGGCATGTTGAATGCCCTGCTTACCGAGATGGACGGTTTCCGCGGCGCTGACAGCAATAGGCCGGTTTTTGTACTGGCGGCTACGAACTCTAAAGCCAGAGGTGAGAGCGGCGGGATTGGTTCGCTGGATGATGCTTTGCTCAGGCGTTTCGACAATCAGATTTATGTGGATCTTCCCAAGGAGAGCGAACGCGAACAATATATTCTGAAAATGCTTGCTGACAGGAATGTCACGACTGCTTCCCGGGAGGCAGCACGCAGTATTGCGGAGAGGACTACGGGAAAGAGTCTTGCAGATCTTCAGAATGTGTTTGAACTCGCATTCCGCAATGCCGTGAGACAGTCAAGGAATATGACGGAAGACGATCTGCTGACCGCTCTCGAGCAGTACAATCATGGTGAAAGGAAAGAGCATACGCCGGAATACTATAAGAGCGTGGCCATCCATGAAACCGGTCATGCGTATGTGTCCTATATCAGCGGGGACAAGCCTTCGTATATCACCATAGAGTCCAGAGGGAATTTTGGAGGGTATATGCAGCATGCCAATCAGGAGGATGCGACAGAGTATACGAGGGATGAACTTCTTGCATGGATCAGGACTTCATTGGCGGGACGCGCAGCGGAGCAGGTGTTCTATGGCAAAGAGAAGTCTCTTAACACAGGGGCATACGGTGACCTGCAGCATGCCACGGATGTTGCATTCCAAATCGTATGTACCTATGGAATGGAAGAGGATCAGTTGATTGCGCTCAGTAAGGATGAAATACTTCAATCAGAATTGGCCGGAGAATATACGGCTAAGGTGAATGAAATCCTGAAGACTGAGATGAAGAACGCAATAGAAATCATAGAAAACGCAAAAGATAAGATCCGGAGGATTGCGGATGTGCTGGTAAAGGAGAACAGGCTGACAGGAAAACAGTTTGAAGAACTGATGGAAGCAGAAAAATAGCATGAAGAGCAAATCCGCAGGAGGAAAGTAAGTTGACGAAAAGGATCTTTGCAGTAAAAAGGGGGAGAAAGACCGGAATTTTTAACAAATGGGTGGGATGCCGTAAACAGATCGCCGGGTATCCAAACCCGGAATATCTCTCCTTCAAATATCAAAGCGACCTTGAGGCGGAGCCGGAAGAAGTGCCCGGCAGCCTGCGGCATGCCATGAAAGAAGCGGAAGAATTTCTGGGTGATTTGATATATCTTGGGGTGAGCGCCGACTATTTGGAGGATCCGACCTGGAAGAGATATGGCTTTCTGCCCTTTGGAGAAGAGTTCTCTTATTCTGAGCAGATCATGGAGAACTTGGAGGATATTGAGGAAGAAAATGACGAGTGGTTAGCTGACAACATAAACATAAATCCTCATGATGTGTCGCTGGGATCGTGGGATGACAATATAAATGCTCATAAGATGCCGCTGGGATCGTGGGATGACAGTATTAATGCTCATGATGTGCCGCTGAAATCCTGGGATGTGGAGAATGAAGAAAATGACGAGTGGTTAACTGACAGCATAAATCCTCATGATGTGTCGCTGAAATTCTGGGATGCGAAGATACAGTACTGGAAGATTGCAGCTGCTATGAAGAAATGTGTGGAACGTATCCGCTACGGGCATTCTGATACGGAGAAGAAGGAAGCGGCTGATTCTTTAAAGGCATATCTGGAACGCTGTATTATGGATGAGAATTTAAAGGACATAACTAAAATCTACAGGGATAAGAAAGAAAAGAATGTCCTCGGATATGATCCGCCTGCAGTGGCCAGATTCGTTGGTGCACTGGCCAACCGATATCCAAAACCAAAAATCATTGAGACTGAAGAGAGAGATTCGGCAGCAGGAGTTGAAAATGACCCGCAAACCGTAGAAGAGAAGCGGTTTGATGTGTTAAATATAAGACATCGGGATGTACTCACGGATCTGATGGTACAGATGGTAAGACAGCAGATCACACCTCCGAACGGCGTAGAATTAAGCTGTTTCGGTGATGAGTGGGAGATGCGCGTGAATAGTAAGACCATTATTATTTGCTGCAGTCAGGACGAGAATGATGAGGATGCTTATTGCTGTACTATGGTACATGACTACTTCCTGGTCAGTGAGCTTGTGAATGGCACACCTGGACTGCTTGAACTGGTGTTGCAGAAAATCACAGAAGGTGATTGTTAACTGCAGGAAAAAATTTGACTGGGATATGGGAATTCTATATACTATAAGGGTAGAAGAGACCTTTCTGGTAGGAGCGGTGGTAGATGTGCCGCAGGTTTTTTCAAAAATATTTGGAGGAATGCTCTATGAAAAAAAAGATTTATGTAGTAAAAAGAGGAGAAAAAACCGGTATTTATGATGATTATAAAAAGTGCGAAGCGCAGGTAAAAGGATTTCCGGGAGCTGTGTTCCTTAGTTTTGACTATAGGTCAGAATTTGAAAAAGAAGATGAAAATAAGGAGGGCAGTCTTCGGCATGCTTTTATGCTTGCGGAAAAATATATGAATGACATCAATAAAGGAGGACTTAAGATTGTCTATCAGGGGGAAAACCAGGATTATATGGAGGAAGAAAGCTGGAAGAAGGATGGATTTCTGCCCTTTGGAGAAGAAATCCCTGATGATGCAGGCAATCTGCAAGACCAGGGTGGGTATGAGACTGTAAACGATTGCCTTGCCAGACTATATGGTGAGGATATAAAGGATGATATAAATGATTATCTTGCCGAAGTATATGGCAAGGATATAAATGATTACCTTGCCGGAATGTATGGCAATGTAACAGAATATAACATTAGAGCGCTATTTGATAATATAGATCCCTACGAGGATGTTGATGTAGATGAATATTTAGCCGGCCTGGTGTACGCAGAGTTTAAGAAGTGGAAACAATAGGAAGCACGCCGATTCCCCCAATATGAATGTGGTGTATCGGGAAACGGGCTGGGTGCAGGAGCCGGCCAGGACGGCAGAGATACAAAAAAGATACAACCATGGTACATAATGCACATGCAAATGAGCGCATTTCTATGAGGTGAGGTATTATGTTGAAAATATTAATCGCAGAGGATGAGGAGCCCATCGCGAATCTGATCAGAATGAACCTGCGGAGAGCGGGATATCAATGTGTCTGGGCGCCGGACGGGGAAAAGGCGGCAGATCTGATGGACAATGAGAAATTTGATCTTTTGCTTCTGGATGTGATGCTTCCCGGCATCAACGGCTATGAACTGATGGATTATGCCAGAGTACTGGAGCTGCCGGTGATTTTTCTCACGGCGCTTGGCAGCACGGAGAATAAGGTAAAGGGGTTGAAAATGGGCGCCGACGACTACCTGACCAAGCCCTTTGAAATCGTGGAGCTTTTGGCCAGGGTGGAGGCTGTGCTGAGAAGATATCATAAGACCGAGACGGTGCTGAATGTATTTGATGTGACGCTTGACACGGCTTCCCGCTCTGTGATGCAGAACGGAGAGCAGGTGCCCCTTACCATGAAGGAGTTTGATCTGCTGCTCCTGCTTGCCAGGAACCGAAATATAGCCCTTTACCGGGAGACAATCTATGAGACGGTCTGGGGCGGAGAATATATGGGACAGAGCAGAACGGTGGATTTACATATCCAGAGGCTGAAGAAGAAGCTGAACTGGGATAATGAGATCACGGCGGTGTATAAGGTGGGATATCGGTTGGAAGGAGAGGAGAAGCGAAAGGATTAACAGGAAATGAAATTTGCAGAGAAATTATTCCTGGCAATGGCGGCGCTGCTTACTCTTATGTTTGCTCTCTTTGGAATCTGGATGCTTTCTTCGGATTTCTCCCAGCTTCTGAATAAAGAGATTGAGCAGGGAAATAAGGAAAGCCGTATGTTTCATTATTTATTTGAAATAGGATATCAGTCTACGGAAGAATACGGCGAGGAGTATGCTGTCAGCAGAACCTTGAACAGTATTGCCCACAGTGTGGAGCGGGACGGCAGCCATATGTTTGTAGTGCGCAGTGACGGCAGCTTTTTTTACGGGGGAGATTATGTGGAGAGCATGGCCTTTTCGAAGGAGGTGGCGGAGCTGGTCGGCTCTTTGAATGCCGACCAGACCTACGGATACTGTGTCCGCAGGATTGGGGGAGGCTATTATATGTTCACGGCTGCCGTGACCAATACCGGGGAAAGCCTGCTTTATCTGGGAATGTGCAGGGATCTGACCTCCATTTACGGGGCAAGGCAGGAACTGCTGTCCAGATATCGGATTGCGCTTTTCTGTCTGACACTGGTAGGAGCCGTGTGCATTTTTGTGCTTGCCCATTATATTACGAGACCCATTCATAACCTGGACAGGCTGGCCAGAAGAATTGCCGACGGGGAGTACGAGCTGCGCTCCCATAACGGAAGCCGGGATGAAATCGGCGCATTGGCGCGGAATTTCAACCGAATGGCGGACTGCCTGGTGGAGCAGATGCAGAAAAAGGAGCTGGAGGCAAAGCAGAAGGAGGATTTTACCACAGCCTTTGCCCATGAGCTGAAGACGCCGCTTACATCCATCATAGGCTATGCGGATATGCTGAATTCTCTGAAGCTTTCGGATGAGGAATGTCATGAAGCATATTTTTATATATACAGTCAGGGGAAACGCCTGGAAAGCCTGTCCCATAAGCTGCTGGACCTGGTCAGTATGGACAAGAACCCGTCGGCTTTTAAGCCGATTGCCACAAAAGCGTTGGAACAGAATATCCGCACCACTCTGCGCCCTGTGTGGAGACAGAGGGGGATCAAGGGGAAGGTGGAGTTGGAAAAGGCGGTCTTGAACGGGGACGACGAATTATTGCTGTCCCTGTTTTATAATTTGCTGGACAATGCCATGAAGGCCCTTGATAAGGGCGAGAAGAGCTTTATTTTTATGAAGGGTACCTGCCTGAAGGACTGTTATGAGGTAAAGGTGGTGGATAACGGCAGGGGGATTCCAACAGAGGAAATCAGCCGGATTACGGAGGCCTTCTATATGGTGGACAAATCCCGATCCAGGAAGGAAGGAGGGGCCGGTATCGGAATGGCTCTCTGCCAGAAGATCATTCAGATTCATGGAGGAAATCTTAAGATAGAAAGCAGACTGGGGGAGGGAACTGTGATGAAGGTAGCTTTTCCCAGAAGCAATCCCGCTTTGGGCAGAAGAAAGAAGGATTTGGAAGAAGAGATATGATAAGGAAGAAGACGGGAAGAAAATCTCCGGGACAAAAGAATACCAGGAAGAGAGGACGGAAGCTTTTAAATTACGGGGTGGAATTGCTCGCGCTGATTCTGCTGATTATGGCCGCATTTTTTACTCCTCAGATTATCTTTCAGATCCAGGACCGGATTTTGTGCGGAGACACCGTCTTAGGGCAGCGCGAGAGCATCAATGTGGAGGCTTTAAGCGCTACCTATGAAAAATCTCTGACGGCCAGGATGATGAATTTCGCCGAGGGAATGGCGGACGAGGAGAAGTTCTATCTGTCTTCACAGGAGCTTGAGATTACCGATGAGGTAAGGGATTATGTGAAAGGGGACACGGCTTTTTTTCAGGATTTCATATATATGCTAATGGATGCCGGCATGCTGTCCGGGGAATTCTGGGGGTATGATATAACAGTGTGGAAACAGTATGTCATTTACAGCGACAACTATGCCAGGGGAGTCAATTTTATTCTCTGGTACATTGAAATGGAAAATGAGTACGGCGAGCGTGTGAAGCTGCTGGCGGATGCGGAGGACGGGACTTTGTATGCCGTGAAGGCGGAGGATAATATCCGTATGTGGGAGAGAGATGATATGCCGTATGAATATTATGCAATTATTTATGGGGGTGATTATGCCGCAGGGGAGTTATGGATATGGTTCATGGTATATTATGGGGGAATGAATGCGAACAGTGCGGGGCTGCTTCAGAATATAGTATCTAATACAGGCTATACCCTCAATCACATCCTGGAAGCATATCCCTTTATGGAGGAGATTCCGCAGGAAGAACTCCATTATTATTTCGAAAAGTATGGAATTGACGCAGGCAGTGTCGGCATAGAGGTGGATGAGGCGGGAAATAAGGAGCTGGATCTGTTTCAAAGCAGTGATATCACCGTTGGGAAGAACGCAGGGTATCTTATCAGGGACATGGGAGATGTAAGCTATCTGCTGCCATTTGGAAAAGGATGCCTGGAGGTAGTGATGGAGACAGGGAATACGGATGAGCTGGAGAAGCTGCTCTATCAGAATATCTATAAAGCGCCCGATATTATCATAGGCATTCGTGAGATTTATGAAATGATTCCGGAATTTATACTGCAAGCCGATTAAACCTGCATCATAGTACATCCCGACTCCAGACCGCCGGCAAGGTTCTTTCGCTTATTGCTTAACTGTACATCCCGGCGGTCAGCAGTATACATAAAAGCCTTCTTGTACCCATATATTTAGAAAAATGGTATGAGTAGAGGTTTTTCATGGAGATCGGAAAAATCATTCAGGCACTTGACGATCTGGTATGGGGACCCTGGATGCTGGCCCTGCTGCTGGGAACGGGCTGCTATCTGATGCTGCGTCTGCATTTTCTGCCTTTGAAGAATCTGAAATATGCATTGAAATGTGCGTTCGGAAGCGGGACGGAACAGGAAGCGGATAAAAAGGGAAAGGGTTCTCCCAGTGGAAAAGGGGGCAGGAGCTCCCGCCCCGGGGCGTCTTCCGGGAAGGTATCCTCCCTCGCTTCCCTTACCACGGAGCTTGCCACAACCCTGGGGATCGGGAATATCGTGGGTGTTGCCACCGCCATGGTGCTCGGCGGGCCGGGCGCTTTGTTCTGGATGGTGGCCACCAGCTTTATCGGAATGGCCACCAAGCTGGTGGAGAGCATGCTTTCAGTAAAGTACAGGGGTATAAACGACAGAGGAGAGATCGCAGGAGGCCCCATGTACACCTGCCTGCATGCTTTCACCAGAAAAAAGACGGGGCGGGTGTTCGGCACCTGCTTTGCCCTCTTTGCGGTAACGGCTTCCTTCGGTATGGGAAACATGACACAGTCCAATTCCATTGCGGATGCATTGTGGGTGTCATTTGGAATATCCAAGGCTAAAACAGGGCTTTTGCTGACCATACTCACCATTCTTGTGGTGCTGGGGGGCATCGGGGTCATCGGAAAGGTGACGCAGATTTTGGTGCCTTTTATGGGAGTGTTTTACATGCTGGGGACACTTACGGTGATCCTGGTAAACTGGAAGAACGTTCCGGGGGCCCTGGTGGGAATTGTGGCGGCGGCTTTTCATCCGCAGGCGGTATCCGGGGGGCTATTCGGCAGTGTGACCGTGTCCGCCTTTGAGGCTCTGCGCTGGGGGGTATCCCGGGGGATTTTCTCCAACGAGGCGGGACTTGGAGCCTCCGGCATTACTACGGCTGCGGCGGATACGGAGGATTATGTGAAGCAGGGCTATATCAGTATGACGGGGGTATTTCTGGACACTGTGGTGGTCTGTACGATCACGGGGCTGGCCTTTGCGGCCTCCGGGGTGGTGGGCAGAGCGGACGGCAGCGGGAATCCTCTGACCGGAACCGCACTGACGCTGGCGGCATTCCAGACCGCTCTCGGCAGATGGGGAGGTGCCTTCGTGAGCGGCTGCATTGCGCTGTTTGCCTTTGCCACTGTAATCGGATGGGCTTATCAGGGTGAGAGGGCATTTGAATTCCTCATGGGCGGAAGGTCAAGATATAATCTCTGGTACCGCTTTGCCTACGGACTCACCGCTTTCCTGGGATGTATCTGTCCGTTGGAAGTGGTGTGGAATTTTTCCGATATCTGCAATGCTCTGATGGCGGTTCCCAATCTGATCTGCGTGCTGATGCTTTCCGGAATGGCCTGCAGGGAGATTCGAAGATATCCCGGAAAATATTTGTGATATTTCCTGATTCATGATATGATGTAAATCAGGGAATGCGGCGGGGAAAGTTCTGCCGGATTACACAGGGAGCAAAGTGCTTCGCAGTTTATACTGACGGTCGCTAAGATTTGCCATGGAATGCTCTTCTTCCATTGTTACCCGACTCACGAGCTGCAAGCATCATGAATCGGCAGTATACTTTAACGCTCGTGAGTACAGCCGTAAGGAAACGGTTCCCAATAAAGCGAAAAAGAGGGAATATACCATGTCAAGAACCATTGATTTGTTTTTACAGTATGTGAAGATTGATACCGAATCGGATGAGACCACAGGGACTTCGCCCAGCACGCAGAAGCAGCATGATCTGGCCGGGCTTCTGGTACGCCAGCTGGAAGATATGGGCGCGTCAGAGATTACATATGACAGGGAGCATTGCTATGTGTATGCTTCCGTACCGGCCTCCGAGGGCTGTGAGGATGCCCCGGTTCTGGGCTTTCTGGCTCATATGGATACGGTGTCGGCGGTGTCCGGTGCCAATGTAAAGCCGAGAATTGTGGAGAACTATGACGGCGGGGACATCGTGCTGAACGAGGCGGAGAATATCGTGTTCAGGAGAGAGGACTTCCCGGAGATGGCGGAGTATGCGGGGCATGACCTGATTGTGACGGACGGCACCACGCTCCTGGGCGGGGACGATAAATGCGGTGTTGCGGAGATCATGGCGGCCTGTGAATACCTGCTGCAGCATCCTGAGATAAAGCATGGCAGGCTGCGTATCGGCTTCACGCCGGACGAGGAGATTGGAGAGGGCACGAAATATTTTGACACAGAGCTCTTCGGCGCGGATTTCGCCTACACCGTGGACGGGGGCGGATTCGGCGGCCTGCAGGCGGAGACCTTCAACGCTGCGGGGGCAAAGCTCACCGTGAACGGACGCAGCGTCCACCCAGGAGATGCCAAGGGCAGGATGGTCAATTCCATCCTGATAACCAATGAATTCCAGAACCTGCTCCCGGTATTCCAGAACCCCATGTACACGGAGGGACGGGAGGGCTTCTTCCATCTGGAGGGCATTCAGGGAAATGTGGACAGGACGGTGGCGGATTACATTATCCGCGACCATGACAGGGCGCTCTTCGAGCAGAAGAAAGAGATATTCAGGCAGTGTGCGGAGTTCCTGAACCGGAAATACGGCCGGGGAACCGTGGAGGCGGAGATAAAGGACAGCTATTACAATATGTGGGAGGTGCTGAAATCCCACAGGCACCTGATAGACAATGCTTCTGAGGTCATCCGGGAGCTTGGCGGCGAGCCGGTGGTGAGTCCTATCCGTGGCGGCACGGACGGCGCAAGACTCTCCTTCCTGGGCCTGCCCTGCCCCAACCTCTGCAACGGCGCGGGTAACGGGCACAGCCGCTTCGAGTTCGCCAGCGTGCAGTACATGGAGAAGTCGACGGAGCTGCTGATAAGACTTGCCCGGAGGTACAGTGAACCTGTCTGTTAGCATGCACTGCGGAACAAAGGGTGGAGCCGGAACAAATTAAAAATACGGAGATTCCAAGGGTAATATTGGCGAGAAAGGGAGTGGAATATCGGGCTTCAGACTGCCCGACAGGGAATGCTGGATATCAGACAGGATAAAATCAGGATAAGAACCATGGTTTCGGAGGACTCTGCCGTACTGCTGAAATGGATGACGGATATGCGCGTGCTGGAGTTTTATGAGGGCAGAGACAAGAAATATACGGAAGAGCTGATCTATGAGAATTTCTTTGAAGAGGACGATGAAATCGCGTTAAAAGTCATTTTGGAGTATGACGGGAAACCGATTGGATATGGGCAGATTTATGAAATGATTGACGATTATTACGGTCATTATGGATATGAGAATCGGAATGAGACCCTATATTGCATCGACCAGTTCATCGGGGAGCCCGATTATTGGAACAGAGGAATCGGGACGGAGTACATGAGACTGGTCTTGAAGTTCTTAAGAGAAGAAAAGAAGGCAGATGCCGTCATCATGGATCCTCATCAGGATAACGCCAGGGCCATTCGATGTTATCGAAAGGCCGGATTTCGCATCATAAAAAGTCTGCCGGAGCATGAGCTGCACGAAGGGAAGATGAGGGACTGCTATCTGATGGAGTACCGCTATGAAGACAATGCTTAAGGATGTGGATGAAGTCCGTTTCATTATAGAAAACAGCTTTGAGGATATCAAGGTGGAAAGAATCCGGCTGATCGGCAGCGGGAACGACTGCCATGCATATGAGATAAACGGAAATATGGTATTCGAATTTGACGGCGTTCCATTATCAAAGGCGCTGTACGGCTGTCTATCGGAGGGGGAAAAAGAAAATCTGGCGCGTGAACGAGTACCCCGCTTGAGCCATAAAGCTATACGGTAAAAACTCGCTTCTTTTCTCTTACTATATAGCAGAAAGGAATATAAGTCAAACAAAATGTATCAAAAACTCGATTTAGATAAAATAAACAGAAACGAAGCCCCTCCCCAGGAGGAACCCGCCAGGCAATACTACTTCATGGCGAAATGCCGTAACTGGGTAAACGCCTTTACCCAGGAAAACGGCCGCCCGCCCAGGGCCTGCGTGACCACCTTCGGTTGCCAGATGAACGCCCGGGATTCCGAGAAGCTTATGGGTATTCTGGAGGCTGTAGGCTTTTGCCCCACCGACAGCGAGCAGGCGGACTTCGTCATCTACAACACCTGCACCGTCCGGGACAACGCCAACCAGCGGGTCTACGGCAGGCTTGGCGAACTGAACCGATACAAAAAGCAGAATCCTCAGATGAAGGTGGCCCTCTGCGGCTGCATGATGCAGGAGCCCACGGTAATCGAAAAACTGAAGAAAAGCTATCCTTTCATAGATCTGATCTTCGGCACCCACAATATCTACAAGTTTGCCGAGCTCCTCTGCGCCTCCTTCGAGACGGAAGGGATGCTCATTGACATCTGGGAGGATACGGATAAAATCGTGGAAGATCTCCCGGTTGACCGCAAATACCCCTTCAAATCCGGCATCAACATCATGTTCGGCTGCAACAATTTCTGCAGCTACTGCATCGTTCCCTACGTGAGAGGCCGGGAGCGGAGCCGGGAACCTAAGGAGATTCTCCGGGAGATAGAGCGTCTGGTGGCGGAGGGCGTGGTGGAGGTAATGCTCCTGGGCCAGAACGTGAATTCCTACGGGAAGAACCTGGACGAGCCCATCACATTTGCTGAACTGCTGCGGGAGGTGGAGAAGATTGAGGGCCTGCAGCGTATCCGTTTCATGACCTCCCACCCCAAGGACCTGTCGGAGGAGCTGATAGAGGTCATGAAGCAGTCGAAGAAAATCTGCCGCCATCTCCATCTGCCTCTGCAGTCCGGCTCCACGCGCATTCTGCAGCAGATGAACAGGCGCTATACCAAGGAGCAGTACCTGGAGTTGGCGGAGCGCATCCGCAGGGAGATACCGGACATCGCCATCACCACGGACATCATCGTGGGCTTCCCGGGGGAGACCGCCGAGGATCTGGAGGAGACCCTTGACGTAGTGCGCAGGGTGAAGTACGACAATGCCTTTACCTTCATTTACTCCAAACGGACCGGTACTCCTGCGGCGGCCATGCCGGATCAGGTGCCCCCGGAGCAGGTGAAGGAAGGCTTCGACAGGCTCCTGAAGCTGGTGCAGGAGACTGCCAGGGAGCAGGTGGCAAAATACCAGGGACAGGTCATGGAGGCGCTGATTGAGGAAGTCAACGAGAGCGATGCATCCCTGGTCACCGGCAGGCTGTCCAACAACACCATCGTCCATTTGCCCGGGGACGCTTCCATGATTGGGCAAATCCTGCCGGTATCCCTGGACGAATGCCATGGGTTTTATTATACGGGATATTGTGCATACAAAGAAACGAAATAGTGTTAAGGAGCGACAGCTATTCAAAGGATGCTCCGGCCGGAAAAAGAAAGCATTATTGCAGGATAGAGAAGTATGAGGTATGAGAGATGGAAGACCAGTTTGCGAGAACGGAGATGCTCCTGGGAAGAGAGGGAATGGACAGGCTGCGTGGGGCCCGGGTGGCAGTATTCGGAATCGGCGGCGTGGGAGGCTATGTGTGCGAGGCTTTGGCTCGGAGCGGAGTCGGAGCTCTGGACCTGATAGATCATGACAGGATCAGCCTCACGAATTTAAACCGACAGATCATCGCCACATGGAAGACCCTGGGACAATACAAGGTGGAGGCCATGCGGGAGCGGATAGAGGAAATCAATCCCCGGGCGCAGGTGAGGACTTACCGGACCTTTTTCCTGCCGGAAAATGCGGAGGAATTCTCCTTTGCGGAATATGATTATGTGGTGGATGCGGTGGACACGGTGACGGCAAAGCTGGGCATCATCCTGACGGCAAAGGAGGCGGGGGTTCCTGTCATCAGCAGTATGGGGGCGGGCAATAAGCTGGACGGAAGCTTATTTCAGGTGGCAGATATTTATGAGACGAAGGTATGCCCCCTGGCAAAGGTGATGAGGCGGGAGCTTAAAAGGCGCGGTGTGGAAAGGCTGAAGGTGGTGTATTCCGAAGAGACGCCTATACTCCCGAAGCCCGGGGAAACGCCGATATGCCTGAAGCCTGAGGAGACGTCGGTATATCCGAAGTCAGGGAAGACGCCGATATGTAAGAAAACAGCCGCGTCTCCGCTCGAAGAGCCAATGGCAACGCCATTCGAAGGCGGCAGTTCCGTGGAGAATCCCATAGGCATAGACCGAAACCCGGGCAAGGAAGAGATTCCGGAAGAAGCGGCAGCCGGATTATCCGGGGAGACGGCGCCGCGGAATACCGGAACAGAGTGCACCTACAGTAAGAGCATTCCCGGAAGCGCAGCCTTTGTTCCATCAGTGGCTGGTCTGATTCTTGCGGGAGAGGTAATCAGGGATTTGTGCGGGATTTCGTAAAAACATATCAGTATAATGAAAAAATGCTGCCGGAATCTTCAGAACAAGGACATGTAATAGCATTTGGCAACAAGTTCGCAGGGCGCTGAACCGGTACGCTGCAATTACAGCAGGTGAGAAAGAAAATAGCTGGGAAATAAAAAGCTGAGTAATAAAACAGGCCTGGGTAATAAAAGCCGAATAAAAATAGGGTAAAAATAGTTATAAATTCAAAAAAACAGTTGACATTCATTTCCAATGTGCTTATACTGAAAAGTAGTTGTCAACAAATAAAAACGATAAAAAAGGAAAGGAGGCAAAGAATGATGACTAAGTTGAGAAATACAGCCAATCAATTAAAGATCAGAAGGAAATTTGTCTCCCGGGATATCGTAGACTGAGTTCATCGGCTTTTGCTGCCGGCCGGATATAGAGGTGTAAAATGAGCCATGACTACCTGCTTTCAGGAGTCGTGGTTTTTTTATGTTAAACAGTGATTTTAGAATATATCATTGCCGGGCAGATAAGGGTTCTGCGCTGTGCTCTGAATAAAAGCTATCAAAAGTGAGGGAGAGTGCGGGAACAGAGTCTATGCGGGAGAAATCGAGGGAGGAGTGAAATGAATTTACCGAAAAGCTTTATCAGCATTGCCGGGAAATACGGAATTGAAAAAGAGAAGATTATTTTTGCGGCAACGGCTGATTATGATACGGAATACCGCTTTGCGGATACGATCGTGGCTCTGACAGGGGAAAAGCTGTTATTGGCGGCGTATCCCTACAGGGAGAACGCGGAATATCAGTTCGGCGGCTACGGAAGCTGGCAGACAGCGGATGGGAAAACATCGATTGACGGAAAAACATTGGAGGATGCGGGAATATCCGGAGATGCAAAAAGATCCGGGGAAGCGTCCGCGAAGAAGGCGTCCTTAAATAAGAAGCTTGCCATGGAGGAAAGGCTTGCCGCGGAGAGCATGGCCCAGGAGCCGGCGCTGCAGATCTTTGATCTGAAGAATGTGGGGAAGACTGAGGTGCTCCGGCAGGTGGCCAGGGGCGTGCTTGTAGCGGAAATCGACGGGGTGGAACGCAGTCTCTGCCATTTTTCGAACACAAGAATGGAATCTTTTCTTCGTTTCTGCGGTCTGGCGGAGAAATTAAAAAAGGGAGAGGAGATATCTGAGGAGGATTTGAACGTGAAGAAGGGAAAGGAATGCTGCCCCAAATGCGGCATGATTTATCCCGATCAGGAGAGGAAGATCTGTCCGAAATGCATGGACAAGAAGTCCATTCTTCTGCGGGTGTTGTCCTATTTCAGGCCTTACAAGGCGGCGCTGGCAGTCATGGTGCTGTGCTATCTGGGCACGGCGGCGCTGAACCTGGCGTGGCCCTATCTGAGCGGAACGATTCTCTATGATAAGGTGCTGGCCCGCAATGAGCAGTTTCTGGCTGCGGTGCATATCCCGTCAGGCCGCTTTGTCCTTGCCCTGACCGTGCTGGTGGCGGCAATGGTTCTGACCAGGGTGGCTATCCAGGGGCTGGGAATTCTGCAGGGGGTTCTCACGGCGAAGATAGCGCCTCAGGTGGTGGCAAAATTAAAAGGGGAGGTATTCACCTCCATGGGACGGCTTTCCATCAGTTTTTACTCCAGAAGACAGACGGGCGGACTGATGACCAGGGTTTCAGATGATGCGGAGGAGATTTCCAGCTTCTTTATCGACGGAATTCCCTATTTCCTCATCAATGTGGGATGTATTATCGCCATGTGCGTGATTATGCTCATATTCAATCCGCTGCTTGCGCTGGTATCTGTGGCGCTGATGCCTGTTCTTGTGGTAATCAGCTATCGGATGCTGCCTCATCTGTTTCACTATTACGGCAAAAGGCATCGGGCGAACCGCAGACTGAAGGGGCAGGTGAACGAGAACTTTACGGGGGCCAGAGTGGTTAAGGCCTTCGGACAGCAGGAGCAGGAGATGACGCGCTTTGCCAAAAGCAACGGGAAGGTAAAGGACTCGGAGATGGATCTTGCCCGCTATGACAATAAGTTTTTTGCTTTATACTGTTCCGTGGAGGATCTGATCAGCTTTCTGGTATGGGCTGTGGGCGGAGCCATGATTATTGGCGGCTCCAATATTGAGCTTGGTATGCTGATCACCTTCTCCGGCTATGTGGGACAGCTGAAGGGCCCCCTTGAATTCATGTCCCATTTTATGCGCTGGTACAGCAACTGCATGAATTCGGCACAGCGGATGTTTGAAATCATTGACGCAGTGCCAGAGGTCAGGGAAGCCGGGGAGCCCCTGCGGCCGGAGAAGCTTCGGGGAGAAATAGAGTTAAAGAATGTAACCTTCGGCTATGAGGCCAATAAGCCCATCCTGAAGGATATCAGCTTCCATGTGGAGGCCGGGGAGGTATTCGGTATTGTGGGACGCTCCGGGGCGGGCAAATCCACCCTGGTAAACTTAATCTCCCGCCTCTATGATACCCAGGAGGGCGAGGTGCTGGTGGACGGGATTAATGTAAAACAGTACGGATTCCGGGAGCTTCGCAAAAACGTGGCCATGGTATCCCAGGAGACCTATATCTTCATGGGGACGGTAGCCGAAAATATCGCTTATGCGAAGCCGGAGGCCACCAGAGAGGAGATCATCCGGGCGGCTGTTCAGGCCAACGCCCATGATTTCATCTGTAAGATGCCGGAAGGATATGACACGCTTCTGGGATCCTCCAACCGTGCCCTGTCCGGGGGAGAGAAGCAGCGCATCTCCATCGCCAGAGCCATTCTGGCGGACCCGCAGATATTGATTTTAGACGAGGCCACCTCCGCCGTGGATACAGAGACGGAGCTGGCCATTCAGAAGTCCCTGGAGCGGCTGGAAAAGGGCAGGACAGTGCTGTCCATTGCCCACAGACTCTCCACTCTGCGAAACGCCACACATCTGATCGTGCTGGATGACGGAAAGCTGACCGAGGCCGGAACCCATGCGGAGCTTCTGGCGAAGAAAGGAACCTTCTTTAAGCTCAGCGAGCTGCAGACCAAGGCGCTGGCAATGAGGGGAATTGAATGAGCAGCCGGAAGTGCCGGAAAAACGATTGACAGAGGAGAAGGATGATACGACCGTGGGCTTCCCCTGCCTGGAAGAAACGGGGAAGAGATACGCCGGAGCCATGTGTGACGGGGCTGAAATGATTTCCGGCCGCAGAAAGTGAAAAAAGATAAGGCCGGGAGCAAGAAGGGCTGAATGAAAAGGCAGAAAAGAAAAACGAAAAAGCAGAAAGGACGAAAATATTCTATATGAGCGAATTTGAAAACCAAGGGCAGGACCTGCTGGATCTGCAGGAATTTGACGAGGAGGCCCTGAAAAAAGAATCGGAGGAGCTTCTGGAAATGCGGTTCCTCACCGGGGAGAACGCGGAATTCACCAGAACCCCCGGCGGCTTCATTGCCCTGAAAACGGGGGATAAGGAATATGCGAGAGTGGGGGTGTATCTGACCTTTCCGCTGACGAATCCGGAAGAATTTATCTCTATCCGGGAGACGGACGAGAAGGCGAAGGAAATCGGCCTCATTGAATCCATGGATAAATTTCCCAGGGAACAGCAGGAGATGCTGCGGGAACAGATCAAGCTGCGCTATTTTATGCCTGTAATCACCAAAATCCTGGATGTGAAGGACGAGTACGGCTATGCCTACTGGAACGTAGTGACCACCTTCGGAGCCTGCCGTTTTACCACCCAGCTGAGCGGAGATGTGGTGATCCATTTAAGCGATTCCAGGCTTCTGGTGACGGATATCGACGGAAACCGCTATGAGATTCCGGATTTCTACCAGCTGGGCGTGATGGAGAGGAAGAAGCTGGATCTCTTTATCTAATCTGAACCTGGCTCATCCGGGGACAGAATTATGGTAATGTCTGATCGTGGGAATAAAAGGCAGAATAAGACAGAAATGTGTAAAAACATGTAAGAAAACGAAAAAGTAAACACGGTATCTGCCATGAGAAGTACCAATGAGCAGATGCAGGGTTTCATATCGGAAAAGCAGAAAGGCCAAAGACTCATGAAATTATTATATAAGTTAAATCAGGAGCAGACGAATGCCCTTGCCCTGGGGGAGGGGGAGGAGATCTGCTACTGCGTTCCGGCAGACTTAAGCTTTGACAGCCGGAAAATGCAGGCCAGGGAGGCCTACACCGGCAAAATCTGGCTGGTGGTGACCCAGGAGCGTCTGGCCGTGCTGGAGGAGAACGGCCTGGCCGCCTCCTATCCCCTGGCGGAGTGTGAGAAAATCAAATGCGAGCACCAGGTACACAACGGGATTCTGACGGTGACGAAGAAGGACGGGTCGGTGATCTGTGCGGCGCGTTTTTCCATGCGGCATATCGTACGGGCAGCCTATCTGGCCCGGGGAGCTCAGAGCTTTATCTCGGCTGAGGCAGCCGGGGGAAGCCCGGAGCGGGTGGTCAGCATGGAGTATGAGAAATATTGCGAGAAGTGCGGAAGGGCGCTTCCCGGCACCAGAAAGTGCCTCTATTGCGAAGGCAAAATGGAGGCGCTGAGGAAATTTATGACCCTCTGCGGGGGCTATGTGGGAAAGCTTCTGCTGATCTCCCTGCTGATGGTGCTGACGGCGGCGGCCAACCTGCTCGTGCCTCTGGTGCAGAGGAATTTTATCGACGGGGCGCTGGCAGACGGCAGCGGAACCTGGGGGGATCTGGGGATTTTTGCCGGGATCACGCTTTCCCTGGTGGTACTGCGGATCCTGATCAGCGTCTACCGCTACTGGCAGTGTGTGTCGCTGGGAGCATCCTTAAGCATGTCACTGCGCCGTAAGCTGTACTACAAGATACAGAGCCTGTCCCTTTCCTTTATCAATAACCGGAAGCCGGGGGAGCTGTTAAACCGCGTGTCCCGGGATACCAACCAGATCCGGGGATTTATGGAGGAAGTGTTCGGAGATATGCTTTCCGCGCTGCTTACCATGATTGTATCCCTCATTGTGATGTTTCTCATCAGCTGGAAAATGACGCTTATGTCATTTGTATTTATCATTATTGTGTTTGCGCTGACGAAGGCTTGCCGGCACCATATCCATAATATTTATCATAAGCAGTGGCTGAAGTCCGACGAGCTTGCCGACAATCTCCAGGACGTGATCTCCGGCATGCGGGTTGTGAAATCTTTCGGAAAAGAAGAGCGGGAGGCGGAGCGCTTCTGCAGGAAGGCCAATGAATTTGCCGCCATCAGCAGGAAAAACGAGACCTTCTGGGCCGTCTTTTTCCCGACTCTGACATTCCTTTTAGGTGCCGGAAACTATATCGCGGTGTATTTCGGCGGTATGGACGTGCTGAACGGACACATGACACTGGGGCAGCTGGTGCAGTTTATCACTTACTGCGGATACCTTTTCGGCCCCCTGGACTGGATGACCCATCTTCCCCGAATGGTGATGCAGATGGTGACAAGCCTGAACCGGATCTATGATGTTCTGGACGAGGAACCCAGTATTGCGGATACCCAGGACAGCAGATCCTTTCCCATCAGAGGCGCTTTTACCTTCGAGAAGGTCTCCTTCGGATATCATACTTATGAGCCCGTGCTGGAGAATATCAGCTTTGAGGTGAAGCCCGGCGAGATGATCGGACTGGTGGGGGCTTCCGGCGCGGGGAAATCCACGCTGATCAACCTGATTATGAGACTCTACGATGTGGACCAGGGCAGGATTATCCTGGACGGGGTGGATCTGCGCAATGTGAAGTCGGAGAGTCTGCATTCCCAGATCGGCGTGGTGCTTCAGGAGACTTTTCTTTTCTCCGGCAGCATCCTCGCCAATATCCGGTTCGCCAGACAGGACGCTTCCCTGGCGGAGGTCATTCAGGCGGCCAAAGCGGCCAACGCCCATGATTTCATCTGCAAGACGCCGGACGGCTATAACACCTATGTGGGAGAGCACGGCTACAATCTCTCCGGGGGAGAGCGTCAGCGTATCGCCATCGCACGGGCCATCCTGAATAATCCCAGGCTGCTGATCCTGGATGAGGCCACTTCGGCCCTGGACACGGAGAGCGAATTCCTGATTCAGCAGGCCTTAAACCGCCTGGTGGAGGGCAGGACCACCTTTGCCATCGCCCACAGGCTTTCCACCCTGCGCAATGCGGACCGGCTTGTGGTGATCGACAGACATGGAGTGGCCGAGATCGGCACCCATAACGAGCTTCTGGAGAAAAAGGGAATCTATTACGGACTGGTGACGGCTCAGCTGAAGATGGCGGAGGGAGCGTAGTTGCCGTCTGCTCATTCCTGTCCGGCCTGCTGCCGGCGAAAAACAATACCTGCCCCGGGCCGTTCCAAATGGCCTGGGGGAATGGAGGAGTAGGATGGAAAAGAAAAACGGAATCCGAAACGATCCGTTCTATCCGCAGATCTTTCGGCTGGTACTGCCCATCGTGATCCAGAATCTCTTAAGCGCTGCGGTAAGCTCCGCGGATGTGGTGATGCTTAACTATGTGGGACAGTCCTCCATATCTGCCGTATCCCTGGCGGCCCAGTATGCCAATGTACTCTTCATGGTATTTTACGGCCTGGGCACCGGGGCAACCATGCTCTGTGCACAATACTATGGGAAGGGCGACATGCGGGCCATTCAGGCGGTGGAAGGGATTGCGCTGCGCTTTTCCCTGGGCATTGCCCTGGTCTTCGCCGGATTCGCGCTGACGGTGCCGGAGGGGATGATGCGCCTGTTCACTGACGACGGGGAGCTGATCGCCATCGGCGCCTCCTATCTGCGCTTTATGAGCGTAAGCTATCTGTGTTGGGGTATCACGGAGGTGTACCTGGCAGTCCTGCGCAGCATCGGCAGGGTGATGATCAGCACTTTGCTGAATGCACTTGCTTTTTCGGCAAATATTATGCTAAATGCCGTATTTATTTTCGGGCTGTTCGGCGCTCCCGAGCTTGGGGCCGCAGGCGTGGCTATAGCCACCTCTCTTTCCAGGCTTATCGAGCTGGCGGCATGTTTTGCGGTGTCCTTCTTCAGCAGGGACATCAAGCTGGACTTCCGGTATCTGTTTATGAAAAACAGACTTCTTTTCTCTGATTTCGTGAGACTCTCCCTGCCTGCCCTGGGCAATGACGTGTCCTGGAGCGTGGCGTTTTCTATGTATTCCGTGATTATGGGCCATCTGGGCACGGATGCCGTTGCGGCCAATTCCTTCGTGGTGGTGGTGCGGAATTTCGGCACCGTACTGTGCTTCGGCATGGCCAGCGCGGGGGGCATCCTGCTGGGGAATATCATCGGTGAGAACAGGCTGGAGGACGCCCGGAAGGATGCGGGAAAGGTGATGAAGCTGACGGTGATTACAGGGGCCGTGGGCGGGCTGATCGTCCTGGCCGCCACGCCGTTTGTGCTGAAGTATGCACAGCTGACGGACACCGCCATGCATTATCTGAAATATATGCTGCTGATCAATACCTATTATGTCATGGGTGCAGCCGTGAATACGGCGCTCATCGCCGGAGTCTTCCGGGCGGGCGGGGACAGCCGTTTCGGCTTTATCTGCGATACCGTCGATATGTGGGGCTATGCCGTACCCCTGGGCTTCCTGGCGGCCTTCGTCCTGAAGCTTCCCGTCATGTGGGTTTATTTCCTGCTGTGCACGGACGAATTCGTCAAATGGCCCTGGGTGATCAGGCACTACCGCAGCGGCAAATGGCTGCACAATATTACCAGGGACGATCTTTTTGAGGGGGAGTAAGGCGCTTTGTCCGCAAATGCCTGCAAAATTTTAAAAAGACGTTTTTACAATTTTACAATCGGCGTGTTTTGTGCTAGAATCAAAGAGACGAAGACAGACTCCCGGAATCCTGACAGGAAAGCAGGGTTCAGGTAAACCAGGGCGAATGCCCGCCGCAGGCGGGCGGGAGGAATGGCAATGAAGGTAATATTGCAAAATCTGACGAAGAAATTTCCCGGCCGCGACAGGAAAAGGCGGGAGGAAGTTATCGCTGTCAACGACTTTAATTTTGAGATTCCGGACGGTAAGCTGATCGGCCTTCTGGGGCCCTCCGGCTGCGGCAAGAGTACCACACTTCATCTGATCAGCGGCCTGCAGAAGCCCACCGGCGGAAGGATCTTTTTCGGGGAGGATGACGTGACGGATCTGCCTCCGGAGAATCGGGGGATCGGGCTGGTATTTCAGAACTATGCGCTCTATCCCCATCTGACCGTGAGGCAGAATATTATATTCCCGTTGGAGAACCTGAAGGGGAAGGAGCGGCTCTCCAGGGATGAAATGCTGGAGAAGGCCCTGGAGGCGGCCAGGCTTGTCCAGATTGAAGAGCTGATGGACCGCAGGCCCGGGGAGCTCTCCGGCGGGCAGCAGCAGCGGGTAGCCATTGCCCGGGCGTTGGTGAAGCGGCCGAAGGTACTGCTGTTGGACGAGCCTCTGTCCAATCTGGACGCCAGGCTGCGGCTTCAGACCAGGGAAGAGATCCGGAGAATTCAGCGGGAGACGAAGATTACCACCATTTTCGTGACCCACGATCAGGAAGAGGCCATGAGCATTTCCGACGGAATCGTGGTGATGAAGGACGGAGTGGTGCAGCAGATCGGCAGGCCCCAGGAGGTCTATGACGATCCCGTGAATCTTTTCGTGGCCAGATTCCTGGGAACACCTCCCATCAATGTCTTTTACGGCAGGCTGCAGGAGAACAGGCTGTATATCGGGGAGGACGCAGTGATGGAGATTCCGGGGAACGGCCCGGGTCCGGATTCCAGGGAGGTCTATGCCGCCATAAGGCCCGAAGGGTTCCTTCTGCGGGAGGACGGCCCGCTATGCTGCAGGCTGGAAGGTGTGGAGGTGATGGGGCGCGATATCAGTGTGAT
Organism: uncultured Acetatifactor sp.; assembly: GCA_910589035.1. GTDB lineage: Bacteria > Bacillota > Clostridia > Lachnospirales > Lachnospiraceae > Acetatifactor. The sequence goes on along the minus strand of CAJUSI010000073.1, from coordinate 13,227 downwards.
CTCCGGGAACAATGCCTGCTGCAGCGGGACCATCCGCTCCATTATCGGCACGGAAAACAGGGTGAATACGGGAGCGGAATCCGTGAGATTTGCCCTGATGCCCGGGAAGGTATTCCTGTTTGACCGGGAGACGGAGGAGCGAATCCGTTTCGGAGAAGTATCCGGAGCGGCTTCCGGGGGAGTCCCCGGAGGAATATCCGGAGCGGTTTCCGGGAAAATTCCCGGAGGAATATCCGGAGCGGTTTCCGGAGGAAGTTCCGGGGAAGCCGCCAGAGGAAGTCTGGACTGAGATTTAACGGAAATTTTGTGGGAAATACCCGGGTGAATATCAAAAGAACTGCCGGAGATATTCCGTCAGAAAAGATATTTCCCCGAAAAGTTGGACCAAATATTGAAAAAACAGATAATTTTCAAGGAAAAGAAGAAAACTCCCCGCCAAAGGAGGGAAAAGGAAGATGGAGAAGAAAAGAGTACCGCTGGGAAAGCTGAAAAACAGCGGCCTGAAGGGCTGGCTGTACCTCCTGCCGGCTATTGTATTTCTGGGCGCATTCATGGTGTATCCCTTGATCGATGTGTTTGTCTATTCTTTTGAAGAGGGCTATAATTCCGCCTCACAGACTTATTTCGGCGTGGGATTATACAATTATTCCTATGTCCTGCGGGATCCGTATTTTCTGCAGGCGGTGTTCAACACCTTTCTGCTGGTGATTATTACCGTGCCTCTGTCCACTGGGATCGCCCTGCTGATTTCGGTGGGGTTAAGCTCTATTACGCCTCTGAGAAATCTGTTCCAGACGGTTTATTTTCTGCCCTATGTGACCAATACACTGGCGGTGGGGCTGGTGTTCATGATTCTGTTTAAAAAGACGCCCTATTCGGACGGACTCATTAATCTGCTGATCCAGTGGTTCGGCGGGGAGAGCGTGGACTTTATCGACGGTCCCTACTGGGCGAAAATGTTTGTTCTCTGCTTCTATACCATCTGGGTGGTCATGCCCTTTAAAATTCTCATTCTCACCAGTGCGCTTTCCTCGGTGGACCGGCAGTATTACAATGCCGCCAGAGTGGACGGCACCTCTCCGTTCCGGATTTTCAGACGGATCACCCTTCCCTTGATTTCCCCTATGATCTTCTACCTGATCATCACGGGATTTATCGGCGCCTTTAAGGCTTACAGCGATGCGGTGGCACTGTTCGGCACAAATCTGAATGCGGCGGAAATGAATACGATTGTGGGTTATGTGTACGATATGCTCTACGGGGACAGCGGGGGATATCCCTCCTTTGCCTCCGCGGCGGCGATTCTTCTGTTCGCCATCGTACTGACAATCACATGCATCAATCTGCTGGTGAGTAAGAAGATAAAGATTTAAAGTCGTTTACTATGAATGAAAGAAGATTCAAAGGATTCATTCGAAAATATCCGTTTTGCAAAGGGCATGTATAATAAAAAAGGAAGCCGAGGTCTTGAAGATATGGCGAATACAGACAGGATTGACTATGGGAAAATAGAGAAAAGGGCCAGAACCCGCACCGGGATCGCAAGGACGGTTACCTATGTGCTTCTGGTGTTTTGGGCGCTCATCGTATTGTTCCCCTTTTACTGGATGCTCCTCACCTCCGTGAAAAGCTACGGCGCATATAATTCCGAATATATCCCGAAGTTTTTCACTTTAAATCCCACATTGCTGAATTATGCGGACGCCTTTACCGCGGTATCCCTGGGCAGGTATCTGTGGAACACCCTGATTTTCACCCTGGTGACCACGGGTGTGATGCTGGCGGTGATCACCTTGGCGGCGTTCGCCTTCGCCAGGCTGGAGTTCAGGGGGAAGAATATGGCCTTTGTCTTCTTCCTCTCCCTGATGATGATTCCCAACGAGCTGGTGATTATCACGAACTTTGTCACCATCACCAATATGAATCTGCGCAATACCTTTCCGGGGCTGATTCTGCCCTCCGTTACCTCCGTGTTCTACATATATCTTCTGAAGGAAAATTTTGAACAGATACCGGACAGCCTGTATCTGGCGGCGAAGGTGGACGGCACCTCCGATCTGAAATACCTGCTGAAGGTCATGGTGCCCATTTCAAAGCCAACCTTGGTCACGGTGACGATCCTGAAGGTGATCGAATGCTGGAATTCCTATGTGTGGCCCCGGCTGATCACCGATGACCCCGATTATTATCTGGTCTCCAACGGCATCCAGGAGATCCGTGAGAACGGCTTCGGGCGGGAGAATATTCCCGCCATGATGGCTGCGGTGGTGGTGATATCCGTTCCGCTGATCGTGCTTTTTTTAATCTTCCGGAATAAGATCATGGCGGGAGTATCGAGGGGAGGGACCAAGGGATGAACCAGGGGATGAAAGAAAATGACTGGAAATGTCCGAAAAGCAGATGGCGGCGCAATTCTATATGGAGCCGGCTGGGCCTGTGGGTTCCGGCTGCGCTCTGCTGCCTGGCCCTTACCGGCTGTCATGGTTCCAGAGGGATGGGGGCCTTCGCCGTTCCGGAGGAATTTGACTCTTCCGGGCAGTATGAGATTACCTTCTGGGCGAAGAATGATACCAACAAGACCCAGACCGCCATTTACGAGAAGGCCATCGAGGATTTTGAGACACTGTACCCCAATATCCGGGTGAATCTGCGCCTGTATACGGATTACGGCCGGATTTACAATGACGTGATAACCAATATCGCTACGAATACCACGCCCAATGTCTGTATCACCTATCCGGACCATATCGCCACCTATCTGACAGGGTCGAACCAGGTGGTTGCCCTGGATGAGCTCCTTGTGAACGAAAAGTACGGGCTGGGAGGCAGTCAGGTGAAGTTTGACGCGCCCGCGAAGGGGGAGATCATTCCTCAGTTCCTGGAAGAATGCTCCTTTGGGGGGCATTATTACGCGCTTCCCTATATGCGCTCCACGGAGGCCTGTTATATCAACAAAACCTATGTGGAAGCCCTGGGCTATACGCTGCCGGAGATTCTTACCTGGGATTTCATCTGGGAGGTTTCCGAGGCGGCCATGGAGCAGGATGAAGAGGGAAATTTCCTGGTCAACGGGCAGAAGGTGATGATCCCCTTTATCTACAAGTCCACCGACAATATGATGATACAGATGCTTCGGCAGAAAGGGGCCGGGTATTCCGGGGAGGACGGGGAAATCCTTCTTTTCCAGGATACCACCAGGGAACTGCTGGAGACCATAGCAATCCATGCGGGTACGGGCGCTTTCTCCACCTTTAAGATTTCCAGCTATCCGGCCAATTTCCTGAATGCGGGGCAGTGCATTTTCGCCGTAGATTCCACTGCCGGGGCAACCTGGATGGGCAGCCATGCGCCTCTGATCGACATCAGCGAGGATAAGCTGGTGGAATTCGAGACCCAGGTGAGAATGATTCCGCAGTTTGATACAGCTAACCCCGTGATGATTTCCCAGGGGCCTTCCGTCTGCATTTTCAACAAAGAGGATCCTCAGGAGGTGCTTGCTTCCTGGCTGTTCGTCCAGTATCTATTAACCAATGAGGTTCAGATTGCCTATTCGGAGACGGAAGGGTATGTGCCGGTGACCCGGAAGGCCCAGGACTCGCCCGAATATCAGGATTATCTGGCAAGGGAAGGGGAGGACAATACCCTGTACTATGAGATCAAGCTGGATGCGGCGAAGCTTCTGCTGGACAATGTGGACAATACCTTTGTCACCCCCGTGTTCAACGGCTCCGCGTCGCTGCGGGACGCCGCGGGACAGCTCATCGAGAATACGGTGAAATCCGTCCGCCGGAAGCAGACCGTGGACGACGCGTATTTTGAAAAGCTTTATGACGATACGATTTCCCTGTACCGCCTGGACCAGGGGGATATGGGGGAAACGGTTTCCGGCGGCAGGCAGAAGCTCGGGGCGCTGCCCCGGACCTCCGTCACATTGCTGTCGGCGCTAGCAGGGGCGTGGGTACTGATCCTTTCATATGTCGGTATTTCGGCCATGAGAGAGAGGAGAAAGAACCGAGAATCTACAAAATAAACCAAAAACCGGGGAGAGACAGGGAAGAAATAGGCAATATGCCTATTGATTTATCGCAGGATTCCTGTATAATGATCTCGAAGTTTTCAAGTGGACATCCTGTCAGGGATGCGTTTGAAGAGGAGGATAATATGAAAAAAATTACATTGTTGCTTATGAGTGCGGTTCTGGCTTTCTCCCTGATCGGCTGCGGGACGCCGGACGACAACAAATCGGAAGAGAGTGTGAACAATTCACAGGAAGATTCCAGTGCGGAGGACAGCAGCTCTGAAGAAGAGGAATCCAGTGTCTCGGAAGACGGTTCTGAAGAGAGCTCTGAAGGTTCAGAGGATGCTTCCGGCGATGAGAATGCCGAAGCCGGAAGTGTCATGACCTATGCGGAGTACGACGCTGCCGCCGTTGATACGCAGGTCACGATTGAAGCCTATGTGCAGGCAAAGCAGGCCTGGTGGGAGGATAAGGCCACGGTCTACGCCCAGGATGAGGACGGCGCATATTTCCTGTATGATATGGCATGCACGCAGGAGGATTATGAGAAGCTGACCGTCGGCACCAAGATCCGGGTGACCGGATATAAGGCGGAGTGGTCCGGGGAAGTGGAGATCATCGACGCCACCTTTGAAATCATTGACGGGAATTATGTGGCGACGGCCGAGGATGTGACTGCCCTTCTGGGAAGCGACGACCTGATCAAGAAGCAGAACATGTTTGTGTCCTTCAAGGGCATGACCGTGGAAGCCAAGAAGGATGCCGACGGAAATGAGGTGGCTTTCCTGTACAAATGGGACGGCTCCGGCCAGGACGGGGATGATCTGTATTTTGACGTATCCGTCAACGGACAGACCTACACCTTCACTGTGGAGTCCTATCTCTGTGACAATACCACGGAGGTTTACAGTGCGGTGAAGAACCTGAAGGTGGGCGACAAGATCGACATGGAAGGCTTCCTGTACTGGTATGAGGGAGTGAACCCCCATATTACCAAGGTAACTGCAGCGCAGTAATGGCTCGGGAGGGGAAATGCGTTCCCCCTGGAACAGGAATGCAAACAATACATAAGGCAGATGAGAGTCCCTGTGGATGTAATAGTCCGCAGGGATTTTGATACACTCAGGTATCAGGCGAAATACCATTTTGAAAAAAGAAATAAATTATGAATATTGACAATCCATCCTACATATGCTATTATCAAGATGCCAACAGTAAGTCTTGCGCAAGCGCCGCTGTCTCGGTAAGGGTTATGTGTTAGCCCCGCCCGCAAGCGATTGGCATCGATAATTCAGCAGGCTATTAGAGCCTGCTTTTTTTGAGAGGATGACCATGGAATACTTGTATATTGATGAATCTGGGACAATGACGGTTTCTCATTATAGAACGCATCCTTATTTTATTATATCTATTGTCCGGGCAAAAGACATAGATAGGATAAAAAGAATATATAAGAGATTTGTTAGAGAACACATGGGGGAACTTCAAAAGGCGGATGATAAAGGGCTGATGTTTTCTGGCTCTAAGTTTTTGGAATTGAAAGGGAGTTGCTTTACCCCAAAACTGAAAAGAGAGTTTGTGGATTTTTTCTGCAGAAACAATTATTTTGAAGTATTTTATATCGTAGCCGATAACAGCAGGATACAGCCAAAATTTTACGCGAATACCGCAAGAGCTTTCAACTATCTTATACGATTGGCCTTGGAATACTACATACAGAAAGGCTATATATCCAATGATGGACTTTTCCTTCAGTTGGACGAAAGGAACGAAAAGACAGAAACAAAGCATTTTTTAGAAAACTATTTGCAGACGGAGTTGGGTCTTCGGAATATTGTAAATAATGACTGCAAAGTGCAGTATTTTGATTCTTCTAATAATTACATCATACAGATTGCGGACGTTTTCTCAAATTTGTACTTTTCAGAATTGAAAACCAAAGCATATACAAAAGAGATCGAGTACATGAAGAAAGAGGGGTATTTGAAACATATTTTTGAGTTTCCCTTGCGGTGATGGAAAAGAAATATTTTCTCCAGATTTTGGAGAAAGAACTTTTACAAACACAATATTTTGTGGTAAAATGAGGAATGTCCGCCGGTGGAGGACATTCCTTTTTGAGTTGCAGGAGTATTGAACTGACCTTGCAGCCCGGCTTCTTCTCAAGGGAAGTCCCATACGGTGTTAATTCATCTGCTTTCCGTTTTTCCGGATAAGGCAGAATAATTATGGCATTTGCGATGTAATATCCGGTTAATAAAATTGAAGCAAATACCGGGTCGGGAATTACACAGCCCCGACCCGGCAGGAAATACGGAAGAAATAAAAACAGGAGTGATACCAATGCAGGAACAAATCCCCACGGGAGACTTGACTCCCATGATGCAGCAATATCTGGAAACCAAAAAGCAGTATGCGGACTGCATTTTATTCTATCGGCTGGGAGATTTCTATGAGATGTTCTTTGAGGACGCCAAGACAGTGTCAAAGGAGCTGGAGCTGACCCTGACGGGGAAGGCCTGCGGACTGGAAGAGCGCGCCCCCATGTGCGGCGTCCCCTATCATGCGGTGGAAGGATACTTGACCAAGTTGGTCAATAGAGGCTATAAGGTGGCAATCTGCGAGCAGATGGAGGATCCGAAGCTTGCCAAGGGGCTGGTAAAGCGGGATGTGATACGCATTGTGACGCCGGGCACCAACCTGAACATGCAGTCCCTGGAGGAGTCCCGGAACAATTTCCTTATGTGCGTCGCCTATACGCCCACCAAGATCGGCATATCCGTGGCGGACGTCACCACGGGGGACTATTATCTGACCGAGGTGGAGGACCTGCGGAAGCTGAACGACGAGCTGATGAAGTATGAGCCCCGGGAGATCATATGCAATGAGGCCTTCCTGGTAAGCGGCTTCGGCATCGAGGAGCTGCGCACCAGATACAATATCTCCGTGAACACTCTGGATTCCCATGTCTTTGATGACGAAGAATGCAGAAGAATTCTGATTCGGCATTTCAGGGTGAATACACTGGCGGGACTGGGTATCGAGGATTTCCCGGTGGGCATGACCGCGGCGGGTGCGCTTTTGAAATATCTCTACGACACACAGAAGACGGAGCTGTCCCACCTGTCCCATCTGTATCCGTATCTGACCAATAAATATATGCTCCTGGACAGCTCCACCAGGCGGAACCTGGAGCTTGCGGAGACACTCAGGGAGAAACAGAAAAAAGGCTCCCTGCTCTGGGTGCTGGATAAAACGAAGACCGCCATGGGAGGAAGGCTTCTGCGCAGTATGCTGGAGCAGCCCCTGATCGATAAAACGGAGATTGAAAAGCGCCTGGACGCCATTGAAGAGCTGAGCGGGGACAGCGTATCCAGGGACGAGATCAGAGAGTACCTGAATCCTGTCTATGATCTGGAAAGACTCCTGAGCCGGGTGGCCTATAAGACTGCCAATCCCCGGGATATGATTGCCTTTCGCAATTCCCTGGAGATGCTTCCTGCCCTCAAGACCGTTCTGAAGGGCTTTACCGGGTCGGAGTTAGCAGAGATTGAGAAGGGGATGGACGCCCTTCAGGACATTTATCAGCTTCTTTCAGAATCCATTGAGGAGGATCCACCGGTGACAATCCGGGAGGGCGGCATGATCCGGGACGGATTTGACGAGACCGTGGATATGCTGCGCAGCGCCAGGCGGGACGGGAAGCAATGGCTGGCCCAGCTGGAGGAGACGGACAGGGAGCGGACAGGAATCAAGAATCTGAGAATCAAATACAATAAGGTCTTCGGGTACTATTTTGAGGTGACCAATTCCTATCAGAATCTGGTACCGGAGGATTATATCCGCAAGCAGACCCTGGCCAATGCGGAACGGTATACCACCCCCCGTTTAAAGGAGCTGGAGGATACCATTCTCAATGCGGAGGACAAGCTTACCACCCTGGAATATGAGTTGTTCTGCAAAATCCGGGATTCCATCGCCGCGGAGCTGGAGCGGATACAGAATACGGCAAAGGCGGTGGCAAAGCTGGACGTGTACGCCTCCCTGTCGCTGGTGTCGGAGCGGAACCGCTATGTGCGCCCGAAGCTGAATGAGAAGGGCATCATCGATATCAGAGACGGCCGGCATCCTGTGGTGGAGAGAATGATAGAGGGTGATCTCTTCATTGCCAATGATACCTTTCTGGACAACGGAAAGCACAGCATCAGCGTGATCACCGGTCCCAATATGGCGGGGAAATCCACCTATATGCGCCAGACGGCCCTCATTGTCCTGATGGCGCAGATTGGGTGCTTCGTTCCCGCCGGAAGCGCCAACATCGGCATCGTGGACCGGATTTTTACAAGAGTGGGGGCATCGGACGACTTGGCCAGCGGTCAATCCACCTTTATGGTGGAGATGAACGAGGTGGCAAATATTCTGCGCAACGCCACCGCCGACAGCCTGCTGATACTGGACGAGATCGGAAGGGGAACCTCCACCTTCGACGGTCTGAGCATCGCCTGGGCCGTCATCGAGCATATCAGCAACAAAAAGCTGCTGGGGGCCAAGACCCTCTTTGCCACCCATTACCACGAGCTCACCGAGCTGGAGGGCAAGATGAGCAATGTGAACAATTACTGCATCGCCGTGAAGGAGCGGGGGGATGACATCGTGTTCCTGCGAAAGATCGTCAAGGGCGGTGCGGATAAAAGCTACGGTATCCAGGTGGCAAAGCTGGCCGGGGTGCCGGATATGGTCATCGACAGGGCCAAGGAGATTGTGAATCAGCTCACGGACAACGATATCACCGAAAAGATTCAGAGCATTGCCGTGGAGGTGAAAGAGGCCAGGGGAAAGAAGCAGCCAAAGCCGGATGAGATGGAACTGTCCCAGATGTCCCTGTTTGACACGGTGAAGGATGAAGATGTGCTGAAGGAGCTGATGGAGATCGAGGTGAATACCCTGGCTCCCATCGACGCGCTGAATGTGCTCTACCGCCTGCAGAATAAGCTGAAAAACCGCTGGAAGGTGTGAAAAGGATAAGTTATTTCTGTACAATTCCTCAGGCGATTAACAATGAGATCCTGCGCTGAACTGCAAGATTTTGGTTCCGGCTTGTCCGGATTAGGAAAGTGAAATTGATTGGTCAGCGTGCTGAAGCACGCAAGATGAGGTATAAGAATGAAAAATATAATAGTAAACATCATGATGGGAATGCTCCTTTTGCTGCTCTGCACAGCCTGCGGGAATTCGCCCTCTGCCACAAGCATGCATCTGATCAGGACAGAGGGCGGGGTAAGCGTGGAAGACGGCGAAGGAGAACGTATTTCTCCGGAAGAAAACATGGGGCTTTACAGCGGATACCGGCTTGAGACCCGGGAAGAAAGCCATGCCTGGATTAATCTGGACAGCGATAAGCTTGCGAAGATGGATTCGGAGAGCGGAGTGGAGATCCGAAAGGATGGAAGGAAGCTGGAGCTTAGGCTGAATGCCGGGAATCTGTACTTTAATATCATAGAGCCCCTGGAGAAGGAGGAATCTCTGGAGATCCGCACCTCCAATATGGCGGTGGGAATCCGGGGCACCTGCGGATGGGTGAGTTTAATGGACGCGTCCCACATGACGGTTCACATATTGGAGGGAACCGTGGAGTGCAGCGTGACAGACGCATCGGGGGAGAGCAAAACAGCCTTTGTCTCCGGCGGAGAGAGGGCGGAGTTTGTCATAGCGGAGGATGGGACGGCGGAGATTACCGTAGCGCAATTTCAGGAATCCGACATTCAGCCTTTCGTTCTGGAGGAATTAAAGGGGGACGAGACTCTGTGCGGGAAAATCAAAGAAGCCTCGGGCCTGGAGATTGCGGCATATCTGGAAACGGGAATAGCCTCAGGTGCTGATGAGCAGGGGGAAGGGCAGGAAGAGAACGACGGGGAATCCGGGGAGGGCATCGCTTCAGAAAATGGGGATGCGGCGGAAGTGCTCCGGGAATATCTGGACACGGAACTGGAATCCCAATACGGGTATGCGGATTTAACTGCAAAAGAACATATGTTTTTGTGGGATGCTTCCCCTGAGGAGGATAAATACTGGACGGGCGCAAAGGGGATAGCGGATGCTGAAATATTCGATCTGGATGGGGACGGAATGGACGAACTCCTGGTTGTCATGCTGGATGAGCAGAATATCAGCCTGTGGGTTTATGAGGTGGAAAACGATACTCCTGTGAGAAAGGCGGAGATTTCGGAGGAGCGCTGGAACGACAAGGTACTCTATGATGTGGTTCTCTCCACGGCGAAAGGAGACGGCATAAATTATCTTCTTCTTCGGGAAGAGGCATCGGGAGGTCTTGCGGATTTTTATTCGGCGGATGTGAAATTATATCGTTATGACGGCGTGAACCTTTGTGTGCCGTTGGCAATCCTGCAGACTGGAGGGGGATCCATTGACTTTGAATATACGGCATATGAATACGACGGGGACGGTAATCAGTTGTCTGAAGAGTTGGTTTATTCTTTTGAGCTGGGCTATGACAGTGCACATTGTTATGAAAGGGTAGCAGGACTGTTTGGAAAATATGGCCTGGCACTCGACAGCGCGGCTGCTGTAAACGGTGAGCAGGATATTTTTGACAGCCTCACAGTATCGGAAGGATACGGAGAGCTCCTCCATATCACCATGAGTGCAGAGTATCAGAGCGACGGCGTGTTGTATCGTTTTAATCACTGATTTATTATATTGGGGGATCAGAGCAGGATGGCTATCATACATATTTTGGATTCCGAGACAATCGATAAAATCGCCGCCGGGGAGGTGGTGGAGCGTCCCTCCAGCGTGGTGAAGGAGCTGGTGGAGAACGCCGTCGACGCAGGGGCGTCCGCCGTCACCGTGGAAGCCAGGGACGGAGGCATTGAATTCATTCGGGTCACGGACAACGGCTGCGGCATGGAGGCAGACCAGCTGCGCACGGCGTTCCTGCGCCATGCCACCAGCAAGATAGAGAGCGCCTTAGATCTGACGCGGATATCCAGCCTGGGCTTTCGTGGGGAGGCGCTCTCCAGCATTGCGGCGGTGGCGAAGGCGGAGGTGATTACCAGGACCTCCCGAAGCATTACCGGAAGCCGCATTCAGCTGGAGGGTGCAAGGGAAATTGCCTTTGACGAAATCGGTGCTCCGGAGGGGACTACCTTTCTGGTGCGGAATCTTTTTTTCAATACGCCCGTGAGGCGTAAATTTCTAAAGCAGCCGGCCACGGAAGGGGGATATATCGCGAATCTGATGGAGCATCTCGCCCTGTCCAGGCCGGATATTTCCTTCAGGCTGGTGCTGAACGGACAGATGAAATTTCATACTTCGGGAAACGGAGATTTGAAGGAAGTCATTTACCGCATCTATGGACGGGATGCGGCAAATGCGCTGATCCCTATCCAGGCACAGCAGAACGGTGTGCGGGTGGAGGGATATCTGGGAAAACCGGTGCAGGTGCGCTCTAACCGGAATTTTGAAATCTATTTTATCAACGGCAGATTCATTCGCAGCAATGTGGTGGCAAAAGCTGTGGAGGAAGGGTATAAAGAGTACCTGATGCAGCATAAATTTCCTCTTTGCGTGCTGCATATCGCTATGGATCCGGAACGGGTGGATGTAAACGTGCATCCCACCAAGATGGATGTCAGATTCAGCGATGCCATGGGATTCTGTAGATTTCTGACGGATGCGGTGAGGCAGACTCTGCAGGGCAGGGAAATGATTCCGGAGGCGCTTCTTTCCACGGAGAGGGAATTGCGAACCGCCCGGACAGCGGAACGCAGGGAAAGGGAGAAGCAGTCTGTACCGGAGCCTTTTGAGTCGAAACGGAGCGAGGCATACCGGGTGGCGGAGGAGGCAAGGTATACGGCAGAGCAGCCCCGCAAGAAGGAGTTTCCCCGCAATCCCGTGTGGGAGCGGGTGAGGAGCGGAAACCGGGAAGAGGGAAAGCCGGCAGAAGCCGTGCGGAGCGAAGGGGAAGCCGCAGAGAATGCCCCGGGAGCCGTGCGGAGCGATGGGGGAGCCGCAGAGAATGCCCCGGGAGCCGTGCGGAGCGAAGGGGAAGCCGCAGAGAATGCCCCGGAAGCTGCACGGAATAAGCAGGAAACTGCAGAGAATAGCTCAAAAGCGGAGTGGAGCGGGCATGGAGCCGCGCGGAATGGAGAGAAAGCTGCAGCGGAACAGCCGATGCAGAATCAGAATATGCAGAAGCCGCAGGAGGAACCGAAACAAGCGGAAATTGAGGAAGCTGCGGAGGACTTTTTTACGGAGACATCAGAGATAGCGGAGGAGCAGCTATTCAGTGAGGGCGGCCCATATCCGGAACAGGAGCCATCGGCGGAGCTTCTGAATCCGGAAGAAGGAAATTCTTTTGGATACGGACGGCTCCAGGAGCCCGAACAGTTGAACCTTTTTGAGGAAAAAATTCTCACCAGGGACAACCGCAGCCGTTTCCGCATCATCGGTCAGGTCTTTGAGACCTACTGGCTGATAGAATTTGAGGAAAAGCTCCTGATGATCGACCAGCACGCGGCTCACGAGAAGGTCAATTACGAGCGGCTGATGAAACGGTATCGCGAGAAAAATATCCTCTCCCAGGGCCTCCTTCCCCCCATCATAGTCAGCCTTTCGGGCCAGGAGGAGAGCATTCTGAGAGAACACCTGGAGACCTTTGCGGCGTTGGGATTTGAAGTCGAAGCCTTCGGAGGAAGCGAGTACGCCCTGCGCAGCGTGCCGGTGGATTTATATGGCTGCAATGAGCGGGAGATGTTCCTGGAGGTGCTGGACAGCCTTCTGGACGGAACCGGCTTCGGCAGCATCCGGGTCATTGAGGAAAAAATTGCCTCCATGTCCTGTAAAGCCGCCGTAAAAGGGAATCATAAATTAAGCGTGCCGGAGGCGGAGGCGCTGATCGACGAATTGTTGACCCTGGACAATCCTTACAACTGCCCCCACGGCAGGCCCACGATTATAGCAATGACCAAGGCGGAGATGGAGCGAAAATTCAAGCGCATTGTGAATTGACAGGGAAAAATGGATGCCGTATGCCGTATCTGCCAGACCTAGTATGCCCCACACCAATTAACCACATGTTTCACTTGTTTAAATTTCCGTCTGCGTCGTTGTCGTCGGTCAACGATGCCACCGCATCGCCTCCCTCCTCCGCCTAGCAGGCCGAAAATTTATCCTTCGTGAAACATAGT
>CAJUSI010000072.1 GCA_910589035.1 uncultured Acetatifactor sp. | reverse complement strand
TGCTCCCTCTCGTTTTTCGGCTTATCCAGGAAATACTTCACCAGGGTATTTACCACATATACCAGAATGCGGAATATCATGGTGTAATCCACATAGGACTGCAGTTCCTGCAGGATGAAGATGAAGACATCCCTGCCTGATGGCATGCTGACCCTGTAGAGAAGATCCGCTTCCTTTCCCTCGTAATCCCGTTCCAGCATCTCTTTGTCGCAAAGGCTCAGATCCGACGCCTTAAGATTCATCATCCAGTCCGCCCCCACATACTTTTTGAGGAAATGCAGGAATTCCGACGGCCTGGACAGGCTCTTTTTATAGCCTTTGTCATGGGGCATGCTGACACCAGGCTTATCTTTTTCCTGTGATTCTTTGACCGCATCTTCGATCCTTAACGCGATTCCAGGATGTGCTGCTGTCTTCGCTTTCTCTGCACTTTGTGATTCTTCGACTGTATCTTCGACGCTTTCGGCTTTTTCAGGTTGCGCTGCTGCTTTCGTTTTTGCTATGTTTTGTAATTCTTCGGCTGCATCTACGAAGCTTGCCGATTTATCGGGTTGTGCTGGCAGCTTCGCTGTTTCTGGGTCTCGGATTTGCTGTACTGCAGACAGGTTTTCCGTTTTTTTCTTTTCTTCCATCTTAATACCTTTCCTTTCTGAATACAAGTTCTGCAGGAAAGGCACTGTATTCCTCCCTTCCTGCCATGGTATGTGGGTTCGTGTCATTTGGGATATAGGCTCCCGCCCAGCAAGAAGTTCGAAAGTACAGAAAGACCGACTGGTCTCACAGATGATTGTAGAATCTGATTTCTTTGCCTGTATTCAGAATAGCATGGTTTTGGGGAAATGGCAAGAAAAAATGGCAGGAAACTCACCGAAAAATTTCCCACAAATTCTCCAAATGATTGCCGCCTGTGGAATATGGGGTGAAAGTATTGAGGAAAGTGCGTTTATAAGATCTGGCGTAAGATTCCGGATGAGGCAGAGTTCTAAATGGATAAGCAACGGAGCCGGTTGGAGTGATCAGACGGGTTTTATGGCTGTTCAGAACAGAGCTTTTGTGCTATACTGAATTGAGTTATAGGTCAAGTAATTGAGAAGAACAGCGGGGTAATTGCTTATGCTGACGATTACGAAACAACAAGCCAGACAGTTCATTCTTGCAAAGCAGGGATTGATAGGAGCATACCGCTTCGTGGGAAAAGACGGAGCATATGATTATGTTCGCCAAGCTGGCTGCATTCAGTTTGATCCCGTTGATGTGTGCGGGAAAAACGCGGAGCTGACTCTGCAATCCCGTGTAAAAGGATTCAAAAAAACGATGCTTCAGGAACTTCTGTATACAGACCGAAAGCTGGTGGATTATGCAGATAAAGAGTTGTCTATTTGGCCAACGGAAGACTGGCCGTATTTCTCTTCCTATAGGAATCGAAGCCGCGAACTTGGAGATACTTTTGAAGGTTTGGAAGAACTGAAAGAACAGGCCATTCGTTACATTAAAGAGAACGGTTCGGTTTGCAGTGATACGCTTCCAATAGAAGGCGAGATTTTCTGGCATTCTTCTATGCATTGGAGTGGAAACTGGCATAAAAAGTCCCAGGCCGCAAGGTCGGTTTTGGAGCAGCTCTATACCGATGGCGAGCTTATCATTCATCATAAAAATGGAAGCCGTAAATATTATGACTTTGCGGAGAAGTATCTGCCGGTATCCGTACTTCACGCAGAGAATCCGTGCAAAGATGCAGAAGAATTTTTGCGTTGGCGTGTACTCAGGCGAATTGGAGCGGTAGGACTTTTGTGGGACAAGAACAGCACAGCATTTCTTGGGATTAACCTTAATGCTGAAAAGAGAAAAAAGATACTTGCTGATTTGTCAGAGCTGGGACAGGTTTATCCTATTATGGTGGAGGAAATGAAGACACCGTTTTATTATCGGTCGGAGGATGATTCTCTTATGCGGGAAATTCTCAGTAATCAGGCAGATTTGAAACCGCGTATGTCATTTATAGCACCTTTGGATCCGCTTATGTATATAGAGCCTTTATCATGGAAGAAGGAGGCGGAGGGACTGGAAACACCCTGGGCAGACGCCCTGCGGGGGGCGCTGGCCTATATGGGGGAGCTTTACACCTATGAACAGATTATGGGAATGAACGGCGCCTGCTATCGGGTCTGCTTTACCGATGTCTGGGACTATAGCTGCACAGATGCCTTTGTGGCTTATGACTATGCGACTCCTCTGTATAGCGCTGTCGGATATGATTTCCGCATGGTGGAGAGACTGGGAAAGCAGGAGAGGAAAGCAGAGCGCCAGGCTATTATGGAAGGTATCCAAAGAGGCAGACCGGTGCTGGCCATCAACCTGCGGGTAGCACCCGAGTGGGGCGTCATCACGGGATACACGGACAATGGGAACCGGGGGAGAGAAAGCCGGATGCCATACGGTGATAAACGAGGAACGATAAACACAAGGAAGTACAATGAGTGAAAGATGGAGGTATTGCGGAAAAGAATAAAAGCAGAAAAGCAAAGCATTTTATATTGCAATCTAAACTGTGCCATGTTATTCTAGGTTCAGACAAACGATTCATGTTCTATTATTATTCTAAAGCTATGAGAGTCTTTCCGGAAGTATTTCAATATGGTTGTCCAAAGAATTTGACAGGCAAATTTGATTTCATATGATGAGAGATATGAATGAGGATATGTGACAGGAGTGCGTGCTATGATAAAAAATTTGAGAATTCAAAATTGCGTGAAAAACGTTTTGCTTCAAAGCATATAAAATTTGTCGGTGAAGTGAAAATGACGGATGACAGGAGCCAGATTCTGGAAGTAAACGTTTTCAATTATACATTTGATACTGTGGGACAGGATAAAATTGAAATTGGTCTGAAGAAAAAAATACAACCCGGAAATGGAAAAAAGAGTTATGAACTGACATATCGCAATTATGACTTTGTTCGTTCCAGAGGAAGGGTTTGGGATATCACATCTCCGGTTCGCTTTTATGGTTTCCCGGATGAGGCAGTAGCCTATTATCAAAATGCAAATTTTCTGCAGAATATTAATCTTTATCATGAAAAATTATTTTCGGGAATTTATTATTTGGGGCCGTTAAGACGACAGGCGAAGCGTTTATATAATTGGAATGGAAGTGTTCCTGACAGTGTGGGCTATCTTGGACAGGATGCCGTACAGGCAATTTTAGCAGCCGATGATGCAAATAGAAAGATAAATTTGAAGAATCACAGTCCCAGAAAGCCCTTTAAAGCCATTATTGCGGAAATGCTGAAAAAAATGTCACTTATAGAAGACTTTAAAATCGAGAGAATTTCGGATAAACGTCAGGATTATGACGTTAAGGTAAGGACGAAGGGATCAAAAAACTGGGTGGATATACCCGATGTGGGAATGGGCGTTTCTCAGGTCCTTCCGGTACTTGTGGAGCTTTTCTATGCGCCTGTGGGGTCTGTCATAATTATGGAGCAGCCGGAGCTTCATCTTCATCCAAGCGCCCAGGCAGCCCTGGCGGATGTAATGATAATGGCAATTCATGCGAAGGAGAACTTTGAAAAACGCGGCATTCAGTTGCTGATAGAAACGCATTCCGAGCATTTCTTAAGAAGATTACAGCGAAGAGTGGCGGAAGGAGTGTTGGAGTATGATGAATTGTCGGCTTATTTTGCCAATAACGATCGATTTCCGGCAAAATTGGAGGAATTACAGTTAGATATTTTTGGCAATATTGAAAATTGGCCCCGAAATTTTTTTGGCGATATTGCCGGCGATGTTTTTGCACAGACGGACGCTGCTTTGCAGAAAAGAATACGAGAGGAATTCTATGAATAAATACATTATTGATGCAAATGTTGCCTTGCTTTCAGGGACACCTGTCAAGAGCATTCCCAGAGATCAATTGCGGTGTGCGTGCAAATGTGTCGCTTTTATCAGAGAGTTTATGGAGAATCCGCAGTCGAGTCTTGTATTGGACGCAGAGGGACGTATTCTCAAGGAGTATAGAGGAGCGAATACTTTGGGAGGAAGTCCCAATATGGCAAATGTATTTTCTATATGGGCACATCAGCATGCCGGTAAAAATGTGGAGGATTTTATTTCCTTGAGGGAGAGGGCGGAGAATGAATTTGAAGAGTATCCTGATTCAGAGAAGCTGAAAATATTTGATCCGCCGGACAGAAAATATATTGCATTGGCATATAAACGTAAGGAAAAACCGCCAATTGTGGAGGCAAGTGATTCCAAGTGGTGGGGAATCAGAGAAGAGTTAGAAAAATGCGGCGTGGCAGTACGCTTTATAGATGAAGATTACATAAAACAAAAATATTTGAAGAAAATAGGGTCATGAATGATTATTTTAAGTTTCCATCCACAAAACATATTATATTGCCGGAAGAAGAGAAAATTCGGATAGATAAAGCCATGTCTCCGGATGAGATTGGAGAAATGCTGGAGCATGAGATTGTGATCGAAGAAAAAGTCGATGGTGCGAATTTGGGGATATCATTTGACCATGACGGAGAGATACATTTGCAAAACAGGGGGAATTGGCTTTCCTATCCATTAAACGGACAGTGGAAAAAGCTGGAAGAGTGGCTTATCACGAAGGAAGATACTTTATTTGACTGTCTTTGTGACAGATATATCCTTTTTGGCGAATGGTGTTATGCAACACATTCCATATATTATAATAAGCTTCCTGATTACTTTATTGGATTTGATATATACGATAAGAAAGCCGGAGAATTTTTCTCTGTAGAAAGACGTAATATATTTCTGGAATATATGGGCATTGCTATTGTTCCTTCATATGCAACTGGTAAGTTTTTATTGGAGGAACTGCCTTCTTACTTTGGCACATCGTATTATGGCGATAGTATGTGTGAGGGTATATATATTCGTTGGGATGAAAAGGAATGGCTTAGAAAAAGAGCAAAACTGGTAAGATATGATTTTAAGCAGGGGATGGAGGAACATTGGCGAAAAAGGGAGTTAAAAGTAAATCGCTTGGCTTATTATTGAGAGATTGTAAATCTATTATTGCTAAAAGCAAAAAAGGCGGCTGTTGGCTGTCTTTTTCTCTTAATAGATAAATCTTTTGCCCAGATGCATATAGAACTGGAGCCGGAAGTGCTAACGGGATTTAGGGAAAGCTAATTGAGCATGGACGCCTCGGATAACATAACTGATATCAAAAAAGTACATAAGCTGTGTGTGAAATTTCCATTTTAAAGCTGTGCATTCATTGCTATAATAAAATTTAAAAGAGAGTTCGAGTATCAAATTTTCTTTATTCAGAATTAACTACAAAATCACATGTTTTTCAAAAGCTTCCGGAACTGTGAAGATGAAAAAGCCGGAGGAGAAAAGAGGGCAGAAGCATGCGGATATGCGGATTGAGCACGGAGAATCAGAGGAGCCCATTGAATATAGGCTGTAAAAGGCCTGTCTTCGGATGGAGAGCGGAGGGCGAAGAGGAGGGAATCCGCCAGGAGGCCTATCGGATCCAGGTATGGAGGGAGGAAGGACGAGCCGTGGACACGGTATGGGACAGCGGCTGGGTGGCTTCTTCCCGGATGACCAGCATCGCCTATGAGGGGGAGGAGCTTGTGTCGGGCGGCCGCTATGGCTGGAAGGTGGAGGGAAAATTCCGCCTGGGAGACGGGAGCGCCGTAACCGCGGAGGGCCGCAGCCGGTTTGAGACGGGATATTTTGACAGAGAGGACTGGAAGGGCAGCTTTATCGGGGAGACTGCGGACCATACCTATCATCTCTATCGGAAGGTATTTCGCACCGGCGGGAAGGTGAAGCGGGCGAAGCTGTATGTCTGCGGCCTGGGGCATTTTGAGTGCTGGCTGAACGGCTCCCGGGTGTCGGACCATGTGCTGGAGCCGGGGTGGAGCGATTACGACAAGACCTGTTTTTATACGGCTTATGATGTGACGGAGTTCATGGCGGATCCCGTAGCGGCGGACTTCGGAGCAGGGGATTCCAGAGCAATAGATTCCGGAGCAGATTTCGGAGTAGTGGACTCCGGAGCAGGGGATTCCAGAACGACTGGTTCTAAGGAGGCGGGTCCTGATGCGGGGGGAAATAACTGCTTTCTGGTGAAGCTGGGGGACGGCATGTTTAACGTGCCCGGGGGCAGGTATGTCTACTACGAGAGAAGCTACGGGAAATGCAAGCTCCTGGCGCAGCTGGAACTGGAATATGAGGACGGGAAAAAGCAGCTTGTGGTGACGGATGCCTCCTGGAAAATGGCCCCCAGTCCCATCCGGTTCTGCTGTATATACGGCGGCGAGGATTACGACGCAAGGCTGTGGAAGAAGGAAGCTCTGTACGCCGATTACAAAGAGGATGGGACATGGGAGAGCGCGGTATGTGTGGAACCTCCTAAAGGAAAGCTCACCGCCATGCCCATGGAGCCCATGAAGGTGATGGAAACCTATGCTCCCGTGAGCATAAGGCAGATCAAACCGGGCGTATGGCTCTATGATTTCGGCAGGAATTTCTCCGGCTGGGTGAGAATCCGGGTGCGGGCGGACGCTTCCATGGCAGGCAGGAAGATTGTCATGAAGACCGGGGAAATCCTCTATGAGGACGGCACCGTGAATCAGAGGGTGACGGGAGAGGGCTATGCCTGGACTTACATCCTGGACGGGAATGCGGAGCAGGAATTCGCGCCGGATTTCACCTACACGGGCTTCCGGTATGTGGAAATGACGGGAGCGGTTCCCGAAGGGGAATCAGCGGCCGCTGGGGAAATCTGGAATGATACAGAGGGTGTGGACGGTACGAAGGCGGGAAACGGAACAGAGACTGGCGGTGATACGAAGGCGGGAAACGGAACAGAGACTGGCAGTGGTACGAAGGCGGGAAACGGAACAGAGACCAGCAATGGTACGAAGGCAGGGAATCATGCGGAATCTGGACTGCCGGTTCTGGTGAGCATGACCGGGGAATTCCTCTACCCGGATGTGGAGCAGGCGGGTGACTTTAAGTGCTCCAATCCGCTGTTTGACAAAATCCACGGGATTGTGCTCCAGGCCATCAAGAGCAACACCAAAAGCTATTTTACGGACTGCCCCCACAGGGAGAAGCTGGGCTGGCTGGAGCAGACCCACCTGATCGGACCCTCCATTATGTACAATCTGGATGTGCGCAATCTCTATGCCAAGATAGAGGGGGACATGGCGGATTCCCAGAGGGACAGCGGGCTGGTGTCGGATATCTGTCCGGAATATGTGAAGGGCTTCGACAAATGGCATACGGGATTTCTGGATTCTCCGGAGTGGGGCAGCGCCTGCATCCTGGCGCCCTGGTATGTGTACAAAAGGTATGGGGACGCCCGGCTGCTGGAGCGGTATTATGAGGTGATGAAGCGGTATCTGGATTATCTGGGCGGGAAAACCCATCATGAGATCCTGCATCACGGACTGGGGGACTGGCTGGATATCGGCCCCTGCGCCCCCCGTTCCCAGAATACACCCGTGCCCGTGGTGGCTACCTGCATTTATTATTATGACCTGGGCGTGATGAAGCAGATCGCGGAGCTTTTGGGGAAGAAGGACGATGCGGAGGAATTCGTCCGGCGCATGGAGCGGGTGTTTGAGGAATATAACCTCCAGTTCCTGGACGACCAGACTGCGCGCTACGCCAACGGAAGCCAGGCCGCTCAGGCCATGAGCCTGATGGCGGGACTGGTGCCGAAAGAGTTTGAGGAAAAGGTCGTGGAGGAGCTGAAGAATGATGTGGTAAAGAGGGGTTATGCCATCACCGCAGGGGATGTGGGACATCCCTACCTTGTGGCGGCGCTGATGAAATACGGAATGTCCGACATTCTGAACCGGATGACCAATATCACGGATAAGCCGGGTTATGGGTATCAGGTGGTAAACGGCGCCACCACCCTGACGGAGGATTGGGACGGTCCGGAACCCGGAAATTACCATGGTTCTCAGAATCATCTGATGCTGGGCAGCATCGAGGAATGGTTCTACGGCGCGCTGGGCGGGATGGAGCTGATCCGCAGCGGCCTTCCCTTCGGGGAGATCCGCATCCTGCCCCAGCCCCAGGAGGGCGTGGACTGGGCGGAGGCCTGGGTGATGCATCCTTACGGAAAGATTTCAGTGAGCTGGAAGCGTACCGGGGAAGAAATTGAAGTGCAGTGTGAGGTGCCGCCCAATGTGACGGCATACCTGGAGGCTCCGGGAAAGGGTGTTCTGCGGAAGGTGGGAAGCGGGCACCACAGCTATTGCTTTCAGAGCTGAGCCCATGGGTTTTCGGATTGCATCCATATAGGCGGAAGGATCTCAGGACGATGCTCTGGCCCGTGCGCTGCCGGACACAGGGCTGTAAGGCAAAAGCGTACCCTGTGGGGAACCTGGTTTCACGGCAAGTGAAATCGTTAAGCAGTATAGATTGCGGGAGCGATGACTTGCAAAATGCGGCTTGGCGATTCCGAGAGTATATTTTTTGAATTTAGGAGGGAAATGCAAATATGAAAAGACTGGAAACGCTGCTTCAGGGAGAATGTACAAGCCATATCCTTCCCTTCCTTTGGATGAAGGGGGAGGACAACGACACCATCGGCAGGGAGCTTGACCGGATTGAGGAATGCGGGATCCGGGAGGTGTGTCTGGAATCCAGGCCCCATCCCGATTTCTGCGGCCCGGGCTGGTGGGAGAATCTGGACTATGTCTGTGACCAGGCGAAGAAGCGGGGCATGCGGCTCTGGATTCTGGACGACAATAAATTTCCAACGGGGCATGCCAACGGCGGTTACGCAAAACAGCCGGAGAAAAAGAAGCTGTACCTGGCAGA
This sequence comes from uncultured Acetatifactor sp., assembly GCA_910589035.1. GTDB lineage: Bacteria > Bacillota > Clostridia > Lachnospirales > Lachnospiraceae > Acetatifactor. Next base: position 2,693 of record CAJUSI010000072.1, on the reverse strand, counting down.
GCGCCATATGGATATCCACGGCCCCTGCCGAAACGGCGCGGTTCTGGCGGAGAATTTCATGGGCTCCGACGGAAAGCTGCTGGGAATCCTGGCGGCGCCCAAGCCGGACGGGGAAAGCCTGGCTATCAGCGGGGAGGGGATGATCGACCTCACCTCCCGGTATCAGAACGGCTTCGTCTATTTCGACCTGCCGGAGGGGGCGTATCGGCTCTTCATCCTCTTTACCACCAGGAAGGGCGGGGGCAGGGACGAGTATATGAATCTCATCGATTCGGATTCGGTGCGGGTGCTGATCGACGAGGTGTATGAGAAGCATTATGCGCGCTACGGCGAGTATTTCGGAAGTACCATAGCGGGATTTTTCTCCGACGAGCCGGAGCTGGGCAATGTGCCGGGATATCCTTTTGACGACACTCTGGGAAAGAAGGATCAGAGGCTTCCCTGGAGCGGCGAGCTGGAAGCGGAGCTTCGCGGAAAATGGGGGGAGGATTTTCTCACGTCCCTTCCCGCCCTCTGGTATGATTCTGGGGAAAAGACGGTGCGGATCCGCTCGGAATATATGGACTGTATGACCGGGCTGGTGAGAAAATGCTTTTCCGGACAGGTGGGAGAGTGGTGTGCGGAGCACGGCGTGGAATACATCGGGCATATCATCGAGGACGACAATGCCCACACCCGCATGGGCTGCAGCATCGGGCATTATTTCCGGGAGATGGAAGGGCAGCATATGGCGGGCATCGACGTGGTGCACCACCAGATTGTGCCGGGCTTCACGGAGCCGGTGCATCAGTGGATTGCCGGGGACCGGGACGGGGAGTTCTTCCATTACGGTCTGGCAAAGCTGGGGAGCTCTGCCGCGCATATTCAGGGGAATAAAAAGGGAAGGGCTCTGTGTGAGATTTTCGGCAATTACGGATGGGCGGAGGGGAATTCCTTCATGAAGTGGCTCACCAATCACATGCTGGTGCGGGGCATCAATGAATTTACGCCCCATGCCTTTTCCATGCGTTATCCGGATCCGGACTGCCCGCCTCATTTTTATGCCGGAGGGAACAATCCCGGGTTTGCCTGTTTTACCTGGCTGATGAAGTATATGAACCGCAGTGCGCATCTGCTCAGCGGCGGGGTGCACCTGGCGGATGCGGCCATTCTCTACCACGGGGAGAGCGAGTGGAGCGGCGGGGAGACCATGTTCTTCCAGAAGCCGGGCAGGAAGCTGATGGAGGCGCAGCTGGATTATGATGTGATTCCGGCGGATGTGTTTGAGACGAAAGGACAGAGAGACGGCGGGACGGAAAGATTCTGCGGAAGCGGGGATGCGTCGGCGGACTGCGCCCGTGTGGAAGACGGATGGCTGCGGATTCGTGAAGAGCGGTATTCCTGCCTGATTCTTCCCTATGCCAGGTATCTGGACGGACGGGTGGTGCGCTTTGTGGAAGAAAATGCGCCCAAGGGGCTGAGGGTGTTTGTGATTGATGCGCTTCCCGAAGGGGATACTCTGGGGAATGCGCTGCCGGAGAATTGGGACAGCTGTGTGACTGTGGTATCTCTTGGGCAGATTGCCGGAAAGGTGGCGGAGTTGGAAGACGCCATGGGCGGCAGGGAGCTTACGGTGATGAAGGCGGACAAAACGGCGGCAGAGGGATGCTTTCCAAATCTGCGCAGTCTGGTGATGCGCCAGCCGGACGGTCTGGTGGCTATGCATTTTAACGAGAGTGTGTCGGAGAAGGTGTGCGCCCGGGTGGTTGTGGAGGATCCTGCTTACGGAACGGGTAGGGTGACGGTCTACGATCCCTGGCAGAACAGGGCGGAGTGCTTTGCGCTGCAGGAGGGCGGGCTTCCGCTGAACCTGGAGCCAGGTGAGGCGGTGTTCTACTGTCTGGAGCCGGGAGATGCGTTAGACGATTGCCAGGAGACGGGCAGCGCAAGAGGGAAGGCATTTGGCTGTGAAGAGGCGTTTCCGGTCCTCGCAGGACAGAGAAGACTGGATGTGGATTGGAAGGTATCCAAATGGGAGCAGCCTCATATTGTTGAACCCCAGACGGCGCAGACAGCGGGAAGGTTTACGCCGGTGTTTGAAGAAGGTGCTGTGCTCAGGGCGGGAGAAGCGCTTCCGAATCTGAACGGGCCGGATTATTGGCCTGATTTCGTGGGGATTTTCCGCTATGAGACAGAATTTGAGCAGGCGAAGGAGAAGGACAGGAGATATTATCTGGTGCTGCCGGAGGCTTCCGACAGTGTCCGTGTGCTGCTGAACGGGGTGGATCTGGGATTCCTGGCGGGATTTCCGGCCAGGGTGGAGATTACGGACGCCCTGCGGGAGGGAGAGAATGTGCTTGTGCTGGAGGTGACGAATACTCTGGTCTGGAGGATTAAGGACGGGGCTTCCACGCATTTGCAGGTTCCGGCTACGGGGATTACGGAGGCGCCGGTGGTTGAGTGGTATAAGTGAGTTCGGAATTCTGCGGGACGGTATTTTGGAGGCTGGAGGATGGGGCTTCCGGAGATGGGATTCCAGAGGGCTAAGAGTTTGGACGCAGGGGACGGCGGCCGGGGGACTTTGCTCGGCCGGGGTAACGCTGCGACGAACTAACTGGTAACGGAGACTAAGATGCAAAGGGCGCATCTAAGTCTCCGTAACCAGTGGATTTCGCCTCCGCTAAGGGCACCCCGTAGGTGCTCGAGCAAAGTCC
>CAJUSI010000071.1 GCA_910589035.1 uncultured Acetatifactor sp. | reverse complement strand
GATTAGTTTCCATGTCGGACTACTACGCTGAAAGGCGAGTAACTTGTTAAGTTGATTGAACCGCCGTGTACCGAACGGTACGCACGGTGGTGTGAGAGGTCGGAAATTTCTCAATTAGAGAAATTTCCTCCTACTCGATTATAACTTTGCAGAAAAGGAGAGGAATGGAAATGGAAGATTTCAGAGAAAAATGCAGGGAGCTGAAAGAGATTTGTTTCGACGGAGAAGTGACCATGGCGAAGACGACCCTCTGGATGCTGGCAGGCCTGTGCCTGCTGGCGGGAATCATCCGGGGGCTGCGGATGGCGCCCATAACCCACGGCGTCATGATCGGCTGCGGAAACGGCTGCGGCAGCGGCTGCGGTGCGGACTGTGAGGCCGGCACCGGGAAGCTGGAGCTGGGAGAGGAAAAAGAGAAACAGGGCTGCGGCTGCAGAAAAGGCGGCAGGAAGAGAAGGGAGAAGAGACAGAAATGAAAATTACATTGAAGGACGGCTCCGTGAAGGAGTATGAAAACGCCATGAGCGTGTACGACATTGCTCTGGATATCAGCGAGGGGCTGGCGCGGGCGGCCTGCTGCGGAAAGGTGGACGGACAGGTGGCGGACCTGAGGACGGTCATAGACCATGACTGTGAGCTTGCCGTCTGTACGGCCAACGACGAGGAGGGACTTGCCGCCATCCGCCATACGGCATCCCATGTGCTGGCGGAGGCGGTGAAGAACCTCTTCCCCCAGGCAAAGCTGGCTATCGGCCCCAGCATCGAGACGGGGTTTTATTATGATTTTGACCACGAGTCCTTTTCCAGGGAGGATCTGGATGCCCTGGAGACGGAGATGAAGAAAATCATCAAGGCCGGGGCAAAGCTGGAGCGTTTTACCCTGCCCAGGGACGAAGCGATTCGCTTCATGGAGGAGCGCAGCGAACCCTACAAGGTGGAGCTGATACGGGATCTGCCGGAGGATGCGGAGATTTCCTTCTACCGGCAGGGGGATTTCGTGGATCTGTGTGCGGGACCCCATCTCATGAGCACCAGGGGAGTGAAGGCCTTTAAGCTGACCTCTTCCTCCATGGCATACTGGAGAGGGGATTCCGACAAGGCGAGGCTGCAGCGCATTTACGGCACCGCCTATAATAAAAAGGAGGATCTGGCGGCCCATCTGGAGCGCATGGAGGATGCAAAGCGCCGCGACCACAACAGGCTGGGGCGGGAGATGGAGCTCTTCACCACGGTGGACGTGATCGGCCAGGGGCTTCCCCTGTTTACCCCCAAGGGGACCAGGATGATCATGAAGCTCCAGCGTTGGATTGAAGACCTGGAGGATAAGGAGTGGGGCTATGTCCGCACCAGAACCCCCCTGATGGCAAAGAGCGATCTGTACAAGATTTCCGGCCACTGGGATCATTACAAGGAAGGAATGTTTGTGCTGGGAGATGAGGAGACGGATAAAGAGGTATTCGCCCTCCGGCCCATGACCTGCCCTTTCCAGTATTACGTGTATAAAAATACGCAGAAATCCTACCGGGATCTGCCCTACAGAATGAGCGAGACTTCCACCCTGTTCCGGTCGGAGGATTCCGGGGAGATGCACGGCTTAACCCGCGTAAGGCAGTTTACCATCACCGAGGGACATCTGGTGATCCGCCCCGACCAGGCGGAGGAGGAGCTGAAGGGCTGTCTGGATCTGGCGTATTATGTGCTGAGCACCCTGGGCCTGCAGGACGAGGTGACCTACCGACTGTCCAAATGGGATCCCGAGAATAAGGAGAAATACCTGGGGGATGACAATTACTGGAACAGCACCCAGGACGCCCTGCGCACGGTGCTTCGGGAGAAGAATGTGAATTTCGTGGAGGCGGACGGCGAGGCGGCCTTCTACGGGCCGAAGATCGATATTCAGGCCAGGAATGTGTACGGCAAGGAAGACACCATGATCACCATTCAGCTGGACTGCGCCATCGCCGAGAATTTCGATATGTATTATGTGGATCAGAACGGGGATAAGGTCCGTCCCTATATCATCCACAGGACTTCCATGGGTTGCTACGAGCGCACGCTGGCGTGGCTGATCGAAAAGTACGCCGGGAAATTTCCTACATGGCTCTGCCCGGAGCAGGTCAGGGTGCTTCCCATCTCCGAGAAGTACGAGGAGTACGCAGCCAGAGTCCTGAAGGAGCTTCGGGCCAGGGATATCGACGCCGAGGCGGATTACCGTTCCGAGAAAATAGGCTTCAAGATCCGTGAGGCCAGGCTGGCCCGGGTGCCCTATATGCTGGTGGTGGGAGCCCAGGAGGAAGAGGAGGGACTGGTGTCCGTAAGGAGCCGCTTCGCCGGGGATGAGGGCCGCAAGTCCCTGAAGGAGTTCCTGGACCAGATCTGTGAGGAGATCCGGACGAAGGAGATCCGGCAGGAGCAGCCCCAGGAGGAAGGGAAATAGACAGAGAGCGGCGCCATAGCGTCCGTCCCCCGGGAGACGGGCGCTGAGACAGGAATCAAAAAGGCAGCCCCATTGTTATACTCATGAACAAAAAGCATTGCCAAAGGACATAGCTCTATCTGATAAATTGATAAAAATGACTCTATACCAGGCTCAGCCGGATACCGCGCCCAGTACTGACAAATAACCTTACAGCGATTTTGGCAGCTCTGATCAAATTCCAAAGCAGGCGGAAGGAAGCCGGCTGAGCATTGTATATAATCATATTGATAAATATTTACATACAGCCTGAGTTTCAGGGATTCCGGAACAAATCTCACGGCAGGGGGGAGCATCGGCCTGCCATTTCTAAAGAAATCTTTATAGTTCGTAAGGTTTTCTCTTTATACTTCCTCTATATACTGAAATCATCAAATGACAGCATGACATGCTGAATTCATTCTTCATGACATTGCAATATAATCCTTTGTTAGATTTTATTGTGAAAGACTTGCAAAGCGTGAATTTTATTATTTTAGAGGAGGGACATATTATGTGGCAGTTTTTAAAAGAATACATCAGCGCTCCGGACACGATCGGAGCCATTGCACCCAGCAGCAGGCATCTTGCGGCGTCCATGACGGCTTCTATCGATTTCGATAAAGCGCACTGCATTGTAGAATACGGGGCGGGGACGGGCGTATTTACCAGGGAAGTGGCAGCGAGAAAAAGGCGGGATACCATTTATATTGTGATTGAGCAGAATGACCGTTTTTATGAAATGCTGCGGAAACAGTTCCATGGAATGCCGGGGGTGGTGCTGATCCATGGAGACGCCGGAAATGTATGCGGCTTCTTAAGAGAACAGGGCTTCCGGCATGCGGATTATATCATATCCGGTCTGCCGTTTACATCACTTCCCCGGCAGGTGTCCCACAGAATACTGTCGCAGACCCAAAAGGCTATCGGAACGGAAGGCGTATTTACCACATTTCAGTACACGCTGCTGCGGAAGGCCTTTCTTGAACAGTATTTCGATATCCGGAGGATTGTAAGGGTCTGGCGGAACCTGCCCTCGGCATATGTGCTGCACATGAAATTACACTAAACGCCTGGCCGTTCTAACCATGTCGGAAAGCCGCCATTATATATGGAAGCCATTACTGCAGCCGAAGCCGTCATTATATATGGAAACCATTACTGCAGCCAAAGCCGTCATTATATATGGAAACCATTACTGCAGCCAAAGCTGTCATTATATATGGAAACCACTATTGCAGCCAAAGCCAACATTATAATGGAAGCCTTCATTGTAATAAGAATCCGTATAGAACGTCAAAATAAAGACTATAAACCATTTGCTATAAAATAAAGTGCCGGCATGGGAAGCAGGCTTCTGCGGACGGTGCGGCATGAACCAATATCAGGAGGTGTCGTTATGTGTTGTGTCTATTTTCTTGCCTGCGTATTGCTCCCCATATGTATTCCGGTGCCGGAAACGGCGGTGGTACTGTGGGGAACCAGACAGATCGGCAGCCTGGGAGCTTTCATCCTCGGGGTCACAGGCTCCGTGCTGGGATTGATGATTATGCATTCTTTCTCTTCCCTGATTGTACAGCGTATTTTAAAGGGGAAAAAGGAGAGGAGGCAGCTTGCGTGGCTGCAGCAGCTGACAGGGCGGTACCGTTTTTGGATTCTTGGGGTGCTGCTGATTGTTCCGGTTGTATCCGACGAAGTGCTCTGTGCAGGCGCCGCTTTTTTAAAAATATCATTGCCTCAGTTTCTGAAAATTGGTATAATTGCTAAAATCATATCCATCGGTATGATTGCCTTTTCAGGCTTTCTTGGCGGCTTGTGCGGCCTGAGACGATGGCAGATGATCGCTGTGGAGCTTCTGCTCATGCTCCTTGCCTCAGCGGCGCTGCAGTATTTCTGCAAAAAGGGAGAAGCAAAATATCATGAAAGAATTCATACTGGTTGTTGACGACGACAAAGACATCCGCAGGCTTCTGGGCATCTATCTGGACAATGAGGGCTACCGGTACCTGGCCTGTGAAAATGCGGCCCAGGCGCTGGAGATCCTGGAGAGCTACCAGGTGGATCTGATCCTGATGGATGTGATGATGCCGGGAATCGACGGCATCAGCGCCTGCCTGCAGATCAGGGAAAAAAGCAGAATACCCATTATATTTATGTCGGCAAAAGCGGAAGATATCGATATCATACAGGGACTCGCGGTGGGAGGAGACGATTATGTGACCAAGCCTTTTAAGCCCATTGAGCTTCTCGCACGCATCAAAGCCCAGCTCCGACGCTATAAGCAGTACAATGAGACGGAAAAGCCGGCGCACACGCTCCGGACGGAGGATCTGACGGTGGACATGGAAAGCCGTCAGGTGTGGGTAAGCGGGCGGGAGGTGAGGCTGACGCGCAAGGAGTACGACATCCTGGAATATATGCTGCGGAACAAGGGGCAGGTGCTGACCATGGCGCAGATTTATGAAGCGGTATGGCATGAAGAATTCTTTTGTTCGGAAAATGCGGTGATGATGCATATTGCCAACCTCCGCAATAAACTGAACTGGGACAATGTTCATTCGGATTTTATCAAAACCTGCTGGGGGAGAGGGTATCAGATATGACGTTATTACAAACAATTCCGAACTATATTTTGATCAACGGCATTGTCATCGCGGGAACGATTTTCGTGATTTTCCTGGTTTACAGAAGACTGTCCTCCTTCCAAAAACGCCTCACGGCATATTTCCTGAAGGCGGCCTGCGTCTCCCTTGCTATCAGCCTGGCGGTGCTGGCAGTGGTACTGAGTATGATGCAGTTTCTGCTTCATTCCGGGATGTGGGATTATTTTCATGATCTGGGCTATAGATACCTCATTGCCGCCGAATATCTCCCGTCGGTGGTGGCAGTGGCGCTTCCCGTGATATGCTTTATTATCTCCTTTTCCGTCAGGATCAACCGCAGGGTCAGGTATGTAGAGTATCTGTCCCGGGAAATCCAGAAGATCCGGGAGGAGGGCTTTGGAAGAACCATGGAACTGCAGGGGGATGATGAGATCACCCAGCTGTGCGCCGTCATCAATGAGATGTCCGTCCAGCTCCGGGAAAAGGAGGAAAGGGAGAAAAGACAGCAGCGAAGCAAGAATGACCTGATTACCAATGTCTCCCACGATCTGCGCAGCCCTCTCACCTCGATTATCGGCTATGTGGAGCTGCTGGGGGAGACGGGGCCGGAAGACAGGGAGCGCTTTGCCGAATACATCGAAGTGGTGGAACGGCGCCTGACGGGGCTGAACGGGCTGATCAACGAACTGTTTGAATATACAAAGCTGAACTCTGCCGAACGGCCTCCGGACATGGAGAAAAGGGATGTGCTGGAAGTGCTGCGGCATATCCTTTGTGAATATAAAATCCTTATGGAGGCGGAGGGACTGGCGCTTACATGGCAGCTGGAGGCGGAAAGCCATATCGCCCATATCAATACCCAGCAGATGGTACGGGTGTTCCAGAATCTGCTGGACAACGCCCGCAAGTATGCCGACCGCTCCGCTCCGGTAACCGTGACGGCACAGGACACGGGCCGTCTCCATATCCGTATCGCGAACCGGGTGACGGATACTCACGGTATTGAGCCGGACCGGATCTTTGAACGCTTATATCGCGCAGACCAGGCCAGAAGCGCCTCTCAAAGCTCCGGGCTGGGGCTTGCCATTGTCAAGCGCATCGTGGAACTCCACGGGGGCGAGGTCGATGCATCGTTACAGGGACAGGAACTGTCCGTTCATTTGTTTTTGAAATAAAAGAAAAACTACACAGATACATCACTGTAAATCAGACGGAAAGGAACCGGCCAGGCATTGTATAGAATGATTGAAAAGAAAAAAGCCATCAGAAAAAATCCGTATATACCGGCGTGAAACGTGGCATACTATCCTTGACGAAAGCATACCGTTTTGCAGAAAATGGGCGGGACGGTATGCGGATACGTCCGGATCCGCCTTTTTCCGCGCCGCTTGTGCCGGATCTGCCAGGGAAAGCGGCGCAGAAGGAGGCAAATATGGCAGATTTAAAATGTGCGGTGGAGAATTGTACCTATAATGAACAGCATCTGTGCTGCAAGGGAGATATCATGGTGGGAGGAAAGCGCGCCTGCGATTGCGACGGAACCTGCTGTGAAAGCTTTGTTGAGAAGAGGGAGGGCATGGATTCCTTCAAAAGCTCCGTGATCCATCCAAGCAAAACCATCAGCATCGACTGCGAAGCGGAGAAGTGCATTTATAATTCCAATTATAAATGCCATGCGGATCATGTGGATATCAAGGGCTGCGGCGCCTGCGACTGTAAGAGTACGTCCTGCGCGACTTTCCAGGAAAAGTAGGAATTTTATAATTTCATTATTGACAGAGAGCGGAAACTGTGATAATGTAACAATATGTGCAGACGGCACATACAAAGCAAGCAGAGTATCCACTCTCACCTTACGGCGATTGGGCTTGTAAGCGTTCACATTTGAAAGACTTTGCATGGCAGCATGCTTTATGTCGGGTGAGTCGAAGTGGATAGTTATGCTATCCACTTTTTTTATGGAGGTATGGAACCATTAGCGATTTAATGATTAACGAACAGATTAGGGACAGAGAAGTACGTCTGATTGGCGAGGACGGCGCCCAGCTCGGCATTATGCCCTCGAGAGAGGCCATGAGGCTTGCCGAGGAGGCAGGACTTGATCTTGTAAAGATTGCGCCCACCGCAAAGCCCCCGGTGTGCAAGATTGTCGATTACGGCAAGTACAAGTACGAGCAGATCCGCAAGGAAAAGGAAGCACGTAAAAAACAGAGAACCATTGAAATCAAGGAGATAAGGCTTTCTCCCAATATTGATACCAATGATCTGAACACCAAGGTGAATGCTGCCAGAAAATTTCTCACCAAGGGAGATAAGGTGAAGATAACGCTTCGTTTCCGGGGCCGTGAGATCGCCCATATGAATAACAGCAGGCATATTCTGGATGATATCGCCCAAAGTCTGTCCGACATTGCGGTAGTGGAAAAGGCTCCCAAGATGGAAGGCAGGAGCATGACTATGTTTTTAACTGAAAAGCGTTAGGGATTGTCAAAGGCAGCTATGCCGTTGTGTGACAGTGCCGGCCGCGGAAGTTAAAATAGATAATTTAAAGTTTAGGAGGAATCGGATATGCCCAAAATGAAGACAAGCAGATCAGCTGCAAAGCGTTTTAAAGTAACGGGAACGGGTAAATTAAAAAGAAATAAGGCTTACAAGCGCCATATCCTGACCAAGAAGAGTGCGAAGACAAAGCGCAATCTGAGAAAGGCCACAATGACGGATGCGACAAATGTAAAGAATATGAAGAAAATTTTGCCCTATTTATAAGGCCGGGTAAGGAGGAAAGCAAGAATGGCAAGAATTAAAGGTGGCTTGAATGCCAAGAAAAAACATAAAAGAGTATTAAAGCTTGCGAAGGGTTACAGAGGCGCAAGAAGCAAACAGTACAGGATCGCGAAGCAGTCCGTTATGAGGGCTCTCGCCACGGCGTATGCGGGCAGAAAAGAGAGAAAGCGCCAGTTCAGGCAGCTGTGGATCGCACGTATCAATGCGGCTGCAAGAATGAACGGTTTATCTTACAGCAAGTTTATGTATGGCCTGAAGCAGGCCGGCGTCGATATCAACAGAAAGATGCTGGCGGAGCTGGCGGTAAACGATGCGGAAGGGTTCAAGACCCTGGCAGAGCTGGCAAAGAGCAAGGTTGCATAAATAATGTGGGAATGGAAGTCCGGCAGGGAAACTTGTCGGGCTTTTGCGTACCGTGGAAGCGGTTTGCGGAAACGAATTTTGACACCCGCATAGAAGGGCAGGAGGCAGATATGGAGAAAATTTTGATCGTGGTGGATATGCAGAATGATTTTGTGGACGGCGCTCTGGGAACAAAGGAGGCCGTGGGGATTCTCGAGAATGTGGTTTCCAAGATAAAGAATTTTGAGGGCAGGATTTTCGTCACCCTGGATACCCATGGGAAGGATTATCTGGAGACCGCGGAAGGGAAAAAGCTGCCGGTGCCCCACTGCATCAGGGATACAAAGGGATGGCAGCTCAATGAAAAGGTGCTGGAGGCCCTCTCAGGGAAAGCATACAGAACCCTGGAGAAGAATACCTTCGGTTCCACGGTTCTGGCGGAGGAAATGAAGGAAATCCGGGAAAAGGAAGAAATCCGGGCGGAGCTGATCGGGCTGTGCACGGATATCTGTGTGGTGTCCAACGCTCTGCTGCTGAAGGCTTATTGTCCGGAGATGGAGATCGGCGTGGACGCGTCCTGCTGCGCAGGGGTGACGCCGAAGACCCACGAGGCCGCGCTGGAGACCATGAGAATGTGCCAGATCGATGTGGTATAAGTTTGTCTGATATGGCATCCCCGGGAAAGGCCGGGTTCGGAAGGGAGACAGAGATGGCATTCTATTTTATAGCGGATACGCATTTCGGGCATGAGAATGCGCTGGCATTTGACAACAGGCCCTTTAAGACAATAGAAGAACATGATGATACGCTGATTGAAAACTGGAATCAGGCGGTGGGAATGGAGGACGATGTTTTTCTGCTGGGGGATATCAGCTGGTATAATGCCTCCAGATCCATAGAAATCGTGAAAGCGCTGAACGGCAATAAGCACCTGATTGTGGGGAATCATGACAAGAAGCTTCTGAAGAACAGGGAATTTCAGTCGCTCTTCATGGAAATTACAAATTATAAGGAAGTCCCCGTCTCGGACGGAAAGGGGATTGTGCTGAGCCATTATCCCATTCCCTGCTTCAATCATCATTATTACGGTTGGTATCATCTCTATGGGCATGTCCATATCAGCTTTGAGTGGAATATGATGGAGAGGGTGAGATTTGAGATGGAGGAACTGTACGATAAGCCCTGCCTGATGTTCAACTGCGGCGCCATGATCGAATATATGGATTATACTCCCAGGACGCTGGAGGAGATTCTGGAGCGTCAGAAGAGGCTGTCATGAAAGGAGGAAGGAAAAGTGGCTGGAAACGAATCTGCTGAAAATTATCTGGAAACCATTCTGATACTGAGCAGGAAGCTGTCCGCGGTCCGATCCGTGGATGTTGCCAATGAGCTGGACTTTAAGAAATCCAGCGTGAGCGTCGCCATGAAGAATCTGAGGGAGAAGGGACATATTCTGGTAGATCAGTACGGCTTTATTATCCTGACCCCGTCCGGAAGGGAGATCGCCGAAATGATTTATGAGCGCCATCAGCTGCTTTCGTCCTGGCTGATGCACCTGGGCGTTTCCGGGGAAACCGCTGTGGAGGATGCCTGCAGGATAGAGCATGTCATCAGCAAGGAGAGCTTTCAGGCCATCAAGAATCATGTGAACGGCTCCGATCAGGCCGTTTCCGATACAGGCCGGTGAGGGGGAAGAGATGAGCAGACTTTCAAGGGCGCCTGGCAGCGTCGGAAGAGACAAGACAGTGACAAATTTCATGGGCGGAGAGTCTTACAGGATAAATCCGCTGGATACGCTGAAGATGATTACGGCTTCCTCCATATTCGGGGAGCCCTCTTATTATAGAAAGGGCGGACTGGGAGAAAAGATACAGGATGCCAGATACAGGCAGTGGCCTCTGCTGGAGGGACAGCTGGTCATAGGGGATTCCTGGGACGGCCTTACCACCACGGAAATAATGGAAAAAGCCATAGAGGAAGCTTTGGAGGCGGACTTTGAGGGAACGCTCAGGTGGGCTGTCGCTTTAAGGCAGGATTTTTTCATGCGCCTGAATCCCCAGGTCATCATGGTAAGGGCAGCCCTGCATCCGAAGAGGAAGGAGTTTACGAAGAAGCATCCGGGCCTTTTTTCACAGATCCAGCGCCGGGTCATGAGCCGCGGGGACGACGCCATGGTGCAGATGGCTTATTTCCTTTACTGCAATCATGGGAAGCAGAATATGCCGAGCCTGTTAAAGCGCTCCATTGCCGGGAAGCTGGAAAGCCTGGACGCCTATGAAGCGGCCAAATACAAGAACGCGGAGATCGGCCTGAGGGACGCCGTCCGGATTACCCATGCCTGTTCCCCGGTGATCGACGAGTATATGAAGACGGGCGGCATTTCCCTGCCGCCGGAGAGTATGACCTGGGAGAAACTGCGCTCGGAGGGCGCGGACTGGAAGGATATTTTTCATCGGGTACGGATGGGGCATATGGCGCTGATCCGGAATCTGAGAGGCGTCTTCACGGAAAGAGAGGACAGGGAATTCTGCGTGGAATACCTGGAGCGCCTGAAGGCAGGAGTGAAGCAGGGCAGGCAGTTCCCCTTCCGCTATTACAGCGCCAGCCAGGCGGTGGAGAAAAGCGATTGCAGTCATAAGGCCCTGATTCTGGACGCACTGGAAGAGTGCATGGATATTTCCATGGAAAACCTCCCCCGCTTTCAGGGGAAGACCATGTGCCTGTCGGACAATTCCGGCTCCGCATGGGGAGCCATCCCCTCCGAGTACGGCTCTGTCACGGTAGCGGTAATCGACAACCTTTCCTCCTTGATCGCAGCCGACGCATCGGAGGAGGGATACGTGGGAAAATTCGGCGATACGCTTAAGATATTTCCCGTGTCCCGAAGGGGGCAGATTCTGCGCCAATGCCAGAGAATCTGCGAAAACACATCCTCGGATGTGAGGGCCTTCACGGAAGGCGGCATCTGGGAATTCCTTTACAATGCCATTCAGAAAAAGGAGCATTGGGATCAGATTTTCATCTACTCCGACCAGCAGGCCGGGCACGGCGGCCTGTACGGAACCGACAGACAGCAGGAACAATACCAGGGGCTGGGCTACAGCTGCAGGTCCGGGAGCCGCGGGGTGGGGCGCTATATCAATGTATTCGACCTGGTTCGGGCATACAGGATGCGGGTCAACCCAAAGGTCAATGTATTTTCCATTTAGACTGCGGGCTACAATAATGTCTGCATACCGGAGTACGCGTACCGCACCTGCATCCTCTACGGCTGGACGGGCCGGGAGCTCCTCTTTGCCAGGCAGATGATTGATCTGTGGGACGGGGTGGAGGAGAGGAAGGAGAGGGTGTGACTTCTCAAAGGGAGAGGAGCTGGTTATCATTTGCGGTTCTCTTGTCCGAAGAATTCGGATGTGACACGATTAAAAAAAGAACAGGGATCTGGATGATCGGATGGGAGAATACGCGAAAAGGAATAATAATTGACTGTACAAAAAATTATTGTTTCAACAATAAAAACGAGGAAGAGACTGTAAGGCAAATCGATAACGCAATAACGAACAAAAGTTCGAGTGCCCTTTTGATTACCTTGGCAAATAAAAAAGTCCAAAACACCCAATTTTATAAGGCTTCTGGACTTCTTATTCGTAGCGAGAGGGGGACTCGAACCCTCGACACTGCGGGTATGAACCGCATGCTCTAGCCAGCTGAGCTATCTCGCCATATATTAGATGATAGTGAAATGGAACCTATAGGGCTCGAACCTATGACCCTCTGCTTGTAAGGCAGATGCTCTCCCAGCTGAGCTAAGATTCCGTTTCATAATTGCTTTCGCAGCCGACTTTGTCATTATACAATGAGATACTTTATTTGTCAACAAATTTTTCAAAAATTTTTGCTTTTATAAATTTTTCAAAAATCTTTTGCTTTTCAGATTAACGTATTTTAATAGACGGTAAAAAACACTTGCATTTCTTTGCAGTTATTGCTATACTACAGGCATGGGGTATTAGCGCAGCTGGGAGCGTGCCACACTGGCAGTGTGGAGGTCACGGGTTCGAATCCCGTATACTCCAGGGAGAGGAATGCATGATTTTTTCAGCATTCCTTTTTTATTACGGAGACTTTAGCTATGCAAGGAATGCATGCACGGTTTCCGGAAGGAAATAGAAGGAAACAGCGAAGAAAAAAGAAAGAAACAGATATGGAATTTTAGTAGACTTTCATTGTTTTATCAAAAAAATTTAGTATAATAAACCATGTTACTGCTTTCAGCCCTTATCTGCGGGTAAAAGACATTTGAACAGATCCGGGGATTTATGTATATTTCGGTTTCGATCTGACTGGTTCAGGTTTTATGGAATTGTTTCATAGAATTTGAATTTGTTTCATAGAGTTTGCTTCCAACAATAAAATAAAGAAAAGGATGTGGAAAAGTGCAGAAAGAATGGAAGAGACCTGGGATATTCAGCCTGTGGGAGACAAAGCTTCTAATTCTGATTTTCGTGGCGACGACAGGAGCAGTGATTGCCAGCCGTCATGTGGCGGATGACAGAATTGCCCAGGCTGCAGTGCTGGCCAGACAGCAGGAGGAAGAGGAGGCGCTGCTGGAAAGCCAGCGCGCGGAAGAAGAGGAGACCAGAAGGCGTGAGTCGGAGGCGGCCGAGTCGGCCAGAATTGCCGCAGGGCCGATTACGGAGGGCACAAATGAGGACGGCCTGGCATTCTGCAGGGCAGATTACAGCCTTGCGGCGGAGGAACCTGAGGCCTCCGGAGAAGGTGCGGCGGATTACAGCCAGGTGCTGGATCCCACTGCGTATTATGCTTATGTGTGGAGATCAGGCTTTGGAATCTGCTATGCGGGACAGCTCTACGGGCAGACGGACGTGGAGGATAAAGGAACGGCGATGGAGGACTGGAACGTCCTTACCATCTCCTCGCCGGATGCAGGCCGCCTGATAGCGGAGCACAGGAGCCTGGAAACCCGGGACAGGGAGCTGATCCTGTCCAAAATGTGCGAATGGGCCGGACAGAACTACGGCGTGAATCCCCGAGAGCTTGGCAGGGAGGAAACAGAGGACGGTATCAGGATGTTCTGGAGCGATGACAGCGGAGGGACTCTCGCCAGGGGCGTCATCAGGGTGAAGGGAAGCGCTGCGGATATGCTCATAGTGAGCTGCCCCGGGGCTGTGGACGAACAGGATGGGCAATATAAGGAATTTTATCTGGAAAGTGTGCTGAATCTGTGTACGCTTTCGGGAAAGGGAATGGAGACTCCAACCTGGGAAGCCTGGAAGGAGCAAGGAGCTGAGTGAGGAATCCGTGAGACCGAAATCGCAAAAAACCAAGGAAATGGGTTTTGGGCCCTGTGAAAGGAGGAATAGAGATTTTGGGAGACCGGAACATAGAGGGAGGACGATGAATGATCAGTCTGAAATGTAAGATATGCGGCGGTCAGATGGAGCTGGTGGATGACCAGATTGCCCGGTGTCTCGAATGCGGGAGCAAGATGCTTCTGCCGGCCATTGACAGCGATGTGCGAAGCGACATGTTTAACCGGGGAAATTACTACCGGATGCATTACGAGTTTGAGCGGGCGGCTTCCGCTTTCGAGCAGATTATAGCTAGGGATCCGGAGGATGCGGAGGCAAGATTCTGCCTGGCGCTGTGCCGGTATGGGGTGGAATATGTCCGCGATCCCCGCAGCGGAGAATACAAGCCCACCTGCCACCGGGCAAGCTTCCAGCCCTTTCTGGAGGATGTGGATTATCAGGCAGCCCTGAAATCTCTATGAACTGGCGGGTATCAAACAGAACTGGCATAATGATCCCTACTATATACGGGCGAAGAAATTCGCAGGGGAGAGGCAGACCGCGGAACTGAACCTGCTGGAGGAATTCTGCCGTAAGGAAAAGCTTTTACAGGATGCTCAGAGGGAAGCGGAGAAGGGCAAATACAAGAGTGCAGTCAATATTCTGAACAGGATAAAGGACTACCCGCCCGTGGAGCCGTATCTGGCCCAGTACGGTGCCATTGTGGATAAGGAAACGCTTTTGACGGAATACAGGGAAGAGATCGGAGACCGCAATACTTATCTGGAACGGCGGTTTGCAAAAGAATATCCTGTGGAGAAGGAGAAGTGGGACAGACTGAAGGAGGATGCCGCCGCGGCGGCGGAGTGTGACGGAATGATTATTCCGCTTGTGGCATCGCTGGTTCCCTTTGTCTATGGGATATATCTGTTTTTCCAGTATGGGAAAAACAGCCACGGATACACGAATGCGGATGCTTACTGCCTTATATGGGCTGTGATGATGGGCGTGGTGATCTGGCTGAAAGGAAAGGGGCAGAGATTTTTTGTGGGGCTGATACTGCCCGGGGCGGCGGCCTTTGTGGCGGCTGCGATTGTGGATATGTGGTATGCGGAGGATATGTCTCCCGTGCCCCTTCTGCCATGGTTTTGTATGGCGCTTCCCGTATTGCTGCTGCTCTCCTGCGTGAAGGAGGCCAGGCTGGGATTGAAGACAAAGCAGAGGGAGAAGGAGAGGGATGAGTACCGTCAACAGACGATACTGCCCATACAGGCGAAGCTGGCCGTGGAAGTAAGAAAGAAATGGATTACCCAGGTGGGGGAGGAAAATCTGATCGAGCTGGGCTCTATTAACTGACCGACAGACACTGACAGGAGGAAAAGATGGCTATACTGAAATGTAAAATGTGCGGCGGGAACATTCAGGCAACCGGCGGCCGCATCGGGGAATGCGACAGCTGCGGCACCCGGGTGCTGCTGCCGGCGGCGGACCAGGAGAGAATTTATAATCTTTATATATAGAGGAAATCATTTCAGGGAGGTGGGCGAATACGACAGGGCCTATTCCGCCTATGAGAGCGTCACTGCAGAGAATCGGGATGACCCGGAAGCACATTGGTGCCTGATGCTCTGCCGCTACGGCATCAATTATGTGCGGGAGGAGGGCGGCGGCTTCAAGCCCACCATCAGCAGGATGAACCGGACACCCATTCTGGAGGATCCCGATTACCGGGCGGCCCTGCGCTGCAGCGAGAAGGAGATCGCGGATCAGTACCGCAGGGAGGCCGGTAAGCTTGCCGATCTGCAGAAGCGCTTTCTGGAGATCATGAAAAAGGAGCCGCCCACGGATGTGTTTATCTGCTTTAAGGCACAGGAGGCGGACGGAAGCCATACCAGGGCCAGCGAGATGGGGATGGACATCTATGAAGAGCTGACAGCCAGGGGGCTGCGGGTATTCTTCAGCCGGGTTACCCTGGAGAATAAAATTGGGGAAGAATATGAACCTTATATTTTCAGTGCGCTCTATTCGGCCAAAGTGATGCTGGTGGTGGCGGATAAACCGGAGCAGCTCAACGCCCGCTGGGTGAGTAACGAATGGATCCGATTCCTGGCCATGATGGATCAGGATCACTCCAAGGCCATGATTCCCGTATTCCGGGGCATGAGCCCTTACGATTTCCCGCCGGAGATTTCCATGGTACAGGGGCAGGACATGGAGAAGCTGGGGGCGCTGCAGGATCTGACAGGAAATGTGCTGAAGCTCTGCGGGAAGGGACCGGAAAATGTAAAGCTGGTACAGACGGCGCCGGAAGCCGGAATCAATGCGGAGAATATTCTGCGCCGGGTGAAAATATCCATGGAGGAAAGGGATTTTGCCGGTGCAGTCCAACGCCTGGAGGAGCTGCTGGAGAAAGAGCCCGAGACCGGAGAAGCCTGGTTTCTCAAGCTTCTGGCGAAGCAGAAGGCCCAGAGCTGGCACTATCTGGATCTGGATAAGCATGAGTGGATGGACTCGAGGGAATGGAAGAATGCCGGAAGATATGCGGATGACAATCTCAGAAATCAGCTGGAGGCCATAGAAACGAACTGCCGGCAGAGGGTGGTCCTGAAGCAGGCCCAAAAGCATATGGACAGACAGGAATATGAGCAGGCCATCGAGCTTTTCGCCACATTGGGGGAATTCGGCAAGGCAGACAGGAAGCTGGCGGAATGCAAAAGAATTCTTGCCCAGAGAAAGAATCTCATAGAATATAAGAAAGAGATCGGGGATCCGCAAAGCTATATGAGACGGAGGATGGAGGCGGAGCATCCGAAGGAATATGAGAAGATGGAAGCCCTGAACAGAAAAGCGGACGGGAAAAAGGCTCCTTTTCTGGATCTGGGCTGGGGGAACCTGATCATTGCCGCGATTATCGGGGGATTGTTTTATGTGGGCATCCGGAATGAGGGACTCAACGGCGCGGGAGTGATCTTTGCCGTGGTGGCGGCTATCGCCCTGGCCGTTCTGGCGGGGGTAGTGCTGGGTTCCTTTAAGATCGGGATTATCCTGGCGATCATATTGATCGTCGTCCTGGATAAAATCCCGGAGAATATCACCATGATTGTGGGATGCATCGGCTGTGGGGCGGTGGAGCTGGTCTGCATTCCTTCCGGCATCGCGAGTCTGCGGCGCAGAAGTGTAGTCGGGAAGGCACAGCGCTATTACAGGGAGGCGATTGCGCCCCTGGAGGGAAGCATCAGGACGGAGATAAGGAACAGGTGGATTTCCCGTGTGGGAGAGGAGAATCTGTATCCGCTGGAGGGATGCAGGAAGGATTAAAAAATCTCTTAACGAAGACGGACAGGTAAAGATGCACAACAACAAACAACAGGAGGCAGGAAGATGAATCTGAAAATATGGGAGGTCATTAAATACGAGGGAAATAACCATACTCTGGTATGGAAGCATGAGGCGGAGGACTTCAACACACATTCCACGCTGATCGTGCAGGAGCCTATGGAGGCTATCCTGTTCAGCAACGGACAGGTGGCGGATGTATTCCCGGCCGGGAAATATGTGCTGGAGACCGGGAATATTCCGGTGCTTAGAAGATTACTGCAGATTCCCACAGGGGGCGTGTCCACTTTTCACTGTCAGGTCTACTTCGTCAATAAGGTGGAGGTAATGGCGCTGCGCTGGGGGACGGACAGCAAAGTACAGTTTATAGAGCCCACCTATAATTTCCCCATGGAGATCGGGGCCAGGGGAAGCTTAAGCCTGCGGATCAGGGATTCCGCCGGGTTTGTCACACGGCTGATCGGCGCTGAATCCTCTATCATGCCCGAAACCATTGTTCGATATTTCCGCAGTTTTATCCAGAACCGAGTGAAATCCCAGCTGGCCAGGACAATCAAGGAGCAGCAGCTGAATATTTTTGAGATTGATACGCAGCTGGATGTCCTGTCCGACGCGCTGCGCGACAGACTGCGCCGTGACTTTGAGGAATATGGGGTGGACCTGGCGCAGTTCCTGATCGAGGAGGTGGTGCGGCCCGAGGATGATCTGAATTACATACGGGTGAAGGATTTGACGGCTCAGCGGTTCACAAATGTGTTTGAGGCGCAGACTCAGGCGCAGGTGAATCTCATACGGCAGCAGACGGAGTCCCAGATGCGGGTGATGGAGGCGCAGTCCATGGCCCAGAAACGCCAGCTGGAGGGTTATACTTACCAGGACGAGAGGAGCTTTGACGTGGCGCAGACGGTGGCGCAGAATGAGAATACGGGCCAGTTTACCGGTATGGGAATGGGGCTTGGAATGATGGCCGGCGTGGGAGGCACCCTGGGCGGAACGGTGGCGGGGATGGTGTCCGGCGCCATGAACGGCATACAGACGGCGCCTCCGGCGCCGGGGGTTGTGCCTGCAGGAAGCCCGGGAGTACCGCAGGCGGGCGCCGGGCAGAACATGGCGGAGGGAACCGGACAGAACTTTGCGTCCGGAGGCTATGGGGCGGGAGTCGTACAGCAGAATTCCGGGTCTATGGGCAGCGCGGCAGAGGGCGGACAGCAGAATCCGGCAACGGGAGGAATGCAGCAGAATCCTGTGCCCGGTGGCGTACAGCCGGCTGATGCACCGACAGGGACAAAGACCTGCGAATGCGGTGCGGTGATATCATTTCGGGCGAAATTCTGCCCCGAATGCGGGAAGCCCCAGCCGAAGCTCTGCCCCGGCTGCGGGAAGGCAGTCGGCGACGCCGCCAAATTCTGCGACGAATGCGGCACAAGGCTGCAGTAGGAAATTTTATGCAAAATACTATTGAAATATTGCCGGGACAATGCTAGAATGACAGGGATTCTTTTGGGATATCATAGGAGAGTGTGAGAGAATGTATATCAGGCGCGGAATAGATCAGGATATGGAAGGAATCAACAAGCTGCTTCGTCAGGTGCTGACGGTTCACCACAGGGGAAGGCCGGATCTGTTTAAGGCAGATGCCAAAAAATACAGGGATGAGGAGCTTTCGGCTATTCTGCATGACGATACAAAGCCGGTGTTTGTGGCGCTGGATGATTCCGAACATGTGATGGGGTATGCCTTTTGCATTCTGAAGCGGCAATTAAATGATAATATACTGACAGATATAAAGACGCTGTATATTGACGATCTGTGCGTGGATGAGTCTTCCAGAGGGCAGCATATAGGAAGCAGGCTGTATGAATATGTGCTTCAGTATGCCAGAAGGGAAGGCTGCTACAATGTGACCCTGAATGTATGGGAATGCAATCCCGGAGCAAAGCTGTTTTATGAGAAATGCGGACTGACGCCCCAGAAGACAGGAATGGAAATAATATTGTGAGGAAGGAATACAGTAAATTTAAAGATGAGAGAGACGGGTAAAATGAGAGGAACGGATGTAAGAGAGGAGCTGGGAGCAGCAGGGGACGCAGAAATTATGGAGGAAGCTGAGGCGGAAGAGGATACGCAGATGCAGGAAGAGGAGGGGGAGCCCGACAGTCTGGCATCCATTGAGCCTCTTCTGGATGCCAGAATTGTCCGTGCGGTAAGGGAGATGGGATTCGAGAAGCTTACGCCGATCCAGGTGCAGGCGATTCCCTATCTGCTGAAAAATGAGGATATTATCGGGCAGGCACAGACCGGTACGGGCAAGACGGCGGCCTTTGCCATCCCGGCCCTGCAGAAGATCGACCCTGACCTGCGCAGGCTGCAGACGGTGATCCTCTGTCCCACCAGAGAACTGGCAATGCAGGCGGCGGAGGAGATCCGCCACATTGCAAAATATATGCACGGCATTAAAGTGCTGCCCGTCTACGGTGGGCAGGAGATCAGCAAGCAGATCAGGGGGCTCAGGGATGTGCAGATTATCGTGGGTACGCCCGGGCGCGTCATGGATCATATGCGCCGTCATACGATAAAGCTGGACTATGTGAATATGGTGGTGCTGGACGAGGCGGATGAAATGCTGGACATGGGGTTCCGGGAGGACATGGAGCTGATTCTCGGGGAGATTCCCGGGGAGCACCAGACCGCCCTTTTCTCGGCAACCATGCCCCAGCCCATTCTGGAGATTGCGAACCGGTTCCAGAAGGATGCCAGGCTGGTGAAGGTGGCGGCGAAGGAGCTGACCATTTCTCTGGTCACCCAGAGATACTATAAGGTGAGAAAGCAGGATAAGGAGGCGGCCTGTGTCCGGCTCCTGGAGTATTACCAGCCCAATCTCTGCCTGATCTTCTGCAATACGAAAATCATGGTGGACGAGCTGGCTGAGATGCTGAAAAAGGCCGGATTCCGTGCGGAGGCGCTCCACGGAGATATGTCCCAGCATCAGAGGGATGTGGCAATGAACCGTTTCCGGAACGGGGGGACCAATATTCTCATCGCAACGGATGTGGCGGCCCGTGGGATCGATGTGGATAATGTGGAGGCGGTCATCAATTATGACCTGCCCCAGGATATGGAGTACTATGTGCACCGCATCGGCAGGACGGGGCGTGCGGGGAAGACGGGACGTTCCTTTACCTTTGTCAGCGGCAGGGAAATATACCGTATCCGCCAGATCGAGCGTTTCTGCCGTACTACCATTGAGGAAAAGAAGCTGCCGGGAGCTGCCAAGGTCCTGAAGGCCAAGGCGGACAAGTATTTAAACCGGGCATGGGAGTTCCATGAGAGTGAAGATATTGAGATAATGAAGGCATATCTCCAGCGGAAAATGTCCGCGGAGGAATGCGACGCACTGGAACTGGCTGCGGCGATGCTGAAGTGCCAGATAGGGGACAAGGGACCCGAAATTGAGGCGGACGACTATGACAGCCGAGGCGGACGCGGGGGCCGTGACAAAGGCCGTGACGGGCGCAGAGACGACCGCAGGAGGCGCGGCCGGGAGGAAGACCGGAGCGGACGCGGAAGACGCGGCCGGGAAGAGGACTATGACGGCCGCAGGAGACGCGGCAGAGGGGAAGACCGTGACGACCGCGGAAGGCGCGGGCGTGAGGAAGAGCGTGACGGGCGCAGAAGGCGCGGCCGGGAAGAGGACCGGGACGACCGCAAAAGGCGCGGTTGGGAGGAAGACCATGACGACCGCGGAAGGCGGGAGCGGGAGGAGAGCCACAGCGACCGCAGAAGACACGGGCGTGAGGAAGAGCGTGACGACCGCAGAAAGCGCAGCCGCGGGGAAGAATACGGCAGCCGCAGAAAGAATGACAGGGAAGAAAGCAGTCCTTCCAGGGTGCGTGATGTGAGACTGGACGGCAGTGAGAAGGGACTGGCATTTTCCTTTCCCAAAAAGAAGAAAAAGCAGAGATAAAAGGTTGGGACCATATGAGAATCGGGACAGGATATGATGTGCACAGGCTTGCGGAAGACAGGAAGCTGATTCTGGGAGGAGTAGAAATTCCCTATGAGAGGGGGCTTATGGGTCATTCGGATGCGGATGTGCTGCTCCACGCCGTCATGGACGCCCTGCTGGGGGCGGCGGCGCTTGGGGATATCGGAAAGCATTTTCCGGACAGCGATCCGGCATACAGTGGGATTTCCTCCCTGGTACTCCTGAAGAAGGTGGGGGAGCTTTTAACGGAAAAAGGCTTTTTCATAGAGAATATTGATTCCACGATAATTGCTCAGGCTCCGAAAATGCGGCCCTATATCGACAGGATGCGAGGGAACATTGCGGATGCGCTGGGCCTGGATGCGGAATATGTCAGTGTGAAGGCCACCACCGAGGAGGGCCTTGGCTTTACCGGCGCAGGGGAGGGAATCTCTGCCCAGGCGGTCTGCCTGCTGACCAGTCCCTTTGACCTGGCCGCGCCGATCCCCCGGGAGGGCTGCGGAGGATGTACGGGCTGCCCCAGGGGGGCGGGCTGAAGGAACCTGCTTTCAGGCTTAACAACGGCTTGAAAAAAGCGGGCGTTTTAGTAGAATGGAACCGTGGATTTGATATCATCCAGTGCAGGGAAGAGGGGGTTATATATGGGAATGGCAGAATTTGAAAGAAAAAAGGATGAAAAGATAAATGGCGTAATTTATGATATGTCTCCTTCTCCGGGATATGGCCATTTTATGGTTGACGGAAATCTATATACGATTATAAAACAGGGTTTAAAAGGCAGCATCTGCCGTGTGTCAATGGAGAATTGCGATTTTCAATATCATCCGGATGTAAATGATGATTACGTATGTCCGGATATTATGATCATATGCGACAGGAAGCATTTAAAGGGCGGAGCATACAGCGGTATCCCCAAATTCATTGCAGAGACGCTGAGCCATTCTACAGCAAAAAGGGATAAAACCGAGAAGAAAGATATCTATGAACAGGCAGGGGTAGAAGAGTATTGGATTGTCTCTCCTTTAGGAACCGTAGAAATATATTATCTGCAGAATGGGAAGTATGTCTTAGAACAGAATTATATGCTTCAGGACGACAGGGAAGAGGAAGATTATAATGCTGATACGGAAATCTGTCTGAGGGCATTTCCCCATATTAAGATGACATTAGGCGAAATCTTTGAAGGTATTGATTAGAAATAACATCACGGCCCGATTAATGGATCCCCATCTTTTCTGCCACAATCCGCCATGCCCTGTGGGAACAGCGGCATCTTTCCCCGTTGTCGAAAACAATTTCCCTGGCGTTCTGGTCTATTGCGGTTACATGCAGGGGATTGACCAGACAGCCTCGCCTGCAGAAGACAAAATCCTCTCCCAGCAGCTCCGCAACCTCCTTTAATGACATGCCAAGGGTAAATATTTCGGATCGCAGATGGACGGAAAGCTTGTGCTGATTTTTTTCCGATTCCACGAAATAAATATCATCCTTTATGATAAAATGAACGAAACCGCCCGCCTCGAGCCGGATGCGCGGTGCAGACAGCCTTCCCGCAAAACGTCCATAACGCGATTCCACAGCGCGCAGTGTCTCGCCAATTTGAGTGCGGAGACTGCCGCTGTCCTTTAATATGTAGTCCGTAGCCTGTAATTTCAGACGGAAAGTATCCATTACCAACTCGTCATGGGAGGTAACAAAGACCAATACGGCTTCAGAGTCCAGTTTGCGGATTTCTGCGCCCAATGTTATACCATTCATTTCTGATTTCAGGTTGATATCCAGGAAGTAGATTCCGCCGGAGGTCTTGTGCTGTAATAGCTGCTCCAGGAGTTCCCGCGGCGCAGAGGTCTTGCACGTAACAGTAAGCGCCCAGTCACTGCTTATCATAAAATCTAAGACAGCCTGTTCCATTTGCTCTATCCAGATGTGTTCGTCATCACAAAGGTATATTTCCGTCATCTGTATTATTCTCCTTTTTTTACATGGGTCCCTTTGGAAGCGATTGCTTAAGACCTGGATGTTTTCCCCTGTGTTGAAGTATTTCCAATGCCTGACAAAAGACAGAGCCGTCATACTTTGTAGACAGTTCCGCACAGGAAATAGAATCCAGGAGTTCGTCCACAATGGCAAGTCCAATCCCTTCATGTCCTTCCTTTGAGCTGTATCCTGGTTTTAACAGGGCGGCCACAGGCACAGGGAGGGGAAGGGTGCTGTTAGAGATGGAGAAAAGGACTGAAGAATCAGTGGTAACAATAGTAATTTGGAGTGATTTCTCCGAGCTCACAAGGGCGGCCTCCAGAGCATTATCCAATAAGATACCCAATATCTGGCACAGGATAATACTGTCTATGGGCAGGACAGGAACTTTCTCCGTAATCTCCAGATTAAGGTGGATTTTGTGATTCAGGATAGCTACTATCTTCATATAAAGCAGGCTCTTTACCGCATCGTCTTCCAGCAGATGCAGTCTGCCCAGAGTAAAGCCGTCATCGGACAGCACAGGCGCACAATGCAGAATTGTCTTATAAAAATAATCTTTTAATGCTTCTGTATTTTCTTCATCGATATAGTTTTGCATGGTGGCGAGGATATTTCGGTAATCATGCCGGAATATGCGGACATCCTCATAAAGGCTTTCCATGCGGTGAGCATACTCCTGCATGATGGCGGATTGTGCCTGCTGGAGGCCGAGTTCATAGTTTTTCTTAAGAATATCATACATATTGTAGAAGATCAATATGGCGGAGAGGGTAAAAGCGGTGACTAGTGTTCCATTCAGGGACAAAACTTCTGCAGGATATGCTACAGCTTCTCCATATATGAAATTAGCGGTCATCAAGGCCAGCCCCGCATACAGTTCCGCAAGAAAAAAATATAACAGTTTCTGCGGGCAGGCGGAGAGGATGGGCAGCCTCGGCAGGAGGAAGAATCTGCGGAGAAGGTACAGGGCGATACAGAGGACAAGTATCTGGGTAAGGAGAAAAATAATTGCGGAATGTATTTGTAAATGTAAATAGGGTATCGTTTTGCCTATGATGCTTAAGGGTATGGTAAAAATGTGATTAAGCAGAATCAGTATAAGATATCCGGTCAGGGAAAATGTAAGATGCAGGATGTTTTTATGACTACCCAAATAAACAATAAAACTGCATCCCAGTATAAGCGGAATTGTGATCCATTGTCCCCAGAAAATACCTGCCCAATAGTAGAGTGAAAAAGAATAGGCAAATAAAAGCAGATAATATCGGCTTTTCATGCGGACAGGCAGCAATCCAATATATCCGATGGAATAATTAGTGGCTGATAACATTGCGACGAAAATATTCATCTCAGCTTCCCCTTTGTAAAAAGCACGTTTATGTCAGAAATTGGTCATTTCATGCAAAAAATGTTCGCAGTCTTGAAAAATATGATATAGTCAAGTACATAAAATTATATAATAGAATCCAAGTAATGATTCTATTATCAAAATTATACTATAAAAAAGCATTTTTCAATATGGTGTAAGCGAATTATTGAGAAGGAGATGATGGAATGAAAATATGACTTTTAGAAAATAAGTATTAAGATATGGATAAATAAAGAAACTTTTTAGAGAAAGAGTAAGCAAAAATAAAAAGGGTACTAATTTACTTGAGAGTTGAAAGTTTTCAATAAAAGAATAGCGCTTATAGTATGGATTATGGTATTCTTTAATCACCACAAAGAAAGAGATACCATCCAACCAGAAGTGCTATTCACTGTATGAGTTTACCATACTTTCTGGTGGATGACCATACATTATGCTAAATTATGTTGAAAACATTTTATGCCATTTTGAAACCTGTTTTTCCCGCAAAGCTGCCTTCCGTTGGTTCGTGTCCATAACCATAGGGCTTATGCTCCGTTCCGATAAGCTTGGGGTCACATCCATAATCCGTGACCTTGCGCTCCATCCTGGCTGCTACGATTCCATGCTGCATTTCTTCAGGGCATCCTCCTGGTCGCTGGAGGGGATCCGGAAACGCTGGTTCTCTGCCGTAAAGCAGCATGCGCCTCTTTATAAAGAAGGGAACCTCCATGTCCTTGTGGGCGACGGCGTAAAGCAGTCCAAGGAAGGGCGCCGCATGCCGGGTGTGAAGAAGCTGTTCCAGGAATCAGAGAATTCCGTGAAGCCGGAGTATATCCACGGGCATATGTTCGGCGGATTTGGCATTCTGGCCGGAAGTGCCCGCAACTGGGCATGCATCCCTTTAAGCATCCGACTCCATGACGGGCTCCAGGCGGCCAGGGAATGGCAGGGCGCATCAGTCTCGGCTGCCTCCCATGTAGTCCAGATGGTGGAGGATGCCTACCATGCCGCCTCTACCTTTGGGGACTCCCTGCTCCTGCTGGACAGGTATTTCCTTACGGTACCGGCCCTTGAGAAGCTGAAGGAGCTTAATGACAGCGGAAGCGTGCGTATGGAGGTCGTCACAAAAGCGAAAAGGTCCTGCACCGCATACCAGAAGCCCGGCCCCCGCAGACCCGGGAGGAGACGGCCGCCTAAAAAGGGGGCCGCTGTCCACCTGAAAGAGCTGTTCTGCTCCCATAAAGGACAGTTCCAGGAAGCGTAGATGGAGCTCTATGGCAAAAGGGAGGCCATACGCTATTACTGCACCGACCTGCTGTGGGGACAGAAGCTGTACCAGGAGCTGCGGTTCGTGCTGGTGGAGATGGATGGCGTCCAGAGCATCCTGGCAAGCACCAGCCTGGCGCTGGACCCGCTGTCCATCATCCGGCTCTACAGCTACAGGTTCCGGATTGAATGTACCTTCCGTGAACTGAAGCAGCAGATTGGGGCATTCTGCTATCACTTCTGGTCAAAGTACATGCCAAAGCTGAGCTATTACCAGAAGAAAGGGGAGCCTGCGCCCATGGAGCAGGTGGAAGGAGAAAAGCCACGCCGGAAAGTGCTGGAAGCTGTCCGGGCCATTGAGATGCATATGGCACTGTCCTGCATCGCAATAGGGATTCTGCAGAACCTTTCCATTTATTTTATTGGGAAAGTAAATTCCAACCAGATCCGCTACCAAAGGACACCATCCAGGGGAAGAGTCTCCGAAGCAACACTAATGCATTATTTCCGGAAACATTTTTTCCGCCTTTTAGGGCAAAAGCCTGAATTATGCATAACGCAGATAATTCAGGGACTACCGGAAACGCCGGAAGAACCGTGGGATTGTCTGGCTTCTTAGGGGGCAAAAACTTTCAACTCACAAGTAATTTAGAATATGTTTTATATTAAGTAGTTCACGAACTCAAAATTTTACAATTTCTCTTACCAAAATTTTGTAAGAACGGAGACTGCCATGGCATATTTACATCTGATTTATATTGATTTTAAAAATTCTTTTGTATATAAAATAGATACAGTGATTGGGATCTTTTCCAGTGTATTAAGCTTGTATATGTATATATTCCTCTGGAGAGCGCTGTTGGGAGGGGAGGCAGCAGATGTCGCAGCCCTGCGGGAGATGGTGACTTATCAGGCGATAGGGGTGTTGCTTGTAATCTGTTATGATATGGAAGTTGCGTCGCTGGTTGGAGGCAAGGTTATGGATGGTTCCATAAGCATGGATTTTATCAAACCCTATAGTTTTGCGCTGAGTATGCTCTGCGGTTCCATTGGGAGAACAGCGGGGAATTTTGTGAAAAAGGGGATTCCTTACCTGGCCATGGCATTCCTGATAACGGGATTTCAGCTTCAGATCAGGCTGGATATGTTTCCTGTGTTTTGTGTGGTGGTATTGGGGAATATGCTTTTATACTGGCTTATTTTCTTTTCTATCGGTTTGTTACATTTTATTTTAATCAGTGCGAAGTGGTTCCGTAAAATTATGGGGGATTTGATCAAAATCCTTGGAGGAAGCGTCGTTCCCATATGGTATTTTCCGAAGCAGCTTGCAGGAATTGTTCTTGCGTTGCCATTCTGGCTTCTGTTTCAGTTTCCTCAGAGCGTGTTAATCGGCAAGCTGTCAATGCAGGAAATCCGAACGAATCTGTTACTGCTGTATGTATGGGTGATTGTTTTTGCACTTGCGGCGGTAATCCTTTGGAGAATATCGGTCAGGTTTATCACCATTCAAGGGGGGTGAAAAGGTGTATATTATTAAATTATATTTTATCCATATAAGGTATGCCATTAAGGCTGGAGCACAGTTTAAGACGGATTTTATCACTGCCTGGATTGCCAATGTTGTGGCATACCTGATCATGTATATGCAGGTATGGATTTTGACCAGGACTTATCCAGTAATCGGAGGATGGAGTTATTCCGAGATTATTTTACTGATGGCAATGCAGTTTTTTACCTATTCTATTGTAAATACGGCTTTATATGGAGTTTTGCATAATATGGACGTATATATCAATAATGGAGAGTTAGATCGGATGATGGTCAGGCCTGTTAACCCTGTATTCAGTATTGTATGGAAGCAGTTTAACTGGACAGGAATCAGCCAGATTGCATTGTCTGCAGTATTCCTGATCTATGGATTATCGTCAAATGGTATTGTATGGACATATTGGACGGTGGGAATCCTGATTCTGTGCCTGTTGGGGGCAATTGCGTTACAATGCGGTGTGTTTTTAATGTTTGGAGCTTCTGCCTTCTGGTTAAAGCGTTCCGCATCCTTATCACAAATGCTGTTTTATAATTTCTCCAGTTTTTCCAATTATCCCATTACGATTTTCGGAACGCCGGTCAGGGTACTTTTGTCAACAATTCTGCCCTGGGCCTATATCAATTTTTATCCTGCGGCCAGGCTGCTGAATAAAAATATCACCTGTCAGTGGCTGTATCTGCTGACTCCGGTACTGGGAGCATTGGCTCTGGTTGGCGGTAATTATTTCATGAAACTTGGTTTGGCGCGTTATGAAAGTGTGGGGAACTGATATGAGTTTGATTCGGATTGAAGAGCTGAGAAAAGAGTACAAAATATCGAAAACAGGCGGTAAAGGGAAAATATTTGGAAAAGAATATGAGATAAAGCATGCGGTTGACGGCATTACCTTTCAGGTCGAAGAAGGAGAAACTATAGGGTATATCGGACCAAACGGGGCAGGAAAATCCACAACCATTAAGATGATGTCGGGAATCTTAACGCCCACCTCCGGGAAAATTGAGATAGCAGGATTGATTCCCTATAAATCGAGGAAAAAATATGCCGGGAAGATCGGAGTGGTCTTCGGGCAGAGGACGCAATTATGGTGGGAATTGCCGGTGATAGATTCTTTTCGGTTACTGAAGAGTATTTACCGGATTCCGGATAGCATTTATGAAGCCAATATGGGATTGTTCAATGAAATCCTGGAATTGGATCAGTTTATCAATAAGCCTGTTCGGCAGCTTAGCCTGGGGCAGAGGGTCAGGGCTGATTTTGCAGCTTCCCTGTTACATAAGCCCAAACTGGTCTTTCTGGATGAGCCGACTATAGGGCTGGATGTGCTTGCAAAAGAAAAGATTCGCACTTTTATAAAGGAAATGAATCGTTCCAGAAACGTAACAGTGCTTATTACATCCCACGATATGGACGATATTGAAAAGATATGTAAGCGCACGATGATAATTGATCATGGTAAGCTGATTTATGACGGCTCCATTGAGCAGTTGAAAGAGGCTTATCAAACAAAAGCTGTGTTAACAGTTAAATTTGAGCATCTTCCGGACTTGCCCATACAACTCCCGGGATGCACGCTGTTGAGTCAGGAGGGAAAAGACGCCAGATTGTCTTTTTCGAAAAAAGAAATGTCTGCCAGGGTGGTGCTGGAGAACCTTTTGAGGCAATACGCTATAAAGGATTTTCAGCTGCAGGATACCTCGGTGGAGGAGATTATAAAAGAGATTTACCGCAGGTAAGTGTGGAGTTTAATATGGCATTTCCATAATTTATATCAAATACTTGAAAAAAGATTGACAAAAACCATAATTTTGCATATCCTGTTAAATAAGGAAATGACAGGAAATCCTTGACAGAGAGAAAAATGCTGAGAACGGAGAGAGTACTTTTTTCAATGCATGGTGGGTTGGAAGGCCTCCGTGTGGGAAAGGGTGTCAGAGAGGGGCCGTGAAAAGCGCTGGAAGCGGTCCTCACCCCGGGAAAAAGGAAGTGCATCCGGGAGCAGGTCTGTGGAAGGTTTCGTTTGCGGAGAATCATTGGGAGATAAATCCGAAATGGTCCCCGCGGGACTGGTAGACAGACACGCAGGCGTGCGTTATGCGCATAGAGGGAAGGGCAGCAGCCCTTAATTAGAGTGGAACCGCGGAACAATTCGTCTCTTGAGACGGATTGCCGCGGTTTTTTGCAGGCTGCTGCGGCAGCAGGCAAGACGCCGTGGCGGAATGAGGGATATGAGTTGCACCGAAATCCGGTCTCCTGCCGGCATGCCGGGCGTTCCGCCTTCTTTTGAAAAGGGAAGGATCCGGGAGGAGAGAGCCGGATGTCTGATGTCAGGGAGAGGAAAGAAAAGAGGAGATGCCGCATGGGAATCATCAGAAATATTCAGGAGGAAATCCGCATCATCCGGGAGCGCGACCCGGCGATTCATTCCTCCATGGAAGTTTTTTTATATCCCAGCTTCAAGGTGATGATGCATTACCGGCTTGCCCACAGGCTGTATGAGAAGGGACATTTCTTCTGGGCCAGATGGGTGTCCCAGAGGGGCGTGCGCAAGACGGGGATCGAGATTCATCCCGGGGCGAAGATCGGGAAGGGCTTTTTCATCGACCACGGCAACGGCGTCATCATCGGGGAGACCACAGTCATAGGGGACAATGTTACCCTGTACCAGGGCGTGACCTTAGGCGGCACGGGCAAGGAGCACGGAAAGCGCCACCCCACCGTGGGCAACAATGTGATGATCAGCGCCGGGGCGAAGGTGCTGGGTTCGTTTACCATCGGGGACAATTCCAAGATCGGCGCGGGGAGCGTGGTCCTGAGCCAGGTGCCCCCCTGTTCCACTGTGGTGGGCGTGCCGGGCAGGGTGGTGAAACGGGGCAATATGGCTCTGCCTCAGGAGACCCTGAACCAGACCGATCTGCCCGATCCCATCAGGGAGGACATCGCGAATCTGCAGCATGCCAATTCCGAGATGGTGAACCGCATCCTGGAGCTGGAGCGGCAGTTAGCGGCGCTGAAAGCCGCCGGATGCGATGGCTCTGGAGATTAAAGAGCACTTCCGGCCATGAGGGCAGGAGTGCAGGTTAGATATCCGTGAGCCGGTTGGCTCGTGTGCGGAGGTTCGGATATCTGTGAGTCGGTTGGCTCATGGGTGGGAGGCCGGATATCCGCATGCCGATTGATCCGTATGAGAAGATATGATTTGGAGCCCGCCGCAGGGCGGGCGGAAAGGAGAAAAATGGAGAACAGGTTAAGAATCTACAACACGCTTACCAGAAAGGTGGAGCAGTTTATTCCCAATGAGGAGGGAAAGGTGGCTATGTACACCTGCGGCCCTACGGTGTACCATTTCGCCCATATCGGGAATCTGAGAAGCTATATCATGGAGGATCTGCTGGAAAAAAGTCTGCGTTATATCGGCTACGACGTGAAGCGGGTCATGAATATCACGGACGTGGGGCATCTGACCAGCGACGCGGACACCGGCGAGGACAAGATGCTCAAAGGGGCAAAGCGGGAGCACAAGACGGTGATGGAGATCGCGAAATTCTACACGGATGCCTTTTTCGCCGACTGCAAAGACCTGAACATCAAGACTCCCGATGTGGTGGAGCCCGCCACCAACTGCGTCCCCGAGTTCATCCATATGATAGAGATCCTGATGGAGAAGGGCTTTGCCTATGAGAGCGGCGGGAATATCTATTTTGACACCTCTAAGCTGAAGGAGTACTATGTCCTCTCCAATCACAGTGAGGAAGAGCTGCTGGTGGGCGTGCGGGATGACGTGGATGAGGATGAGAACAAGCGGAACAAGACGGACTTTGTGCTCTGGTTCACCAAGTCCAAGTTCGAGGATCAGGAGCTGAAGTGGGAGAGCCCCTGGGGACTGGGGTATCCCGGCTGGCATATAGAGTGCTCCTGCATCTCCATGAAGCATCTGGGCGAGTATATGGACATCCACTGCGGCGGCGTGGACAATATCTTCCCCCACCACACCAACGAGATCGCCCAGAGCGAGGCCTATCTGGGACATAAATGGTGTAATTACTGGTTTCATGTGCACCACCTGAACGACAGGGCGGGCAAGATGAGCAAGTCCAAGGGGGAGTTCCTCACCGTGTCCCTGCTGAAATCCAAGGGCTATGACCCCAGGGTGTACAGGCTCTTCTGCCTCCAGTCCCATTACCGCAAGCCCCTGGAATTCTCTTTCGACGCCCTGGACAATGCCCGGGCGGCCTATGAGAAGCTGGTGAAGCGCGTGGGCGGCCTGAAAAAGGAAGGCGGCAGTGTGGAACCGGAGAAGTTTGCCGCCTATAAAGCCCGCTTTGAGGAGGCGCTCTGCGACGACCTGAACACCTCCATGGCGCTCACCGTGATCTACGACATGTTAAAGGACGATATGCCGGATGCCACCAAGTACGCCCTGGCGGAGGATTTCGACCGGGTGCTGTCCCTGAACCTGACCACGGCTTACGCGTCTATGGAGGCGGAGGCAAACGGGGATGTGGATGCCGAAATGGAACGCTATATTCTGGAAAAAATTGAGGAGCGGAAGGCCGCAAAGAAGGAGAAGAACTTTGCCAGGGCGGATGAAATCCGGGCGGAGTTGCTGGAGAAGGGGATTGTCCTGGAGGACACGCGAGAGGGCGTAAAATGGAAGAAAGCATGAGGGCCGGAACGGGCAGCAGGAGCGGAGAGCCGGCTGTGAGCGGAGTTCATGAAAGGGCGGAAGGCAGAGAGAACGACGCCGGAGAATCTGCCGGGAATCTTGCAGAGAATACGGCGGAAAACATTGCGGAGAATACGGCGGGGAATATTACGGAGAATATTACAGAGAACAGGGGGACAGACAGCCTGCTGTCACAGATTATGGGAACCTTTCCCGGGAAAAGGCCGGATGTCAGAACCTATTCTCCGCTGGCTCTGGCTTATATCGGAGATGCGGTCTATGACCTGATCATCCGCACGGTGGTGGTGGAGCGGGCCAACCGCTCCTCCCAGGAGCTGCACAGGATCACGGTGAAATATGTCAGCGCGGGGGCCCAGGCGAAAATAGTACAGGCCCTGACGGACAGCCTGACGGAGGAAGAAACGGCGGTGTACCGCAGGGGAAAAAATGCAAAACCCCATACCATGGCGAAGAATGCCAGCGCCGCGGACTATCTGAAGGCTACAGGCTTTGAGGCGGTTATAGGCTATCTGTACCTGACAGAGCGAATGGACAGAATCCTGGAGCTGGTGAGTATGGGGATCCGCCTGGCGGGGATGGAGATATAGTGATAGCGAGACAGGGTGGGCTGGATATTTCAGCCCGGAGGGCGGCAGAAATAAGGCGGCCAGGCGCCGCATATGCGGAGCAGAGGGTAAAGGCAGACGAAAATCAGGGCCGGCGAAACTAAGACCAGTGAAATATGGGGATAAGGAAGCCGGATTGTACGAGGGAAGGAAAAAGAAAATATGGCATACAGAGAAAGAAAATTCGGGGACAGGAGGGAAGAACCCGGAAACTATGCGGCAAAAAATCGGATAGATCCGAGGAACAGGACAGGAGCAGGGGAAAAGGGAAATACCGGCCGCAGGACAGGAGCAGAAATGAAATCCCGGAGCGGGACGGAGACAGGAACAGAGAAGAAATTTCGGAGCAAAATGGAGACAGGAACAATAAAAAGCGGCGGGTTCAGACCAGGCTCAAAAATGGAGGCAGAATCCGGATTCCGGAAAGAAATCAAGGCAGGCTCATCAGCCGGAAGAACGGATACAGGATCGGGTACGTCATCCGGAAGTAAAACAGGAACAGGAAAAAGGGAAAATGCCTGGAAGAAAGCCGAAACAGAATGGAAGGACATCACACAGGAAGCAGCCGAAGAACCCGTCGATGCCGCCGTCATAGAGGGACGCAACGCCGTCCTGGAAGCCTTCCGGGCCGGCAGGCCCATAGACAGACTCTACATCCAGGACGGCTGCCACGACGGCCCCATCCTGTCCATTAAGCGGGAAGCCCAGAAGTGCTCCGCAATGATTAAATATGTGGAAAAGGAGCGCCTGGACCAGCTTTCGGAAACGGGCAGGCATCAGGGAGTCATCGCCATAGCGGCTGCTTACGAGTATGCCTCCGTGGAGGATATTCTGGAAGCAGCCAGAGAAAGGAAAGAACCACCTTTCCTCATTCTGCTGGACAATATCGAGGATCCCCACAATCTGGGCGCGATTATCCGTACCGCCAACCTGGCGGGGGCCCACGGCGTCATCATACCGAAGAACCGCGCGGTGGGTCTGACAGCCACTGTGGCAAGAACCTCCGCCGGGGCGCTGAACTATACGCCGGTGGCAAAGGTCACCAACCTGGCCAAGACCATCGAGGAGCTGAAGAAGGAAGGACTGTGGTTCGTCTGCGCCGACATGGACGGAACCTCCATGTACCGGCTGGACCTGAAGGGACCCATAGGACTTGTCATCGGCAGCGAGGGTGAGGGCGTGAGCAGGCTGGTGAAGGAAAAATGCGATATGACGGCGTCCATTCCCATGAGGGGGAACATCGATTCCCTGAATGCTTCCGTTGCGGCCGGGGTGCTGGCCTATGAGATTGTGCGCCAGAGGCTGGGCGGAGGGGCATAATGGAAGCCCGGATCCGGCGCATGCATTGGAACCCGGATGGATATGCTCCGGGAGAAATGAGCCGGACAGCCGTACCTGTTATGGGATTCGAGAAAATGTCGCAGCGGGACGGTCTGTATTTGCGGCACATAAGGCAGAAAAGGCAGTAGCAGAGAATATCAGCGGCACCCTGTCTGTGCAGAGAGGAAAGAGGGAACATATCGGATCAGCACCCCGGCTGTGCAAAGAGAAAACGGGGCACTTATCAGATCGGCATCCTGCAGGGAAAAGAGACAGAAACATGGCGGAAAGATATGCAAATTACCGACAATACAATGACGATGAACTGATCGACCGCCTTCGCCGGGGGGAGACTGCCATCATGGATTACATTTGCGATAAATATAAGAATCTGGTGCGCAGCAAGGCGAAATCCATGTTTATCCTGGGAGCTGACAGCGAGGACCTCATCCAGGAGGGCATGATAGGGCTGTTCAAAGCGGTCCGGGACTATGATATGGGGCGGGACGCCAGCTTCGGCACCTTTGCGGAGCTGTGCATCAACCGTCAGATGTATACGGCGGTGCAGGCCTCCAGGAGGCAGAAGCATTTTCCGTTAAACACCTATGTGCCCTTATACGGCGAGGCCTCCGGCGATGACAGAGAAGGCCTGAATCTGGCGGAGCTTTTGGCAGACAGGAGCGAACTGAATCCGGAGGAAATGTTTCTGGACAAGGAAAGAGTGGCCTACCTGGAGAAAACCATCGAGGAGGAGCTCAGCGATTTTGAGAAGCAGGTGCTGGACCTGTATCTCACCGGAATGAGCTACAGCCAGATTGCCAGGGTGCTGGGGCGGGACGAGAAATCCACGGACAACGCCCTGCAGCGCCTGAAGGCCAAAATAAGGAAAATGCTGTAAATAAAAATAAGTATCTTGTAGAACATCGGCTTTGTGGAAATTCTGCACGGCCGGTGTTTTTCGGTGTATACTATTGTTCGAACAGGCATGAATGCCATGAATGAAGTTTATCTTTTTTTTAGAAAAAGGAAAGAATCCTCTTATTGACATTGAAAAAAGAAGGGCATATAATCAACGGCGTACTAACCGACCGACCGGTCGGACAGCGAAAAGGAGCGAATGATATGTCCAGGTTCAGCGTGAAGAAACCTTATACCGTATTGGTGGGAGTGGTTCTGGCAATTATTCTGGGAGTGGTATCCTTTACCAGAATGACGGCGGATCTGCTGCCGAGCATCAGTCTGCCGTATGTGATTGTGATGACTACATATGTGGGCGCCAGCCCTGAGACCGTGGAAAGCGTGGTGACGCAGCCGGTGGAGTCGGCCATGGCTACGGTGAGCAACATTGAAAATATCAGTTCCGTATCCAATGAAAATTATTCCATGGTAATCCTGGAATTTTCACAGACAGCGGATATGAATGCAGTGTCTCTGGAGATTCGGGAGAGTCTGGATCAGATAAAAAGCTATTGGGATGACTCGGTAGGGAATCCCATTATCATGAAACTGAATCCGGACATGCTGCCCGTCATGATCGCAGCAGTGGGCGTGAACGGTATGGACAATGCCGAGATCAGCACCTATGTACAGGAATCCGTCATGCCCGAACTGGAGAGCCTGGAGGGCGTGGCAAGCGTCAGCGCCACCGGCCTGCTGGAGGAAAGCGTCAATGTCATTATCCGCCAGGACAAGGTGGACGCCGTCAATGAGAAGATTTTTGCCTCCATCGACGAGAAGATGCGGGAAGCGGAGGAGGAGCTGGCGGACGGCCGAAAGGAACTGGAGGACGGCAAAAAGGAGCTGGCGGATGGCCGAAGGGAACTGGAAAACGGCCGGTGGGAAATCATAAACGGCCGCAGAGAGCTGGAAGAGGGCAAACAGGAGCTTGAGAACGGGAAAACCGAGCTGGAGAACCGGCAGCAGGGCGTCAGCGATCAGCTGGCTGCCCAGAAGAACGCCCTTTTGACGGCGAAGATCAATCTGGAAACCATGCGGACGAACCTTGCCACGGCAAAGGGGCTGCAGGACGGGATTAACCAGATAAAACCTGTGGTGGACGCGATGAACGCCGATCCTCAAATTATAGTCGATTTGAACGCGCTGGCTAATGATGACTTTAGCGGCAGATATGCAGAATATCTGAAGGAAATGGGAGCAGCCGTGGAGGCCTTGCTGGGCGGCGACATGAGCGCGGCAGCTTCACTTTCGCAGATTTCAAATGAAATTGCGGTTCTGCGAGGTGAATTCCTTGGAAAACAATATGGCCTGCAGATGCTGAAAAATACCGACGGACAGTTGAAGGCGGTAATTGAAGCCGCCGAAATCCTGGATCCATGGTGTCTCGATATTACACAAATCGGGCCTGACAGCGATCCGGTACAGGAGATGCAGAACATTGCAGCAGTAGCAGGTGCCGCTTTATATGCGGCACAGGAGGCATCCGGGCAAATGCTTGCAATTTCGGGACAGTATGAGGATTTGCAGACAGCCCTCGCCGCCGCCACAAACGGTCTCGGCTATGAAGGCTATCTGGCCCAGGTCAATCAGATGCTGGCGGCCCAGAATATCACGGATATCGACAAGGCCATCAACGACATCAACAGCGGTCTGATAGCCATAGAGCGTGGAGAAATGACCGCCGCCATCGAATTTGCCAACGGCAAGGCGCAGATTTCCCTGGGAGAATACCAGCTGAATGCAGTGGAATCTCAGCTTGATTCCGGGGAAGAACAGATTAAGAGCGGCCTGGACCAGATCAAGGATGCCGAGGAGCAGTTAAAGGATGCGGAGGAACAGCTGGCAGACGGGGAAAAGCAGCTGGCCGAGGCGAAGGAATCCGCCTATGAGCAGGCAGATATGTCAGATATTCTCACTGTAGATATGATTACCAACCTTCTGACGGCGCAGAACTTTTCCATGCCTGCAGGGTATGTGACGGAAGAGGGAATCAGCTATATGGTGCGGGTAGGCGATAAGCCCGCCACTGTGGAGGAACTACAGAAAATTCCTCTGATGGACCTGCATATGGACGGAGTGCCCGTGATTACGCTCGGGGATGTGGCGGATGTATTTTATACGGACAATTCCGATGAAATCTATGCCAATGTGGACGGAAGCGCCGGCATTATGCTGACAATCCAGAAGCAGACAGGATATTCCACCGGAGAGGTGTCGGACCGTCTTGCGGAGCGCTTCGGCGAGATGATGGCGGAGAACGGGGATCTGTCCCTGATTACCCTGATGGATCAGGGAATCTATATCGATCTGGTGATGGATTCCATTTTCGATAATATTCTGTTCGGCGCGGTTCTGGCCATTGCAATCCTTCTGATCTTCCTGAAGGATCTGAGACCGACCATTGTGGTGGCATTCTCCATCCCCATCAGTCTGGTGACTGCCATCGTATGCATGTATTTCAGCGGTGTGACTCTGAATATTATATCCCTGTCAGGTCTTGCCCTGGGAATCGGTATGCTGGTGGATAATTCCATCGTGGTCATAGAAAATATTTATCGCCTGCGGAGCGAAGGATATTCCGTGAAGGACGCTTCCATAGAAGGCGCAAGGGAAGTGGCCGGCGCTATCGTGGCCTCCACCCTGACCACCGTATGCGTGTTCCTGCCTATTGTATTTACGGAAGGGATCACTCGGCAGCTGTTTGTGGATATGGGTCTGACCATCGGCTACTCTCTGCTGTCCAGTCTGGTAATTGCGCTGACAGTGGTGCCTGCCATGTCCTCCAAGATTCTGGCGAAGACCAGGGAGCAGAAGGAGGGGAAGATCTTCGGCGGCCTTGTGCGGGGCTATGATAAGCTTTTGAGCGGCGCATTGAAGGTGAAGCCCCTGGTGCTGGTTCTGGTAGTAATCCTCCTGGTGGGGAGTATTGCCCTGGCGTTTACCAACGGAACCGCTTTTATGGCGGATATGGATTCCACCCAGCTGACAGTGAGCGTCAGGCTTGCGGAGGACGCGGCATTGGAGGAGACGGGAGAACTCACCGATAAGGTGGTGGAAGAAATTCTTTCCATAGAGGATGTGCAGAATGTGGGAGCCATGTCCAGTACCTCCACCATGTCCATGCTGGGCGGCGGAGGGGGCAGTACCAATGCCGCAACCATATATGTGGTGACCAGAGAGGACAAATCCATGAGCAATGAAGAGATTGCCCAGGTCATCAGAGAGAAGACAAACGGACTGGAAGCGGAGATTTCCATTGACACTTCCAGTATGGACATGAGTGCCATGGGTGGAAGCGGTATCTCCATACAGGTGCGGGGGCGTGACCTGGATACGCTGAGACGTATTGCGGAGGAAGTGGCGGCCATCGTGGAAAGCGTGGAGGGTACGGCGGATGTCAGCGACGGCCTGGAGGATGCGGACGAAGAGCTGCGCATTCTCATCAACCGGGATGAGGCGGTGCATTACGGCCTTACCGTGGCGCAGGTGTTTACCCAGATTTATGCCAGGATCGGAGAATCGGGAAGCGCCACCACCCTGGTAGCCGCCGATAAGGATTATAATGTATATGTGATGGACGGCAATGATATCGAGCTGACCAGGGAGCTGGTGAAGGGGATTGAGATCGAGGGGAAGAACGCGGAGGGCGAAAGCGTTAAGATTCCCTTATCTGAAATCGCTTCCTTTGAGGCTACAGAGGCGCTCAGCTCCATCAGCCGGGAAGATCAGACCCGCTATGTGTCCGTGTCCGCGG
This sequence comes from uncultured Acetatifactor sp., assembly GCA_910589035.1. Classification (GTDB taxonomy): domain Bacteria; phylum Bacillota; class Clostridia; order Lachnospirales; family Lachnospiraceae; genus Acetatifactor. The sequence continues at coordinate 21,792 of CAJUSI010000071.1, read as the reverse complement.
CCATTGCGGAGGGGTATAATGTGGGGCTTGTCTCGGCGGATGTGGAGGAGAAGCTGGCGGACTATGAGCTGCCCTCCGGTTACAGACTGGTATTTTCCGGTGAAAATGAGATGATTACGGATGCCATGGGGCAGATTATGCTGATGCTGGTGTTGGCGGTGCTCTTCATGTATCTGATCATGGTAGCGCAGTTCCAGTCCCTGATGTCTCCTTTTATTATTATGTTCACCATACCGCTTGCCTTTACCGGGGGCTTTATGGGGTTATACATAACCGGAAGCGAAGTGAGCGTTATCGCCATGATCGGATTTGTCATGCTGGCGGGTATCATTGTGAACAACGGAATTGTGTTGATCGATTATATGAACCAGCTGCGGGAGGGCGGCATGGAGAAGCGTGAGGCAATTCTCACCGCGGGCCGCACCAGGCTCCGGCCCGTGCTGATGACGGCGCTGACCACCATCCTGGCTTTGTCCACCATGGTGTTCAGCAGCGATATGGGCTCGGAGATGGCAAAGCCCATGGCAGTAGTGACCATCGGCGGCCTGACATACGGTACTTTGCTGACGCTGGTGGTGATTCCCTGTATTTACGATCTCTTTAACAGGAGACAGAAGCCGGCGGAGGCATCGGGGGATTCGGGAATAAGGAAAGTATTTGGAAAGCGGATGAAAGAGCCGGAGGAGAAAGCCTGAAAGGCGGAGCGGGGGCAATATGGGTAAAATCAATGGTCTGGAGGATATTCACAGAGTACCTCCGAAGGTATGTCAGATGTATAAAGCGGTGATACAGATGCTGGAGCAGGGCGTGGATGCAGGGAGCATCCATGTCTCGGATATCACGGAGAAGGCGGGAATCGGAAAGGGAACAGCATACGAGTATTTTGACACCCGGGAAGAGATTGTGGCCTGCGCCATAGTGTACCATGTGCAATGGCTGTTTGAATGGCTGGAAAATGCCCTGATGGAGCGGGAGAGCTTCAGGGAGCAGCTCTTTTTTCTCCTGGATGAGATAGAGAAAAAGGACGGGTGTAAGAACGGCTTTCTGAGATTTGTCCATATGATGACGGATAATTCCGAATTCAGCCAGGTGGTTCGGGAGAAGATGACCTCCGGGGAGCTTGCCATGCGGCTGCCGGGCTCCGTGTTCGAAAGGATTTTGAAAAGGGGGGTGGAAAACGGAGAACTGCGGAGCGATATGCCCATGGCCTATATGATTTACTGCCTTTTCTCCCATCTGGTAACCTATATGCTGACGGTCACATCCGGGGAACGCTTTCACACGGATACCGCCACAATGCGGGCGCTGGTCTGTCGGGGAGTCCTGAACGAAATCGGAAGGAAATAGCCCGTGGCGCTGCGGGAATGAAAACCGGCAGTTCACAATTCCTTAGGAAGCATTTTAGATTTATATTAGAAAATAAACACAGTTTGAACACATTTTATCTGTAATATATATATCAGATAGTTGATGAAATCACTATCTCCCCCCTCATAAGAAAATAGCGGAAGGGCCCCGGCGAAAGCCGGGGCCCTTCTGCGGTGCGGCAAATGTGCCGCATCCATGACAAAAATCTATTGCGCATTCTGCCAAATCCCTTTATAATGAATTCCTGAAGTAACAGGGAAAGATGAAAAAGGATAAGACAGATGCAGAAAAAAAGGGATAAAGTTGCCCCAGAGGCAGCTCATATTGCAGAAGAGCCGCAGAATCATGCCGGGGAAGAGGAATATATCGTCCTGAACCGTCAGGAAGAGGATGGGACAGCGGCGGAGGAAGCGCAGTACAGTCTGGAGAATTACATGGCGCTTACCGGATCCGGATACCAGTATTTCAACTGTGATGCCATACGGAAGGATATGCGCCTGACCAGGGCGGTTACGCAGAAGGGTGAGAAGCTGCTTCAGGAGAAGAAGGTACGCCTCCGCAGGGTGGACAGCGGATATGTGGACGGCAGGAACGATACGGTGGGGGAAGTCATCGGGGAGGGGACCGAGGGAAAAGCACCCTTTCCCATCCATATGGTTTTTACCCGGGACGCCATGCTGTTTGCGGAATGCCAGTGTTCGGAATGCAGGAAGCACTATTATTCCAGGTATTACCGCAGGGAGTATTGCGCTTTTATATCGGCTCTGCTGGAACTGACGCAGGAGTATCAGGAACAGAACAATATAGGAGACGCCACGGATAAACGCGCCATGCTGCTGATGCGGGCTTTTACGGAGCAGCGGACCAACAATGTGATTTCGGATGCCATAGGCAGGGAGAAAAGTCTGCGGCTTATCCCCAGGGTGACGCGGAAGGGGGGAGACCTGGCGGTTTCCTTTAAGGTGGGCGAGAAAAAGCTCTTTGTGGTAAAGGACCTTTTCGAATTCTACCAGGATGTGCAGGAATCAAAGACTTCTTCCTATGGGAGCAATACCAGCATCAACCACCATATCAGCAATTTTACGGAGAATTCCCTGAAATGGATCGATTATATCGGCAGGATAGTGAAGGAGGAGCTGGCCTTTGAGCGGCGGATGATAGAAGCCCGCAATTATTCCAAACGTGCGGCGGCCAAAAACGGGGAGTTTGCGCTCTTTGGCTGGAGGCTGGACGAGCTGTACGGCCTGGTGGAGGGGGAGGAATTTGAGTTCGAGGACAGGGACAGCGAATCCAGGCGGAAGGCTTCCATGCGCACAGAGGAACGAAATCCTGAAATATCCATGATCATCCGCAAGAATGATATGGGACACCATAGAGAATTTCACGGAATTACGGTGAACTGCCGTATGCCGGAATTCTTTTACGGCGTCAAAACGGCATACTATATAGAGGGCGATATGCTTTGCAGGCTTCAGGAGGATTTCCAGAAGAAGATCAGGACCATCGCCCAATTCTGCCGGGAGGGGGAGCTGAGCTTCCAGGTGGGACGCAACGGCCTGGCGCAGTTTTATTATTCCGTGCTGCCGCAGCTGGAGGGGGCGGTGGATATTATGGAGGAAAATGCCGAGGAGATAGCCTTCTACCTTCCTCCCCAGGCGAAATTCGTATTCTATCTGGACGCGGAGGAACATAATATGCTCTGCCGCGTGGCGGTCAGATACGGGGAGAAGGAATTTCCCGTACCCTATTATATGGACAAGGAGGAGATGGCGGGGACTATCCTGGAAGCCTTCCGGGAGAGAGCCAGGGAGGAAGAGACCCTCTTTCTTGCAAACAGATGGTTCCCCTACTGGGATAAGGAGAGGAAGGAGCTGCACTGCGGGCAGGAAGAGGAACGGATGTACCGGGTGCTGGAGCAGGGGGTGGAGGCCCTGCTTGCTCTGGGGGAGGTGCAGTGCACCAGAAGGTTCAGCAGCCTGAATATCGGCAGGCGGGTGCGGCTGTCCGTGGGGATCTCCGTCTCCAGGGATCTTCTGAACCTGAATATCGCCACCCAGGACGTCCCTCCCGGGGAATTGCTGGATATTTTGAAAAGCTATCGGCAGAAGAGAAAGTATTACCGGCTGAAAAACGGAGATTTTCTGAACCTTCAGGAGGAAAATTCCCTGCAGACGCTGGCGGAAATGATGGAGACGCTGAGAATCTCTCCCAGAGAGCTGCTGAAGGGAAATGTGAAGGTTCCCGTCTACCGGGCTCTGTACCTGGATAAGCTGCTGGAGAAGAATGAGGAGATTTACAGCAACCGGGACAGTTATTTCCGGGAAATGGTGAAGAATTTCAAGACGGTGAATGATGCGGACTTCGAGGAGCCGGCTTCCCTTGCGGGGATCATGAGGGGATATCAGAGGAACGGATACAGGTGGCTTCGTACCCTGGAGGAGTATCATCTGGGAGGAATCCTGGCGGATGATATGGGACTGGGGAAGACGCTCCAGGTGCTGGCAGTGCTGCTGTCCGCCAGGCTTGAGGGAAAGGGGGGAACCTCCCTGGTCGTGTCTCCGGCCTCTCTGGTATATAACTGGGGGGAGGAGATACGCAGCTATACGCCGCAGCTTTCCGTGGAATTCATCACGGGAAGCCAGGAGGAGAGAAGGGAAAAGCTGGAGCGGTACCGGGAATATGATGTGATCATAACCTCCTATGACCTGCTGAAGCGGGATATTGAAAATTATGAGGACAAGGAGTTCTATTACCAGATTATTGACGAGGCGCAGTATATTAAAAACCATACCACAGCGGCGGCCAGGGCGGTAAAGGTCATAAGAAGCCGGACCCGGTACGCGCTTACGGGGACGCCAATCGAGAACAGGCTCAGCGAGCTCTGGAGTATTTTTGACTATCTGATTCCCGGGTATCTGTACGGATATGATGTGTTCCGGAGTGATTTTGAGGCGCCAATCGTCAAGAGCGAGGACAGGGAGGCGCTGGAGCGTCTGCAGAGAATGACCGCGCCCTTCATCTTGCGCAGAATGAAGGAGAACGTCCTGAAGGATCTTCCCGAGAAGCTGGAGGAAAACCGCTATGTGAAATTCGACTCCGACCAGCAGAAGCTCTATGATGCCCAGGTGGTGCATATGAAGCAGAGGATCGCTTCTCAGGACGCAAATGAGTTCCAGAAGAATAAGATACAGATTCTGGCGGAGCTGATGAAGCTGCGGCAGATCTGCTGCGACCCGGGCCTGTGCTTCGAGAACTACAGGGGAGAGTCTGCCAAGCTGGACGCCTGCCTGGAGCTGGTGCAGTCTGCCGCGGAGGGCGGGCATAAGATCCTGCTCTTTTCCCAGTTTACCTCCATGCTGGAGCTGATAGCGGCCCGGATGGAGCGGGAGAATATCAGCTTTTACACCATTACCGGCGCCACGCCCAAGGAGAAGCGCCTGCAGCTGGTGAAGAATTTCAACGGGGACGACACAAAGGTGTTTCTGATATCCCTGAAGGCAGGGGGCGTGGGCCTGAACCTGACAGGGGCGGATGTGGTGATTCATTATGATCCCTGGTGGAACCTGGCGGTGCAGAACCAGGCCACGGACCGCACACACCGGATCGGACAGACGAAGATGGTGGTGGTGTACCGATTGATAGCAAAGGGGACGATAGAGGAGAAAATACAGGAGCTGCAGGAGAGCAAGCGGGCCCTGTCGGAGCAGGTGATCTCCGGGGATGCAGGGCAGCTGGGAGGTATGACCAAAGAGGACTTTATCTCATTGCTGTCCTAAATATAAATTTCCGGGAATATTTTCCAGGGTTTGTCCATATACTGGTAGAAAAGGACTGAAAACGGTTCGGTGAAAGGAGAAATCTATGGCAAGAGGACAGAGGAAGACTATTGAAGAAAAGATTGCGGCAAAGCAGGAGCTGATAGAGGCTCTGCAGACCAGAGTGGAGTCTGAGAAGCGGGAGCTGGAAGAATTATATCAGGAGAAGAAGCGCAAGGAACTGGAGGCAGTGAGCGACATCATAGCCGAGTCGGGACTGGGACCGGAGGAAGTGGTGGAGGTGCTGCAGGAGTATCTGGAGCGCAGGGAAACGGCAGCCTCATAGACTCTGGGCCGCAAATGGGCCAGGCAGTGGGAAAATAACCGCATACCATGCTGAAAGCTGAAATCACGGAAATCCGGGGAAGGGAAGAAGAATGTCCCCGGATTTCCTGCTGTCCGCAAAACAGAAAAGCTGCAAAATAGTACAAAGCCGGAGGAATTTCGGACAAAAAAGTACATTGCACTTTCGTGGAAGAAAGCCTATACTTTGTCGGAAATGATAAATTTCGGCTTTTTTGAGGGGATCCAAAGCCGGAAAAGAGGGTGTGATTATGACAAAGGATATGACGAAAGGGAATCCCATGCAGCTGATTCTGGGGTTTTCCGTTCCGCTGTTGTTCGGATTTCTGTTCCAGCAGTTCTACAGTCTTGTGGACACGGTGATAGTGGGCCGGTTCCTGGGCATGGACAATCTGGCGGCCGTTGGGGCCACGGGCTCCGTGAACTTTCTGATCATCGGCTTCTGCATGGGCGTGTGCAGCGGCTTTTCCATCCCGGTGGCGCATAAGTTCGGGGCCCGGGATTACGCAGATCTGCGCAGGTATGTGGCCAACTGTGCCTGGCTGTCAATAGGGTTCGCGGCGGCACTGACCGTGCTCACCGCTTCTCTGGCCAGGCAGATTCTGGTGTGGATGCGTACGCCCCAGGACATTATCGACAGATCTTATGCTTATATATATGTAATCTTTCTGGGGATTCCCGTGACATTTCTCTACAACATGACCTCCGGTGTCATCCGTGCCCTGGGGGACAGCAGGACTCCGGTGATCTTCCTGGTGATGTCCTCCTTCCTGAACGTGGGCCTGGATCTCTTTTTCATCGTGAACCTCCATATGGGGGTTCAGGGGGCGGCCCTGGCCACCGTGATCTCCCAGGGAGTGTCGGGAGCCTGCTGTATGCTGTTCATGGTGAAGAAGTTCGAGATCCTGCGGATCCGCAGGGAAGAATGGCGGCCGGACGGCCATCGGATGCGGATGCTGTGCGGCATGGGCGTGCCCATGGGGCTGCAGTATTCCGTTACGGCCATCGGTAGCGTAATTCTGCAGAGCGCCACCAACACTCTGGGTTCCGGTGCTGTAGCCGCAGTGACCGCCTCGGGACGGATCAACGGATTCCTGGCCTGCCCCTTTGAAGCCATGGGCTCCACTATGGCTACCTACGGCGGGCAGAACATCGGGGCAAAGCGGCTTGATCGTATAGGCCAGGGGCTCAAATCCTGCATTCTGCTGGGTATAGGGTATTCCGTAATCGCGCTCTTTGTGAGCATCTTTCTGGGCGAGCCGCTGGCAAGGCTGTTCCTGGAGGCCTCAGAGGGTGGGATCATCGGCAACGCCCGGATGCTGATGATCTACAATACTGCCTTCTATGCCCTGCTGGCCCTGGTGAATATCATCCGCTTCCTGATACAGGGGATGGGCTTCCCCACCTTCGCCATCCTGGCAGGGGTCTTCGAGATGGTGGCCAGAGGTATCGTGGGCTTCGCGCTGGTGCCGGTGCTTGGGTTCACGGGGGTGGCCCTGGGCAATCCTCTGGCCTGGCTGTTCGCGGACTTATTTCTGGTCCCGGCGTATTTCCATGTGCGCAGGACGCTGGAGAAGCAGCTTTCGGATGCCGGAACCGGCTCAGAGACTCTCTGAGCCGGTCTCCGGCATCCTTTTTGCGAAGGCGATTTCCTGCTCCAGGCAGTCCGGAACGGCCATCTTGCCGCTCACAAGCTTTTGCCGCAGGATGCCCAGCTTCTGCAGCCGCTGCGTGGCGAGAATCCTCTGGCGGTTCATCAGCTCAGAGAACATGGGATTCTGCTCCAGCGATTTGTCCATGGAAGCGGGAAGGGGGCAGTAGAGGAACAGAATTCGGCGGGCAACCTTGTTCAGTCTGGACGAGCCGCTGCTCTCATACAGGATCCAGGTAATATAGTCCCTTACGAACATTTCCCGGAAGCTGTTCTTGGCTCTTGTTAAGCTGTTCTGCAATTTTTCCTTGGCATCCTTGCTCAACTCGGTATTCTTCCTGTAGAACTGAAGATAATCAAAATATTCGCTGGTCAGGGACGGCTCCGACACATCGTTCCAGCGTCCGCCCTGGATGCGCTTGCACATCTCCCAGCGGAATTCGCCGGTCATGCGTATCACTGCTGTTTCCAGGTTATCCAGATAGAATATGGGCAGGATCATGCGGCTGGGACTGCTGCGCCTGCGGCCCTCGATTTCCTGCCACAGGGAGCCTCTTACCCCCGCATTGGGCATCAGGATAATATCCGGCAGATATTCCACATGCATGGGTTCCCGGTTCATGGCCTGGGACATCTCATAATCGATGGTTTCCCGGAAGAAAGCCGAGAAATCAATCTTTTTCAGCATAGACAGTGCGCTGCCGATTTTATCCGGGGTGATGAAGGAATCCCTGGGACTTTTGAGCATGTTCTCGGCGGTGAACAGCGGGCAGAAGGTGGTTACCCTGCCAAATGTCACCTTATTGGCCACAGGGAAGAGGTTCTCCAGCTCATAGCGCACCTTGGCCATGCGGTCGTTTTCCAGAGCTGCAACCTGGGAGGCGGTGAGATTGTTCTTTTTCTTCTGCTGATTGATAAAGTCGTCATAATCCTCGTCCAGCTCGCTGCGGCTGGGATTCTTTTTCCCGTCATAGACAGCCAGCAGCCAGTCATAGAAGGTATAGACGCCGTTTAGTCCCGGATCGCTCATATAGCCGGCCAGGCGGTATAGAGCGACGCTGTTGTCCTCCCCTGCCAGATTCTCGTCCACATAGCCGAAATACAGGAACATGCGCACGGGAAGAGGCAGTCCGGGCACGGACAGGGAGCGTTCAAACACCTCCGAGTACAGGAGATAGAATTCTTCTGTCAGTATTCTGCGCAGGCGGCTGCACTCGTCGTTGGTGGAATTTTTGTCCCTGGTGGCCCTGTAGAGAGCCACATGCTCCCGGAAGGAGGCCTCCTTATCGCCTGCAAGTCCGGCGAAGTCCAAAATGGTATCCAGAGATCCTTCCAGAAGATTCAGAATATCCGTATCGGAGCCGTCTCCCGTGCCCTGGGCGGCCTCAGGATGTGCCAGGGCATCTTCCTTCCTGCGGAAGGCTTCCGCCCGGGGGCGGGCCTGGGTTTCATCCGGAATGTCATATTCCTCGGTAAGGCGCAGCATCTGTGAAATGCTTTCGTACAGTTCGTCTGTATCCTGCCCTTCCTGTGAGAGACGATAGTAGAGCTTTGTCATGGCATCGAACATATCGTTGCCTGACTGGCTGAAATAGCAGCTGATGATCTGGGCGCGGTACTGGGCCTGGGCCTCCAGAATCCGGTAGTTTTTGTTTATGTCCAGAGAACCCTTCCGCAGCATTCCCAGAGACAGACCCTGCTCCTGCAGCAGGACATCGGAATCCGCACCCATATAGACGCGGCGCAGAGCCACATAGTATTTTCCCAGCCACTCGTCACAGGAATCTTCCACACAGGGGGGAATTTCCTCCACCTCTGCCGGAATGCGGGAGGGCAGCTTGTATTTGTCGCACAGGCCGGCGTATAGCTCGCAGTCTGTCCGCAGTCTCCGGTAAAGTTCCGCGCTGTTCACCTCCGACACGGAAGCCTGCTCCATCATGGCGCCGAACTGCCGGAACAGGGAAAGGAGGAAGAGCTTTGCGATATTGGGGCGTTTCTGCATCAGGTCCTCTAAAGCCTCCAGGCTGTTCACAGGATAGGTCATGAGGGTGGTATCCTCCAGGGCGGTGTAGGTCAGGAAGTGGATATCCGAACATATTTCACAGATTCCCGCCACATCACCGCTGTCAATCTGATAGGAGTTTCCGGGGCATTGTACCTTCACCCGTCCCTGTACAATCAGATACAATGTGGTCAGCGGCTGTGAAAAGCCGCAGATGGTTTTTGATTTTTCGACAAAGATTTTCGCCATGGTATTTCTTCCTTTCTAAATCGTCTTCGCGATTTTACTTTCCAGGTTCTTCTGAGCCGTGGACAGCATCAGCTTGATACGGTTCAACTGATTCACTTCGCTGGCGCCCGGGTCGTAATCGATGGCAACAATATTGGATTCCGGGTAGGCCTTCCTCAGGGCTTTGATGACTCCCTTGCCCACTACATGATTGGGCAGGCAGCCGAAGGGCTGGGTGCACACAATATTGGGGACGCCGTCGTGTATCAGCTCCACCATTTCTCCTGTCAGGAACCAGCCTTCGCCGGTCTGATTGCCGATGGAGACGATGGGCTCCGCGAAGGAGGCAATCTCCCGGATGGGGGTGGGCGGCGTAAAATGCCGGGACCTTTTAAGCTCTTTTGCGGCGCTTCCGCGCAGCAGATGCTCTATGGCCCAGATACCCAGGGCAGAAATGCGGGCAGTCTTTTTGCTCATGCCCAGGTGGTCTGCCTTATAGATCTGATTGTAAAAGCAGTACAGCATGAAATCCAGCAAATCCGGCACCACGGCCTCCGCTCCCTCGCTCTCCAAAAGCTCTACCAGATGGTTATTGCCTGCGGGAGAGAATTTTACCAGGATCTCACCCACCACGCCCACCCTGGGCTTCTTCACATCCAACAGAGGGATCCGGTCAAAATCACGGATGATTTCCCGGCACATTTTCCTGAACTGCAGGAGTCGGATGTGCCTGGCGGACACAAGCTTCTGTGCTTTTACAAGCCATTTCTGATGCAGCTCCTCCACACTTCCCGGAACGGCTTCATAGGGGCGCATGCGGTAGGTGCAGCGCATGAAAATATCGCCGAACTGGGCTGCCATGGCGGCGCGGACCAGCAGATTGGCATTTAAATGGAAACCGGGGTTGCTTTCAATTCCAGCCAGGTTCAGGGAAATCACGGGAATCTGTTCCATACCGGCCTTTTTCAGCGCACGGCGGATAAAGCCTACATAATTGGTGGCCCGGCATCCGCCCCCTGTCTGCGACATGACGATGGCCGTTTTCTCCAGGTCATATCTTCCGGACAGCAGCGCCTCCATGATCTGTCCCACTACCAGCAGGGAAGGATAGCAGGCGTCATTGTTGACATATTTCAGCCCCACATCCACGGAATGCCGGTTATCATTGTCCAGCACAACGAAATTGTAGCCGCAGGCGATGAATGCGGACTGCATGATCTCGAAATGGATAGGGGACATCTGGGGACAGATGATGGTATAGTTCCTGCGCATCTCCTCGGTAAAGGGAATCTTCTCTATGGCGGAGCAGCGAATGGTGCGCTGCCTGTGCGTTTTCTCCCGCACCTTGATGGCGGAGAGCAGGGAGCGTATGCGGATTCGGGCCGCGCCGAGATTATTTACTTCATCGATCTTCAGGCAGGTATATATTTTCCCGGAACCGGACAAAATATCATTGACCTGATCCGTGGTGACGGCATCCAGGCCGCAGCCGAAGGAATTCAGCTGAATCAGATCCAGATTATCCACCGTTCTCACATAGCTTGCCGCAGCATAGAGACGGGAATGGTACATCCACTGGTCGGATACGATCAGCGGCCGCTCCGGGCAGCCCAGGTGAGAGATGGAATCCTCCGTCAGCACTGCCATGTCGAAGGAGGTGATCAGTTCGGGAATGCCGTGATTGATCTCCGGATCGATATGGTAGGGACGGCCTGCCAGCACAATACCGCGCTTTCCGGTTTCTTTCAGATATTCCAGAACTTCCTCGCCCTTTGCCTGTACGTCCTTCCTGGCGCGGTCAAGCTCTTTCCAGCCCTCGGCTGCGGCGGAACGGACTTCCGCTCCGGGCAGCTCTGTGAATTCTTTCAATAAAGCTTCTGTCACGGTATCCAGATCCCGGAAGGACATAAAGGGATTGCGCAGCTTTACCTGTCCGCAGCTGATTTCGTCCACATTGTTTTTGATATTTTCGGAATAGGAGGTGACGATGGGGCAGTTGTAATGATTGTTGGCGCCCTCCACCTCATCTCTTTCATAGAACAGGGCAGGGTAGAAGACGAAATCCACATTCTGCCGGATCAGCCATACCACATGCCCGTGGGCCAGCTTTGCGGGATAGCATTCGGACTCGCTGGGGATGGACTCGATGCCAAGCTCGTAAATGTTGCGGTTGGAGCTTGGAGAGAGGATCACCCGGTATCCCAGTCTGGTGAAAAAGGTATACCAGAAGGGATAGTCCTCGTACATATTCAGCACCCTGGGGATTCCCACCCTGCCCCTGGGCGCATTGTCCGCCTCCAGGGGCTCATAGGAAAAGAGGCGTTTCAGCTTATAATCAAATAAATTAGGTACGTCGTGGGCATTCTTCCGGCCTCCTATGCCGCGCTCGCAGCGATTGCCGGAGATAAACTGACGCCCGCCGGAAAATTTGTTGACGGTAAGCCGGCAGCTGTTGGTACAGCCTCTGCACTTTGCCATGCTGGTCTCATACTTCAGGGCACAGAGCTTTTCGTAGGAGAGCATTTTGGTCAGGTACCCCTCCTCATAGCGGTCCCTGGCGATGAGGGCGGCGCCGAAGGCGCCCATAATTCCGGCAATGTCGGGGCGGATCGCTTCGCAGCCTGCAATCTTCTCGAAGCTTCGCAGAACGGCGTCGTTATAGAAGGTACCGCCCTGCACCACAATCTGCCTGCCCAGCTCCGAGGCGTCGGATACCTTGATTACCTTGAAGAGGGCGTTTTTGATCACGGAGTAGGCCAGGCCCGCGGAAATATCGGAGACGTCCGCGCCTTCCTTCTGGGCCTGTTTCACCCGGGAATTCATGAATACGGTACAACGGGTGCCCAAATCGATGGGGTGCTCTGCAAATATGGCTGCCGCCGCAAATTCCTCCACACTGTAGTTCAGGGATTTGGCGAAGGTCTCGATAAAGGAACCGCAGCCGGAGGAACAGGCCTCGTTCAGAAGGACGCTGTCCACGGTCTGATCCTTGATCTTGATGCATTTCATATCCTGTCCGCCGATATCCAGGATGCAGTCCACACGGGGGTTGAAGAAGGCGGCGGCATTGTAATGGGCCACGGTCTCCACCTCTCCGTCATCCAGGAGGAAAGCGGCCTTCATCAGGGCTTCTCCGTAGCCGGTGGAGCAGGAGCGGACGATGTGCACTTCGTCGGGCAGGAGTTCGTAGATTTCTTTCAGGGAGCGGATGGCGGTTTTCAGGGGACTGCCGTCATTGCCAGAGTAGAAGGAATAGAGCAGGGAGCCGTCCTCGGCCACCAGCGCGATTTTGGTGGTGGTGGAACCTGCGTCGATGCCCAGAAAAGCGTTACCTTTATAGGAGGCAAGATCCGCCGTGCCTACATGGGCCTGGCTGTGACGCTCCCTGAAGGCGGCGTAGGAGGCTTCATCGGCGAAAAGGGGTTCCATTCGTTCCACCTCGAACTCCATTTTGATCTCGGAGGAGAGCCTTTGAAGCATTTCTTCCATGCTGCAGGCAGCTTTCTCCTCAGCATTGAGGGCGGAGCCGATTGCCGCGAACAGATGGGTATTTTCCGTATCGATAATATGCTCCTGGTCTAATTTCAGTGTCCTGATAAAGGCAGCTTTCAGCTCCGAGAGGAAATGCAGGGGACCGCCCAGAAAAGCCACATGACCCCTTATGGGCTTGCCGCAGGCCAGGCCGGAAATGGTCTGGTTTACCACGGCCTGGAAGATGGAAGCCGCCAGATCCTCCTTGGTAGCGCCCTCATTGATAAGGGGCTGGATATCCGTCTTGGCGAAAACGCCGCAGCGGGCCGCGATGGTATAAAGGGATTGATATTTTTTGGCGTATTCGTTTAAGCCTGAAGCATCTGTCTGGATCAGGGATGCCATCTGATCGATGAAGGAGCCCGTACCTCCGGCACAGATGCCGTTCATGCGCTGCTCCACATTTCCGCCTTCGAAGTAAATGATTTTGGCGTCCTCCCCTCCCAGTTCAATGGCAACATCCGTCCTGGGAGCCAGCTCCTTCAAAGCGGCCGACACGGCGATTACCTCCTGGGTGAAGGGGACTTTAAGGCAGTTTGCAAGAGTTAAGCCTCCGGATCCGGTGATCATGGGGCGGAGATTTAAATTTCCGAGCTTTTTGTAAGCTTTTTCTATCAGATTGGATAAGGTCTCCCGGATATTGGCATAATGCCGCTCATAATCGGAAAAGAGAATACGGTGCTCCTCATCCAGAATTGCAATCTTCACCGTGGTGGAACCGATATCAATGCCCAAGAGGGCATTGCCCGAGCAGGCACTGCAGGAAGGGACATCGGCCGGTACGGTATCACCGGCTGAGGAACAGCCGGCCGTGACATGCTCCGACATGGCATCGTCGGAAGCGGTATTGCAGTGGATTGCAGTTTTGTTTGCAAATTCCATGTAGATCATCCTTTCTAAACTAATGTATCTGCCGCACAGCCGCGGGCAGGAAGCAAAAGCTGTCAGCGTTTCCGGCAACAGGGTCCCGGCGGACCGGAATTGACAGAACACGACACCTAGCACATTATAGTATAATGTAACGTAAATTGCAAATAGCAAAACCTGTGAAAAGTTTATTAAAAAAATGATTTTTGTGTAAATTAAGGAAAAGTCCGGTTTACTTATGCGGAATGGAATGGTAAAATACATATGCCGTAAGTCTTTTGATTAGGACATAAAAAGTTGGATGGAGGATGAGAGGCAATGAGTAAATTTGAAAAGAAATTCGGAAAGTATGCGATCAGCAATCTGTCGCTGATTTTAATTTTATGCTATGCGGTGGGCTATTTGATCGATCTGGTCAACGGAAGCTTCCTCTCCTGGCTGTCTCTTGATCCATACGCAATCCTGCACGGGCAGGTATGGAGGCTGTTTACCTGGATTATCATACCGCCCTCCTCGCTGGATCCCTTCACAATTATCATGCTTTTATTTTATTATAATATAGGAACCAGCCTGGAGCGCACATGGGGAGTATACCGCTATAATGTATATCTTTTGTCCGGTATGCTTTTCACCATAATCGGAAGCTTTGTGTGGATGGGAAGCCAGTATTTTTTCGGCGGGAGTATTATAAGTCTGGCCGACCATTCTCAGCTTGCCTCGCTGTACTTCAGCACATACTATGTCAATATGTCCATATTCCTGGCCTTTGCAGCCACCTTCCCAAATGTGCAGGTGCTGCTGATGTTTATTATTCCCATAAAGGTGAAATGGCTGGGATTTCTGTACGGACTCCTCCTGGCGTATGATTTCCTGGCGGCAAAGGACATTGTTTTTGGGGCCGGCATTGTGATTCAGACCGCCGTTCTGATCAGAATAGCCATTGCTTCCTCCCTGCTTAATTTCCTGATCTTTTTCGTCACGTCCAGAAGCCGCATTCATATGACTCCGAGGCAGATGAAGAGAAGGATGGAGTTTAAGCAGGACGTGAGACGCAATTCCAGAGTAACCAGGCATAAATGTGCTGTCTGCGGGCAGACGGAGGATGATAATCCGGATCTGGAGTTCCGTTTCTGCTCCAAATGCAAGGGGAATTATGAATACTGCCAGCATCATTTGTTCACGCATACGCATGTGCAGTGAGGGGAGACGCGCAGTGAGGAGCCGGGGCTTATTCAGGCGTTTCCTGTCAGAATCCGGCTTTTTACTGCAGGCTGCAGGGGAGGCTTGAGGAAAATTCCGGCGCGGCCTGTCCGTGTACCCGGGTCAGGATATTGGCCCGAAGAAAAGAGGGGAGAGCAGCAAAATGGACACAGAGATTTCCAGGGAAGTATTGTTTGCCAGAAGTCTGGAGAAAATCCGCCGGACGGCAAGGGAGCAGGGGAATTGCATCACAGAAGATCAGGTACGGCAGGAATTGTCCGCCCTGAATCTGAATGAGGGGCAGCTGCAGATGGTGTATGACTATCTGGCAAAGCACAGGGTGGGCATCGGTGCACCGCCGGAGCCGGAGGAATATCTGACGGCGCAGGAGAGGGATTACCTGCAGGATTATCTGGATGAGCTGGCCGCTCTTCCGGAGGTGACGGAAGGGGAGAGGGAGGCTTATACGATCTCCGCCATGGCCGGAGATGCCCTGGCGAAGCAGCGGCTGACAGAAAGCTATCTGAAGGAGGTTGCCGGCATCGCCAGACTTTATTCCGGCCAGGGCGTGGCGCTGGAGGATCTGATCGGGGAGGGAAATGTGGCGCTCGCCGTGGGAGTGGACATGCTTGGCAGCCTGGAGAAGCCATCCCAGGCGCAGGGAATGCTGGTAAAATATGTTATGGACGCCATGGAGGAGTTCATTCAGGAGCATGCGGCGAGGGAAAAGGCCGATAAAGGTGTGGCGGATAAGGTGAACCGGGTGGCGGACAAAGCCAGAGAGCTGGCGGAAGAGCTTCGCAGGAAAGTAACGCCCGGGGAGCTTGGGCAGGAGACGGGAATGTCGGTCAAGGCAATCCGGGATGCCATGAGAATGAGCGGTTTTCAGATAGAGGATATAGAGGGACAGGATGAACAAGACAATTTATGAGGATTATAAGTACAGCATGCAGGATGTCAGCCGCATTTATGTGGGCTGTAAGTATACATTCGGAGAGCTTCTGGAAGAGGAGGAGATTCCCTTTAAGCTCAGGCTGGTTATGGAGCGGTATATTCTTCCGGAGGCGGATCCCGGGGATACCCTGGAGTCCCATCTGTATTATCTGGTGCCGGAAAGCTTTCTGGTGAAGATTTACAGGCAGATGAAGGCGAGAGTCAAGGTGAATCTGATCCGGGAGAAAAAGGCCCTTCCCGGTTTTGGGGCAGGGGGAAAGAAGCAGTATGTGACGAAAACGCTCACCATGGAAGAGCTGGTCAGCCTGCCGCCCGCGCAGAAGGAGAGACAGGGCTATGTCATTCAGGAGCTCAGCGTCAGCAAGCTGGCCCTGGCGGCGCTGTGATAAGCCGTAAGCTTTTGGCCGGCGCAGGGCTCTGATTCATCCCTGACGCCTGGAATGGGGAGAATACTGTATCAAACAGGCATTATATCAGCATTTTGCCTGCTTATATGCACACCTGACCCGGACAAGCCGGAACCAATATTTTGCCAAAATGCGCAGGATTTCGCTGTTAAGCGCCTGAATATCTGTGCATATTAAAAAGAGTAAAATCCGGTATTATGCAAATAGATAGACATGTTACAGTCCATATATGCACACCTGATTTCGGGCGATAAGGATTAATAATGGAACAGGAAAAGAGAGGGAACCGGTAAGAAAGGTTTCCGGAAGGATCAGCAGAAAGCGGAAGAGAGATTCCGGAAGAATCAGATTTGAATAAAGGGGGTGTCCCTGAAAAAGGATGTGTCCCTGAAATAGGAGAGGAGAAAAAATGAAAGCAGAAGAATTGAAAAGCTATGAGATTATCGAGAAAAGGAAGATTGCCGATATCGACAGCATGGTGACTCTGTGCAGGCACAGGAAGACAGGCGCCAATGTAGTGCTGATATCCAACGATGACGACAATAAGGTGTTCAGTATCGGATTCCGCACTACGCCTAAAGACTCCACGGGCGTGGCGCATATCCTGGAGCACTCCGTGCTCTGCGGTTCCAGGGAATTCCCGGTAAAGGATCCTTTCATCGAGCTGGCAAAGGGCTCTCTGAATACCTTCTTAAACGCGATAACCTATCCCGATCATACCGTATATCCGGTGGCCAGCTGTAACGATAAGGATTTCCAGAATCTGATGCATGTATATCTGGACGCGGTTTTTTATCCCAATATTTACGGGAATGAAGCTATTTTCCGGCAGGAGGGCTGGCATTATGAGCTGGATGAGAAGGGGACGCTCACCTATAACGGGGTGGTATACAATGAGATGAAGGGCGCGTTTTCCTCCCCTGATAACGTGCTGGGCCGGGAGATTACCACAGCCCTGTACCCTCATACCACCTACAGCTATGAATCCGGCGGGGATCCGGAGGTAATCCCGGAACTGTCCTATGAGCAGTTTCTTGATTTCCACAGAACCTACTATCATCCCTCCAACAGCTATATCTATCTGTACGGCAATATGGATATGGCGGAGAAGCTTGCATTCATCGATGAGCACTATCTCTCGGCCTTTGATGCCCTGGAGGTGGATTCCAGGGTGACATCCGAGCCGCCCTTTACCGCACCGGTGCGCAGGGTGAGGGAGTATCCCATCGGAGAGGGGGAGAAAGCGGAGGAGAACGCCTACCTGTCCTGGAGCGTATCCGTTGGAGATACTCTGGACAGGGAGCTCTGCACGGCTTTCCAGATTCTTGATTTCGCACTCTGCGCGGTTCCCGGGGCTCCGCTGAAGCAGGCCCTGATCGATAAGGGGATAGGCAGAGAGGTGCTCAGCTATTACGACAACGGTATCAGGCAGCCTTATTTCACCGTGATATCAAAGGGAACCTCCATGGACCGGGAGGAGGAATTCAAGGGTACAATCAGGGAGACGCTCTCCGGAATCGTGAGAAACGGCTTTGACAAAAAGGCCCTGCTGGCCGCCATCAACCATTTCGAATTCAGGTACAGGGAGGCGGATTTCGGAAATATTCCAAAGGGACTTATGTATGGGCTTCAGACATTGGAGAGCTGGCTGTACGATAAGGATAAGCCCTTTGTCCATATCGAATTGAACGAGACCTATGCCGCGCTGCGCAAAAAAGTGGAAGAAGGATACTTTGAGGGGCTGATTGAGAAATACCTGCTGAATAATCCTCATGAGGCGGTGGTTATTTTACAGCCCAGAACCGGGCTGGCAAAGGAACAGGAGGAGGCTCTTGCGGCAAAGCTTGCGAAATTGAGAGCCGGTATGTCCGAGGCGGAAATTGCAGGGATTCATGAGAGGATGAATGCGCTCAGCGATTTCAGGGAGAGGGAGGATGCGCCGGAGGATCTGGCGAAGATTCCGCTTCTGACCAGGGGGGATTTGAAGAGGGAAGCCGCTCCTCTGGTGAATGAAGAGCGTGTGCTCGGAGGGATCCCGGCGCTGTATCACAATGTGTTTACCAACGGCATCGGCTATCTGCGGCTGATGTTCAGAATTCAGGATGTGCCCCGGGAGTATTTTCCCTATATCGGGATTCTGCAGAACGCATTCTGCCATGTAAATACGAAGCGGCATACCTATGCGGAACTGAGTAATGAGATTCATCTGGCCACGGGAGATATTTCCGTTACCTGCAGCAATTATGCAAATGTCCTGGATACGGACCAATATACCCTGACCATGGAGGTCTGCACCAGGGCGCTGTACAATAAGCTGGGCAGGGCCATGGAGCTGATGGAGGAACTGATCCTGGAGAGCGATTTCTCGGATGATAAGAGACTGAAGGAGATTCTGGCGGAGAACAATTCCAGATATCAGGAGTATATACTGGAAGCCGGAAACAGCGTGGCCATGACCAGGGCACTTTCCTACGGAAGCGTGAGGCATGCGGTAAACGACGAGTTAAACGGGGTGGCGCAGTACCATCTCACATCCGAGCTTGAGAAGAAGTATGAAGAAAAGAAAGAGATTCTGAAAAAAAGGCTTGAAGCTCTCTGCAGGATGATCTTCCGCCCGGAGAACCTTATGGTGGATTTCACCGGGGATGAGAATGCCTTCCGCTCTCTGGAGCAGGGGGTGGCTTCTCTGAGGGAGAAGCTCTATACCTGCGAAGTGGAAAGGGGGAAATATGAGCCTGTTCTCTCCAGGAAGAATGAAGGCTTTGTGACGCCCGGACAGGTGCAGTATGTATTCCGCGCCGGAAATTTCCTGAAGAAGGGTCTGCCCTACAGGGGCGCTTTGAAAGTGCTGGGCGTAATGATGGATTATGAATATCTGTGGGTGAATATCCGCGTCAAGGGGGGAGCCTACGGCTGCATGTGTGCGTTTGGAAGGAACGGGGACAGCTTTTTCGGCTCCTACCGTGATCCGAACCTGGGACAGACCATCGATGTGTACGAGAAAGCGGCGGACTATATTGCTGCATTTGATGCGGGGGAGCGCGCTATGACCCAGTATATTATCGGAGCCTTCAGCCAGATGGATATGCCCCTGACAGCCGCGGGGAAAGGACGGCGCTCAAAGGATGCTTATATGCACGGCCTGACCATGGAAATGATTCAGAAGGAAAGGGACGAGGTGGTCAATGCGACCCCTGAGGATATTCGCGGCCTGGCGGACTACATCAGGGCATTTCTTGCGGACGACTGTCTTTGCGTCGTTGGCAGCGAACAGAAAATCAGAGCGGAAGAGAAGCAGTTTCTGAATGTGGAGAACTTATTCTGATTTTCCCCGTTATATTAACTGAATGAAAAGCCGGTGACAGTGTCATTGTCCAACGTACTTTTATCTGCAGGAAGCGGATGGAAGACAGGGGGGATTCCTGTGAGAGCGGAATCCCCTTTTTTCTTTCAAACAGCCTCTCGGAATCTCCGGGCCGTGTTCCCCGGGTATTTGAGACTTCGCTTCATGTGTTCCTTCCGCCTTTACGGATAGTGCGAATCAGGAACCTGTGAAAAAGGTTTTCGAAAAGCTCTATAGAAAGCACAGAAAGATGCCAGAAGAATATTACCATAGCCTTTCGGAATCCGGACAGGCAGAATCAGGCTTCTGACAAAGAACAGACCGGAAGAGTGGAGGAAGCTGCGGGAACGCTTTCCGGAGAATTTCAAAGAAACCGGAAAGAAGATTCTGGGAGTATATTACCGGGGAAAAGAGAGGGAGAACGTATGGGAAAGTTCAGGAAAAGAAAGGGGCAGAGCGCGCGCATGGGGAGCAGAAAGGAAGGATTGGAGGGGCTCCGCAGGCGGGCCGCGGTATTCTTATGCGCGGCCGCAGCGATTGTATACACTGCCTGCGGTGCCGAAAGCACCGCCGCGGGCAGTATGGTGAAAAGTGAAGCCGGAAACGCGTATGATTCGGAAAACAGCTTTTATTATGACAATTATTCGGAGGCTGAGGAGGCGCCGATAGGAAATACGGCAGGAATGGAAGGAAGTGAAATCCTGGATGGGCGCAAGCTGATCGAGACGGTGAACCTGGAAGTGGAAACCAGGCAGTTCGAGGAGATGATATCCCTTCTCGAGACGCAGATTCAGAGCATGAACGGATACATAGAGAGAATGGACAGCTATAACGGCAGCAGTTATTCAGATTACCGCAGCCTCCGGTACGCCAATCTGACCATCCGGTTACCGGGCAGAAATTTAAACGGCTTTCTCACCGCGGTATCGGACGCCGGCAATGTGGTGAGGAGCAGTAAAAGCGTGGATGATGTGACATTGTCCTATGTGGATATGGAGAGCCGCAGAAATACGCTTCAGAAGGAACAGGAGCGGCTGATCGCGTTTTTGGACAGGGCGGAAACCATAGAGGAAATCATTACCATAGAAGAACGTCTGTCAGAGGTACGCTACCGGCTGGAGAGCATGGAATCCCAGCTCCGCACCATTGATAATCTGGTGGAGTACAGCACGGTGTATCTCAAGATCTCCGAGGTGGAGACGCTGACACCTGTGGAGGAGCCTTCGGTGGGAGCGCGGATTTCCGAAGGATTTATGGAAAGCCTGCACAGTGTGGGGAACGGTGCCATGGAGCTGGGAATCTGGATTTTGATTCACATACCCTATCTTATAATCTGGGGTGTACTGATTGCACTTGTGGTACTGCTCTGTATCAGGCAGCGCAGAAAAAGGCGTAAAAGTCTGGAAAGCAGACTGTGGAGGCCGGTGTCTGCGCCCGCAGGGCCGAATGCGTCCGCAGAATCTCAGACGCAGCAGGACAAAAAGGAGGAGTCAGAGCCTCAGAGCGGTCCGAAGGATGATTTCCTTCACTGAATCTTAATCGTATTGTGTCCTGCGGCATTTGCATAATTGGTTTTACGGCTGCCCCATATTGGAGGCTCCGGGAGATGACCGACGCCTGCAATATATGCTGTGATGCTTTGGGGCCGCCGCCATATATTGCGGGCCGGCAGCATTTCCCGACAGCTCCGGGCAGGGGGCCTTGCAGACATGCAGGTTATGGCGCGGGAGGAAGCATAAGTTCCTGAAATCTGCTTCCGCATGATTACCGGATAAAAAGGCAGAGGCAGCTGAAATGAAAGCGAAAAAGAGAAACGAAAATAGAAGTCCGTGTGCATGGACTTTTTCACCGATATATGCTACAATAAAAATCAGGGATATTGAATTCAGTCGGAGAGGGAAGTATATCAAAGGAGGAGTAATATGAGCGAAAACAGGAAACTCGATTTGATTCTGGCTGAAATACAGGCCACCAGAGCGGACGTGCAGGAGCTGAAGACGGAAATGCGTGAGGTCAAGGCGGACGTGCAGGAGCTGAAGACGGAAATGCGTGAGGTCAAGGCGGATGTGCAGGAGCTGAAGACGGAAATGCGTGAGGTCAAGGCGGACGTGCAGGAGCTGAAG
>CAJUSI010000070.1 GCA_910589035.1 uncultured Acetatifactor sp. | reverse complement strand
GGAACATTCAAAACCAAAAAAGAGGCTCTCCAGGCATTGGCTGAATATGGAGCCAGTCCCTACGACATACAAAACAACAATCTTACCCTTGCCGAGCTTTACCAGAAGTGGACGGAAAGCTACTTCCCTACCCTGGAAAGTGAATCGTCCTCCAGAACCATCACCGCCGCCTGGAGATACTGCCACGCTATCCACAGTATGCGCGTAAAGGACCTCCGGGCCAGGCATATCAAGGGCATTATGGAGGACGGCTATATCATCCCCTCCCGTGGCAAGGATGCCGGGCATAAGGTGCCGGCCTCTCCAGGAACTAAGGCAAGGATCAAATCCATGTTCAACCTCATGCTGGATTACGCCCTGGAGTATGAGCTGGTAGACAAGAACTATGCCCGAACCTTTGACCTCTCCAACGACATCATCAAAGAAAAAGAGGCTGCTACGAGGGGACACATAAATTTCAACGACCAGGAAATGGAAACCTTATGGAACAACATCGACTCTTTCCGCTTTGTGGACTGGATTCTGATTCAATGTTACATGGGATGGCGCCCGCAGGAACTTGCAAAGCTCAGGATTGAGGATGTCAACCTTTCCGAACAGTACATCACCGGAGGAATGAAAACCGATGCCGGTAAAAACCGTGTCGTGCCTATACACCCCCGCATAAAAAGCCTTGTTCAGAAAAACTACGACCAGGCAATCGCCCTCGGTAGCATATATCTCTTTAATGATCCGGATGCTGTAAAGGGCGGCATGGCTATCACCTATGACAAATATGCCGGTCGGTTCGCAAAAATTATGACCGCCCTAGGTATGCGTGAGGATCACCGCCCACACGATCCCCGGACTACTTTCATCACTATGGCTAAAAAGGCCGGGGTAGATGAATATGTGATAAAACTCCTTGTCGGCCACAAGATCACGGACATAACAGAGGGCACCTATACCAAGCGTGATATTGAATGGCTGAGGACGGAAATGGAAAAGATGCCGTAACCCTTGTGGCTGCGGCTTTTTTCGTGCCTGCTTTTGCTGAAATTCTGTTACCTGTGCCGTGTTACCTATTTGTTACCTACCGGTATCCTACTCACCAATTTTTACCACTTTTCACGACTGCTCAGAGCAAATTTCCGTTTTCACTTCCCGGCATGAAAAAAGTACCGCAACCCCTGGAGATTACGGTACTTTCAAGCCTTCCGGCATTTCGATTCAAAAGGTAATTTTAGAAGCGATTTTCCTTCGCTGCCTCCTCGATGGATACGGCCACTGCTACGGTAGCGCCCACCATGGGGTTGTTGCCCATGCCGATGAGTCCCATCATTTCTACATGTGCGGGAACGGAAGAAGATCCTGCGAACTGCGCATCGGAATGCATACGTCCCAGGGTATCCGTAAATCCGTAGGAAGCAGGACCTGCAGCCATGTTGTCGGGATGCAGGGTACGTCCAGTGCCGCCGCCGGAAGCAACGGAGAAGTACTTCCTGCCGGCCTCGGTTCTCTCCTTCTTGTAGGTGCCTGCAACAGGATGCTGGAATCTGGTGGGATTGGTGGAGTTGCCGGTGATGGATACGTCCACATTCTCCTTCCACATGATAGCCACACCCTCAGGAACGCTGTTGGAACCATAGCAGTTCACCTTGGCGCGGAGTCCCTCGGAGTAAGGAATTCTCTCAATCTCCTTCACCTCGTTGGTATAAGGATCATACTCTGTCTCTACAAAAGTAAAGCCGTTGATACGGGAAATAATCTTTGCCGCATCTTTGCCAAGACCGTTCAGGATAACGCGCAGAGGCTTCTGGCGGACCTTGTTGGCCTTCTCAGCGATACCGATGGCGCCCTCCGCAGCGGCAAAGGACTCGTGTCCAGCCAGGAAGCAGAAGCAGTCGGTATCCTCCTCCAGCAGCATCTTGCCCAGATTGCCGTGTCCCAGTCCTACCTTACGGGTATCGGCAACGGATCCGGGGATGCAGAAAGCCTGAAGCCCCTCGCCGATTGCGGCTGCGGCATCAGCGGCCTTGCGGCAGCCCTTCTTGATGGCGATGGCAGCTCCCACAGTGTAAGCCCAGCAGGCATTCTCAAAGCAGATGGGCTGAATCTTCTTCACCTGCTCATATACATCAAGCCCTGCGTCCTTGGTAATCTTCTCTGCTTCTTCGATAGAGGAGATGCCATAGCTGTTCAGAACTTCCGTAATCTTGTCAATACGTCTTTCATATGATTCAAATAAAGCCATTTTTTCCTGTCCTCCTTATTTTTCTGGATGCCTCTCCAATCTCCTTTTCGATTGAGAAGCGGTGCATGACGGCTTTGCGGCCATGCGCATCACTCTTTCCTGGGATCGATAACCTTCACGGCATCTGCCACACGGCCGTACTGGCCTTTTGCCTTCTCATACGCGGTGTTGGGATCATCGCCCTTCTTGATGAAATCGGTCATCTTTCCAAGACTCACGAACTCATAGCCGATAATCTGGTCATCCTTGTCCAGAGCAATGCCGGTCACATAACCTTCCGCCATTTCCAGATAACGGGGGCCTTTCTTCAAAGTGCCGTACATGGTGCCAACCTGGCTTCTTAAGCCCTTGCCCAGATCCTCAAGCCCTGCGCCGATGGGAAGGCCTTCCTCGGAGAAAGCACTCTGGGTACGTCCGTAGACAATCTGCAGGAACAGCTCTCTCATAGCAGTGTTGATGGCATCGCACACAAGGTCGGTGTTCAGAGCTTCCATAACGGTCAGGCCGGGAAGAATCTCGGATGCCATGGCTGCGGAATGGGTCATGCCGGAGCAGCCGATGGTCTCAACCAGCGCTTCCTGGATGATGCCTTCCTTGACATTCAGAGTCAGCTTACATGCACCCTGCTGAGGAGCACACCAGCCGACGCCATGTGTCAGACCGGAAATGTCTTCCACCTTCTTTGCCTGTACCCACTTTGCTTCTTCGGGGATAGGCGCACAACCATGATGCACACCCTGAGCAACTGTGCACATTTCTTCAACTTCCTTTGAATAAATCATGTGAAATCTCCTTTCGATTATGTAAGTTATTATTCATGACAACAGAAAGCCCGCAAAGCGCACCTTCTATTGCTTATCAATTTGGAAATTGACGTATAATAATCTCTTTTTATTCTCTCATACTTATGGCAAAAAATCTAGTATTTTTTGTAAAAAAATATCCTTCTGAAAAATATCCTTCCTGGACTATCCTTCTCTTTTTTGTGCAATCTCCGCAGCTTTCTTATAGATACTCCCGGCCGGAATCACACCTCTCACCATGGACACAGGATAGATATTGGTATTCCTGCCGATAACGGTTCCGGGATTCAGGACGGTATTGCAGCCCACCTCCACATTGTCGCCAAGCATGGCCCCCATCTTCTTTAATCCGGTCTCGATGGAGAAGCCCTCTCCTTTCACCACCACCAATGTCTTGTCGCTCTTCACGTTAGAGGTGATGGAACCGGCTCCCATATGGGCCTTATACCCCAGGATGCTGTCCCCTACATAATTGTAGTGGGGCACCTGCACCTTGTTGAAGAGAATCACATTCTTCAGCTCCGTGGAATTTCCCACCACCGCTCCTTTTCCCACAATGGCATTGCCCCGCACAAAGGCACAGTGACGGACTTCAGCATCCTCATCTATAATCAGAGGTCCGTTCAGACAGGCTGTGGGAGCCACCTTTGCGTTTTTTGCAATCCAGATGTGCTCGCCGCGCTCTTCATAAATATCTCTCGGAAGCTTTTCACCCAGACTGATGATAAAGTCGTGGATTTTGGGCAGAACCTCCCAGGGATATTTTATACCCGCGAACAATTCTGCGGCAATGGTTTCCTTTAAATCGTATAGTTCCGTTACGGATATCGCTTCGCTCATAGCTTCTTCCTTTCCATCCTTTCTATTTCACGGTTTTCTATTATTGCTTGCATTTAGGGTGCATACTGTACCAAACCAGCATCTGGTATAATCCACGCTGATTACCATATGTTTGACGCCGCGAACAAGGTAATGGAAGTCTGCACTGCCCCCCGCAGTCCTGCAGAGCGGCGGAAACATGCCGGACACTGTCATTTTCTGCACAGCTGAGTCATGCCAGACAGTGCCGTTTCCGCGCGGCTCAGGTCTTATAATTTGCTGCGGCGGTCTGGAACAGAGAATACAGCGCCCTCTGGTTGTTGAGCTGCTTGACATATTCCGTCCTGCGTCCCACAAAGCCGTTCAGCTTGTCCATATATTCTCCGGAAGAAATATTCCCCTCCGCCACCTGGGTCAGCCCCTTCTCCCAGCTGGCAGTCAGGGCCGGATCCAGAAGCGCCCTGATGGAGCTTCCCACCACATCGTAGATCATTTCCCCCATCAGCGTGGGTGTCAGCATCTGGGACTTTTTGTTCAGGGCCAGGTATTCGATATTGACCAGCTTTTTCAGGATTTCCGCCCTTGTGGCGCTGGTGCCGATGCCGCTTCCCTTGATCTGCGCTCTCAGCTCCTCGTCCTCGATGAACTGTCCCGCATTCTCCATGGTCAGGATTATGCTTCCGGAGTTGTATCTCTTCGGAGGCGAGGTCTCTCCTTCCCTGACTTCGTAGGAATCCACCCCCAGCTTATCGCCCTTTTTCAGGGTGTCCAGAAGCTTCAAAAACGCTTCATCCCCCTTTATCTCCGTCTCTTCCTCCCCGCCGTTTTCCTTACGCTCTCCGCCGTCCTTTGCGGACGGCGCCGTCATGGTGGCGGAAGGAACCTGCTTTGCGGCAGGTGAGCCTTTGTCCGAAGAGCCTACGGCAGTACCATTCTTATCCTGCGCATTCTCTGCCGAAGCATTCTCCGCGCCGTTTTTCCGGATTACCTTTAAATATCCCTCATCCGCCAGCACCTTAAAATTGGCGAAGAATCTTTCCTCCTTTACCCTGATACACAGGGCAAACTTCCGGTATACGGCCGGAGGGTAGAAAATGCTCAAAAATCTGCGCACGATAAGTTCGTACACCTTTGCGGAAAGCACCGGCAGCCCGTTCAGATTATTCAGCCCCTGTCCGGTGGGTATAATGGCATAATGGTCCGTAATCTGCTTGTCATTCACATATCTTGTCTTTGCGATCCCCTTATGATTTCCGTTCCTGAGTATCTCCGCGGCAAATCCCGCAGCAGGCCGGAAGCCCTGCAGGCCGCCGATGTTTTTATGTATTTCCTTCGCCACCGCGGTGGACAGCACCCGCGCATCCGTTCTGGGATAGGTAACCATCTTCTTCTCATACAGCTCCTGGACAATCCGCAGGGTTTCATCCGGGCTGATCTTGAATAGTTTGGAGCAGTCGTTCTGCAGCTCCGCCAGGTTGTAGAGAAGGGGCGGATTCTTGTTCTCCTTTTTCTTTGAGATGCTTTCCAGCAGGATATCTCCCACAGGCTCCTCTTCCAGGTGGGCGACCAGTCTCTCCGCATCCGCCTTCTCCTTAAAGCCGTTCTCCTTATAAAGCCTGGGCGAGGCAAACCATGGAGAACCCTCCACGGCCCGCCATTCCCCTGAAAAGCTCTTATCCTGCAGACGGAAATTTCCCACCACTCTGTAAAAGGGGGTCTTCACAAAGGAACGTATCTCCCGCTCCCTGTTCACCACAATACCCAGCACACAGGTCATAACCCGTCCCACGGAAATTACAGCCCGGTCGCGCTTTAAATAATCCTTCACGACGGATCCATATTTCAAGGTGAGAACCCTTGAGAAGTTGATCCCCATCAGGTAATCTTCCTTGGCCCGCAGATACGCGGCATCACTTAAATTGTCGTATTCCTTCAGGTCCTTTGCCTCGCGGATCCCCCTCAGGATTTCCTCCTCGGTCTGGGAATCAATCCATACCCTTTTACGCTCCTTATCCCGAACCCCGGCCATCTGCTCCACCAGCCTGTATATGTATTCTCCCTCCCTCCCGGAGTCCGTGCACACATAGATGGTGTCCACATCCTTTCGCTTCATCAGGGAGCTTACAACAGTATATTGCTTTTTGGAGTTCTCAATGACTTCATATTTGAAATCCTTCGGCAAAAAAGGAATCGTGTCAAAGCTCCAGCGCCGGAATCTCTCGTCATAGGCGTCCGGATAGCTCATGGTAACCAGATGCCCCACGCACCAGGTAATAATCACATTCTCCGACTCCAGATAGCCGTCCCTGGAAGCCGTATTCACCTTCAGCGCGTTTGCAAATTCCCTCGCCACACTGGGTTTCTCCGCAATAAATAATTTCTTTCCCACAGCACCGTCCTTTTAGGCGCTTCCCTGCTTACTCACGAGCGGCCAAATCTCCCGCCGATTCATGATGCTTTCCGCTCGTGAGTCGGGTGATCCGGCAGACTTTAGTGAACATCAGTTAAGTTCTGCGCCTTTTGGCAAAATATTGGTTCCGGCTTGTCCCTGTACCCAGGTTAGCCGCTTCTAATCAACAGCTTCCGCATGCGCGGTGTTTATACCGTCTTGCCCGTAATATATCCCTGGGCCTTCAGAAGCTCCGCACAGAGAACCGCGCCGCCTGCAGCGCCCCTCACGGTATTGTGGGACAGTCCTACAAACTTATAATCATAGACGGTATCCTGGCGCAGACGTCCCACATTGATTCCCATGCCGTTCTCGTAATCCACATCCAGGGCTACCTGAGGTCTGGCGTCCTCTTCCAGATAGCGGATAAACTGCGCGGGCGCGCTGGGCAGTCCCAGTCTCTGAGGCTCCCCCTTAAAATCCCGGAGCTTCTGAATTAATTCTTCCTTCGCGGGCTTCTTCCGGAATTTTACAAATACGGCCGCGGTATGCCCGTTGAGCACGGGAACCCGGATGCACTGGCAGGTGATGACAGGACTCTGAGCCGGAACGATGACGCCGTCCCGGATCTCTCCCCAGATGCGGAGGGGCTCCTTCTCGCTCTTCTCCTCCTCGCCCCCGATATAGGGAATGATATTTCCCACCATCTCCGGCCAGTCCTGAAAGGTCTTGCCTGCGCCGGAAATCGCCTGATAAGTGGTTGCCACCACCTCCACGGGCTCATACTCCATCCATGCAGTGAGCACGGGGGCATAGCTCTGTATGGAGCAGTTGGGCTTCACCGCCACAAATCCCCTTTTGGTTCCCAGGCGCTTCCTCTGGAAATCGATGACATTCATATGCTCCGGATTAATCTCCGGCACCACCATGGGAACATCGGGAGTCCACCTGTGGGCGCTGTTATTGGAAACTACGGGGGTCTCCGCCTTTGCATAGTCCTCTTCGATCTTCTTAATCTCGTCCTTTGTCATGTCTACGGCGCTGAATACAAAATCCACCTGGGCGGATACCTTTTCCACCTCGTTCACATTCATGACAACCATATTTTTTACGGTCTCCGGCATGGGTGTATCCATCTTCCATCTTCCGCCCACTGCCTCTTCATATGTTTTGCCCGCAGACCTGGGGCTTGCCGCAATCAGACTTACCTGGAACCAGGGATGGTTCTCCAGCAGAGCAATAAATCTCTGCCCCACCATGCCCGTTCCGCCTAAAATACCAACCTTTAATTTCTCAGCCATTGTTTATTCCTCCCTTTTCTCCATCGTATACTCTCGGAATCGCCTTTCCTGTTTCCGTGAGACTTCGCGGAAGCCATTTTCGCAGATTCCCCCTCTCTTCCCGGCCCCCGGAACTATTGAATGCCGTTTTGGCCCAAAGCCCTGCTTTCCGCCAATGTCCCCTCCGCCAGATACCTTCTGTGTATGTCCAGAACCGCCTTCATGGCTTCACTGCCGGGCGCTCCCAGCGTCAGGCGTTTTTCCACACAGGCCTTCAGGGACACCGCATCATAGAGATCCTCGTCAAACCGGTCACTGATATTCCTTAACTCCTCCAGAGTCAGCTTCTCTATGGAGGTATTCCTCTCCACGCAGTACAGCACCAGCCTGCCCACAATACCGTGGGCATCCCGGAAGGGAACTCCCTTTCCCACCAGATAATCCGCCGCATCCGTGGCGTTGGTGAAGCCGTTCATAGCACTTGCAGCCATCCGTTCTTTCCTGTATTTCATGGTGCGCAGCATGCCCGTAAACAGAACCAGACAGTTTTCCGCCGTGTCCATGGCGTCGAAGGCCATCTCCTTATCCTCCTGCATATCCTTATTGTAGGCAAGCGGGAGCCCCTTCATGGTGGTGAGCAGGGAGAACAGCGCTCCGTAGACACGGCCCGTCTTCCCCCGCACCAGCTCCGCGATATCGGGATTCTTCTTCTGAGGCATGATGCTGCTTCCCGTGGAATAGGCGTCATCCATTTCCACAAACTGATATTCGTTGGAGTTCCAGATGATGATTTCCTCGCAAAACCGGCTTAAATGCATCATCACAGTGGACAGGGCAGCCAGAAATTCTATCAGATAATCTCTGTCCGACACGGAATCCATGCTGTTTAAAGTGGGACCCGAAAATCCCAGCAGGGATGCGGTATACTCCCTGTCCAGGGGATAGGTGGTGCCTGCCAGCGCCCCGGCCCCCAGCGGACAATAATTCATCCTCCCGTAAATATCCGCCATTCTCTGTCTGTCCCGCTTGAACATTTCAAAATAGGCTCCGTAATAGTGGGCCAACGTGGTGGGCTGCGCCTTCTGGAGATGGGTAAAGCCCGGCATACAGGTCTCCAGATTCTCCTCCATGGCCCTTAAAAGCACGGTCAGAAGCTCCTTTAACAGCGCATCCGTCTCCAATACCTTTTTTCTGGTATAAAGCCGCATATCCAGCGCCACCTGGTCGTTGCGGCTTCTTCCGGTGTGCAGCTTCTTGCCAGTGTCCCCGATACGGTCAATCAGATTTGCCTCTACAAAACTGTGAATATCCTCATATTCTCCGCCGGAGGGCATTCCTTCCAGACCGGAATCTGATTCCGGAATCTTAAGTCTGCCGGCATCCACATCCCCGCGGATTCCGTCCAGCCCTCTTACAATGTCTTCCTTTTCTGCCTCCGTGAGAATCCCCTGCTTTGCCAGCATGGTTACATGGGCAATGCTGCCCTCAATATCCTGATAAAAAAGACGTCTGTCAAATCCGATGGACGCGTTAAAAGCAAAAGCCAGCTTATCCGTCCCGCCCACAAAACGTCCTCCCCATAATTGTGCCATAGCTTCCTCCAATCCGAACATACATTCTGCCAGGCTGCTCCAAAAAGAATCCCATCCGCATTGCGCCCTGGCGCGCCTGCTGATTCCGAAGCTGTCTGACCGGCGGGCTTTCCTGTGAGACAGAAAAATCAGCAATTTGATATTAACATAAAAGATTTCACAGTGCAAGCTTTATGATACTCCGGGATGGCACCCCCGGCATTTCTTTTCATATTATAGTATAAAAAGAGAAAGGTACGATAGCATAAATGCAGAATATTCTGGAGTTAAAGAATATCGGCTATTCCTATCACAGTCTCCATGGCGAGACAAAAGCCCTGGACAATATCTCCTTCGGCGTCCGGGAAGGAGAATTCATCGCCATTGTAGGCCCCAGCGGCTGCGGAAAGTCCACCCTTCTTTCCATTATTGCAGGCCTTCTGGAGCCGGAAGAAGGAACGATTGCCGTAAACAATCCCGATGGTTCGCTTCATTATCCGAAAATAGGCTATATGCTCCAAAAAGATCATCTCTTTGAATGGCGCAGCGTATATCGCAATGTGATATTGGGACTGGAACTGAACCATTGTATGACAAAGGAGTGTCTTGAGACAGTGGAAAGGCTTTTGACGGATTACGGTCTGGATAAATTCCGGGACAAACGCCCCAGCGAGCTGTCCGGCGGAATGAAGCAGCGCGCGGCCCTGATCCGTACGCTTGCGCTGGAGCCCCAGCTGCTCCTTTTAGATGAACCGTTCAGTGCTCTCGATTACCAGACCAGGCTTTTCGTATCCGAGGACATCTGCCGTCTCATCCGGGCTGCCGGCAAGACTATGATTATTATCACCCATGATTTATCGGAGGCCATCAGTCTGGCGGACAGGATTATCGTGCTGTCCGGGCGTCCCGCCATAGTCAAAAGGGAAGTCACCGTGAACCTCACGCTTGCGGACGACTCCCCCCTGGCTGCCAGAAACGCCCCCGAGTTCCAGGGGTATTTCAATATGCTATGGGAGGAGCTGACACATGAACACTAAGCGAAGAAAAAGACACGCCTGTGCGGAACTGACCAGGCAGGAAGAATTTATGAAAAATCACAGACGCCATCATCACGAGATAGCATCCTGGAGGACGATACTCTTTGTCCTTTTTTTGGTTCTCTGGGAAATCAGCGCCGATTTAAAGTGGATTGACAGCTTTTTCTTCGCCAGTCCAAGCCGCGTTGCCCGCTGTTTTATGGAGCTTTTGAAAAGCAAATCCCTCCTATCCCATATTGGAGTAACGCTTTTCGAGACCCTGTTCAGCTTTCTGCTGGTACTGCTTTTCAGTCTTCTGGTTTCCACCCTGCTGTGGTATTCCGGAAAGCTTTCGGAGATTCTGGAGCCCTATCTGGTCGTATTGAACAGCCTGCCGAAATCGGCCCTGGCGCCGCTTTTCATCGTATGGCTGGGTACAGGTACAAAAACGATTATCGTGGCTGGAATCTCCGTAGCCATTTTCGGCTCCATTATAAGCTTCTATACAGGCTTTCAACAGGTGGACGAGGAGAAAATCACTCTGATCTATACCCTGGGCGGCACCAGAAAAGACGCCTTCTACAGGGTTGTGCTTCCGGGCTCCATTCCCATTCTCCTGAGTACTTCAAAGGTGAATATCGGCCTGGCACTGGTGGGAGTCATTATCGGAGAGTTCCTTGCGGCGAGACGGGGACTCGGATATCTGATCATATACGGCTCACAGGTATTTCAGCTGGATATGGTCATTACCAGTATTATTGTGCTCTGCGTAATCGCCCTGGGATTCTACAAATCCATTCAGATCATCGAACATCAGATTAAGAAAAGATTTACGATATAGTGAAATTACGATGTTTTTCCAAAGGCCAAAGAGCGTTCCGCTTTTTGGGCCTTACATAGTTCGTCATGTGTTATGCCTTTATTGGCTTTGGCTTATGGATTTATGCGGCTGTAGCATAATCCTTATCATACCCTACGCCATCTGCTGAAATTTTTCGCTATGGGCAATGATCACCTTTTTCATAATATCTATGTCGCTCTGCATCGCATCTATCTGTGCCGCACCGTTTTTATATCTCTCATAAGTGGAAGTATAACAGGCTTCCAGATTTCTAAGGCGGGGTAAAATATCGTTTTCATTCTGTAATTTCAGAAAACGGATATCCTCTCTTATTGGCTGCAGTTTGGTATCCAGCAACTGGGATAAGGCAAGCAAATCTTCATTTTCCAATGCCATTATTTATTCCTCCTTTTTTTATAATAAAAAATATCCTCTCGGAATCTCCAGCCTTATCCTATGCATCTTCCAAGACACCATTCTGATCAATTCCCTCATCTTTTACGGAAAACCCGAATCAGAAACCGTCGTTTTCTGCCAAAAGCTTCCTAGAGACTATGGAAAAAATAAGTATGAACAGGACGGCAAAATCTATAATACATCTGATTGGAAATCGCTACAGATAAGGAATCAAGACTTAAAGAGCAGAAATCTGTCAGGCAGCAGGCCTCCGGGAGATGACTTTAAAAAGAAAAAGCTTCTGACGGGACTCGAACCCGTGATCTATTGATTACGAATCAATCGCTCTACCAACTGAGCCACAGAAGCATTGCTGACAAATGACATTATACAGTCTTTCGGGAATATTTTCAACTGTTTTTTAAAAATTTTGTATAATTAAAATTATGTTCTCAAAATTACGTTATTATGATTACTTCTTTTGTCTTCCGGAAACAGCATTCCCCCTGGTACAGCGCCTCCGTATACAGACACATGAGAATATTCATCATAGAGGAATCCAGCCGGTGATAGAACCGCTTATTGCCCCAGGGAAGTCCGGAAATATACTCTCTCTGTTTCTCCTCCAGAGCCTGGAGCATGGCATGGTATCGTTCCGGTTCCCGCTGCATAAGCATCCCGAAATCACAGGAAAGATAGGAATTGTCAATGCCGTTCTCCTCCTGCCTTGCCCGGAGCATGGAATACAGTTTCTTCGCCGGAAAGGCCTCATCCCTCTTCACGATCTGTTCCTGCCAGCAAATGGCATCTTCCTCCCCAGGCTCCACGATCCGCCGGAAGCTGGTTTTGCCGTACCTGTCATATTCCCTGACATAGACGGATTTATCTTCTCTTACACATCCCGGCCTGCCCTGTAGAATGGCGCCTGTCCCAAGCAGGTGTTCCCATACCTCATTCTGCAGCTTCTCATAGGGGACGGGAAAATCCAGTCTGTCCGCAATCTGCCTCATACTGTATCCCAAATCCGCCAGATGCCGGATGGCCCCGCCGTTTGCCGCCTCATGGGTGAAATTCGCCAGTGCATTCCGAAAATAAGCATTTTCCCCCATAATTGCTCCTGTCCCTCCATCATTTTCCGCTGCTTTGCCATATCCGGTTCCCTGTGTTCCCGGCCGTATTTCACCGGATGGACTTACATGCCTTTTCGGCGCTTTGATATATTCGGTATTTCATACCACAAGTCACATTTTACCGCACGGGATTTCCACGCCTTTCCGCCGCTCTGCCATATCCGGTTCCCTGTATTCCCGGCTGTATCTCACCGGACAGGGCTTCACTGACCGTCGCCGGATAAGCCTCAGGCTCTTCTCTCTTCCCCGGTGTCCAGATGCACATCCAGCTGATTATAAGCGATCTTAATTTCGTTTTCGTCCAGGGCAAGCTTGCAGTTCTCCGTAATCCGCCATTTCCCCGCCCAGAAATCTTCCTGCTTAAACCAGCATCTCACCCCCAGCATCACACAGGAGCTGGAAAGCTCGCTCACGTACACCAGCATATCTCTGTCCTTCAGCACGGCTTCGTCCCCGGCCAATATCGCATTCAGTACTTCCTTTGCCCTCTTCAGATCGGCCTGATAGGATATTCCCACAGAAATGTCCATACGCCTCGCCTCCTGGGTAGTGACATTGACCAGACTGTTATTGGCCAGGTTCCCATTCGGCAGAACAACCGTCTGGTTATCCGGTGTAAGAAGTTTCGTATAGAAAATCTGAATTTCCGTGACGGTTCCCTCTTTTTCGGAATAGCTTTCCCTGATGTAGTCTCCCACCTTAAAAGGCTTCAGGGCCAGTATCAGGACGCCGCCTGCAAGATTGGACAGACTGCCCTGAACTGCCAGGCCGATGGCTACTCCGGCGGATCCCACCACCGCCACAACGCTGGCGGCATCCACTCCAAAGGCGGATGCCAGAAGCATTACAAGCAATGCATAGAAAGATGCCTTTAAAAAGGAATCCACAAACTGTATCACGCCCAGTTCGGCATTGGCCCGCTTCATGGACTTTCGGATTATCTTTCGGATGAACTTAATCAGATGAATTCCCAAAAGGAAAAATATAACGGCCAGCAGAATGCGCAGCCCCAGATTCAGTGCTCTCTCAGGAAGTTGGCTCAGGAATTCATTGATGAGCTCTGACGATATCTTATCATCCATTCCTCTTTCCTTTCTATCTGTTCCTCTTGCTTCTCTCAGGTGCTGTGCAGAAATAACTTATCCGCTTCTATTTCCGTAAAGCAATGGCAGCTCCAGAGGCTTCGGAAACCCGGATAAGTTATTTTGCAACAGTTCCTTACTTTGTCGGAAAGGGTTTTAAGCTTTCCCTGCTTTTGTCCGCGATGCAGACTTTTTTGCGGAAGTCTTTTCTTTCTTGGCCCGCGATGCAGGCTTTTTCGCGGGAGCCTTCTCCGCCTTAGTCTGAGGCGCAGGCTTTTTCGAGGGGGCCTTCTCCGCCCTGGTCTGAGGCACAGGCTTTTCCGAGGGGGCCTTCTCCGCCCTGGTCTGCGTTGCAGATTCTTTCACGGGAGCCTTTTCCCTCTCCTCCAGCGGGGCGTATTTCAAAATACTTAATGACAGCGGCGCCATCCTTACCGTGACGGAATGGGGCTTATCATCCCATTCCATTTCCTTCGTCCTTTTCACCCGTCCGTTTACAATCCCCGACCCGCCGTATTTCTCATGATCGGAATTAAAGATTTCCTTGTATTTTCCGGCTGCAGGCACCCCTGTGGTGATTTCCCTTTCCGCTCCGGAGAAATTAGCCACCACCAGAAGTATTTCATCCTTTCCGGCGCCCCTGCGCAGGAAGCTCAGATAACAGTCATCCGCGGAAATATGGTTCATCCATTCAAAGCCCTCCGGCATGTCATCCAGAGCATGAAGCTCCGGCATGGTACGGTAGAGATGATTCAGATCCTTCATCAGAGCGGCAATCCCCCTGTGCTCCGGAACTTCTGCCAGCTCCCACTGTACACAGCGGCTTTCATTCCATTCGTCGAATTCTCCCAGATCCTGCCCCATGAAAAGCAGCTTCTTTCCGGGATGGGTTATCATATAGGAATAGGTAAGTCTTAAGTTGGCAAATTTCTGAGCGCGGTCCCCGGGCATCTTCCCGATCAGGGATGCCTTGCCGTGCACCACCTCGTCATGAGAAAATACCAGCATGAATTTCTCGCTGTAGGCGTAGACCATACTGAAGGTCAGTTCCCCATGATGGTGGCTTCTGAAATAAGGATCGTATTTGATATAATCCAGATAATCATTCATAAAGCCCATATTCCATTTCAGATCAAACCCCAGCCCGTCCTGATCCAGCTCTCCCGTTATCCGGGGAAAAGCAGTGCTCTCCTCCGCAATGGTAAGCACGCCGGGATTGCGTTTCTTCATAATGGAATTCAGATGCTTTATCAGTTCAATGGCTTCCAGGTTTTCCTTCCCGCCGTACATATTGGCCACCCATTCCCCATCCTTTTTCCCATAATCCAGATAGAGCATGCTTGCCACAGCGTCCATTCTGATGCCGTCAGCATGGTATTTTTCCACCCAGAACAGGGCATTGGCAATGAGGTAATTGGACACTTCAGGCCTGCCGTAATTATAAATCAATGTTCCCCAATGGGGATGGCTGCCCTGCCTGGGATCCAGATGCTCATACAGGCATGTCCCGTCGAAATTGGACAGACCGTATACATCCCTGGGAAAGTGTGCCGGTACCCAGTCCAGAATCACCCCAATCCCCGCCTTATGCAGTTCATTGACAAAGTACATGAAGTCTTCGGGGGTACCGTATCTGGCTGTGGGAGCATAATATCCGATTACCTGATATCCCCAGGAACCGTCCAGGGGATGCTCCATAACAGGCATCAGCTCCACATGAGTATACCCCATTTCCTTCACGTAAGGAATCAGTTTTGCGGCAATTTCCCTGTAATTCGCATAAGCGCCCTCTTCCTTTCCCCAGGTAACGGACCCCAGGTACATCTCATACACGCTGATGGGCGCATTTCCTGTCTGGAACTGCTTCCGCGCTTCCAGAAATTTCCCGTCCTCCCAGGCAAAATCTCTTAAATCCGTGATAACGGAAGCTGTCTCAGGCCGAAGCTGGGCTGCATTTCCGTAAGGGTCGGATTTCAGATAGACCGTCCCGTTCCTGGTCTTCATCTCAAACTTATAATTGTCTCCCGCCTTGGCATCCGGAATAAACAGCTCAAAGATACCGGAATCCCACAGCCTGCGCATCTGGTGGATTCTCCCGTCCCAGCCGTTGAAATCCCCCACTACGCTTGCGCGCAGGACAGAGGGTGCCCATACTGCAAAGTATACGCCTTCCACGCCGTCCAATGTCATGGGATGGGCTCCGAGTTTCTCATAAACCGTATAGTGAATACCGTTTTTAAATTTATCCGTGTCCTTTGCGGTAATCACCGGCTTAAAACGATAGGCATCCCCGCAAATCCGGCTCTGACCGTTCTTATTTTCCACAAGATAATGATAGGCCGGAAGCTCACTTTCCCTGCCCGGCAAAAGTACGGCAAAGAAACCATCCTCGTCCGCAAGCTCCATTTCCACCTTCTCTTCTTCGGTCTCAAATTCCACAAAGACGCTCTCTGCACCGGGAAAATAAGCCTGTATCAGAGTCTGCCTCCCCGCTTTATGCGGTCCGAGCAAATCGTGGGGATTGTCGCATTCCGAGTAAATAATTTCTTCTATTTTGGGCCAGTTCATCAGATTATATAATTTTTTTGTCATACTCCGCATCCTTTCGTCATTTAGTTCCCATATTCTGTAATTTTCCGGCTATACGGAATGTTTTCGAATGTGCTTCCGCCATCCGAGAAATTTTTGTATGCTATCCGGCTATCCGAAACTGTTTTGTTTACTCTTCGGCTATACGGAATGTTTTCGAATACGCTTCCGCCGTCCAGGAAATTTTCGCACACTATCCGCCTATCCGAATATTTTATATTTGGTTTTCGTTAATCCGGGAAAATTCCCCAGACCTTATGTGACTCATTCCGATATATCATGCAGGAACAAACCGCTTCTCAGCTTGGGTTCAAACCATGTGGACTTGGGAGGCATCAATCTCCCCGCATCCGCCACCGCAAAGAGCTCGCCGATGGACGTGGGATACATGGAAAACGCGATCTTCATATCGGTCTCCACCCGCCGTTCCAGCTCCTCAAGTCCTCTGATACCGCCCACGAAGTCAATCCTTTTATCCGTCTTCGGATCCTTTATTCCGAGAATGGGGGCCAGCAGATAATTCTGCAGGAGCGATACATCCAGCCCCTCCACGGCATCTTCCGACAGAATATGGGGCTTTGCAGTCAGCCTGTACCATTTTCCCCCCAAATACATTCCGTACTGCCCTTTCCTCCCGGGCCGGCAGGGTGCCTCTGTGCCGGCCTCCACCTGAAAGCTTTCCGATATCCTGTCTAAAAGCGCTTCCTCCGTATAACCGTTCAGATCCTTCACCACACGATTATAATCCAGAATCCTCAGTTCCTCATCCGGAAAGAGAACCGATAAGAAGAAATTGAATTCTTCCTGCCCTGTATAACCGGGATGTGCTTCCCTTCGCATGAGCCCCACTCTGACAGCGGAAGCACAGCGGTGATGCCCGTCCGCAATATAGACTGCATTCAATCCGGCAAATGCACGGCGGATGGCTTCCGCTCTGTCCGCTTCCCCGGCCGCCCACACTCTGTGCCTCACACCGTCTTCGGACACAAAGGCACAGACCGGATCTTCCCTTTTGCATTCACGGATTATGGAGGCAAGCGTTTCATCGGAACGGTACGCCAGGAAAATCGGCCCTGTCTGCATATTACAGGCATCCACATGGCGGATTCTGTCCCGTTCCTTGTCCGCTCTGGTATTTTCGTGCTTTTTGATCACATTGTTCAGATAATCGTCAATGGAAGCACATGCCACAATCCCCGTCTGGCTTCTCGTCCCCATGGTTAGCTCGTAGAGATAATAACAGGGCTGACCGTCCTGTATGAATCTCCCCTGGGAAATCCACTCCCGCAGGGTCTTTGCCGCCTTCTGATAGACTTCGTCCGCATAGGTATCCACCTCCGGCCCAAAGGACGTTTCCGCACGGTCTATTCCCAGAAAGGAATCCGGATTCCGATTCACCTCCTCTGCCGCTTCCACCCGATTGTACACATCATAGGGCAATGCCGCTATTCTGTGTTCCATGCCCGGCGCCGGACGATATGCGCGAAAGGCTCTGATATCCGCCATATTCCTGCTCCTCTTTTCTTTTATGATTGTATCGCAGATTTCTGTCAGGCTGTCGGAACGTGACTGTTCTCCTGCAATGTGTGCCCAGTCGCTTTGGAGCTCACAGCCGCAATCGATGCCGGCAGCAGTTCCCGACAGCCTTCTCATTGCTGTATTCATATATATTTTAGCAAAAATATCTGTACTTAACAAGCGTCAAGTGATAAACTATAAGAGAAAATCGGTAAATAGCCATCTGAAAGAAGAAAATCCATCGAAAGCACGAATATGCGTTCGGCTTTTCGCTGGATTTATGAGAAATACGGATATAAAAGGGTTTCGAATCACCCGGCCGAAGAAAGCTATTTGACGGAATTCTGCCAATAGGAAAATAAAAAAGGAGTATGTATATTATGACTGATGAAAACCGCAAATTATTGGAACGCATCAATGGCTACGCCGAGAGCGCCCTGGGAGAGATCGATCCCCAGAAGGTACCCGTTTCCGTACAGCTGGAAAAGCTCCGGCCGGTCATGGCGGAGATTGCCGCCGAAAAGGGCCTGAAGCTTGAGGATATATTTATTCTATACATGGATCTCCAGAGCGAGGCTTCCTGCGCTACCAACCAGAAGCTGAAGGACAGCCTTCAGGATATCAATAATGGTTCTGACGGAGGCTCTCCTCTTCTTTTTCGCTGAGAAATCGATTACAGGATCAGCAGGGCCGCGGCATAGAGCACTGCCAGGAAAATTACATTATACAGGGTAAAGGTTTTCAGGTAAGCTCCCTTCCCCGCTCCCTCGCTGCTGCCATAGAGCCGGTAGGAAATCACGCTTGCAAGGGAAGCGATCAATGTGCCCAGTCCCCCGATATTGACGCCGTACAGAAGGGGACGGACATTTTCCGTGAAGCCGGAAAGCAGAATGGCCGCAGGCACATTGCTGATGACCTGGCTGAGAGCCGCGCCCGCCGGAAGCTCCCTTCCCACGATCAGCTCCTTCATCAGAGAAGAAACGGCAGGAATCCTCTCCACATTTCCGATAAACAGGAAAAAGCATACAAAGGTGAGAAGCAGGAAATAATCCACCGCTCCGAACAGCTTCCTGTCCACAATCAGTACCGTCAGCACCAGAATCGCCAGCATCACCGGCCAGGATAGCAGGCGGAGCACACAGGAAAGGCATACCAGGAACAGCAGCACATACGCAGTAAGCTTTCTTCTGTCAGGGCTTTCCGCCTTCTCCGAAGTCTGCACGGACAGAGGCTTTCTTCCAAGCAGCAGCAGCGCGGCCGCAAGAAGCAGCAGCGAAAGAAAGGCAAGGGGCAGCATATACCCAAGAAAGGTTCCGATAGACAGTTCAAACGCAGTATAGAGATACAGATTCTGGGGATTGCCCACCGGTGTAAGCATGCTGCCCAGGTTTGCGGCCACAGTCTGCAGCACCACAATGGGAATCAGGAGCCTGCGCTCTCCCGCCATGGTCAGTGTCATAATGGCAAAAGGAACGAAAGTGATCAATGCCACGTCATTCGTAATCAGCATGCTGCCGAAAAAGCACAAAGCTACCAGCAGAAAGCCCAGCTGCATGGTATTTCCGGTCCGTCCCAGAAGCCGGAGCCCCAGGCAGCGGAACAGGCCGATACTCTGAAGCCCGGCAATCACCAGCATCAGGCCGAACAGCAGCGCCAGCACCCTGTAATCCGGATAATTCAGATATTCCATATCCGGCGGCACCAGGAACATGGATGCCGCCGCCAGAATGCCCGCCGCACAGAGCACGGTTTCCTTCTTAACGAATGCGATCAGACCGCCGGGAATGCTTTCCTTTTGTATTATACCATTCTTCTCTTCCATTGCTGCAAATATCCTTTTCCGACACCCTTTGCTTTTTATAAGATTCCTCAACTGCCGCAGGCATATTCCCTGCAGTCATGCTCCCCGTCCCGGAGACCGGTATCTGCGGCTTATCCCTTTACGATTCTTGCACGGAACACACCCTTAATGCTTTCCAGCGCCCGGATAATCTCCTCCGTGGGCTTCTCCTCCACATCCAGCATGGTGTAGGCCACCTCACCCCGTGACTTATTGGTCATGGTACTGATATTGATCCCCTTCTCGCCGAACTCGGCGGTAAATTTCGTGATCATATTTACAGTATTCCTATGGTAAATCGCCACGCGGCCCGCCGTAGTACAGACGCCCATATCACAGGCCGGGTAATTCACACTGTTTCTGATATTGCCGTTTTCCAGATAATCCATAAGCTCCTGCACCGCCATCACCGCACAGTTTTCCTCGGACTCCTCCGTGCTTGCCCCCAGATGCGGAATGACGATGCAGCCCTTCTGTCCTGCCGTAGTGGGATTGGGGAAGTCGGAGACATAACGGGCGATTTTGCCGCTCTTCAGCCCTTCCAGCACATCATCCTCCTCCGCCAGCAGATCCCTTGCAAAATTCAGCAGAATCACGCCGTCCTTCATTTTCCCGATGGCTTCGGCGTTAATCATCCCCCTGGTGGCATCCATCAGAGGCACATGGATAGTAATATAATCGCACTGTGTGTAGATATCCTCCACATTGGTCACATGCCTCACCGCACGGCTTAAGCTCCACGCCGCGTTGACGGAAAGATAAGGGTCATAACCGTACACCTCCATATCCAGGGCCACGGCCGCATTCGCCACCTTCACGCCGATGGCTCCCAGGCCGATGACGCCCAGCTTCTTTCCCATGATCTCGGTGCCTGCAAAGTTCTTCTTCTCCTTCTCCGCAGCCTTTGCAATCTCCGCATTGTCCCTGGATTCCTTTACCCACTGGATTCCGCCCACAACATCCCGGGCCGCCAGGAGCATTCCCGCAATGACCAGCTCCTTCACGCCGTTGGCATTGGCACCGGGGGTATTGAACACCACCACGCCATGCTCCGCGCATTTATCCAGGGGGATGTTATTAACTCCCGCCCCGGCCCTCGCCACGCCCAGAAGCTTCTCCGAAAGCTCCATCTCGTGCATGGAGGCACTGCGCACCAGAATCCCCTCCGCCTCCTTCACCTCCCCGGTGATTTCGTATTTGTCGCTGAAATGCTCAAGCCCCACCTGCGCGATGGGATTCATGCAATTAATCTTATACATACATTCTCCTATCTGACTTATTTCGGTATCTATACTGCTTAACGATTTCACTTGCCGTGAAACCCGACTGCTCACGCGTTCTCCGCCTCGAATTTCTTCATAAACTCCACCAGCTTCTCCACACCCTCCATGGGCATGGCATTGTAAATGCTGGCCCGCATGCCGCCCACGCTTCTGTGCCCTTTCAGATTCTCAAAGCCGGCCTCCTTCGCCTCTTTCACAAATTTGGCATCCAGCTCTTCATTTCCGGTCACAAAGGGAACATTCATCAGGGAACGGTCCTCCTTCCGCACCGTGCCATGGAAGAGTCTGCTTTCGTCAAGAAAGTCATAGAGAATCTTTGCCTTCTTCTCATTATGTTCCTTCATGGCCTCAAGTCCGCCCTGCTTTTTCAGCCATTTGAAAACCTTCCCGCAGATATAGATTCCGTAGGCGGGGGGCGTATTGTACAGAGAGCCGTTGTCGGCATGGATCTTGTACTTCAGCATGGTGGGTGTACCGGGAAGCACCTCTTCCGTGATCAGATCCTCTCTGATAATCACGATGACTACTCCCGCCGGGCCGATATTCTTCTGTACGCCGCCGTAAATCAGGGCATATCTGGATACGTCCACCGGCTCGGACAGAAAACAGCTGGACACATCCGCCACAAGGGGCTTTCCCTTAGTGTCGGGCAGCGTCTTGAATTTCGTCCCGTAAATGGTATTATTCTCGCAGATATATACATAATCCGCCTCTTCGCTGACCGGCAGATCAGAGCAATCCGGAATATAGGAAAAGGTCTCATCCTCTGAGGATGCAATTTTATTGGCCCTGCCGTAGATGCCGGCCTCCTGCCAGGCTTTCTTTGCCCATTGTCCCGTGACGATATAATCGGCCACCCGGTTCTTCATCAGGTTCATGGGAATCATGGCAAACTGCTGGCTTGCCCCGCCCTGCAGAAACAATACCCTGTAATTATCCGGTATCTTCATCAGATCCCTCAGATCCGCCTCCGCCTCCCTGATAATGGTGTCATAGGCTTTGGAACGGTGGCTCATCTCCATAACGGACATCCCCGTTCCCCTGTAGTCCAACATTTCCTCCGCCGCTTCCCGCAACACCTCCTCCGGCAGGACCGCAGGCCCCGCGGAAAAATTATACACTCTGGACATTTTCATATTCCTCCTCATAATTCAATGTATGCAGAATTTCTTAATAAAACACTACTGCCGGCACGCCCACCTCGGCCATCTCATAGAGCTGCGATACGATATCCGTGGGCGTATTGATGCAGCCGTGGGAGCCGTTTGTCTTATAAATCTCACCGCCGAAGGAGGACCGCCAGCTGGCATCATGGATACCGATTCCCCCGTTTATGGGCATCCAGTATTTTACAAAGGCGGGGACATCTCCTCCCATCAGCACCCGGTTCCGCTGTTTCCCGTAGAGATAATAGATTCCTTCGGGAGTCCCCAGCCGCCAGCTTAAATTTCCGGTCACCACATCCGTCTCCAGTATGAGCTCGTGATCCTCATAATAATACATTCTCTGCTCTGTCAGATCGATTTCGATATAGGTGCCTCCCAGATCATCCAGCCCCCTTGCGTAGGCCTCCCTGGTGTAATCCGGAATATGGGGGCCCTCCTCAGCCTCCTGCGGCTTTTCATGAAGCACCTTCCAGAGATACTCCTTCTCCTTCTGCGCATTCAGCCTTGTTCCATAGGTGCAGTATTTCACCTTGACCACATCTCCCCTGGTGGAGAGGAACTCTCTCTCCATACCGTAGGTATCGTATGCCAGGGCAAGCTCATCCACCCATTGATATACCTTTTCTTCACTTATGATCAACTCTCCCTTCTCATCCAGCGCGGGAACATCTCCCTTTTCTTCCTTTTCCAGGAATCCCGCCACCAGAGCAGGCGTGAATTCAATTTTTTCCGATCCCATGTCATATACGATCCAGCTGCAGTCTTCCGCATAATCGCAGATCTTGCGCCATAGCTGTCTCTGGCGCTTATCCTCACTGCTGTCCTGGATGTCCTCGTAGCAGCCGCCCTCTCCAAGCGAAA
Organism: uncultured Acetatifactor sp.; assembly: GCA_910589035.1. Lineage (GTDB taxonomy): Bacteria > Bacillota > Clostridia > Lachnospirales > Lachnospiraceae > Acetatifactor. The sequence continues at coordinate 53,700 of CAJUSI010000070.1, read as the reverse complement.
CGGTGGTCTGTCCGTTGGCCAGGCATTCCCTCAGATAATCATATGTCCTGTCAAAATTCAGCCTCTGGCAGTTACCGTCCCACAGAGAATATCCTTCTTCGGAAAGCCGGAGCTTTACACCGTATTCCTTATCAAGCTCCTGTGCAATGAAGGGAATCTGTTCCAAATAACTTCTGAACTTCTCCTCGTCTGCGACAGTCCATTTCGGTGTAAGCTCCACCGAGGTATTCTTCCGGAGATGATCCATCCAGTAAAAAGCGTCGTTCCCCTGCAGATACTTCTTCAGTTCCGCAGTGTAATCCAGCTGGATTCCCGCCTCCAGAATGTCAATTTCCCAACGGGAAGAATCGGGCGCCACCAGGTAAAGCTCTGCGGCCGCCTTCTCGGCGCTGACCAGTTCTTTATTCACCTGCTCCAGAGATTTCCCCGTACAATAGACTCCGTTGATCCATGTATTGACGGAAAAGTTATTGCGATAATACATGCTTAAGCCCAGATACCCGGCAAGCCCTATCAACAGCCCGCATAATAAAAATAACAGAAGAAACCGTAATAATTTTTTCATAAGTGTGTCCAAGTTCCGTTTGCAATTTTATTTAGATTCTTTCTTATTTCTCCTTCAGATCCTCCCCGTCGAAGACCTCCGCAATGGGAGCCCCTGCGGGAACCATGGGAAATACCTTGTCATCCTCCGGAATAATGCATTCAATCAGCACCGGCGCCTTCAGATCGATCGCCCTCCTTATGGCAGGCTCCAGCTCCTCCTTCGCGGTTACCCGGATGGCGCTGCATCCAAGGGCCTCGGCCACCTTGCAGAAATCCACGCTGTCGTTGAGCACGGTCTGGGAATAGCGCTTTCCGTAAAACAGTGTCTGCCACTGGCGCACCATTCCCAACACATGGTTGTTGATCACTACCTGAATAACGGGAATATTGTAACGGCTTGCCGTTGCCAGCTCATTCATGTTCATGCGGAAGCACCCATCGCCCGCAATATTAATACAGATTTTGTCAGGCTGTCCCATCTGTGCACCGATGCAGGCACCAAGACCGTATCCCATGGTGCCGAGTCCGCCTGAGGACAGGAAAGTACGCGGCTTTGTGTAACGGTAATACTGTGCAGCCCACATCTGATGCTGCCCCACATCCGTTGTAATCAGTGCCTCGCCCTCCGTCACCTTGTCAATGGTCTCCATCACATAGGGGCAGGACAGTCGTGTCTTGTCATACCGCAGGGGGTACTTTTCCTTCAGTTCGTCAATTTCTTTCATCCATTGTCCATGCTCCTGCCTGGACAGCCTTTTGAGCAGTTCCCTGAGTATGAGCTTTAAATCGCCCACCAGCCCTGCGTCCACACGTATATTCTTATTGATTTCCGCCGCATCGATGTCGATATGGATAATTCTGGCATTCTCGGCAAACTTCCGGGGATTGCCGATGACACGATCAGAAAATCTCGCTCCCAGGGCAATCAGCAGATCGCATTTGCTGACGCCGAGATTGGACGCCTTGGTGCCGTGCATTCCGATCATACCGGTATAGCGCTCGCTCCTGCCGTTGAAGCCGCCCTTTCCCATCAGGGTATCGCACACCGGTGCATCGATCCGCTCCGCAAAATCAGCCACCTCTTCACATGCATCCGACAGAATTGCACCGCCTCCCAGGTAAATATAGGGTCTGTCCGCAGCCTCGATATATTTCACCGCCTGCTCCAGCTCCTCCTCCGTACAGGAAAATACAGGCTTTACCTCTTCAACGGGCATGGGGATATATTCACAGACAGCCGCCGTCACATCCTTGGTGATATCCACCAGAACCGGACCGGGCCTTCCGCTCCTTGCAATGGCGAAGGCTCTGCGTATGGTATCTGCCAGCTCCGCAACATTTTTTACAATATAGCCGTGCTTTGTGATGGGCATGGTCACGCCGGCAATATCCACCTCCTGAAAGCTGTCCTTGCCCAGCATGGGCAAGGTCACGTTGGCGGTGATCGCCACCATGGGAACGGAATCCATAAATGCCGTGGCGATACCCGTCACAAGGTTGGTGGCGCCGGGACCGCTGGTAGCCATGCATACGCCTACCTTCCCGGTAGCCCTGGCATATCCGTCAGCGGCATGGGCCGCGCCCTGTTCATGGGACGTCAGAATATGCCTGATCTCGTCGCTGTGCTTGTAGAGGGCGTCGTAAATATTCAGGATAGAGCCTCCTGGATAGCCGAATACGGTATCCACTCCCTGCTCCTTTAAACATTCTACAACGATCTCCGACCCGTTTAACTGCATAATATCATCCTCCGTTTTATGCCGGCCCATCCCCTGTCCCGTTTTGTCCGGGAAATCCTCCGACCGGCGTTTTTCTGTCTCACACAACTACAGAAGCCCAGACTCCCGGGCAATTTTCTGCACTCTGTCCTTTTGAAATAACTTTCCTTATTGTGTCTGCTTCTTGGGAAGCTCCAGCACGGCGCCCCGGTTTCCGCTGGTGACCAGCTCCCGGTATCTGGTGAGATATCCTGTGGTGACTTTGGGCTCCCTGGGCTGCCAGTTCGCACGTCTCTGCGCCAGGATTTCATCGGAAACCAGTACATCCAGCCTGTTCTCCTGAATGTTGATGCTGATGATATCTCCTTCCTCCACCAGTGCGATGGGGCCGCCCACTGCCGCCTCCGGGGATACATGCCCAATGGAAGCGCCTCTGGAAGCGCCGGAAAAGCGTCCGTCGGTAATCAGGGCAACGGAGGAGCCAAGTCCCATGCCCGCGATGGCGGAGGTGGGATTGAGCATCTCCCGCATGCCGGGGCCGCCCTTGGGGCCTTCGTAGCGGATGACCACCACGTCCCCTGCCATGATTTTACCGCCCTTGATGGCATCGATGGCATCCTCTTCACAGTCAAATACCCTGGCAGGGCCCTGGTGCACCAGCATTTCAGGCACCACGGCGGAGCGCTTCACTACGCCGCTGTCGGGCGCAAGATTTCCCTTTAAGATGGCGATGCCGCCGGTCTCGGAGTAGGGATTCTCCACGGGACGGATGACCTCCGGATTGAGATTGCGGCAGCTTTTGATATTTTCTCCGATGGTGGTGCCGTTCACCGTCATGCAGTCCAGATTCAGGAGCTCCTTCTTCGTCAGCTCATTCATCACCGCATAGACACCGCCCGCCTCGTTCAGGTCTTCCATGTAAGTAGGGCCAGCGGGAGCCAGATGGCACAGGTTGGGGGTCTTTGCCGATAATTTATTTGCTATATCCAGGTTCAAATCCACACCAGCCTCATTGGCAATGGCGGGCAGATGGAGCATGGAATTGGTGGAGCATCCCAGAGCCATATCCACGGTAAGAGCATTTATGAACGCTTTTTCGGTCATAATATCACGGGGCTTGATATCCTTTTCCACCAGCTCCATAATCTTCATGCCGGCATGCTTTGCCAGGCGGATACGCTCGGAATAGACCGCCGGCACCGTGCCGTTCCCCCGCAGGCCCATACCGATGGCCTCCGTCAGACAGTTCATGGAATTGGCGGTGTACATGCCGGAGCAGGAGCCGCAGGTAGGGCAGACCTTCTCCTCATACTCGCACAGCTCCTCCATGGTCATGGTTCCCGCCGCCACGCTGCCCACCGCCTCGAACATGGAGGACAGGCTCTTCTTCTGTCCGTGGATGCGCCCTGCCATCATGGGACCGCCGGACACGAAGATGGTGGGGATATTCACGCGGGCCGCCGCCATCAGCAGTCCGGGCACGTTCTTGTCACAGTTGGGAATGCACACCAGGCCGTCGAAGCCGTGGGCCAGGGCCATGCACTCCGTGCTGTCGGCAATCAGGTCCCTGGTCACCAGGGAATATTTCATGCCCACATGCCCCATGGCGATACCGTCGCACACCGCGATGGCCGGGAACATGATAGGGGTGCCGCCTGCCATGGCCACGCCCATCTTCACGGCCTCCGCAATCTTGTCCAGGTTCATATGGCCGGGGACGATCTCATTGTAGGAACAGACGATTCCAATCAAAGGGCGTCTCCGCTCCTCCTCCGTGTAGCCTAACGCGTTGAATAAGCTTCTGTGGGGCGCTTGGGCGGTGCCCGTCTTTACCGAATCACTTCTCATCTTTTTCTCACCTTTCTGAAATATAATGGCATATACGTTTTCCCGTCATCCAGAGACATTCCCTTCACACCGGAGTTCTATGCGCTCCGCCAGCAGATCCCCCATCCTGCTGCAGCCCACCTTCTCGCAGCCCTCAGAGTAGATATCTCCGGTACGGTATCCGTCCTTCAGCACCTGCTTTACCGCGGCTTCTATGGCATCGGCCTCTTTATCCAGGTCAAAGCTGTAACGCAGCATCATGGCGGCACTGAGCACCGTGGCGATGGGGTTTGCGATGTCTTTCCCTGCAATATCCGGCGCGGAGCCGTGGCTGGGCTCGTAAAGGCCGAATTTGCTGTCGTTTAGGCTGGCGCTTGCAAGCATCCCAATGGAACCGGTTACCATGCTTGCTTCATCGGACAGGATGTCGCCGAACATATTCTCTGTCAGGATGACGTCGAACTGTGCAGGATCCTTCACCAGCTGCATGGCGCAGTTATCCACCAGCATATGCTCCAGCTTCACCTCCGGGTAATCCTTCGCAACTTCCTCCACAACCTTTCTCCAGAGCCGGGAGGAATCCAGCACATTGGCCTTGTCCACGCTGGTGACCTTCTTCCGGCGCTTCCTTGCAATGTCAAAGCCCTTGACGGCAATGCGGCGGATTTCGTTCTCATCGTATGTCAGGGTGTCGATGGCCTTGCGCACTCCGTTTTCCTCAACGGTTTTTCGTTCTCCGAAATACAATCCGCCGGTAAGTTCCCGCATGATCAGCATATCGAATCCCGCCCGGCTGATTTCCTCCTTCAGGGGGCAGGCTGCCGCCAGCTCGTCGTAGAGTACCGCAGGCCGCAGATTCGCAAATAAGTTCAGCGCCTTTCTGATCCCCAAAAGCCCTGCCTCCGGCCGCAGATTGGGCGGAAGCTTATACCAGGGAGATGTGGTGGTGTCACCGCCGATGGAACCCATCAGCACCGCATCCGCAGCCTTTGCCTTTGCAACGGCTTCCTCCGTCAGGGGAACCCCATGCACGTCGATAGAGGCTCCTCCCATCAGGATATCTTCGAAAATCATAATATGTCCGTAGACGGATGCCGTCTTCTCCAGAATCTTTTTCGCCTCTGCTACAATCTCCGGGCCAATGCCGTCCCCCGGGATACATGTGATATGTAATTCCATCTGCCTGCTTTCCTTTCTCTTCCTTATATTTGCTTCTGCTCTCCACTGCAGTTCCCTGCATATTGCCAGGCTGCGGGCTGTTATGACATGAATACAGCATCTCCCACATTCTTCGTTTGCCGCGTTACCGCGCAAAAGCATTTCTTATTATAATAACTGATTCAGAAACAAATATCAACAAAATATTATAAAGAATCAAGGATACCGTAAAACCGGGATAAAATCTCCATGAAAACAAAGAGACTAAACCGGTCTTCTCAGCCGATTTAGCCCTGTTCTTCTTTCCCTATATCCTGCTTTTCCCCAAAATGCCATGGGCTTCCGATTCCCTGCCGCTCAATTTTCCCCGGCCTTCTCCACACGGCTGATGGCTGCCTTCTCCATGGGGATACGGCAGTTCTTATTGCTGCCGAATTCCACGATAACCATGTCATCCCTGATATCGATCACAATCCCGTAAAAACCGGAAGTCGTCAGGACGCAATCCCCGACCTCAAGAGTAGAAAGCATTGATGCCACTCTCTTCTTCTCCTTACTCTGGGGCCGCATCAGAAAGAACCACATTGCGCCGATGACTACGGCATACATAAGTATCACGGTCAGCAGATTCATTCCGCCTCCTGTCGCCGCTGCCGCAGCATCTCCCCCCTCTGCCAGTAAAATTCCCATGTTTCCTCCATTCCGACGTCAAACGTCTGTCAATTTAAATTAAAAATCCCGGACCGTTCTAATCGGCCTTTCTATCGGACCGCCCGTTCTCCACAGACAGAATTCCGGACTTTTACAGTACATAATACACAAAAAAAGCGCATTGGTCAAGTATCAGACGCCATTCCCTCCATTTTTTGCCTTTTGTACTCCGAAAACCTGCCTTCCTCAAGCGCATTTCTGATCTCTTCCATCATGGTATTGTAAAAATACAGATTGTGGAGCACACATAAACGCATGCCCAGCATTTCCTTTGCCTTCAGCAGATGCCTGATATATGCTCTGGAATACCGCCTGCAGGCAGGGCAGCCGCATCCCTCCTCAATGGGCGAATCATCCAGCTCATATCTTGCGTTGAAAAGGTTTATCTTGCCATGGTTGGTATACAGATGCCCATGCCTTCCGTTCCTGGTGGGATATACGCAGTCAAAAAAGTCCACTCCCCGCTCCACACCCTCCAGAATGTTTGCGGGCGTTCCCACTCCCATCAAATAGGTAGGCTTATCCTTAGGAAGATGCGGAACCACCTCATCCAGAATATAGTACATCTCCTCATGGGTTTCCCCCACCGCAAGTCCCCCCACAGCATAGCCGTCCAGCTCCAACTGTGAAATCCTTTCGGCATGCTCGATTCTGATATCCGGGTACACGGCGCCCTGATTGATGCCGAACAAAAGCTGCCGGGGATTGATGGTGTCCTCCAGACCGTTCAGTCTGTCCATCTCCTTTTTACAGCGCTCCAGCCATCTGGCCGTGCGGTCAACGGATGCCTGCACATAGCTTCTGTCCGCCTTGCTGGGAGCGCACTCGTCGAAGGCCATGGCGATGGTGGAGGCCAGGTTCGACTGAATCTGCATGCTCTCCTCCGGGCCCATGAATATTTTGCGTCCGTCAATATGTGAATTAAAATAAACTCCCTCTTCCTTTATTTTGCGCAGCCCTGCCAGAGAAAACACCTGAAACCCGCCGGAATCCGTGAGGATGGGCTTGTCCCAGGACATGAATTTATGGAGTCCTCCCAGCTGTTTCACAATCCTGTCACCGGGCCGGACATGCAGATGATAGGTATTGGAAAGCTCCACCTGCGTCTTAATCTGCTCCAGATCGGAAGAGGCCACCGCCCCCTTGATGGCCGCCGCCGTGCCTACGTTCATGAATACAGGCGTCTGAATTGTGCCGTGAACCGTCTCAAGCTCCGCTCTCTTGGCCCTTCCCTCTTGTTTTATTATACGGTACATTCCCGTCTCCCTTGCTTTGTTATATAATGCTTTCTGTTCTTTCCTGCCTTATCATGCGGCGGTACCTTTAAAATATTCATCGTTTCGTCTTATAAAAATCCGCAACGGAATCCATCCTTGCAGACATATTCAACAGCAGGGCGTCCAATACTGTCATTGCCGCCATACTCTCCATGACAACCACGGCCCTGGGCACAATAACGGGGTCATGCCGGCCTTTGATCCTGGCCGTAATCTCCTCGCCGGCCCGATTGACCGTCCGCTGAGACCGGAAAATAGACGGTGTCGGCTTGACATGGGCCCTTATCAGGATGGCATCCCCGTCACTGATTCCTCCCAGAATGCCGCCTGCATGATTTGTCGCTTTTCCTGTTTTTCCGTCTTTTATGAGAAAGGCGTCATTGTTCTCGCTTCCTAAGCGGCCCGATACCTGATGCCCGTCCCCGATTTCCACCGCCTTCACCGCCCCTATGGACATGACTGCCTTTGCCAGATTCGCATCCAGCTTCTCAAAAACAGGATCGCCCAATCCTGCGGGAAGTCCTTCTATAATGCATTCCATGCAGCCGCCCACGGAATCCAGATTTTCCTTTGCCTCCTCCAGATACTTCACGGCGGCGGCATCGGCTTTCGCATCCGGCATGGCCGTGGGCACCTTTAAAATCATGTCTCTGTCAAAATGCTCCATATCCGCCTCTATGGGGCCGATGGAGCGTGTATAGGCGCACAGATTGATGCCAAGGCATGCTAATACCCTGCAGGCCACGGCTCCCGCCGCCACTCTCCCTATGGTCTCCCTTCCGGAAGAACGTCCCCCTCCCCGGTAATCCCTAAAGCCGTATTTCTGATCATAGGTATAATCCGCATGGCCCGGCCGGTAGTAGGAGGCAATCTCGCTGTAATCTCCGGAATTCTGGGAGGTATTGCGCACAAGAAGCGATATGGGAGTCCCGGTAGTCCTTCCCTCGAACACGCCGGAGAGGATTTCCACCTGGTCCGCCTCCCTTCGCTGGGTAGCAATGCTGCTTGCGCCGGGCTTTCTCCTGTCCAGATAACGCTGGATATCGGACTCTGCCAGCTCCAGCCCCGCCGGGCAGCCGTCTATCACCACCCCCAGGGCTTTCCCATGGGATTCCCCCCATGTGGTGATTCTGAAAATAGTGCCGAAAGTAGAACCTGCCATTCTTGCTCCTCTCTCCCAAAGCAAAGCTCTGACCCGGCTGCAGATTGGTGCAGCCATAAGCCGGAGTATCCGCATCCGATGCAGCCATAGCCTGAAGTCCTGCTGCGTCCTGGCTGCAAGCCAATACAACTATAATCTGGTGCAGCCGCATCCGGTGCAGCCATACCCCCGACGGGCCGTAATCCGACTCAGCCGCAGTCCGGTGTCCTTACAGCTTGTGGAAGGTGATACAGTTTGGCACATCCACATTGATGGGCGGTCCGTTCATAATCATGGTTCCGTTCTCCGTATCCACACGGAAGAATGTCATATCATTGGTTTCATGGTTCAGGGATACCAGGAATTTATTGTTGGGGAACAGGCTGGCGTCCTTCGGATACTCTCCGCCCACGGGCAGATTGAAAATCTCGGAAAGCATTCCCGTCTCCTCATCCACCTTATAGAGCACCACGGAATTTGCACCGGAATTGGAGCTCAGCAGATATTTATGGTCATCCGAAAAGGTAAGGGCACTGGCAGCGTTATAGCTTCCGATTTCCACCTCGCAGGTACTGACAGTCTGGATCTTCTCAAACACCGGCTGCCTTCCCTTTTCCTCATAGCAATACACATCAATAAAGCATTTGCACTCGTGCACAATGTAAATGAAACGTCCGTCTTTGGATATTTTCACATGCCTGGGCGCCGATTCCAGTTCGCTTCTGATAATATCCGCCAGAACCACTTTCCCGTATACCGGATCAAAGCGGTATACATTTACATGATCCATCCCCTGATCTGCCACCAGCAGATATTTATTGTCATGGGTCATTCTCGCGCAGTTGATATGGGGACGGAAATTCCGTTCCGCAAGACTTCCAAGCCCCTTATGGTATATTTCATCCGTAATGTCCCCGATGGAGCCGTCGCTCTGCAGGCTTAAAACGGTAAGCTTCCCGTCATGATATCCGGCCACGAACAGAAATCTGTCCGTATAATCGGTGGACAGATAACATCCCCTCATGCCGTTGTTGGACGCAAAATTAATAAATTTCAGGCTGCCGTCTTCCAGAATGTCATAGGATTCCACCCCGAAATCCGTTATGGAATACAGGTATTTCCCGTTGTGGGAAATGGTCATATAAGAAGAATTGGTAATCTCCACTTTATCCTTCTCTATAAATCTTCCCTTTTCCATATCCACATCATATATTTTGATTCCGTTTTTATCTCCTCTTGTATATGTGGAGACGTATGCCACGTACTTTTCCATCCTTTTCCTCATTTCTGCGCGGTTTTTCTGTATATCAGGCCTGCGATGCCGCACGGACGCAGGCCAGCTCTCCGGAAGCGGAAGCAATCCGGCTCCCGCTGCCCCTTCGAGACAATATTATATCATATATGCTTTTTATTTAAAATACCTTTCCCGAAAATACTTTTATATTACCAAAACGAAACCGATGGGACCAGCTGCTGCCAGCTAATTCCATCGGTTCCCTGTACGATTGGCTGCTCAGACATTTCTTCCGGACTCTCCCGGAACAGTTATCTCTGCAATTCCTTTCGTCTATCCCTCGCAGTCCTCTCCCCTGTCCCTGCGGGGAAATTTCGGGTATTCCTGCCAGGGCGGAGGAATCATGCCGGGCACATCGCAGCTCTCCCTGTCGTCCTGTGCACAGCCGCAATCCCTGTCACAATCCCTTCCGCAGGGCTCTCCTCTGCCGCGATCCCTGTCACAGTCCCTTCCGCAGGGCTCTCCTCTTCCGCAATCCCTGTCACAGTCTCTTCCGCAGGACTCTCCTCTTCCGCAATCTCTGTCACAGTCCCTTCCGCAGGGCTCTCCTCTTCCGCAATCTCTGTCACAGTCCCTTCCGCAGGGCTCTCCTCTTCCGCAATCCCTTCTTTCAGTCATTCTCCCGCGGCAGACTCCCCTGCGGCATCCATTGTCTCCGCATGCAGCACAGCTGCAGCCGTCATTTCCCCATCCTCCGCAGCAGCCAAGCAGCAACAGCAAAATAATACAATTCATAAACCTCTCCCTGGAATTATTCTCTTCCATAATGATTGTTTATGGTATCATATGCCGCCGCTTTGCAAAAGTGCAAGGCTACCTTATTTCTCCTCCCGCACAGAACTTACAAACACGGTAATGCTCCTTGGCGGAATGCTGCGCATGAGCTCAGCCTCGCATCTGTCTCCTTGCTCTCTCCTCTCCGTTCCAAATGCAGTTTCCCATTTCATCCCCTTCGGCAGTCTCGGCAGCGCCAGCTTATGGCTCTCCCAATGCATATTGAAAGCCAGATATAGGAAAGTATCTGCCGTTTCCCTGCCGGCTTCACAGGACTTTTCGTAAATGCCGCACAGCATAATGCCGATATGTCTGTAATACTCCTCCGTCTGGGGACTCCATGCATTCCGTCCATGATAGGACAGATCCGGATAGCCGCAGGCTATGTAATCCATTAGCCGCAGCTCCTTCTCAGGTCTTAAAATGGGATGGCTCCTTCGAAATTCCGCAAGCATCTTCCAGAATTCCAGAAGCTCCGCGTTCTTTGTCATTCCCCCCCAGTCCAGCCATGCAATCGCATTATCCTGGCAATAGGGATTGTTGTTCCCCTTCTGGGAATTGCCGAATTCGTCCCCCATGAAAATCAGAGGAGTGGATTGTGAAAGCATTAACAGGCACAGGGCGTTTTTCATCTGCTTCATCCGAAGCCGCCTTACACTCTGTCTGCGCGTCGCCCCCTCGTCCCCGCAGTTCCAGCTGCAGTTATAATCGCTTCCATCCCTGTTATCCTCGCCGTTTGCTTCATTGTGCTTGTAATCGTAGGAAACCATATCCGCAAGGGTAAATCCGTAATAATTGCTAAGATAATGAATGCATCCTGCCTTTTCCGGGATATGACGCATATGGTAGAGCATGCCGTTCAGCATGCCGCCGTCACCCTTTAAAAATCTCCGCATGTCATAATACCATGCATCATTATATTCCGCCGCATGGGGATACAGCGGTTTCTCCTCTCTTCCGTAAATCTTTCCCGTATCAAAATGATAGTACCACAGCTTGGTATCTGCCAGCAGGTCTTCCGCCGCAAGCAGGTCAGTCTGAAGATTTTCACCTAATAGATGAAACCCGTCCACATGGTACTCCAGCACCCAGAAACGCAGTATCTCCGGAATCTCACTGCGCTTAACCTCCACAGGAAAGTAAAATTGCATAATAAGCTCCATCCCGTTGGCATGAAGCGCCTTCACCAATTCCTTAAACTCGGCCGACGCATTATCGGATGCGGCGTACGCAGCCTTCGGCATATAATAAAATCCCTTCTTATATCCCCAGTAGTTCGGCTTTCCGCCTGAGCGGTCCCGCTTCCCCGGGCAATCCACTACCCCCGGTTCCGCCATATAAGGATAATATCCCCTGCATTCCCCCCTCATGGGAATCTCCATAAACTCATATGCGGGTTGCAGCTCCAGGGTGGTAACACCAATTTCCTTCAGGTAGGGAATCTTCTCCGCGATTCCTGCAAAGGTTCCCCTGTGCACGACGCCTGACGAAGCATGCTTCGTAAACCCGCGCACATGCATGCAGTATGCAACTACCTTATTGTAGGGAATACGCGGAGGCCTGTCCTCTCCCCAGTCAAATCCTTCCGTCAGAAATCCGGCCTTTAAATCCTCCGCCTCCCTGTCCCTGCCGTAAGGTATTTTCCGTGAAAAAACCCTTGCCCTCTCATCGGGGACCAAATAGTCTTCCTCGAAAAAAAGATAGCTGCTGTCTTTCGGATCAATATCATAAAATTTCCTGCAATAGACATACCCCGTTCTGTCTTCCCGGGCAAAGGGAATTCTCTGCCGCAGCCTGCCCGACGCCTTGTCATACAGCATAATTCCACAGGAAGCAGCTTTGGAAGCAAAGGAGAACCGAACAGCCCCTCCTTCCGCATGAGCGCCTAATGGATAGGGGTTTTCTCGTAAATTGTTATCGGCCATCGCTTCCCTCCATGTGTTCCCGCAAAGTCGAAACTCCGCAATCTATACTGTTGTCAAGTGTCATATTCCTATTATAATAGCAACACCGGAAAATCACAAGCACAAATCATAATATTCTTTCACAACTGTTGCACAACCGGCCAAAAGAAAGTATAATGTATATATTTCAAACACACAGGAGGTTTTCCCATGGGAAAGAATAATGATTATGAAGCCGAGGAAATGACCGTTGAACTGGAACTGGAGGACGGCACAATGGTAAACTGCGCCGTTGTCACCATATTAACCGTTGAATCCAGGGATTATATTGTACTGCTCCCCCTGAATGAGGACGGAGAAAACGAGGACGGGGAAGTATGGTTCTATGGTTACCGGGAAAATCCCGATGATCCGAATGAAGAGCCGGAGCTTAGTTATATTGAAGATGATGCGGAATATGAGAAGGTTGAAGAAGCCTTCGATGAATATCTTGATAATTGTGAATTCGACGAGCTGTTGGATGAGTGAAATCCTATAATCCGGGATTTCGTTCACCGTCAGGCAGATAGAATCTTAAGTTCGGCAGGACTTTAAGTTCGACAGGACTTTAAGTTCGATAGAACTTTATGATCGGATTTAAAAATCTCGACGGCAGCCTGGGACGTTCCTTTGTTCCTGTAAGATAAAGGAGTTCCAGGCTTTTTTTCGCCCTGGTCATGGCCACATAGAAAATCCTTCTCTCCTCCTCCGCCGTTTTTTCATCCGGCATGGTTCCATGAGGGAATATTTTTTCATTGCAGTCCGGAATCCATACCCTGTCGAACTCCAATCCCTTGGCTCCGTGCACCGTCAGAAGCTGCACCGCATTTTTCCCCTTCCGCTCTCCCTGCTCCCCGCCGTGGGCCCTGCCGGAAGGCTTCCTCCTCTTTTCCCCTTCCCCGTGCTGCTCCATACTTTTGGCATACTCCTCCTGTGCGCTTTTCCATTCCCGCAGGCTTTTATACGCCGCCGCATCCTCCTTCAGCCATTCCAGCAGCTCCTGCCATTCCTGAAATTTCTCCGGATTGGCCTTCGACAGCCCCTTCAGATATTCCTCATATCCCATGGCCTTTAGAATGTAGCTGACCGCCGGACGCAGAAGAAATCCTTTGACGCTTTTAAACTGCCTCTCCAGCCGCTCCAATTCACACCCTGCCCGCTGTCTCTGAGATTCCGGCAGCTGTGCCGTATCATAATATTTCTTCATTGCGCCCAAAAGCGGTACTGCCGTCGAGTCTTCCGACTTCACGCCTGCCTTCCCCAGCGCTTCACGGCTTAAATATCGGGAAGGCTTATTCATAATGCGCAGCAGCTGCTCCCTGTCCCCCTCCCCGTGGGCTATCTGCAGATATGCCATAATATCCTTCACGATAAAATGCTCGTAAATGCTGACCGCATGCTCCTTCATCTCATAGGGAATGTCCGCCGCCTTCAGCCGGGCGGCAAACCCCTGCATGTAGGAATTGGTCCGAAAGAGAACCGCGCAGCTTTCCCGGGTTTGGGCTGCCTCCTGCAGCATACGCACCAGACAGGCATACTGTTCTTCTCTGCCGGGAAAGGAACGTATGGCCACATCGGCCTTCCCGGCCCCGGAGCTTCCTGCCGCTCTCAAATTCTTGACGAATCTGTCCTTATTCTCCCCGATCACCGCCAGGGATGCCCGGACAATCTCCGGCCTGCTTCTGTAATTGACATCCAGCAGGATCTGTCTCGCCCCGTATTCCTCCGCAAAGCGCCTGAGACACTCCGGCCGGGATCCCCGGAAGCCGTAGATGGACTGATCGTCGTCCCCCACCGCAAACAGATTGCATTCCCCGGAAGCCAGCAGCTTCACCGTCTCATATTGCACCGGATTGATGTCCTGAAATTCGTCGATGAGGATGTGACGGAAACGTTTCTGCCAGTATTCCCGGGCAGCCCCGTTCTCCTGAAGAAATCTCCTGCAGTTATAGAGCATGTCGTCAAAGTCAAGCCTGCCCGTTTCCTTTACGGCGTCCTCATATTCCCTGCAGATCTCTTCAAAATACGGCTGCCATGATGAAGACGCCTTTTCGGCCGCCTCGGAAATCTGCATGGTATTCTTGTAAAAGCTGACCGCCGCCAGAATTTTGGCTGCATCCTCATTCAGGCTGCCGGGATCGATCCAGGCGGCTTTTTCTCCTGCCTCCTGGCTCCGCTTTTTCTCATATGCTTTTAGTATGGGCAGAATCAGATTTTTCTTCTCCGAATTGCTGAGAAGCTGATTTGATTTCAGAACATTGGATTCTTTTAAAATGTGATAGAAAACGGAATGAAAGGTTCCGAAGTTGACCGGATAATACGCCTTTAAGCCGGGATTTCCTCCCCCTGCTGCCGCAGAGCCGGAAGGCTGCGCCGACATTTCCAGGAAGCGGTGCTGCATGGACAGGGCGGCTTCCTTCATAAAAGTGATTACCAGGATGGATTCCGGGGGAATTCCCCTTTCCAGAAGATACAGAATGCGATTGGTGATGGTGTAAGTCTTGCCGCTTCCCGGACCGGCAAGCACAAGGCAGGGCCCGCGCAGATGCATGATCGCGGCCTTCTGCGGTTCGTTTGCATGAGTGAGATCCATAGATGCTCCTCCTTTATTATATTTTATTTCGGATTTTGCTGTGAATTACGGCACGGAATGACCTGGAACCGGCATGTTTGAAATTGATATATTTCGATGTGATATCGCTGCCAACGAGCTCAATGCAGGAAAAGGGGACCTGCCGAAGCCCCTTTCCCTGTTTCATTTCGCTTATAGAACAATTCTTCCCTCAGGCGATGGCATCCTGCAAAAATGCAATCCCCCTGCGGATTCTCGCCAGGGACTCCTCCTTCCCGAGAACCTCCATGATCTCAGTGGCTCCGGCGGGCGTGGTCTGCTTCCCGGACACCGCGGTGCGGATGGGCCACATCACATAGCCGTTCTTACAGCCCTTCTCCGCCACATATCCGGACAATGTCTCATAGAGCGCATCATTGCCGTAATCCTCCTGGGCCTCCAGAAGGGGAAGCACCTCCGTGAGTACCTCCAGGGAAGTCTGGCTGTTGGTCTTCATCTTCTTATGAGTATACATTGCCGCGTCATATTCCGGCAGCTCCTTAAAGAAATCCACCATTTCCGCAATATCGGGAAATACCTCGATGCGGGTTTTCACCATGGCGGCAATTTTCTTAAGCTCAGAATCACCGTAAATCGCCCGGCCATCCTCCGTCTCAAGAGCCTTCTCCAGATATGGCAGCGCTTTCTCATAAAAAGCATCAAAATCCATGGCCTTGACATACTCGCCGTTCATCCAGCGCAGCTTGACAATATCGTACACCGCGGGGGATTTGCTGATTCTATGATAGTCGAACGCTTTGATCAGCTCGTCCAATGAAAAGATCTCCCGGTTCTCCTCCGGACTCCATCCCAGCAGGGCGATGAAATTCACCACCGCCTCCGCCAGAAAGCCCTGCTCTATTAAATCCTCAAAGGAGGTGCTTCCGCCCCTTTTGGCCAGCTTCTTGTGGTTCTCATCGGTCACCAGAGGGAGATGCACATATTTGGGGGGCTCCCATCCGAATGCCGCATAGAGCCTGGTATATTTGGGCGAGGAGGACAGGTATTCATTCCCACGCACCACATGGGTGATATTCATGGTATGGTCGTCCACCACATTGGCGAAGTTGTAGGTAGGGTATCCGTCGGATTTGATCAATATCATATCGTCCAGCTCCGCGTTCTCCACAGTGATATCACCGTATAGTTCATCATGAAAGGTGGTTGTCCCTTCTTTGGGATTGTTCTGGCGGATCACATAAGGCTTCCCCGCAGCCAGGTTCGCCTCCACCTCCTCCTTCGGCAGGGACAGGCAATGCTTATCGTATACTGTGATTTCCTTGCCCTCCACCACCTCCGTCTTCAGGGAAGCCAGCCTCTCCTTATCGCAGAAGCAGTAATAAGCCTCTCCTTTTTCAATCAGTTCCCTGGCGTACTTCATATAGATCCCGGTCTTCATTCTCTCGCTCTGCACATAGGGTCCATATCCTCCGTCCTTGTCCGGACCTTCATCGTGCTTCAGACCTACCTGCTCCAGAGTGCGGTAGATGATCTCCGTAGCGCCTTCCACAAAACGCTCCTGGTCCGTATCTTCGATGCGGAGCATAAAATCTCCTCCCTCGTGCTTTGCTATCAGAAATTCATACAGAGCCGAGCGAAGATTTCCCACATGCATTCTTCCCGTGGGGCTGGGTGCAAATCTTGTCCTGATTTTCATATCCGATTCCTCTTTCCAAAGTTGTTCCTTCCCTCCTATTCTAGTACCTTTTCCCCAAAACTGCAACCGGAAGAAGAAATTTCTTTGGGACATTTTTTATTCCGTGCGGCAGAGGATGCCCGGAACGAATGTTTTTTCATATACTGTCATAGAGGCCGTCCACATCCGTGCCGTTTTCGTCAGCGCTGTTTCCTGCTGTATTGTTCCCCGTTGTACTGTTTCCTGCCGTATTGCTTCCTGCCATACTGTTTCCTGCCGTATTGCTTCCTGCCATACTGTTTCCTGCATAACTATATTGATAAATCCATAGATTTTTAATCTGATTCCCCAGCCGTTCATAGGGCCATTTCTTCCTGCTGCGCGCCACGCAGTTGGGATCGTTGACCAGAAAGCCCTCCGAATCATATCCGTAGACCACGATAAAATGCCCCCCCGCCGTAAAATCTCCCGGCTTGACGGAACAGATTATGATTTTATTCCGATCCAGCGCTGCTTTCATGGTCTGCTCCGATATTCCCGGCTGGCTTACCTCCACGCCGTACAGAACGGGGATATCCTCCAGCAATGCCCAGGCAGTACCCACTCCCGCCTGATAATATCCGTTTCTCATGGCATAGTCGGCTATCTTATCCGGGCTGAGGCTTTCGTCCCCTGTCAGGTAATAGAGCATCATGGACAGACAGGCGGGACCGCAGCCGGAAAGTCCTATGATATCATCCCCGTATTCCGCATACCCCCATCTGGGATCCCATTGGAGAAAAAGGGGATATTCCTGCTCCTTTTCCTTATCCGTCAGTCCCTCTCCCGTGGCCCGGGACCCGGCCGTGGGATAATTCAATGCGAAATCCGTCATCTCCGGGTTGTTCGCCAGAGCATACAATAATCTGTCGGGATATTGACTGCTCTTCTGAAGGATTTCCGCTATGTGCGAGTTTTCTTCCGCCAGTTCGTCCAGACGCTGCCAGACCTGTTCCTTCGTTCTGTCCACGGGCTTGTCCACTTCATCCAATCCGCACAGCTCCACATAATCGGATTCTTCCTTTTGCGTTTTCTCCGGAATAACGGAACCGTTCACCGGATTTCCTGCCGGATCTCTATCCAGCCCGCTTTGTGTTGTGCTTCCATCTTCCCTTTCCTGTTGATTGATGTTAAGTATATTCTTCACCCGAATCAGTTCTTTTTCCAGATTCCTGACCCGGGACTGTATCTGCAGCATTAATACTGTATTCATCACTGTAAGAATGCAGACAATAATCAGAAAACGAAAAATTGCTTTTTTCATATTGCCGTTTTCATCAGCCCTTCTCCGCACCGCATGCTGCGTCCACCCTGCTTTCCTGTACTCTCTTCCGTCCCTCATGCTATTCCCTCCGATGATCTCAGGAACCGTGCAGTTCCTTATCTTCCGTACATCCTGTATTTTATTTCATGGTTGTCACATTCTCTTTACAGATATGTATCATAAATGCAAAATATTTGAATCATCGGCGGTGAATTTTTGACTTAATTTTCCCGGCTTTATATGCTATCCACTACACAGATTCATCTTCATTCAGAAGCTATACCGGGTAATCATCAGCCTATCACTTAGGAGGCGAAGGATCGGGCAGAAAATGAAGAGACATAATATCAGACAGAAAACAAAGAAAAAGAGAGGAATCATCCGCAGGGCCGGAAGCCCAGGCAGCCCGGTGAATGCGTTTCAGAGTTTCCAGGAGGCTGTTATTTTTGAAAAAAGAATATTTGGAAAAAGAAAAAAACAGAGTGCGGGGGTGTGAAGAAAGCCATGACTTTCTTCACACCCCCTGTTTCAGGATACGCAGGCTGGTCTTATTTCACCAGACGCACGGTCTCTCTGGCAATTGCCAGCTCTTCGTTGGTGGGAATCACCATCACCTTTGTCCTGCTGTCCGGAGTGGTAATCACAATGTCCTCGCCCCGCTTATGGTTGGCTTCCTGGTCCAGCGCCACTCCCAGATACCCCAGGTACTCGCATACAAAGCTGCGGACCAGGGGCGCATTCTCACCGATACCTGCCGTAAAGCAGATCACATCCACGCCGTTCATGGCGGCAGTATAGGAGCCGATGTACTTTGCGACCCTGTAGCAATAGGTTTTCAGAGCGCGCACCGCGTTTCCGTCCCCCTTATTATAGCCGTCCTCCAGGTCACGGAAATCCGATGACAGATTGTCGGAGAGACCCAGAACTCCGGAATTCTTATTCAGCACCGTCATAATCTCGTCGATATTCATCTCTTCCTTATGGGCGAGGAATTCGATAATGGCGGGATCCATATCCCCCGAACGGGTGCCCATGATCAGACCTTCCAGAGGGGTGAGCCCCATGGAGGTATCCACGCATTTTCCGTTTTTCACCGCGGAAACGCTGGCTCCGTTGCCCAGGTGACAGACGATGATCTTCAGGTCACCGTATTCCCTGCCCAGCACCTGCGCCGCCCTCTTTGACACGTAGGAATGGCTGGTGCCGTGGAAACCATATCTTCTGATCTTATATTTTTCATAATATTCATAGGGAAGCCCGTACATATAAGCCTCTTCCGGCATGGTCTGGTGAAAAGCCGTGTCAAATACCCCCACCATGGGAGTATCCGGCATAAGTTCCTTGCAGGCATTGATTCCAATCAGATTTGCGGGATTATGCAGGGGTGCAAGATCGTTGCATTCCTCCACAGCCGCCAGAACCTCGTCGTTAATGATGACGGATTCCGCAAACTTCTCTCCTCCATGCACAACCCGATGCCCTACGGCGCCGATCTCGCCCAGACTCTCCACCACCCCTGTTCCGGGATTGGTCAGGGCCTCCAGCACCAGCCGGATTGCTTCCGTATGATCAGGCATGGGGGTAATGGAAGTTTCCTTCTTCCCGCCCTCGGGGGCATAGGTAATCATACTTCCCTCAATGCCGATTCTTTCACAGAGTCCCTTTGCAAGGCATTTCTCGGACTCGGAATCAATGAGCTGGAATTTCAGGGATGAGCTTCCGCAGTTAATCACTAAAACTTTCATTTTCATTTTTCCTTTCCGTTATTTTTATAGACTTTCGTCTTTTTCTTATCGATACTGCTTCCAGAATACGGATGTTATACTGCTTCTCCCGGAAGCAGCTGTTTTACCGGAGACGACCGTTTATATTCGTTTTTCGGGTAAAGGTAACGGCCGCTTTTTGACCGGCCTTCTTATTGGAGCTGGGCCTGCACCGCGGTAATTGCTACCACGCCCACGATATCCTGCCAGGAACAGCCACGCGATAAATCGTTTACCGGCTTTGCGATCCCCTGAAGCATGGGGCCGTATGCCTCCGCTCCCCCCAGTCTCTGCACAAGCTTGTATCCGATATTGCCGGCATCCAGGTTGGGAAAAATCAGAATATTCGCTCTGCCGCCCACAGGACTTCCGGGCGCCTTGGATTTGGCGACTCCGGGAACCAGGGCCGCATCCAGCTGCAGTTCTCCGTCCAGGAGCAGATGGGGATACTGCTCCTTCGCAATCCTTGTGGCCTCCACCACCTTATCCACCAGGGCATGCTTTGCGCTCCCCTTGGTGGAATGGCTCAGCATGGCAATCACGGGTTTGGGCCCTATCAGGGACTTAAAGCTTCTGTAAGAGGTCTCGGCAATGGTCGCCAGTTCCTCCGCAGTGGGATCCTGGTTCAGGCCGCAGTCCGCAAACAGGAAAGTACCGTTCTCCCCCTGTTCCTTGAATTTGGTATCCATGACAAAAAATGCGGAGACAAGCTTTACGCCGGGAGCGGTCTTCAGAATCTGCAGCGCCGGTCTCAGGGTTTCCGCAGTAGAATGGCATGCGCCCGCCACCATCCCGTCCGCATCCCCTGCCTTCACCATAACGATGCCAAAGGTGAGATAGTCATTCAGCAGGATCTCCCTTGCTTTCTCCAGCGTCATTCCCTTTGCCTTCCTGGTCTCATACAGGAGTTCCGCATACTCGTCCAGCTTTGGTGTGTCGGAAGGATCAATGATTTTGACTTCGGAAAGGTCCACCTCCAGCCACCCGGCACCATCCGTGATCTTCTCTTCATTACCGATCATCACTATGTCGGCGATACCCTCTTCCATAATTTTGGCTGCGGCAAGCAAGGTTCTCTTGTCCTTGGATTCCGGCAGCACGATTGTCTTTTTATCGAGCTTGGCCCTTTCCTTAATCTTGTCAATATATGACATATCCCTTCTCCTTTCCAACTTTTTTGCTGACCCATATTTGTTACATTTTTACAGTCAGGTAAAATGAATGATAATTTACATTATTTCCCCTTAACAAACTGTTCTATCCATATTATACTAAAGGAGGAAAATTTAGACAAGGAGTAATGTTCGATTCATTGTATATTTTGGGGTACATTCCGGCATTTTGCACTCCTGTTATTGCCGATTTTGCAATTATGTAAGCGTTTTCAGAGTATGTTATTTTTTTCACATTGTGATTTGATAATTTCAATCGGAATATCGTAAAGAAACCTTCTCGACAAAAGTCGGAGGTAATATAGGCTCCCGTGGGTAAATACCCTGCCAAAATCTTTCTGCTATAAGGTACTTGCCCATTTCCAATAATTGCCGCAGAAGCGGCCGAAAGAGGTATATCCATGAAAATAAACGGAATCATAGCGGAATACAATCCCTTCCACAACGGACATCTCTTCCATCTGGAAGAGTCAAAGCGTCTCACAGGAGCCGATTGCACAGTTGTCGTCATGAGCGGGAATTTTGTCCAGCGGGGGGCGCCTGCTCTGGCGGACAAGCATGTCCGGACCAGGATGGCGCTTCTCGGCGGCGCGGATCTGGTCCTGGAGCTTCCCGTGCTGTATGCCGCAGCCAGCTCTGAATATTTTGCGGCCGGAGCCGTGGCCCTGCTGGACAAGCTGGGTGCAGTCACCCATCTGTGCTTTGGAAGCGAATGCGGGGATATGGCTCTCCTTCGGCAGATTGCAGCCTTCCTGACGGAGGAACCGGCAGAATACCGGGAGGACTTAAAGCGCCTTTTGAAGCAGGGCCTCTCCTACCCCATGGCCCGGGCGGAGGCGCTGGCAGCCCGGAGCAGAAGCGGGGCTGTCCGGAGCGGAGACGGGACTGTCCGGAGCGAAGGCGGAAACGGTCTGCCTTCCTCCCGGCTTCCACACCCGGAAGAATGCAGGCGCATACTTTCCTCTCCCAATAATATCCTGGGGATTGACTATATGAAGGAAATCATCCGGCGCAAATCCGAAATGATTCCTGTGACAGTGAAAAGAATCGGCGCCGGATACCATGATGCCCTTACCCCGGAAATCCCGGAAACAGTACCGGCACCGGCTCTTCCGGATTCTCTGCCCCAAAAGCATCCGGAACAGGCACAGACATCGGTCTGTACCTCCGCCCTTGCCATCCGCCGGGCCCTCCGGGAAGGAAGGACGCCGGAGGGCCTCCGCCCCTTTATGCCGGAGAATACCGTGGAGCTTCTGGCGGAATGCCTGGCCCGGAACGCCTGCGCCGATCCCGAGGACTTCTCCGGAATCCTGTACTATAAGCTGCTCCTGGAAAAGGACAGGGGGTATGAACAATACCTGGATGTCTCCGGAGACCTTTCAAACCGCATCCGAAACAACCTCAATGCCTTCGCCGGCTTCAGTTCCTTCTGCAGCCTCCTGAAGACAAGGGAAATCACCCATACCAGAATCAGCAGATGCCTCCTGCATATCCTGCTGGATATCAGAAAAGAGGATATACAGCTTGGCAGGGCGCTGGATTATGCCCCCTATGCCAGAGTGCTGGGTTTCCGCCGGACCGCCGGACCGCTGCTGGGCGCGCTCAAGGCACATTGCGCCATTCCTCTGATCACCAGGATGGCCGACGCGAAAAAAAGCCTGCCGGAGGAAGCCGGCAGGCTCTTAAAGATGGATCTTCTTGCCGGGGAAATCTACCGGGGAGTTGTCCGCGGAGAAACGGGACAGCCTGTCCCCGGCGAATTTTCCGCGCCCCTGATTATTCTGTAGGCAGGCCGTATAGCGCGGCTTTCCTTACAGATTCTCCCCTATCAGATTCCGCACCCTGTTCTGAACCACATCGGCCGCGGCATCAAAGGACTTCTGCCCGTTCATACAGGGGGACATCTCCTCCAGAATGATCTCCAGGATCTCCTCCCTTAAGCCTTCCCGCCAGCTGAAATCCGCGGAATAGATCACGTCAAGCACCCGGTCCATCTGCGCCTGTGTCATATAATCCAGACTTACTTCTCCATCTCCGATTCCCATGAAGAAGATCCTGGGAAATATCACAGGTTCTCCTTTTTCATCCAGAATCTTCTCTCCGGTGATATCCAGCGCATAATCCGGCGTCATCAGTTCTTCCATCTGCTCCTGCAGAACGCTCTTACGGACCGGCAGCATAGAATATA
The DNA here is from genome assembly GCA_910589035.1 of uncultured Acetatifactor sp. Classification (GTDB taxonomy): domain Bacteria; phylum Bacillota; class Clostridia; order Lachnospirales; family Lachnospiraceae; genus Acetatifactor. Next base: position 30,638 of record CAJUSI010000070.1, on the reverse strand, counting down.
TAATATCTTCCTCCGAGAGAAATGCCTCCATAAACTGCCACGCCCCCTCCTTCCGGTCCGAATTCTCCAGAATCCCGATCAGATTCCCCGCATCCCCAAGATGACAAACGGTTCCGTCAGCAGAAGGATAGCCTATCGCTGTCACTTTTTCCTGGAAAAATACCTCATATCCCAGCAAACCGTCCAGGCGGGTAATGGAGACATCCATGGATAGAAGCTGTTTTTCCTCCATTGTTCCTATCAAAGGATCAAAGCAGCCATCACTGTCCATCCCTTGGGACTGTCCCGCCGCCCATTCCATAAAGGCAGCGAAATCTCCCCCGTCAAAACTGCATTCCCCGCTTTCCCAGTCTATATACCGCTCCGTAATATAGTTCCCCAGGAATTTTTCCACCACATTCGGAAAGCTCATATTTCGAAAAAGCTCCGAACCCGAATACTTTTCCATCAGATTCCGCACATCCTCTACGGTCCAGCCGCCCTGATCTCCCACCTGCCCCGAACGTCCCAGAACCGTAAAGCATTGGAACTCATTTGGAATCCCTGCCAGCTTTCCCTTTATGGTGTATGCATTCAGAATATTCTCCGGGAAATCATCCCTTGAAAGCACGGTGCTCTGCTCCAGCCAGGGCGCCAGATCCGCCAGCACGTCTTTCCTAGCATACTTTTCAATCGTATCGCTGTCTAATTGAATCATGTCCGGCGGATGGGAGGACACGATCTGTGCATCCAGCCTGGCCCATCCCTCTTCTCCCTGATAGTACTCCATGGAAATACGATATTTATCGCTGTTTCTGTTAAACTTCATCACATACTGTTCCACCTGGTACGACGGTGAGAAAACGGCGAACACCACTGTCTCCTTCGGCGGCAGCTCCTCCACCGGAGTCTTTTTCAGCAGGAACATACCGGATACCTGCCTGTCCCGGTAAGATACCATAATCTCCTCATCCGAAAGCCAAAGTATCTCCTCGTTGCCCACGCCGCTCTGCGCCATATCGCTGTCCATCCAGCGCAGCACGGCTTCCTGCGCGGAATTCTTCCCTCCATACCGGTACAGGATCCCGTCTCCTCCATTGTACATCAGACCCCGGTTGGAGGCCAGGAACTGACCGCTTGCCGAATCTGCCGTTCCCAGCATATTCAGGCGGAACTCCCCGCCGCTTTCCCCTGCAATCTCCCAGCACTGGCTCGATCCCACCAGGAAAAACATTCTGCCGTCCTCTCCCTTCAGCAGCATCCCTGATGTATAGGAACCCGGCAGTCCCATCCCGCTTAAGGAGGTATGCTCACCCACCGGTATTTTATCCGCAATCCTCCCTCCCGCATCGACTACATAAATATGCTCATTTGTCGCGGCAAAAAGCAGCCCCTTCGATCCTGAGATCAGGGAAGTGACATATTCCTCATCTCCTCCGACAGATATCCTGTAATCCTCTGTACCGTCCTTTCCGAGCTTTCCTCCGAAGAGCCCGGCGCTCCAATTAATTCTTAAAGCTGTGAATGGGGGCAGGGATCCGTCCGCCCCGGTTGATAAAGGCGTCGCAGGAAAATCCGTTCACCGGCATAATCGGCGCATAGCCCAACAGGCCACCGAACTCCACGGTCTCCCCCACGCCCTTGCCAATCACGGGAATAATACGCACGGCGGTGGTCTTCTGGTTTACCATGCCGATAGCCATCTCATCCGCTATAATGCCGGAAATGGTGCCGGCCCCGGTGTCCCCGGGAATGGCGATCATATCCAGGCCCACGGAGCAGACGCAGGTCATTGCCTCCAGCTTCTCCAATGTCAGAGCGCCTGCCTGCACCGCGTTTATCATGCCCTGGTCCTCGCTGACCGGAATAAATGCGCCGCTCAGGCCTCCCACGTAGGAGGAAGCCATGACGCCTCCCTTTTTCACCTGATCGTTTAACAGTGCCAGCGCCGCCGTGGTTCCGGGAGCTCCCGCATATTCCAGCCCCATCTCACATAAAATATCCGCCACACTGTCGCCGATGGCTGGAGTGGGCGCAAGGGAGAGATCCACGATGCCGAAAGGAACGTTTAACAGGGCGGAGGCCTCCTGAGCCACCAGCAGTCCCACCCGGGTCACCTTGAAGGCGGTTTTTTTGATAGTCTCGCACAAAACCTCGAAATTCTCGCCCCGCACCTTCTCCAGGGCAGTCTTCACCACACCGGGGCCGCTGACTCCCACATTGACGATCTTATCCGCCTCCGTAACGCCGTGGAAAGCCCCAGCCATAAAGGGATTGTCGTCCGGCGCGTTGCAGAATACCACCAACTTGGCGCAGCCCAGGGAATCGTTCTCCTTTGTATATTCCGCAGTGGATTTGATGATCTCGCCCATCAGCTTCACCGCGTCCATATTGATGCCGGTTCTGGTGGAGCCCAGGTTCACGGAACTGCACACCCTCTCCGTGGCGGAAAGGGCCAGCGGTATGGAGCGGATCAAAAGCTCATCCGCAGGCGTCATCCCCTTGCTCACCAGGGCGGAGTAACCCCCGATGAAATTTACCCCCACTTCTTTCGCCACATTGTCAAGGACTCCCGCAAGATATGCAAAATCCTCCGCGGATTTGCATGCCGCACCCCCAACCAGGGCAATGGGAGTGACGGAGATTCTCTTATTTACAATGGGAATACCAAATTCCCGGGAAATCTCCTCCCCGGTCTTCACCAGATCCTTCGCCGCATCGTATATTTTCCGATGTATCTTCTCCCCCAGTTTCTTTAAATCGGAGTCGATGCAGTCCAGAAGACTGATGCCCAGCGTGATCGTGCGCACATCCAGATTCTCCTCCGAAATCATTTTATTTGTCTCTGTCACTTCATATAAATTGATCATCCGTATCCTCCAGCCCCCAGATAAATTCAGATTCTATGCATCTTGTCAAATATTTCTTCCTTCTGGCATTTGATTACCACGCCGATCTCCTCCCCCAGCGCAGTCATTTCGTCCGCCATATCGCCGAACTGCTTATTCATGCCCGCGGTATCCACAATCATCATCATATTAAAGTATCCCTGCACAATCGTCTGGGAAATATCCAGAATGTTAATCCCGTTCTCCGCCAGATAGGTACATACCCTTGCAATGATCCCAACCGTATCCTTTCCTACCACCGTAATAATCGTTCTTTTCATCTTCTTATCCTTTCTTATTCCAGATTGTTTCCATTCTTATTCCAGGCTATTTTCTTTTTTATTCCAGACTGTTTCCATTTTTATTCCAAGCTGTTTTCTTTCTCATTCTTTCTCCCGGACGGCCTGCCCGCCGTCACGCTATATGTACCGCCGTCGTCAGGCTATATGTACTGCCGTCGTCACTTCGCTGCGCCTTGCCACGCGGATGTCGAAGTCGCCGGCTTTATAGGGCGTATCCCCCATATTGATTTCCATTCTCACAGATTCATAGGCCAGCTCCGGCAGATTGTTCTCCTTGCTCAGATGCCCCAGCAGGACCGTCTGCAGCTTATCATGAAGAATCCTGCACAGGAGCCTGCCGGTATTTTCGTTGGACAAATGCCCCCGCTCTCCCAGGATCCTCTGCTTCAGATAGTAGGGATAAGGACCCACCTGAAGCATATTCACATCATGGTTCGCCTCCAGAAGAAGCGCGTCCATGCCCTTCAGGCATTCCACCGTATAATCATTATATATTCCCAGATCCGTACACACGGCCACCCTTTTATTCCCGTAAGAGATGCGGTAGGCCACAGGCTGTGCCGCGTCATGGGAGATTTTCATGGGATTCACCGTCAGATCCTTGATGGTGAATTTCGTATCCTCCTTCACCTCGTGAAAAAGCCCTGCATCCAGCTTCCCCAGGCTCTCGCAGCTCGCCAGCGCCCGGATGGTTCCTGCGGTGGCATAGATGGGAATCTCATATTTCCTCGCCGCCACCCCCAGCCCCTGGATATGATCCGCATGTTCATGAGTGATCAATATTCCGTCAATATCTCTTCCTGTGAGCTCCAGCTCCTTTAATCCGTTCTCCATCTTCTTGCCGCTGATGCCCACGTCCACAAGCAAGTGGGCCGCCTCGGAGCCCACATAAATGCAGTTGCCGCTGCTCCCGCTTGCTATGCTGCATAATCTCATTTTTACACCTGTCTGCGCGCTGCGGTACGCGTTTCTACGGCAGAAAATATCCTGCCGTAAAGGGATCAACGGTTGAATCCGCATTTTTAATCATCCCATCCCTTGTTCGTTCTTTTTACTGTTCGTTCTTTTTACTCTCCGGCCTTTGACAGCTCAGTCTCTGGTCTGCGACATTTTGTAATACATTTGCCGAATTTCCAACCTCCAGCTGCCCTTCAAACCATTCGACTCTCTTTCAGCCTGAACTGTCCTGACTGTCATGCCGCCCTGTAAATTTTGACTGTTCTTAACAAATCGTTTGGTTGGCCGGCCTTTCAGCCTTTCACCTGATTCTGCCGACTCCGGATTTCAGCCAGCCGCCCGTCGATCTGCCGGCGGCTTTCTTCAAAGGAGCCGCTGTTTTCGATCACAAAATCGCAGTTCTCCCGAAAGACCTTTTCCGAAAGCTGCTTTGCCATAATCCGGGAGATTCTCTCCTCGTCATATCCCCTGGTGCGGCGCAGCCTGTCCCTTCTGACAGACTCATCCGCATAAATATACCACATTTCATCCACCAGCGCAAGATATCCGCACTCAATCAAAAGCGCCGCCTCCACAAAGAAAAATTCCTTCTCCCCCGCCGCTTTCGCCGCCTCCAGACGTTCCAGCAGATACTTCTTCACGGCGGGATGGATAAGCCCGTTCACCTGCTCCAGAAGCTCCGGCGCCGCAAATATTTTCCCCGCCATGGCAGCCCTATCAATCTGCCCGTCCGGGGCCAGCACCTCCTGTCCCAGCAGGCGCACCAGCTCCCCATAGACCGGCGTCCCCGGCCGCTTCACCAGATGCGCAGCCTCATCCGCCAGATAGATCTCGCAGCTGTAATGTTCCCGGATAAATTTAAGCACCTCTGATTTTCCGGCGCCGATTCCCCCTGTAATCCCTATAAAATACATTTCCTTCCTTCCAGACTTTTTTATTTCGCCTCATACCAATTCTCCCCGGTATGAAGATCCACCTCCAACGTAACCGCCAGCTCCGCCGCGGCCTTCATATTTTCGGAGAGTATCTCCCGCACCTGTTCGATCTCCTCCCGCCTGGTTTCGATGACCAGTTCGTCGTGAACCTGAAGGATCAGCTTTGATTTCAGCCCCGCTTCCTTCAGAGCCTTCCATACCCGTATCATGGCGACTTTGATGATATCCGCAGCCGTTCCCTGTATGGGTGAATTCATCGCCACCCGCTCCCCGAAGGACCGCTGCATGAAATTGGAGGAGAAGAGCTCCGGTATGGGGCGCCTTCTGCCGAACATGGTAGTAATATACCCCTTCTTTTTCGCATCGGCTACCAGCCCGTCCAGGAATTTCTTGACTCCCGGATAGGTTGCAAAATACTGTTCGATATATTCCGCCGCCTCCTTCTTGCTGATGCTCAGATCCTGGCTCAGGCCAAAGGAGCTGATGCCGTAGACGATGCCGAAATTCACCGCCTTGGCATTCCGGCGCTGCAGATCAGTCACCTCCTCGAAGGGCGTGTGGAACACCTTCGAGGCAGTAATCCTGTGAATATCCTGATCCATATGGTAGGCCTCTATCAGCTGTTCGTCCCCGGACATATGGGCCAGCACCCGCAGCTCTATCTGGGAATAGTCCGCATCCATGAAGACGCAGCCCTCCCTGGGCACAAACACCTTCCGGATGCGTCTGCCCAGTTCCATGCGCATGGGAATATTCTGCAGATTGGGCTCTGTGGAGCTGATGCGCCCGGTGGCGGTGATAGTCTGGTTAAAATTGGTGTGAATCCTCTGATCCTCCTCAATATAGACCGCCAGTCCGTCCGCATAGGTGGATTTCAGCTTGGTCAGTCCCCTGTATTCCAGGATGTCCTTCACAATCGGAGCCTCCTCCGAAAGCTTTTCCAGCACATCCGCCGCCGTGGAATACCCGGTCTTGGTCTTCTTGCCGCCGGGCAGCTTCATGGTCTCGAACAAAACCTCCCCCAGCTGCTTGGGAGAATTGATGTTGAATTCCACCCCGGCCTGTGCATGGATGGACTTCTCCAGCTCCTCTATCCTGGCCACCAGAGCGTCGCCGTAGGCCTTCAGCTCCTCCCTGCGCACTTCCACGCCCTCACGCTCCATATCATAGAGCACCAGGGACAGGGGCATCTCCATTTCGTGCATGAGCTCATGCATGCCGCTCTCCGCCAGCTTACTCTCCAGCACATCCGCTGCTTTTAACGATACATAAGCCCCGCAACAGCAATATCTGGCAAACACATCCGGCATAAGCCTGGCCGCTTCCCCCATGGAGCGAATCTTCTGCCTGCCGAAGGTCTCCGCCCAGCCGGGGATCATCAGCCCCAGATGCTCCGAAGCGATGGTTTCGAAATCATAATCGCTTTTCAGAGGATTCAGCAAATAGGCTCCGATTAAAATATCAAAATAATTTTCCGAGGATTCCCGGGAAAGATAAGGATACTGCCTCTTAATGTCAAAGGCGGAAAGAACCACCCTGCCGGAAAGCTTCTCCAGCGCATTGCGGACAAGCTCTCCGTCGGCCTCCTTTTTGGTATTCTCTTCTGAAATTTCATCAAAAAAGGACAGCTGCACATTTTCCTGCGGCGGGAGCAGAAATGCAAAGGTTTCGCTTTCTGCTGAAACAGCTGCGGCCAGAAGAGTCCTGTTTTCCACAGCAAGAAAGAGACCGACCCTGCTGCCGTCCTTTATGCGACCCAGCCTTTTGTCAAATTCCTTCCAGTCGTCGATTCTGTGAAAGCTCCCGGAAATATCGGCCTCATCCTTTGCGTTCCCCGTCTCAAACCGGCTGAGCATATTTTTAAATTCCAGCTGTTTAAAGAGCTCGTAGGCTTCCTGTGTGTAGAAGTCCTCTGCCCTGGCCGCCTCATAGTCCAGTTCCACCTCACTGTCCGTCCTGATGGCGGCCAGCGTCCTGCTCAGATCCGCCAGCTCCCGGTTGGCAATCAGGGATTCCCGAATGCTCTTTTTGGATATCTCCTCCACATGGGCGTAAATATTTTCCAGGGAGCCGTACTGCACCATCAGCTCCGTGGCAGTCTTCTGCCCCACCTTCGGCACGCCGGGGATATTGTCGGAGGTATCCCCCATCAGCGCTTTCAGATCGATGAACTGCAGGGGCGTCACCTGGTAAGCGGCCTCTACATCCCTGGGATAATAATCCTCCACTTCCGTCCTTCCCATCTTTGTCTTGGGAATCCGGATCTTGATATGCTGGTCGGAAATCTGCAGCAGATCTCTGTCCCCGGACACCAGGGACACCTCCATGCCCCGGGCCTGGGCCTTTTTCGCCAGGGTTCCCAGGATGTCGTCCGCCTCCAGTCCTTCCCGCTCCACGATCACCACGTTCATGGCCCGAAGCACATCCTTCATCACGGGAACCTGCTGTCTGAGCTCCTCCGGCATGGGCTTGCGCGTCCCCTTGTAGGCCTCGTACATTTTGTGGCGGAAGGTGGGAGCATGCACGTCAAATGCCACCGCCAGGTAATCCGGCTTTTCCTCCTCAAGTATCTTAAACATAATATTCAGAAAACCGTAGACTGCATTGGTGTGCAGCCCCTGGGCATTGGTCAGATCAGGCACCCCGTAAAATGCTCTGTTCAGAATACTGTGCCCGTCTATCAGTACAAGCTTCTTATTCTCCGCCATATTCTACCGCCTTTACAATAAAATCCAGATGACTATGGACGCCAGCATTCCCAGCGCCGCAAGCTCCATGCAAATCCCCAGACAAAGGAATGCGTCGTGAAGGCGAAGGGTCTTCCGTGTCTCCTCCAGCCTCTGCCCCAGCTCCGTCTGCAGGTCAAACGCATTTCCCTCCGCCAGCCTGTGCATGCCTTCCGCCACCAGGAACTGGATATCCAGCTCTTCCCGACAGTCCGCGCATTCGTCCAAATGCTCAAGAAAAAGCTTCAGGGCAGGATAATCCAGCTTTTTAGCAAGATAATCCGGAATGCGCCTTTCAAATTCCTTACATTCCATTTTGTTATTCTTACCAAATATCTCCAAATCTGCCACCTCCCCAGGCTTACCGGCCGCTGTGAACCGGAGTCCTCAGGCCGCATTGCCCGGTCAATCAATCCCCGACCCGGGCTATACAGTCTGTTCCTCGGCGCTGTGCCCTGCGAACCATGTCCTATGCCGCACGCGGCCCCATTCGGTCCGCTTCTCCGCCTGCGCTTCGGATACCTGCAAAGCCGCTCAGGCCTCCAGAGCCTGGGCGATATCCGCAATCAGGTCTTCCTTGTCCTCGATTCCGCAGCTGATGCGGATCAGCTCCGCGGGCACGCCCGCTTCCTTCAGCTGCTCGTCCGTCATCTGGCGGTGGGTGCTGGAGGCCGGGTTCAGGCAGCAGGTGCGGGCATCCGCCACATGGGTCTCGATGGCCGCGATCTTCAGGTTCTTCATGAAGCTGCCGGCCGCCTCCCTGCCGCCCTTCAGGCCGAAGGAGACCACGCCGCAGCTGCCCTTCGGCAGGTATTTCTGAGCCAGCGGATAATACTTATCTCCCGGCAGGCCGCAGTAGTTCACATAGGCTACCTTTGGATGCCCGGAGAGGAATTCCGCCACCGCCAGGCCGTTCTCACAGTGCCGCTGCATGCGCACATGGAGGCTTTCCAGCCCCAGGTTCAGGATAAAGGCGTTCTGGGGGCTCTGGATGGAGCCGAAATCCCTCATGAGCTGTGCGGTGCACTTGGTGATGAAAGCGCCCTCTTTCCCGAACTTCTCCGCGTAGGTGATGCCGTGGTAGCTGTCGTCCGGGGTGCACAGACCGGGATACTTGTCCGCGTGGGCCATCCAGTCGAACCTGCCGCTGTCCACGATGGCTCCGCCCACCGCCGCGCCGTGCCCGTCCATGTACTTGGTGGTGGAATGGGTCACGATATCAGCTCCCCACTCAAAGGGACGGCAGTTGACGGGGGTGGCGAAGGTATTGTCGATGATCAGGGGAACCCCATGGGCATGGGCGCATCCTGCGAATTTCTCGATGTCCAGCACGGTCAGGGCCGGGTTGGCGATGGTCTCGCCGAACACTGCCTTCGTATTCTCCCTGAAAGCAGCGTTCAGTTCCTCCTCCGTGGCATCCGGGCTCACAAAGGTCACGTCGATACCCATCTTCTTCATGGTGACGGAGATCAGGTTGAAGGTGCCGCCGTAGATGGTGCTGGAGGAGACGATGTGGTCGCCGCAGCTGCATATATTGAAAAGCGCATAGAAATTAGCGGCCTGTCCGCTGCTGGTCAGCATCGCCGCGGTGCCGCCCTCCAGCTGGGCAATCTTGGCCGCCACATAGTCGTTGGTGGGGTTCTGGAGCCTGGTGTAGAAGTAACCGCTGGCCTCCAGGTCGAAAAGCTTCCCCATCTCCTCGCTGGTGTTGTATTTGAAGGTAGTGCTCTGGATAATGGGAATCTGACGCGGTTCCCCGTTTCCCGGCGTGTAGCCGCCCTGTACGCATATGCTGTCGATTTTCATGTTGGTCTCCTCCTGAAATATGTTGTTTATCCTCATTGGTAAAACTTGTCTTCCAGTATACACATTTTAGGAGGGAAATGCAACACCTAAGGCGTCAAACGGTTGGGCCCGCGGAAGAGGAACATTGCATCCTTGATGGTCAGGCCCATGAGCAGCATGGTCAGCCTGTCCACGCCGATGCCGAAGCCGCCGTGGGGAGGGCATCCGTACCGGAAGAATTCCAGGTAGAACTTCACGTCCTCCGCCAGGCCTTTTTCCTTCGCCTGCTTTTTCAGCACTTCGTAGCGGTGCTCTCGCTGGGCCCCGGTGGTGATCTCCACGCCCCGCCACACAAGATCGTACCCCTGGGGCACCCCGTTCTCGTCCCTCATATGATAGAATGCCCGCTTCTGGGCGCTGTAATCCGTCACGAACAGGAATTCGTGGCCATAGTGCTTCTTCACCCATTTGAAGCTCAGCCGCTCCGCGTCCGTGGTAAGGTCGCCCTTCTCGGACTCCTCCACCGTGTACCCGAAGTCCTGCTCCAGCCCCTGGTACAACTCCTTCAGGGTGACCACGGGGAAGGGCGTATCGGGCACGATGACTTCCATGCCGAACAACTCCTTTATCCGCTCTCCGTATTTCTCGCGGACGGCCTCTATGCCTGCCCGCAGGAGGTTCTCTTCCATCCTCATCACGTCGCGGAAGGAGTCGATATAGCTGAATTCCAGGTCGAAGCCCGTGAATTCCGTGGTGTGTTTGCTGGTGAAGGACTTCTCCGCCCGGAATACCGGCCCCACCTCAAAGATGCGCTCGAATCCACTGGCCATGGCCATCTGCTTGTAGAACTGAGGGCTCTGGGCCAGATAGGCTTTCCTGTCGAAGTATTCCACCTCGAACACGTCTGCCCCGCTCTCGCTGGCCGCCCCAATCAGCTTGGGGGTATGGATCTCGATGAAGCTCTCTGCCAGAAGGTACTGTCTCATGGCGTTCACCAAGGCTGTCTGCACCTGGAACATCAATTGATTCTCCTCTGTCCGCAGGTCGATCCAGCGGTAGTCGATGCGCTGGTCTATGCTGGAGCGCTCTACAGCTTTTTTCTTTTTGGTGGCGGGAATCTCCTTTCTGGCAATGGGCAGAGCCTCCGCGATACTCTCGATGTAGACCTCACTGGGAATGATTTCGATGCCGCCCAGCTTTACGTATTCATTCTCCGCCACCTGGCCGATTACGGTCAGGACGGAGTCGTTGGTCACTGCTTCCAGCTGCTCCGCCAATTCGGGCGTCTTTTCCTTCTCCAGGGTAATCTGCACCTTTCCGGTGATATCCTTTAAGACGATGAACAGCATGGATTTGCTGTTGCGGACATTTTCCGCGAATCCCTGAATCTTCACTTCCGAGCCGATTTTCCCGGCTATGTCCTTTATATAGACCCTCTCGCTCATCTTCTGCCTCCGTTTCTGATATCCGCTTCTGTCTGCCATATCCCCCGGCTCTTCGCACCGGCCGGGCTTTCCTTCCGCCGTAGCAGTTCAGACAAATCGCTTGCCCTCTCCTTACTCTTGGGACACCATCTCCCTGTAGAATTCCGTATAGTCGGACCGTTTCTCCTTGGTAAACTGAATAGCGGCCCTGGGATGCTGGTTCAAGAGGCCTGTCAGCAGGTACTGCAGATCGTAACCCCAGACCACGCCCTCTTCCCTTAGCTGCGTCATATACTTATCCACAAACTGGATGGCGGGATAGATATTGTACTTGGGATTGCGCAGGAACCCTAGCAGCAGCTCCATGGCACAGTTTCCTGCTCCCCTTCCCATGGAGGCGTAAGTGGCGTCTAACCAGTCCACGCCGTCTCCCACCGCCTCGATGGTGTTGGCGAAAGCAAGCTGCTGGTTGTTGTGGGCGTGGATTCCCACCTTCTTGCCGTATTTGGCGGCTGCTTCCAGGTACATATCCGCAAAGCGGGCAATCTGCTCCGGGTACATGGCGCCGTAGCTGTCCACGATGTAGAGCACATCCACCGGCGACTGCCCCAGAATCTCCAGGGCGGCCCGCAGCTCTCCCTCCAGGGAATGGGAGATGGCCATGATATTGCAGCAGACCTCATATCCCTTGCGCTTGGCGTCCTCGATCAGGTCCACCGCCCCCGGGATGGTGTTCACATAGGTGGCCACCCGGATCATATCAATGGGGCTGTCCGCCCGGTCGATGATGTCCGTTTTCTCACATCTGCCCACATCCGCCATCACCGAGACCTTTAAGTCCGTGGCGTTCTCCCCAACGATCTTCCGGATATCCTCGTCCCTGCTGAATTTCCACTTGCCGAATTTGCTCTCGTCGAACATTTCCGTGGAGGCCTTGTAGCCGAACTCCATATAGTCCACCCCGGCCCGGAGGTTCGCCAGGTAAAGTGCCTTCACGAATTCATCGGTAAAGTAAAAATTATTCACCAGCCCGCCGTCCCGCAGCGTGGCATCCACCACCTTGACATCCGGGCGGTATGCGATTAGATTTGATATCTCTTTCATGATAGTCTGCTCCTTTTCCGGAAACGCTTCTCTGCGCTATCCAATATCTGTTTCCCATAGTTTTGACCTGATTATCCAGCAAACACCCCCGCGGCAAAGCAACATGTGCAAGCCAGCCCATGCCTTCTGCTTTTTATAATTTTAGTGATTTAAAGTGTAAAAGTCAAGTACTTTTAGGAAAGAAACTGCTTTTGCGAATTCCCTCTGCGGCATACCGCCTTATCCGATAATCCGCCGTTATCCGTCCATCCAGTTTCTCAAAGGGTCGATCTCCTTTGCCCGGCGCAGAATATCCTGTCTGTTGGCACGCATGTATTTTTCCAGCCGTACCACCTCTTCCTCCGTGAAGCCCCGGGATTTCTCTATTATGCCCTCGGGCAGGATTCCTTCCGCATAATCCACGGAATGACCTTTTTCCATGGAATGCCCCTCCGTTCCCCGCAGGAAGGATACCCTGACCATTTTCCTGTCTCCCTTTGTCACCACGCAGGAGATTATCATCTTCACTTCTTCCATATTATATCGCCCGCATTTGCCGTTCCGGCTCTGCCCCCCTTTTCCGGTAAATAAACTCTCGAAATCTCTCTTCTGCATCCTGCAGAGCTTTCCGGAACCCTTTTACATCGGTTCCCCCTCTTTCCTGCCCCGCGGTTTATCAAAGTCCTGATTTTGCCTGTCCGGCCCCCGAGAGCCTGTACAACTCGCTTTCCGTTATCCGTATTGAAATACGTATATTTTTCCCGTTTTATATAAAAGGATCAGAGGCAGTTATTCCTGAGAATCCTCCTTCGGCACCGCTTCCTTTGCCTGGGCCTTGAACTTCGCCACCTCCTTTGCCGCCTGAGATATGGCAATATTCGTTCCGGCTCCTGCTATGCAGCCACCGGGACAGGCCATCCCCTCTATCAGACAGCCCTCCTTTTTGCCTGCCTTGGCAAGCAGAAGAATTTTTCTACATTCCGAAAGCCCTTCCGCATGTTCGATTTTCACTTCCGTTCCGGGATAATAGGTCTTGATGCATTCCTCTATGGCGCTGGCGACTCCTCCCGCAACGCCGTAGCCCCTGCCGGCCCCGGTGGCGTCCTCCATCTCATCCATGGCCCGGATCTCATCCAGCAGAATTCCCTTCGCCTCAAACATTCCGGTGAGTTCTTCAAATGTGATGACGAAATCCACATCAGACCGTATCGTCCTCCGGCTGGCCTCCAGCTTCTTGGATGCGCAGGGACCGATAAATACCACGGACGCATCCGGATAATCCTTTTTGATAATCCTTGCCGTAGCCACCATGGGTGTCAGCTCATTGCTGATTTTGTCAATGGTCTGGGGGAACAGATGCTTTGCCATCACCGACCAGGAAGGACAGCAGGAAGTCAGCGCGAAGGACTGATTTCCGGTGGCAACCTCTCTGACATAATGCTCCGCCTCCGCCATACAGCCAAGGTCCGCTCCCAGGGCCGTCTCATACACCTCCGCAAATCCCAGCTCCTTCAGGGCGGTTTTAAACATTTCCGGTGTCACCTTCGGGCCGAACTGTCCCACAAATGCAGGCGCCACCTGGGCAATAACCTGTTTTCCCGACTGCATGGCCCGTATCAGCTGGAAAATCTGGGACTTGTCGGCAATGGCGCCGAAAGGACAGCTTACCATGCACATTCCGCAGGAAACGCACATATCGTTATCTATACAGGCGCGTCCATATTTATCGGACTGAATGGCGTTTACGCCGCACGCAGCCTTACAGGGACGTTCCTTATGACAGATGGCGTCATAAGGGCAGACATCCTTACACTTTCCGCATTTAATGCACTTTTCCTGATCAATGACGGATTTTCCGTCCTTCATGGAGATCGCACCTTTGGGACATACGCTGTGACAGGGGTGTGCCACACAGCCCATGCAGGAATCGGTGACTTCATAGAGATTCTCCGGGCAGGCATTGCAGGCGGATGGGATCACCTGCATCAGAGGCGGTTCATAATATTTTTCGCTGATATTGCTCTCCTCCAGCCCCTGAGTCAGGTGCCCCGGGTGTTCCCTGTTCTCCGGCCGCAGACTCATCCCCATGGCCAGACGGAGCCGTTCCCGGATAATCGCCCGGTCGCGGTAGACGCTCTCCCAATACAGGGGCTCTTCATAATCCACAATCTTGTAGGGAAGCGCTTCCATGTCGTCCTTCAAATTGGATGAATTGTATGCCAGATTGGCTACCTCCTTGAAAACTCTCCTTCTTCGCTGCCTTACTGGGGTATCGATTCCTCTCATTCCGCTCATATTTCCGGCCTCCTTTTTTAATATAGTATACTCTCTGCATCTCCAGACTGCTTTTCATCGGACTTTTCGGAAATCTCTTTTCTGCTTTATGCAGAGCCTTCCGAATCCCTTTTTATCATTTTCCCTCTTTTTACTCCATGCTTTATCAGCGCCCTGAATATCCGCTTTCGGACGGTTTCCCTGCATTTTACATATAAAGGGTGTCAGGCTTTCGGGGATTCTGCCTTCAGCCATTCCTTCACATCCTCAATTCCCATTCCCCGCTCCCTGGCTATGGCGGCCAGATCCTCGTATTCATACTTTATCCTGGTTACCCCGTGGCCGGAGGATTCTTTGCGGTGCACCACCCCATAGGGAGTTTCCAGAGCCGTTATGCTCCGGTCCAGCACATGGCGTCTTATTCTAATCTCCCGCACGCCGATGGTCGAAGTATGCCGGAAAAGCAAGGCAAGCATCCTCTCCCTGTCCTGCTCCCTGCAGATCACACGGATCAGAATACCGGGGCGGGACTTTTTCATACCTATGGAAACGGTATAAGCATCCAGCGCTCCTCCTGCCATAAAACATTCCATGGCAAATCCCACTGCTTCCGCCGTCATATCGTCCACATTGCAGGAAAGCTCCAGGACAAAGTCATTTTCCCCCTCCGTCTCCCCCAGCATGGCACGGACACAGTTGGCGGCTTCAAAGTCCTTTTTCCCCATCCCGTAGCCCGCAGCCTGAAGCTTCATCACGGGCATTTCCCCAAAACGGACGGCAAAATGCTTCAGCAGGGCCGCGCCGGTAGGCGTACAGAGTTCTCCCTTCACTTTCCCTCCATAAATGGGCACATCCCTTAAGATGTGAGCCGTAGCGGGAGCCGGAACCGGCAGGATACCGTGGGCGCACCGTACCTGGCCGCTCCCCACATGAACGGGAGATGCAATGACTTCGTCCGGGGAAAGCCTGTCCATCAGCAGGCAGACCATGGCAATGTCGGCAACGGCATCCATGGTTCCCACCTCATGAAAATGTATTTCCGTCACCGGGACGCCGTGGGCCGCACTTTCCGCCTCCGCAATCAGTCCGTATACGGCCAGAATATCTTCCTTTACCTTCGCGGGAAGGGCAAGATGATCCCGGACAATATGTTCGATATCATGCAGACTGCTGTGATGATGGACATGACCATGTTCATGTCCGGATTCTCCTCCATGGCTGTGCAGGTGCCCGTGTGGTACATCCTCTCCATGACTGTGAAAATGTTCTTGCGCTGCATCCTCATGGCTGTGGGGATGCTCATGCCTTGCCTCTGCTTTATGACTGTGAGGATGTTCGTGCAAAGTATCCTCTTCGTGGCTGTGCGTATGTCCGTGTGATACATCCTCTCCATGACTGTGAAGATATTCTTTCGCTGTGTACTCATGGCTGTGGGGATGCTCATGTACGGTATCCCCTTCATGGCCTTGAACGGCTTCTTTCATGCAGCCCTGGCTGTGTGCAGCTTCTGCTCGGCAGCTATATTCTATTGACTCTTCTACCCTATTTTCATGACCGGTATAGTCAACGCTCTCTTCTTCAATCCCGTCCACGCTCACAGCAATATGAGTGCCCGTAATACCGCATTTTACGGAAGGCTCCCTCCTGATATGCACCCCCGGTATGCCAAGGGCGTTTACTTCCCGGATGAAGTCTTCGGGATCCGGCAGCAGCTCCGTCAGGGCCGCTGCAAGCATATCTCCTGCGGCTCCCATTCCGCAGTCCAGATACAATGTTTTCATGGCTTCTACTCCCTTTTCATATCCATATTTTTATGATCCATCTATTTTTCGCCCCTGTTTTTCACATCCATATGATTGATCATGCTGGCAAAGTACCCTGCCCCGAATCCATTGTCAATATTGACTACGGACACGCCGCTGGCACAGGAATTCAGCATGGACAAAAGCGCTGACAGTCCGTGAAAAGACGCGCCGTACCCTATGCTGGTGGGAACCGCCACCACCGGGCAGTCGGCAAGGCCGCCGATCACGCTGGCGAGAGCGCCCTCCATACCGGCGATGGCGATGATCACGCTGGCCCCCATAATCTCCTCCAGATGAGCCAGCGTCCTGTGCAGCCCTGCCACCCCCACATCGTAAAGGCGCAGCACCTCGTTGCCGAGAACCTCCGCCGTCAGTGCCGCCTCCTCCGCCACGGGTATGTCGCTGGTTCCCCCGGTGGCAACCACAATCCTGCCGATTCCGTCCGGCTCCGGGCGCTGCCCCAGAATTCCCACCCGGGCATCCTCATGATACTCCAGTTCATACCGCTCTCCCACTGCCCGGGCCGCCTCCTTTGACATGCGTGTAATAAGCACGGTATCCTGTCCGTTTCTATTCATTATATCGATAATCCCGTTGATCTGCTCCGGCGTTTTCCCGGCTCCGTAAATCACCTCTGCCGCACCCTGCCTCAGCTTCCGGTGCAGATCCACCTTGGCGTAACCGATGTCCTCAAAAGGCTCCGTCTTGATTTTCAGCAGTGCATCCTCCACTGACATCTCCCCGGCACGCACTGCCTCCAATACTCTCCTTACCTCGTTATTCATCACCGTCCCTCCAGATCCAGCAATACTCCTGCATACTCTTTCTTAAGCCTGTCCAGAATCTCCTGCCTTTTCTCCGCAAGCAGCGCAAACTCTTCCGCAGGCAGCTGCATCCTTGCGCAGTCCCCCAGCAACCTTACTCTGAAATCCCGAAATCCCAGGGAAAAGAGATAATCCTCTGCTCTCTCCGTCCGTTCCAGCTTCTCCCGGGTGATTTCGACACCGGAAGGAATTCTGGTAGCCAGGCAGGCATAGGCCGGCTTATCCCAGGTAAACAGCCCGGCTTCCCTGGACAGACGCCGTATCTCCTCCTTTGTCAGCCCGCACTCCCTCAGGGGCGACCGGACGGACAATTCCCGAAGCGCCCGCATTCCGGGACGCTCCCCCGCGTCATCCGACGCATTGGTTCCATCCATGAGAACAGTAAATCCGTCCTCCCCTGCAGCCTCCGCAATTCTGGAAAAAATCATCCTCTTGCAGTGATAACAGCGATCCGCCGGATTCGCCTGAACATTTGGATCCGCCAGCACATCCGCCTCCAACACCCTCATGTCCGCTCCCAGCTCCCCGGCCAGCCGCCTGGCATCCGCCAGCTCAAACTCCGGCTGAAAGGCACTCTTGACATAGTAGGCACGGACCTGCGCACCGTACCGCATAGCCGCATATAGAAGATAGGCAGAGTCCACACCCCCGGAGAAGGCCAGCGCCGCCCTTTTCTCCTCTTGAAAAAAATCCCTTAAATTCATCCCTCTGCCCCTTTGCATATCTTTACATACCTTCACGGATTCAAATCCCCCATGCTCCCGGCGATAGTGCCCATCCGTGGCATCCACCCGGCTTTTCTTTTCCTTCAAAAAGGAAATCCCGTCTAAACAAACACACTGCCTATCTGAAATACAAGCGTGGACACCGCCCATGCCAGAATCAGCTGGAACGCGATCATTTTCATGGTAAATTTCCAGGAGCCGCTCTCCTTTTTCACTGTGGCTACCGTGGCCACACAGGGCACATACAGGAGGCAGAACAGCATCAGGCAATAGGCATTCAGGGGACCAAAGGCAGGATTCAGGCTGTGAATATTCTGTACGATGGCCGCCATCCCCGCGTCGGAATTGGCATTTGCCACACCGAAGAGCACGGCAAAGCTGGAAACCACCACCTCCTTGGCGGAGATCCCTGAGAGCAGCGCCACGCCGATCTGCCACATGCCCAGTCCCGCCGGAGCCAGCACCGGCACAAGGATCCTTCCCAGCACCGCGCCGAAGCTGTCAGCAGGGTTCTCTACCATACCTGCGGTCCCAAAGTTCAGGACAAACCAGATAAGGATGGATGCCACAAATATTGTGGTCCCCGCCTTGGAAAGATAATCCTTCAGCTTATTCCACACATAGATGCGGATCGTCCTGGCGTTGGGCCTTTTGTACTCCGGCAGTTCGATCAACAGGGAATCATTTTCCTTTCCCTTTTCCAGACGGTTCACCCCCAGTGCAGCCAGAATGGCAATAACCATTCCCACCACATACATGGAAAATGCCGTTAACGCCGCCGCTTTCGGGAAAAACATATCCGAGAGCAGAACGTAGATGGGGAGTCTGGCGGAACAGGACATAAAAGGAGTCACCAGCATGGTCTTGCGCCTGTCATGCTCCGTCTCCAGCGCCCTGGTAGCCATAATGGCGGGAACCGTGCATCCGAAGCCAAGAATCATGGGGAGAAACGCTTTTCCGGAAAGCCCCACCTTTCCCATGACAGAATCCATCACATAGGCAACTCTTGCCATATATCCGCTGTCCTCCAGCATGGCCAGCGCCAGAAACAGGATAAAAATATTGGGAATGAAAGTGAGGATTCCTCCCACACCTGCAATAATGCCCTCCACTATCAGGGATTGAAGCCAGCCTGCCGCACCAAGCCTCTCCAGCAGCACTGCTGCGGCGCCGGAGAAGGCATCAAGCCCCGTCTCAAACACCCCCTTCAGGGCATCCCCCACCGTGAAGGTGAGGAAGAAGACCAGGCACATAATCAGCAAGAACACCGGAATCCCCCAGAAGGGATGGGTCAGAATACGGTCTATTTTATCTGTCGAGGCCGCCTTTTTACTTTTATAAAAAAGAGTCTCTCCCATTACCTTTTCTATATAGCTGTATTTACACTGGATGATTTCCTTTTCATAGCTTCTGTCTACAATGCTGACCTCGGAGATGGGGTGCTCCCTTTTCACCTCTTCATCATCCTCCAGAAGCTTGATGGCATGCCAGCGCACGGAGGAATGGCTGGGATAATGAGTCTGCATCCTGACTCCCAGCGCGGCTATTTTCTCTTCTATCTCTCTGGGGTAATCCAGCACATATTCCTCCATTCCCTCCTCGCAGTGATGAATAAGGGCGTGGAGCAGAATATCCAGTCCTGTGCGTTTCGCCGCCGACACCGGCACCACGGGGATATCCCCAAGCATCTCCGGAAGTCTGTGCATGTCGATCTCCATGCCCCGCTCCTTCACCACATCGATCATGTTCAGAGCGAGAACCATGGGCTTTCCCAGCTCCAGAAGCTGTAGCGTCAGATAGAGATTCCGCTCCAGAGATGAGGCGTCCACTACATTGATAATGGCATCGATCCCGTCGTCCATGGCACATTGTCTGGTTACCTTTTCCTCAATGGTATAACAGGTCAGCGAGTAGATTCCCGGGGTATCGATCAATGTGATCCCGGTATCCTCATAGCCTGTCTCCCCCTCGACCCGCTCCACCGTAACGCCCGGCCAGTTTGCCACCTTCAGCTTTGAACCGGTCAGCGCATTGAAAAGCGTGGTTTTACCGCAGTTTGGATTGCCGATGCAGGCTACATTGAGATGCTTCTTCTGCTTTTTTGCCTGCCCTTCTTTCTTTGCCTGTCTTTCCTTACTTCGCTGTTTTTCGTTTGTTCTCTGCTTTTCATGACAGCTCATTTTCTGTTTCCTCCCCCGGCTCCGCCATGCCTTCCCTGCAGACTTCTCTGATCTCAATGCTGGAGGAAATATGCTTTCCAAGCGCAAGACGCGTTCCTCTCACCCGAACGATCAAAGCGCCTCTCTTCTTCCTGTTCAATATATTCACAATTGTCCCGTCATTCAACCCCAGAGCCTGCAGCCTCCTGGTGATGGATGGCTCCACATACAGGCTCTCTATACAGTAGCTGCCGCCCTTTTTTGCTTCGTAAAGTGTCATTGCTTGTTTCTTCTCCTTTGTTGGCAAATGCACATGCTGTCCATGTTATGAATTATAATCCCTTAATCCACATTCGTCAATTCCATAAGTTGGCTGTACTTTAAGACATTTTGTCCCAAAGGCGGGGGATCGACATGAAAACAGAAGCAGGAACATCCCTGTCCCTGCCTCCTTTATGTCTTATTCGTAGGTCGTGCAGTAGCTGTTTCTATCGCCGTTGAGAACGTGCTGGAACATATGCTGCCTCGTAAATTCTTCATAATCAGTAGAAGAATAACCGCAGTTGCAATGATAGTGCGCTACCTTCGGCTGCTCTTCGGGAACACCCGGCTCAAGTGTATCTTCTTCACCCTGTACGGTGACGCCTTGCTTGTTTTCTTCATTAGCCTGTGCCTGTTCTGCTGCAAGCCTGTCAGCCTCTTCCCTTGCCGCCTGCTCTGCCGCAAGCCTCTCAGCCTCTTCCCTTGCCACCTGCTCTGCCGCAAGCCTCTCAGCCTCTTCCCTTGCCGCCTGCTCTGCCGCAAGTCTCTCGGCCTCTTCCCTTGCCGCCTGCTCTGCCGCAAGTCTCTCAGCCTCTTCCCTTGCTGCCTGCTCTGCCGCCGCTTTCTCTTCTGCCGCACGTTGTTCGGCCGCCGCTTTATCAGCTGCTGACTGTGCCGCCGTATTGTCGTATTTCTGCCCGCTGTCAGATTTCTGCTCGCCGTCGGACTTTTGCCCATTATCGGACTTCTGCGCACCATCGGATTTCTGACTGTTATCGGATTTCTGGCCGTCATTGTACTTCTGCTCGTTATTGGATTTTGGTCTGTTATCGGGTTCCTGCCCGTTATTGAATTTCTGGCCGTTATCGGGCTTCTGCCCATCATCGGTTTTCTGGCCGTTATCGGACTTCTGCCCATCATCGGATCTCTGGCCGTTATTAGTCTGCTGCTTGTCATCGGATCTCTGCCCGTCATCGGCAGGATATTCCGGATTTGTCATGAGTTCTTCTGCAGCATCTGCTTCCTCTGCAATGTTAGTTTCATCTCCGGTTCTCTCTGCATCAGCGAACATCTCTGCTGTCAGGACGTCTTCATCAGCAATTACAGGAACTTCAGCCGGATTCTGAGCGGAATTGACTGCCATTGGTACTGCAACACCTGCCACAGTAAGAGCGGCTGCAGTTACTCCAGTTAACATTTTTACCACGATACCTTTCCTCATTGTCTTCATAATTTTTCTCCTTTTCAAAAGTAGTTTTGTTTGTCTGCACCTATGAAACGATTGGGAAAGCCGGGTGGTTGCAGATAATTATAAAAATTTTAAAAAAATGTTATATCCCAGATTCAGCCGGGTTCCATCGCACCGCTCTGGCAAATATGTTCAGACAATGTTTTGCAACACTGACGCATTACCATATAGCAGTTTGCAGGAAACCGGCTGATTTCCGGGATATCGTGGCAAATTTCATCGCCCGTGAGTTTACTCAAGGATATGGATGTCTCCGATGTAGGGCTGCCCGAAAGGAAGCGACGTATCGGTGGGCCACCAGGCATTGTCAGGGTCAATGCTGAACGTAATATGCCGGCCCTCATACTGTTCCATTCCGTCAATGCCGTCGAGCCTGATCAACAAAACTTCCTTATTATAGGGAGCATCGCCGATGAATGACTCGAGGTACAGAGTCTGCGGCGTATCCAATACGATTACGCGGTAAGTCTGGCTTCGGGCATACTCCACAGAACTCTCATCAAAGCCATTGGGGTCAGGCTCCCCCTGCAGAGCGACGATATCGTCATAATCGAATGTGCCCACAGTGCCGGTGAGCACGATGCGGTCCCCGTCGGTGGGAAGCGCGCCGCTCTCGGACGGCTCTGCCGCACCTGAATCAGGCGCTGTCCACCCTTCCAGCGCAGACAGATCCCCGATCTCGTGCCATTCAATCCCAATATGGGTAATTGAGTCGGGTATCTGATCGAATAAACCGGTCCAAAGAATGTCCCGGTTGAGGGAATCTCCGTTCAGTATAATCCTCGAAATAGAGGTTTCTCCTGTTCCGCTGGACCATTCTGTACTGATCATTCCCCCTCCGTCCCCGGCCATGGTGAGACCTCCGCGGTAACCGCCAACACTTGCAGTGCCTTCGCTCACTGTTTCGGCGGGCTGACGTACCGTTTTTGTGTCTGGATCATATTGGAAAATGCGTACATAGTTTATGAAGGTATCACTCTCCATTTCCAGCAGCAGCGTCGGAACCAGGTCATCCGGCTGCATCTGCACCAGCGCATATCGGTAGCCCACCGCCTCAAGGTCAGAGATGGCTGTATTATATTCATAACTGTCCGCCTGGCCGATAATAATACGGTACTGTTCCAGGGCCTCGCCGATGGGGTCAGGTTCCTCCGGCGCTTCCTGGAGCCCCGGCTCCTCCGATTTAACCGGCTCCTCCTGTCCCTTAGATTCTTCCCATCTATCCGGCTCCTCCCGATCAATGGCATCTTCGACGGCAGACGATTCCTGGTCTCCGCCAAAGCGGGATGCGATCTGTATCGCACCAAAGGTGCCAAGGCTGCCGACTGCCATTGCGGCCAGAACGATGAGTCCGATCTTCAGCGCTCCAAGGCCTCCGGCCGTGCCCACGCCCTGCCCTGCACCTGCCGCCGCTCCGGCCGTGCCCGCACTCTGCCCTGCACCTGTCGCCGCTGTGGCGGCACCCACTGGCTGCAAAGCAAGGAGGGCATGAAGAATCCGGCCATCCGACACCTCGGTGGCGTATGTCTCCAGGTTGCGGAAAAGCAGCAGCAGGAACGGAAGCGGAGCCAGGCTGTAGAGCTTCGTGCCCTGCTTCTCCAGTTCCAGGACCTTCTTCTCGATCTTGTTTCGCCCGTACATCAGCCGGCTCTTGACCGCACTCTCGGAGACCTCCATGGCGGCGGCAATCTCTTTTACGGACATCTCCTGGTAGTAGAACATACCGATGGCAGCACGCTGGTCCTCCGGCAATTCCTCGATAATCTCGCGGATCAGGCGCTTCGTCTCCTTCTGGTCGATGATCTGATCCGGAAGATGCTCGCTGCGCTCATCCGGAAACAGCTCCTCCACGGGAGTATCCTGCACATCGCCGGATCCCAGCTCCGTAAACAGCATGGGACGCTTCTTTTTCAGCCAATCCCGTGCTGTGTTGGCGGCAATCTGCCGCACCCACGGCAAAAACTTCGCGTCACCCTGGAAGCTGTCCAGATGGCCGAACGCCTTTATGTAAGCGTCCTGTACGATGTCAAACACTGCGTCCTCATCCCTGATCATGGACTTGACGGTGTAATAGACCTTGCTGTATGTTTTTTCATACAAAGTACTGACGGCATCCTGACTGCCCATGCGGGCCGCCGCCACCAGCCCATCAAACTCGCCGCTCCCGTGAACCGGCTTTCCGCAATGCCCGCAAAATACGGAATCATTTGCAATTTGTTTACCGCAAGAAGTACAGTACATAATTCATTGATCCTCCTCTATCTTTTCCTGGCCCACAATGCTCCGCAGTATGTCCGCTTTCTTCGCCTCATCTATTGAAAATGATTCGATGACCGCCCGGAGCATGCGCCTGATGAAGTCATCCGGCATACACATCTCTCCTTTCGTCCTGTCTGGGATGTGGTCCTTACACCCATAGAACGAATAGAAGCTGCCGCCGGTTGCAGATATCCCGCATTTTTTCATTTGACCATATGCCGTAAAACAGGCGCCCCATAAATCTCTGCCGCAGCTTTGGCTCTGTCTCAGCAAAACAGCAAAGCCCCATTGCATTGAAGCCCAAAAAGCGTTATACTATCCAGGATACTACATCAGAAAGTGAGATACCCCATGCAAAATTCCCATACAAAAGCAGACATGACCCAGGGTCCCGCCATGAAGCTCGTCCTGCTGTTCGCCCTGCCAATCTGTATCGGCAATATTTTACAGCAGCTATATACCACCGTGGATACCCTGGTCATCGGTAATTTCTGTGATTCCGTCTCCCTTGCCGCCGTGGGCACCAGCTCCCAGCCCGTGGAAATGCTCCTGTGCATTTTCCTGGGAATAGGCACGGGCGTGTCCATATTGATATCCCAGTATACGGGAAGCGGCGACGGCAAAGCCGTAAGAGAAACGGCGGCCACCGCCACCTCATTTCTCTATCTCAGCGCCATCCCAATCTCCATCCTCGGGCTCTTCCTGGGACCCCTTATATTAAAATTCATGCAGGTGCCGGAAGACACCTGGGACCTGGCGGTTTCCTATCTCCGCATTATTTTCCTGGGTACCCTTGGCAATATGGGCTATAATATGAATGCCGGAATCCTGCAGGGTATGGGGGACAGCAGGGCCTCCCTGTTTTTTCTGCTGATCTCCTGCTTTACCAATATAGTGCTGGACCTTCTGTTTATCGCAGGATTTCAAATGGATGTAACCGGCGCCGCCCTGGCTACCAGCCTTTCCATGTTCGCTTCCTGGCTCTTCAGCGTAATCTATATCCGGAGGAAATATCCCGAGCTGGAATTCACACTGCTGCCGAAGAAGCTGAATAAAAATATTCTGCGCCGGATTATCACGGTGGGCCTGCCCCTGGGTCTGAATAACTCCATCTATTCGGTGGGACATATATTCCTGCAGGCGCTGGTGAATGCCCAGGGCTCCACCTTTATGGCAGCCTGCTCGGTTGCCACAAAGCTGACCGGAATTGCCAATGTGGCAATTTCTTCCCTGTCTTCTGCGGCCACTACCTTTTCCGGCCAGAATTACGGCGCTCAGAAATATGTCCGGCTGCAGAAGGAGGGACTGCGGATTCCTCTGTTCTCCGGGTTGATTACCTGCATAGCCGGTGTTGCCGTGACCTTTTTCTGCCGTCCGCTTCTGGTTTTTTTCACCAGAGACGAACAGGTGCTGGAGCTTGCCGTGCTCTATACCAGGGTAGTACTTCCCTCCATGTGGATATTCGCAGTGTTTAACGGCATTATCTGCTATGTCAACGGAATCGGCGAAGTACGCTTCCCCACCATAGCAAATATCCTCATGCTCTGGGCCGTCCGGATCCCCAGCGCCTGGCTGATCTCCGCCTTCCTGGACGGAACCTGGCTCATGGTATGCTATCCTGTCAGCTTTTCCTTCGGCTTATTGTGCATGCTCCTGTACTTTCTGACAGATAACTGGAAAAAAATCCGGCGGCTGGCAGAACGCGAAAAAGCTTCTCAGGCCGATCAGCCCTACACGCAGATTACCTGACAGGGTTTGATATCCGTGGGGGAGGCAGGCAGCGTCTCAACCAGCTGGCAGGCATACCCCACCCCAATGGTCCGCAGCCGTAGTTCCTCCTTATCCGACAGAAACCTGTCGTAAAAGCCTTTCCCATAGCCCAGTCTGCTCCGGAATCTGTCGAAGGCGACGCCCGGCATCAGCATCAGAGTGGAATTCGCGATGCGGGGAGAACAGGGGTATTCCTCCGATATTCCGGACGGTTCCGGAATGCCATGATAGCCCTTTGCCAGTTCATCCAATGTCTCTATCCTGTAAAAGCGCATTGCCGGGGAGCTTCCGGCCTGCAGCACTTTCGGCAGATATACCTTCTTTCCGGCCTGCAGCGCCTCCCGCAGAATGTCTTTGGTGTCGATTTCGCTCCCGAAGGCAGCATAGCACAGAAGGTATTCCGACAGATAGAACCATTGATGGCCCAGGATTCGCTCCGTCAGCAAAAGGGACGCTTTCCTGCGCTCTTCCCTGCCCAGGGCGTTTCTGATCTGTAAAATATTCTGTCTGATTTTCTTTTTCTCTTCCTTTTCATTCATCTATAGACCTCCTGGCGCATTTACATATATGTTCATCGCCTGTCGGACGCCGGGCTTTCAGGCGCCCCCGGGCGCATAGGTTCCCGCGATGGCCTCCGCCACACGGATGCCGTCCATGGCAGCGGAGACAATTCCGCCCGCGTAACCGGCGCCTTCTCCGCAGGGATACAGCCCCTGAATTCTGGACTGCATACCGTCATCACGAATTATCCTTACCGGGGAAGAGGTGCGGCTCTCCACTCCGGACATGCAGGCATCCGGCCGGTTAAAGCCCTCAATCTGCCTGGCAAACGCTTCCATGCCATCCACAATGGCCTCATTGCATTCCCGGGGAAGAATCCTGCTTACATCGGCCCATTGCCAGGCGCCCTTGCATTGGGGCGTTACCTCCCTCTTCAGGGACTCCGGACTGTTTTCTCTGCAGGCTTCCCTCTCCCGGGGATCCGCCTGTCTTCGGTTCTGCTCCACTCTGGCCTTAAAATCCCCGTACCGCTGTACCGGAATATTTCCTCCGGCCAGGGCGTACGCCCTCTCCTCCAGCCTTCTCTGAAAGGATACTCCGGCCAGAGGATGATCTGAGCCGAAATCCTGCGGCATCACCGTCACAATAACGGCACTGTTGGCATTCTCTCCGCCGCGTGCACTGTAGCTCATTCCGTTTACCGTGGTGCGTCCCTCCTCCGAGGAAGCGTTCACCACATAGCCGCCCGGACACATGCAGAAGGAATACACGCCCCTGCCGTTCTTCGCCCTCGCCGTCACCTTGTAGGGCGCTGCTCCCAGGCTGCCCGGCTCCGCCATCCCGTACTGGCTTTCGTTTATCATGGACTGGGGATGCTCTACCCGAAGGCCCACCGCAAAGGCTTTTGCCTCCATGGGAACCTGCCTGTCATACAGCATGGAAAAGGTATCCCTTGCGCTGTGCCCGGGGGCAAGCACCAGCTGGCGGCAGGAAATATTCTCCCCGCCGCCGATCACTATGCCTGTCACCCGGCCCTGTTCTATGCAGATATCCGTAACCTGGCTTTCAAACCGCACCTGGCCTCCCAGCCGGATAATTTCCTCCCGCATCCTTTTCACCACATGCAGCAGAACATCCGTTCCGATATGGGGTCTGGCATCATAGAGAATTCTCTCGTCCGCGCCGAATTTCACCAATGTCTCCAATACGGCGGCATTTCTGCCATCCTTATCCTTTACCAGGGTATTCAGTTTCCCGTCAGAAAAGGCGCCCGCACCGCCCTCGCCAAACTGCACATTGGAATCCGGATTTAATTTCCCCGTTTTCCAGAAAGCCTCCACATCCCTGCTGCGCTCCTCCACTGATTTTCCTCTCTCCAGAAGAATGGGGCGATAGCCGTGCAGCGCCAGGAAATATGCGCAGAAAAGCCCCGCAGGTCCCATTCCCACAATGACTGCGGGCAGCTCCTGCACCCTGCCGCCCGGTTCCGGAAAATGATAGGAAGTCCTCTGCGTTCTGCAAACCATCTGTTCCTTCCCCCGAAATCTGTGCAGCACCCTCTCCTCGTTTTTTACCTCCACATCCAGGGTGTAGCTGTAGAAAAGCTCCGGCTTCTTTCTGGCATCGATGGATCGGCGGATAAGCTTCCATCCTCTGATTTCCTGTCCGGGGATTTTCAATATGTCCGATATTTTTTTCTTCAGGGCTTCCTCCGAATGCCCCGTCCTGATCTTTACCTGGTTCACTCTGAGCATATTACTTTCTCTTTCTGTCTGTCTTTTTCTGTCTTTCTCTGCCTTTTCTCGTCTTTCTCTGTCT
Source organism: uncultured Acetatifactor sp. (assembly GCA_910589035.1). GTDB lineage: Bacteria > Bacillota > Clostridia > Lachnospirales > Lachnospiraceae > Acetatifactor. The sequence continues at coordinate 2,914 of CAJUSI010000070.1, read as the reverse complement.
TTTCCTGTCTTTCTCTGTCTTTTCCTGTCTTTCTCTGTCTTTTCCTGTCTTTCTCTGTCTTTTCCTGTCTTTCTCTGTCTTTTCCTGTCTTTCTCTGTCTTTCTTTCTCCCTCTGTCTTGTCTTTTTTCTCTTTCTGCTGTCTGAATTCTTTCTGCCAAAAGCTGCTACGGCCGGACCAGCCGCCCGTCCCGGGCTGCCGCTCTCCCCGCCAGGTATCCGCTGCACCAGGCCCAATGCAGGTTGTAGCCGCCGCATTTTCCGTCCACATCCAGAAGCTCGCCGGCAAAGTATACTCCCCTCGCTTTCTTCGATTCCAGATCCTGCGTCACCTCATCCAGGGGGATGCCTCCGGCGCAAACCTGGGCGCTTTCGTAGGAAGCGCTGCCCGTCACATGGACACGCCAATGCCTGCAAAGCTCAAAGACCCTGTGCAGCTTCTCTCTGTCCGCCGATGCCGCGGGTTCAGATGGTTTCAGACCGGACAGCCTGATAAAAAGCTGCATCAGCTTCTTATGAAGCATGCCCGTAAAGAATTCTTCCACGCTGCGCCCTTCCTGCAGAAGGAGGCTTCTGCCTGCCATAAGCCTTTCACAGGGCTCCCCGCCTGCATCCGGCAGAAAATCAACGACCACCTCTACTTCTTTCGTCCGGTCCCTGCCCCCGGCTGTTATGTAATTCACCACCCGGCTCAGCTGAAATACGGGAATACCGGAGATACCGGTTTCCGTCAGCTGTAATTCTCCGCGCTCTGCGGCCACGCATTTTCCTCCGGTCATCACCTCCAGCCGGGCCTCCGCCCTGACACCGGCAACGGATTTAAAATATTCCTCCCTGCATTTCAGCTGTACCAGGGCGGGAACCGTGGGAATCAGCCCATGTCCCAGCTGTCTGGCCAGGCGGTATCCGCTTCCGTCGGACCCTGTCTTCGGAGCAGCCCTTCCCCCGCAGGCCAGAATCACCCGGTGAAACTCATAGCTTCTTCCGCCGCTGTCCCAAAGCCTGATTCCGTTTTGCGGGTATGCTACTTCAATCCTCTGAATTTTACAGTTCGTAATCACCTGTACCCCCAGCGCTCTCACTTCAAAGCGCAGTACATCCAGCACCGCGGAGGCCTGACCGCAGGCGGGATACAGATATCCGTTTTTGCTTTTTACCATCAGGCCGATCCTCCGGAAAAAGGAGATTGCATCCTGCGTGCTGAATTGTTCCAGACATCTTTCCAGGAAATCAGGACATCCGGTATAATACTCCTCCGGCTCCAGATTTTCATTGCCCAAATTGCATTTTCCGTTCCCCGTGACGAGTATCTTTTTTCCCAGCCGGTCATTCCCTTCCATCAGAGTGACCGCTGCTCCCTGCCTTGCTGCAGTGATCGCAGCCATCATTCCCGCGGCTCCGCCGCCCACAATTCCTACCGTACAGTCCCTATGTACTCTTTTATCAGCCATCATCTTCCCGCTTTCCTGTTTTGCACTTCCAGTTCTGTTCTCGTTCTGCTCTTCCAGTTCTGTTCTTCCATTCTGCTGTCCTGTCTTATTCTGCCTTTCTGTGATGTGCCGCATTTGTTCTAAAAAACACTACTTTTTGTCCGACGCACCACAGTATAAAAAATGATTATATGTGATGCTCACGGCTTCTTTGAGACTACTTAATAGCGATATATCAATTACCGGAAGGCCATTGCCAGAACACTTTCCGGTGCAGCAAAAATATTGTCGGGATATCGACCAGCGCGGAGCGGGATATTCGTCTGTGCAGTACGCAAACAGCTGATTGGTTGGCCTGGCATACCTGATCTGAACTCCCTCCCGCTTAACTGCTCTCAGCTGGAGTAATTCTCCAGAAAATTGTAAAGCTTCTCTTCGTTTTCTATCCACATCATGTCGATGATGCTCTGCTGCAGAGACTCCGGAAGAGAATCCAGCCGGATTCCCGTTTCAATATATACGGTTGTCCTGTCATCCAGATAAACCACTACTTCATTGTCGTATACCGCGAGATAAAAGCTTTCCGTGGGCTGTACAAGTTCATAGTTCATCTGGACCACCACCCGGTCCCTGGAAAAGGAAAGCACATTCAATCCTATGAACCCGCGCTCCATCTCGGACAGGGGAGGGAAATCCGCATAGACCTCCATGGCCTTTATAAACTGATCCCTGTCCATACCCACATACTTGTTGGGAAGACGTCCTATATTCTCCACCACCGTATGGTTGAGTACGTCCGTCTCCTCCAGCACATATTCCGTATCCACACAGAGGGTTTCCGGGGCGGACAGGACCTCCTCGGCTTCCTCCTCCCGGACAGCCTCCTGATTATGAATTCCGTCATTTTGAGACTCTTTTGTCTGGGTCTTCCCCTGGATATCTTCCTGTCCTTCATGGGAAACCGCCTGCACATTCTCCGGCGCTGGTGCCGCGTCCGCCTGCTCCGGCACAGGCTCTGACATATATCCCTGATTCTTTTCCCCCGGATAAAAGAAATGTGAAGTCTCCACACCCGCATAAAAACCAAGTCCAAGCAGCAGAACGGGCCATATAAGATACAAGCTGACAGCCTTTACCAATTTCATAGTTTTCTCCCTGAAATTCTCCTTTGGGGAAAGCTACCCTACCAGAGTGTTTCCCCTGTCTATTGGTAAAGAGTATCAGCCTTTTGATCGGTATTTATTCATATAATTTTCGATCAAACAGTTTTCGATCGTACATTTTTTAATCGACTCTCTTTTCGGAAAAATGTTCCCATTAGAAACTCCACAAACTGGAGTTTCTAAGCGACATTATCATCATGCCATGTTATGAATGTGGGCAGCTTATGATACTTTTCAAAATATTCAAGAGCTTCCATCACCTGTTCAGCAGGCAACACATAAGATAAAGGAAATGGGTCAAGTTCGCCATTTATTATAAAATC
>CAJUSI010000069.1 GCA_910589035.1 uncultured Acetatifactor sp. | reverse complement strand
CTATGACAAGATTATCATCATGGCGGATGCGGATGTGGACGGAGCGCATATTTCCAATCTCCTCCTGACCCTCTTTTACCGTTTCATGCCGGAACTGATCTTTGAGGGACATATTTATATCGCAATGCCGCCCCTGTATAAGGCAATGCCCTCCAAGGGGGCGGAGCAGTATCTCTATGACGACAAGGCGCTGGAAAAATACCGCAAAACCCACAAGGGTCCCTTCACCCTCCAGCGCTACAAGGGCCTGGGGGAGATGGATGCGGAGCAGCTCTGGGAGACTACCTTAAACCCCGAGACCAGGAGAATGAAGCTGGTGGAGATCGAGGACGCCAGGATGGCCTCCGAGGTGACGGAGCTGCTCATGGGCACGGAGGTTCCCCCCAGAAAGGCCTTCATTTACGATCATGCAAACGACGCGGAGCTGGATGTGTAGGAAGAAATCATGCGATTGAACGAGACAGAGTTATGCAGTTGGTTTTACGGCAAGTGAAAATATTAAGCAGTACAAATAAAGGAATTACCTGCATGAAAATAATGATTTTGATAGAGGATACCTGCGGGAACCCAGCCTGTGCCTATGAGCACGGATTAAGTGTGTATGTGGAAACAGAAAAACATAAAATACTGGTGGATACCGGCGCTACGGCGGCATTCCTTGAAAATGCCCGGATTCTGGGGATTGATCTGGGACAGGTGGACACGGTGATTTTAAGCCATGGGCATTATGACCATGGAGGAGGGATTCCGGCATTTGCCACGCAGAATCCCCATGCACGGATTTACCTGCAAAGGGAGGCCCTGGGAGATTATTACCATGGGAACCGCTATATCGGAATTGATAAGAAAATCGCCGCGCTGCCCCAGGTATGCCTCCTGGAAGGCGGCTGCAGGCTGGACGAAGAATTGGAAATTTTCTCCCATGTGACGGGCCGGCGGCTGTGGGCGAAGAGCAATCTGTCTCTGAAAAGGCGGACCGGCGGACTGGAACTGCAGGACCAGTTCCAGCACGAACAATGTCTGGCGGTACGTGACGGGGAGCGGACGGTGCTTCTGTCCGGCTGCGCTCACAACGGCATTCTGAATATCCTGGACAGATACCGGGAGCTTTACGGGGACATGCCCCGGATTGTGATCAGCGGCTTCCATCTGATGAAAAAGGGGGACTACAGCCCTGAGGAAGAGGAGGACATCCGGCGGACCGCGGAGGAGCTTGCCCGTTATGACACCCTCTTTTGCACCGGGCACTGCACCGGCCAGGCCGCTTTCGACCTGATGAAGCCCATTATGGGGGAGAAGCTGATCCAAATCCACAGCGGGATGAGGATTTTGTGAAGGGAGCGATTATGTACCTTCTTTCAGGTTCTTCTTCATGTCCACATTTTCCTTTCATTTTCTTTACGTAAAATTACGTATTTATATTGACATACGTGTTATTACGTGTCATAATAATTCCATGATGAGGAGAAAATAATAAAATGCCAATGACACCTCGCGAGATGATAAGGCATCTCAAGAAAAATGGCTTTAGGGTAGTCGGCCAAAACGGATCCCACGTAAAGATGCGGAACGATACAACCGGACGCCAAACCGAAGTTCCTTATCACAGCACAAGCCTGAAAAAAGGACTTGAACAGGCTATTTTGAAACAGGCGGGGCTCAAATAGCTCCGCAACCCCAAAAGGAGGCGTTATATGAACAAACTATTCTATCCCGCATTCTTCCACAAAGCCGAGGAGGGCGGCTTCTGGATCTCTTTCCCTGATATCCCGGAATGCCTTACCCAGGGCGACGACATGGCCCAGGCTTATGAAATGGCCGTGGATGCACTGGGGCTTGCCCTGTCCTGCCGGGAAAAGGAGCATCAGCCCATTCCCGCCGCATCTGATCCAACCGCCCTTGCTCCGGAGCCCGATGCCTTTCTGGCCGTAATCGAATTTGATATGCTCGCTTACAAAAAGCGCACCAATTCAAAAGCGGTAAAGAAAACTTTAAGCATCCCGGAATGGCTCAATGAAGCCGCCATGTCCATGGGTTTGAACTTCTCCCAGGTACTGCAGGAAGCTCTCCTTGCTAAAATACAGATGTAATTCCTGTATCCCGTGGCTGTCGGGAAATAGATAGTCCGAAACAGGGGGGATTTCGCCTTATGTCCACATCCGCTGCAGTCTGCACACCCTACACCAAGCAAAAATCCAACTTAAACGAAATATACGCCTCGGAATTAATTTGTAAATTCCCCCTCTGCGGGGGCAACAAAGCCTCCTTCCCTTTGTTATAATTATTTTCATAACAAATATGAAGGAGGATTGCATTATATGAAAACATGGAAATTAGTATCCGGTATCTTGTCAACAGTTATCTTTCTGGTGGTAATGTTTCAGTCCTGTGCCGCCGGGATAGTGGATGCTATTGAAAATGCGGGCGGAACCAGCGGTGCTGCCGGAATTGTGGTAGGGATTCTGATGCTTTCGGGCGGTATCGTATCCATTGTCACGCGCGATTCTGCCAAAAAAGGCGGAGATATCGCTCTTATGATTCTGTTTGGCCTGGCAGCATTTTTTGGGTTCGTTGGGTATGGGAATTACTCAGATCTGGTCATCTGGTCATTCTGGTGTCTTATATGCGCTATCCTTGCCCTGGTTTCGATGGTGAAGAAGGGGTAGAAACGCAGATATGAACTATACATTTGACAAACTTGACCAGATGGAAGGACACGATTTTGAGTACGCCATTGCAGATCTGCTCCGTCATAACGGGTACAGGGATGTTCAGGTCACGCAGGGCAGCGGAGATTACGGCATTGACATTCTCGCGCGCAGAAAAAATGTAAAATACGCGATTCAATGCAAGCGATATAAAAAGCCTGTGGGCGTCAAAGCCGTGCAGGAGGCAGGGTTAGGGACGGACTTTTATCACTGTGACGCTGCCGCCGTAATTACCAACAGTTCTTTTACGAAGCAGGCTCAGACTTTAGCCCAGAACACGGGAGTCAGGCTGTGGGACAGGACATTTATAGAAGAATTGATCAGTAATTACGATGAGGAGTATGACAAAATCGATCCTGATATTGCCCAGGCATTTATAAAGGAATCCCGTGTGAAACTGCAGCCTAAAGTTTCCGCAGCCCAGGAAGTATCCATGAAAGCAGGGCCAAAGCAACAGAAGGAAGAGAAAGAGGAAAAGGGGATTTTACTTGCCAAAGGTATATATGCCGTAAATGGGAAGATTCGTTATTTCAATCGGGATCATACATATAGACAGGCAAAGCAGGACCAGATTGCGTTGCTTGGAATGTGCTGGCTTATGATTGCAATGATTCCCTGTTTTTTTATTATAGCGCCATATCTTTTTCTAATTGCATTATTCATATTAGGTTTGGGAGTATGGGGCCTGAACTATTGTAAGAGAATAAAACAGGCGCTGCATCAATATGACAGACTCAAGAAAGAAAACAGACTGTAAAAAAAGGAGTGTGGAAAACCAGGCTGTCGGGAAATGACTGTACGCCTGCAATATATGCTGTGAGGCATTGAAGCCCACAACCATATATTGCAGGTCGGCTGCATTTTCCGGCAGCTCGTGAGTGTGTGGGCTTACATCACCCCCAAATCTCTCCATAAACGGTCAGAAGCACACCGCAGAAGAGTAAAAGCAGAATATCCACCAACACGATACCCAATATGCGCAGAACCGGATTCCGGCTTTGGCAGATGGGAACTTTTTTCTGCACATTCCTGTAGTTGGCCGAGAAAAAAATTGTGCCCAGCAGATAGAAGAGTGTAATGATCCGCTCGAACCACTCCTCCTGTGGAGTGACAGCGTCCTTTGCCTGCAGGGTAAGGCTCACACAGAAAACAGTGATATATCCCATGGCACCAAGGAGCATGGAGAGAGGCTTTCCTTTCCGGAAGCCCGGAGGCAGAAAGGTTCTCCAATCATCAGCGGCTGTCTGGCGGCGGACAGTCCCCTGCTCATGGACAGTCCCCTGCCTGTTCTGTATTTTTTCCAGGGCGTTCTTCACCTCCAAAGCGGTGGAATAACGGCTGGTCCGCTCCATCATAATGCATTTTCTGATAACAGGTTCCATAGGACCGGAAACCTTACATTCATGGGAGAGCTCTCCCGTGATCAGAAGATTCATGAGGATACCCAGGGCGTAGAGGTCTGTCTGGGCATCCGAGGAGCCGAAACCGAACTGCTCCGGCGCTGCAAAGCCGGGAGTACCCATTAGAACGGTATCTTTTGCGGCAGAGTCGTCCGCACATCTGGCAGCATTAAAATCAAGCAGCTTTAAGATACCGTCCGATGTGATAATGATATTGGATGGCTTGATATCGCGATGTATAATAGGGGGATTGCTGCTGTGGAGAGAATGTAAAACAGCACATAACTGTACCATATAATCTACCACCCGGGATTCCGGCAAAGGGCCGTCTGCATCCAGCATTTCCTGAAGAGTCCTGCCCGGTATGTATTCTTCAATCAGAATCAGTCCGGAATCATCCTCAATGGCCTCATAAATGCAGGGAATGCCGGGAAGCGGATATGCGGACAGCTGTTGAAATACCGCAGCATTATATACTTGCAGAGTTTTCTGAACATAGAATTTTCCGGTTTGCTGATACTGCACCAGTGAAATTCCGTGTTTTTGGTTGATATCGGCTACTTTCTTATAATAAGATAGTGCGAGTGAAGATTCAATCGTCATCTGTGGCCTCCGAAAATATGCCCCCAAATATGGCACTGTTTTTATGGTATATACTGATACCTCGATTATAACCTGTCCGGTAAAATGGTTCAAGACCATTATTTACTTGATTTAACGTGTAAATTACGCTAACATACAATTTTCAAGGAGAATGAAAATGGACGATAAAACGACAGCAAAACTGGAAAATATATTAAAAAGCGCATATACCTTTGAGGCAGGAAAATATCTGAAAGAAAATGAGGAAAGCCTTCTGCGGGAAGAAAAACGGTTTTCTGCCTATATGAAGAAGCTCATAAAGGAAAAGAATCTTCGTCAGCAGGATATCTTTATTCAGGCAGATGTGCCGGAACGCTATGGCTATAAGATTCTCTCTGAAGAAAAGCACACCCGCCAGAGGGATGTGATTCTGAGAATCTGTTATGCGGCGGAACTGACTCTTGAGGAGACGCAGCATGCGCTGATGCTGTATGGGATGTCGCCGCTTTATGCAAGAATCCCCCGGGATGCCGTGCTGATGATTGCATTTAACCGGCATTCCGGCAATATCCTCGATGTAAATGCCATGCTGAAAGAACAGGGACTGGAGCTGCTCCAGACCAGCGGACCTCAGGAGTAGATGATCAGCAAAAAGAGGGCTGCAGAAATTGCTGAATAGCTGAAAATAAAGGAAGGAAGAATCGATATGTCGAAAGTATGTGCAAAATGCGGAAGAGAATACGGAAACGCCTCTGTCAGATGCGCTGTCTGTAAGATTCCTCTGGAAGAAAGAAATTATGACAGCTTAGAGGAGGCAAGAGCGGAACGACTGCGTCAAATGCATAGAAATCAAACGCAATTACAGACCCGGCAGACACCGCCGCAAAATTTGCAAAAAAGGCAGAAGATTCAGCCTGGCACACAGTCTGTCTTGAAAAGTACACTGCCGGCTGCGGCTGGGCAGGACAGACCATCGGGATTGAGCATTGCCGCATTGGTGTTTTCCCTGTTAGGATGCATTTCCATTGTCGGACTTGTTCTTGGTATTGTTGATCTGTGTATTAACCAGCAGCGAAAAAGAGTCTGTTCCATACTGGCATTGGTGTTTTCCGGGGTGTGGATTCTGGTAATGGTCGCTTTCATTGGAAGCAGTAATTCCAACAGACCAGATGCAAATTATCCGGCTAGAACACCCTCTCAAAATAATGCTGTATCCACAGACAGCGGCGCCGGGAAAGATTCTGTTTTTGACAGAGATTCCGGCAAAACCGTTTATGGGCTCATGGAGACAGCGCAGGTCAATAATGTAAAAGTCACAATGACAGGATATGAAGAAAATACGGGAAGTGAATGGAATCATCCTTCTACAGGGAATGTTTTTTTGATGGTGGAATTCGAGATTGAGAATAATTCCAAATCAGATTTAAATATAAGCAGTCTTTTATGCTTTGACGCCTATGCGGACAATTATTCGATAAATTATTCATTTAACGCTCTTTTAGAAACAGGCGATGAGACACAATTGGACGGAACGATTGCACCTGGAAAGAAGATGCGCGGCTGGATAGGGTGGGAAGTTCCGGCGGACTGGAGTGAGATGGAAATTCATTTTACGGAGGATGTTTGGTTTGGAAGCACAGTAAAATTTATTATAGCAAACTGAGTAAAAGCAGTTTGGCGAAAAATCAAAAAATCCGTCACATAATACTCGCAAAATCTTAAATGAATTTTCTAAAACATATTAAATCCGACATGGATGCGGTATAATTACTTTACGGCTTGCGAAGGAATTATACCGCAGGTAACCCATAATTGTTATAGACCTAATTCTGAACAGTTTCTTTGGCTACATTGATTATCATATTAATTTCTCTTATCCGAAGAAAATCCTGAATTTCATGCAGAATGCCAAGAACTTCATTCTGACTTTTGGAAAAGACTTTACATTTATTCGTAATCAATATCACCCGGATGCTTTTGGAGAGGATCAGTGTATCGGATCTTTTCTCCTGCAATCGGGAATTAAACTGCCTTGTTGCTGTAGAATTAAAGAGAGAAAAGCAGCCCCCTTGACTTTTAAGGCTGTGATGCTATAATATTCATAGCGCTTTTCAATTATTCGCTTTGAGGCAATGGCCCTTGCGGCATACCGGTTTCTGAGCCGGTAAAACGCCAGTCTATTGCCGGCGGAAATAAAAGATTGCCGGATAAAGGGTGGATCGAAAAATGGTTGTATTACTGATTGGCGGAAGCAGTGTGCTGATGAACGCAATGATCGATAAACTGAACAAGAACGGGCATCGGGTTTATCTGTTGACGGGACAGAAGGAAGGACATTCTTCGTATCATCATGTATTTGAGAAATATCACTTTTCCTATGACAGCGGCAGCATCAAGGATATTCTGGAGAGTATAAGGCCGGATGTCACCGTATTCACGGGAGCATACGATACCAATTTCGACTGGAGCAGTCCAAGGCAGGATTCCGTCCGCTATATGGCCGGTCTCATGAATATTCTGGCGGCCTGCAGTATGATGAAGAAGGGGGGGCGCTTCCTGTATTTATCCTCCCACGAAGTATACGGCGCCGTCTATGCGGATGCCGTGAAGGAAGAGGAACCGGCTACGCCGGAGGGATTTAAGGCGCTGGCGCTGGTCCAGGGGGAAGCGACCTGCGCAAACTACCGCAGGACACAGGGGACGGAGACATTTATACTGCGCTTTGACCATCTCTACTGGGTGCCCGAGAAGGGAAAGAAATCGGACGATCCCTGCTTTCGAATGTGTCTTGAGGCATTGAAGACGGGTACCGTTTCCTTCAATGAGAGACGTTCCTTTTCCATGCTCTATCTGAATGACGCAGTGGAAATGATTTACAATATTCTCTGCCGGGAAGCGCCGAAGCACTCCTGCTATCATCTTTCTTCCATGGATGAGATCGGAGAGAAGAAGCTCGCCGAAATGATTCGGGAGGAACTGAGCGCCGGCGTGGAGACGGCGGATAACACGGTGGGAGCGGGCCGCCGGCTGATTCTGGACAGCCACAGATACATAGAAGAATTTGATTCGAAGATTTTCAACGGCTATGATACGGGCGTGAAAAAGGTTGTCCATTTTATAAAACGAAATTACACATCTTTTCTCACGGAGGAGGACGAGGGCGCCGGACTTGTCATGAAGACATGGAATAATGTCCGCAGAATATTCCGGGCACTGTTCCCTTTCGTGGAAAATCTGATTTGTTTTATTGTCTTTTTCTTTTTGAACCGCCTGGCTGCCGGCAGCGAATTCTTTGCAAGGCTGGATTTTTATCTCCTGTATGTGCTTCTCTTTGCCATAGTCTACGGACAGCAGCAGGCCATCTTTTCCGGATTACTTGCGGTGCTGGGGTATTGCGTTCAGGAAATGCAGGTACGTCCGGGTTTTGAGATACTTCTGGATTACAATACTTATGTCTGGATGGCACAGCTCTTTATCGTGGGGCTTTCGGTGGGATATCTGAAGGATCAGATCCGTTTCCTGAAAAATGAAAGCAGGGCTCAGATGGAGTATCTCAACCATCAGCTGAGCGATATTTCGGAAATCAATGACAGCAATGTGCGGATGAAGCAGAATTTTGAGACCCAGGTGGTAAATCACAAGGACAGCCTGGGAAAAATCTATGAGATTTCCGCCACCCTGGAACAGTACGGTCCGGAGGAGGTGCTGTTTTATGCGGCACAGGTGCTTTCCAGGCTGATGGACTGTATGGATGTTGCGGTATATACCGTGGCAAACGGCGATTATGCCAGATTGTTTTCCGCCACCTCAAAGGATGCCAGAAAGCTTGGAAATTCCATTAAATATACCGAGATGGATGATCTGTACGGAGAATTGAAGGAACGCCGCGTCTATATCAACAGAAATATGAAGGATAAGATGCCGATGATGGCCAGCGCCGTATATTCGGAGGATGATATGCAGCTGGTTTTGATGCTGTGGGGAATTCCCTGGGAGCGTATGACGCTGGGAGAGGCCAACCGCCTGACCATCGTAGGGTATCTGATCCAGAATGCGGTTGTGCGGGCCAACAGGTATCTGGAGGCGCTTCGCAACCGGCGCTACGTGGAGGGTACGAATATATTGGATGAAAGTGCTTTCACGCACCTGGCAAAGGCTTTCTTCGATGCGAAGGAAAAGGGATTGACGGAATATGTGCTGCTTGAGATTCAGACAGAGGGCCGGCATTACGAGGACGTGGCGCGCGCACTGGGCGCCAGCATCAGACAGACGGACTATATGGGCGTCCTGGAAGGCAGCCGGCTGTGCGTGCTGTTATCCAATACCAACCAGGAGAATGCAGGCGGAATTGTGGAGCGCTTTAAAAAAGCCGGCTATGACAGCCGGATAGAGGAGGGCGTGCTGTTATGACCCTGGCCAGGGATGAAAGAATTTTTCTGATCATTCTGATCGTTAACCTGATTGTGGCGGTGCTATATCTGCTTGCGGGAATCTTCTTTCTTGTTCCCGCACATGCCGCGGTATGCGATGAGGAGAAGACAGAACCTCTGTATGATAACAGGAGGACTTATCTGCTTCGTTTTATTGTGATGCTCCTCTGTCCGGTAATCGGGCCGCTTTTCTTTTTCGTGTCCCATCTTTTCTATCTGACAGTCTTCTGGAAGAAAGTGGATTTGTCGGATGTGATATTCAGCAGGGAACGGACCAGGACCCGCATGAAGGCGGATGAGGAGCGGGAGCGGGATATCATTCCCCTGGAGGAGGCCGTTCTGGTAAATGAGAAGAAAAACCTGCGTATGGTCATGATGAATGTAATCAAAGAGGATATCCGGCATTCGCTGGCGTCCATTACACTGGCGCTGGACAGTGAGGACTCGGAGACCTCCCATTATGCGGCGGCGGTTCTCTCCGATGAGCTGAATAAATTCCGTATCTATGTACAGAAGCTCTGGCGTCAGATTCAGGAAGAGGATTCCTCCCAGACGGAATGTGAAGAACTGCTTTTGGATTACATGGATAATATTTTAAAGCAGCATATCTTTTCCATGCAGGAACAGAATAAATTTGTCTCCATTCTGAACGATGCGGCGGAGCTTCTGTATGGGAAGGAGGAATCCAGGATTACATTGAAGTGGTATGAGCAGCTATGCCTGCGGACGTTGGAAATCAGAGACTTCGGCAATACTTCAAAATGGTGCGCGAGAATGGCGGAGCGTTATCCGGAGGAGCTTGCCGCTTATACCTGCAGACTGAAGCTCTATTTTGCCATGCAGGACAGGGAGGCGTTCTTTCAAACCCTGGAATCCCTAAAGCTGTCGAATGTTGTCATCGACAGCGAAACGTTGGAATTGGTTCGGATTTTCAGTTAAAGGGAGGCAGAATATGTCAATGACAATGCTTATTATACTGCAGTTCATGGGCGTATTGGCGGCGTATCTGATTACGGCGCTGCTTCTGCCATGGGTTCTGCTGCGAAGGAGACTGGGCGGCCTGAGATTGTCGGCAAGGCTTATGGCCTGCTTAATGGCCGGAAATTTCTATGTCATAAATCTGGTGTTTCTGCTGCAGCTTCTGCATATTTCCTGCAGAGGGACATTGATTGTCGGGACTATCCTGCCTTTTGCGGCAGCGGGCTTACACAGATACAGAGGCAGAATTGCCTTCCTTGCGGAGCGTTTCACCGGACGGGCCAGGAGTCTCTCCGAAGGGGAGATGGGGAGAAAGACCTTCCTGCTGCGGACGGGAAGGGTGCTGCGGCGCTTTTCCTCAGAAAGGCTTAAGGTATGGCTGGCATTCCATAAGGTGGATATCCTTCTGATTTCGGGATCTCTGGCGCTGATCCTATACATATACGGGCTCAACACTTTTCAGGTATACGGCTATTCTTCCTCCGATATGGTTCTGCACAATTACTGGATCAACCATATGGGGAATAACAATCTCTTTGTGGACGGCATCTATCCTTTCGGCTTCCACTGTGTAATGTATTATCTGCATCAGGTGTTTGCCTTTCCCACCTATATGCTGCTGCATGTTTTTTCCCTGGTTCAGACACTGATGATTCATTTTATGCTCTTTTTGTTTCTGCGGTCAGTCTGCAGGGCCAGGTATACTCCTTATATCGGTATTTTCGCCTATGCGGCTTCCGATATCTTTTATCAGTTTGTATATTACAGATATTATGCGGCGCTTCCCCAGGAATTCGGAATGCTTTTCCTCCTGCCCGCGGCATATTTTGCGATTGCCTTTCTGCAGGAAAGGGGAATTACTGCCGGATTGGGAGCTAAAAAGGGAGAATTGACGCTGCCCTCTGTTTACCTCCTGCTCTTTTCGATCAGTATTTCCATGACATTGTCCGCTCATTTTTATGATACGATGATGGCCGGACTGTTCTGTATCGGAATTGGAGTCGGTTTTTGCTTCAGGTGCCTGCGCTGGCGCTATCTGAAGAGACTGCTGTTGGCCGGAGCGGCCGGTATTCTGCTGGCTGTACTGCCCATGGGAATCGCATATGCCACCGGAACTCCGCTGCAGGGCTCCCTGCACTGGGGAATGAGCTTAATCTCGGCAGAGGAGTCTGAAGACAGCACATCCGAAGATAAGGCAGGAGATCGCGAAAATGAAAAAAATACGGGAAGCGGGACGGAAGACGCAGAAAACGGAATGAAAAATGCCCAGAATACGGATGGGGCAGAGAAGGGGCAGCAGATTTCCTTCAGGGAGAGACTGTACCGTATCCTGGAGAAAATAGAGGAATGCGTCACCGACGGCAATGTGCCGGCAACCGGATTTATTTTAGGCAGCATCGGTGCCCTCTTTTTGCTTGGAATTCTGTGGTTCCTCCTTGGCAGGAGGGAATACGGAGCGGTCTTGATTTCCGTTGGCCTGTTCGGGGTGCTTCTGGGCATCCTTCAGTCAGCCGCTCAGTTGGGAATTCCGCAGATCATGGAGTATACACGCTATGCCGTTTATATCGGATACATTATTGCCGTCTCCTGGAGCCTGTGTCTTGATGCGATTCTGTACCTCCTGTTCCGGGAGCGGAGATCCATTGAGTACGGTGCGCTTACGGCGCTTGTCCTTGCCGGTATTCTGGTGGCGTATACGGGAATTAAGACGCCTGTGCGCATAAGCCCCTATGAAAGCAACGAGGCGGTTCTCTGTCTGACGAATATCATCATGGAGGAGAGACATTCCATGGAGCAGGGCAATTCCGGAGGGGAAGGGGAGTCCGGCAGTTCTGCCGGAGGCACCTGGACCATCTGCTCCGCCAACGATGAGCGTCAGATGCTGTGGGACTATGGCTATCACTTTGAAACCATTACGTTTCTGCAGCAGATGGAGGACTTTGATGAAGAAACCCTCCTGACCATTCCCACGGATACGGTGTACTTTTTCGTGGAGAAGGTGCCCCTTCTCTACCTTGATTATATGAATACCGTGATACCGGAGCGGGCAGTATCTGCTGAGGGAGCTCAGATGCCCCTGCCGAAGCTGACAGGACTCGAAGCCTATATCGGAGATGCGAGATGGATAGTCATGTCCCATATGTATTATTGGACGCAGGAATTTATGCGGCTGTATCCCAACGAGATGGAAGTCTATTATGAGACGGAGAACTTTGTGTGCTACCGTATCCGTCAGAACGGATACAGTCCGTATAATTTTGCCATAGATTACGGATATAACTGAGTTTTCTTAGGGTTAGGAGGAAAAGGAGAAATGATATCACGCCGGAATTTTTTCTCGATTACCATATTGATGGCCGTGGTGCTCTTTCTGTGTATGTCCCTCAACAGCCTGAAGGATTACTGGAATGATTACACGGTAAATATGTATACGGAGACGGCGGAGAATTATCCGTCAAAAGTAAATATCTATATTCCGAATGCTTCCCGGGAAACTGAAACGGCTGGGCAGACAGAGCAGGAAGGGAGCATGGGGACGGCTTATGCCGCCCGCAGCAGAGTCGTCTGCATCGGCGGGGAAGACAGCGCATCCATGTTAAGGACAGAGGAGTGGATTGCCTATACAAAGCGAAGCTATGAGCGGTATCTCTCCCTTTCCCGGTATCAGGCTTCAGAGAAGGGAGAGGAGCTTCCCGAAATGCTGGTCATCGATTCCTCCTGTGTGAATTGGGAATCCGGGAATGAGATCGGATTCCTTGAGGAGACTGTGGAGCAGGGAATTCATCTGGTTTTCTGCGGCTTGCCGGATCCGTCCGTTCTCAGGAACCAGGAGCGGGTGAGGAAGCTTCTGGGAATCCGGAAGGTGGCGGAGAACAAAGCCGAAGTAAAAGGGCTGCACCTGAGGGACGGTTTTCTCCTGGGAGGAGAGGTCTTCTACCTGCCGGAGGAGACGGACAGGGAGAAAGAATCCGCTGCGGAGACAGTCTTCCCGGGAGGACCTGATTTCCCCTGGCTTCTTGCAGGAAGCGGCACAAAGGTCTATATGAACGGGATTCCGGCAGATTCATCCGTGAAGGCGGAGAACTATCCCATGCTGATATGGAGAAAAAGCTTTGAGACGGCGTATGTGTTCGTTATCAGCGAAGGTTACATGGAGGGGGCCGAAGGGCTTGGAATACTGTCCGCGGTATCCGCAGAGATTTATCCTTATGAAATTTATCCTGCGGTGAATGCACAGAATATTATCCTGGCAGGATACCCGGCGTTTGCCGATGAAAATGCAGACAGGATGGAGGAGATCTACAGCCGTTCCATGAGACAGGTATTTCAGGAGATCATATGGCCCGCCGTTACAAGCATCCTGCGGGAGTATCATTATAAAGCCACCTGCATGATGACGCCTCAGTTTGATTATACTGACGATGAGCTGCCGGTGGGCGAACAGTTTGAATATTTTCTGAAAATATTGCACGAGGAAGCGGCGGAAGTGGGCCTGTCCGGTTTATGCGTCTCGCAGACCCCCGTGGACCGGAAGCTGGCGGAAGACAATGCTTTCATAGAGGATGTTCTCGGCAGCTACGATATCGTCTCCTTCTATGCGGGCAGCATGGAGGATGAGGCCATTTCAGACGCGCTGGATGAGGATATTCTGGCCGATGCCAGAACCGTGGTGAAGGAGTATGGGAATAATGCAGGGGAGGATATCATCGGTTTCCTGTCGGAGGATGTAACTGCTCAGAGTGTCCTGGTCAACGGGTTCCAGTATACCTACCGGAATGACTTTCTGGTGAGAAGCCTGGAGACAGCGCTTGGATATTCCAGCATGTCTTTCGATATGCGGAATGTGGCTTTCCCGGAGGACAGTTCTTCCGTCTGGGATAAACTGGCCAATACTATAGCTTCCAATGTGGAGGCCTACGGAAAGCCCTTCCGGAAATTTGACAGAACCACTTCGGCAGAATGCGATGCGCGTATTCGAAACCTTCTGGCTCTTGACTATGCGGACAGCCGGACGGGTGATAAAATTGTGCTGGAGGTCAGCGGGATATCGGAGGAAGCATGGTTTGTTTTAAGGACGCATAATGAATCCATAAAGGATATGGAGGGCGGCAGCTGGAAGCGGCTGGAAAAGGACGCGTATTTGCTTGCAGTCCGGGAAGGCGAAGTCATTATAACGCTTGAGCCGGCTGATGAAAGAGTATATCAATAAAAAACATGTCTGCGCACAGGAGGAGCATGGATAGTGTGAATAATGCTATACGGATGCTCTGAGAACAGGATGCTGCAGGATATGTATGGGGACGCGGCAGGGCGTACGGAAAGGGGATGCAAAGTGAAGGTCTGCATGGTAGTGGAGGGATGCTATCCATATATTGCCGGCGGTGTATCCAGCTGGGTGCACGGCATGATACAGTCTTTTCCGAAGGTGGAATTCGTTATTTTAAGTATCATCAGCAGCAGGGAGCAGAGCGGGAAATTTCTGTACCAGCTGCCCGAAAATGTCAGCGAAGTCCATGAATTATATCTGCAGGATGTGGACTGGAACCGGAAGGGCCGGCGCAGGAAGCGGCTGGACCGGAAGGAATACCATGAGCTTCGCAGCCTGGTACTGAATCAGCAGGTGGATTGGGATGTGCTTTTCCATCTGTTTCAGGACACCCCCGTTTCCCTGGATAAGCTTTTGATGGGGGAAGATTTCTTACATATTGTGAGAGAATACTACGATTTGAATTTCAGCCAGCTGGTGTTCTCGGATTTTCTGTGGACAATGCGCTCTGTATATCTGCCTCTGCTGTTCACCCTGAAGATGAAGCTGCCGAAGGCGGATTTATACCACTGTGTGGCAACGGGCTATGCGGGAGTGCTGGGCAGCATGGCGAAAAGCCTGTATGGCAGCAGGCTGCTGATTTCAGAGCACGGCATCTATACCAGGGAGCGGGAGGAGGAGCTTCTCCGGGCGGAATGGGTGAAAGGAATTTACAAGAACATATGGATTGAACAGTTCCATAAGATGTCGGGGCTTGCCTATGAGAGAAGCGATCTGGTCACAAGTCTGTACCGGCATGCCAGAGAGCTTCAGATCGACCTTGGATGCCCGGGGGAGAAGACCATGGTTACGCCCAATGGGGTGTCCGTGGAGAAGCTGCAGGATCTTCCCGGCAAAGAGGCGGAGGACGAAGGCATGGTCCATATCGGCGCCGTCCTCAGAGTGACGCCCATCAAGGATGTAAAGACCATGATTCAGGCATTCAGCTTTGCAAAGGAAAGGGAACCCCGTCTGAAGCTCTGGATCATGGGACCCTGTGACGAGGACGAAGAATATGCAAAAGAATGCTTTGAACAGGTGGAAGCCCTGGAGCTTGCCGATGTGGTGTTCACCGGCAGGATCAATATCAGAGATTATCTGGGCAGAATGGACGCAACGATTTTAACCAGCATCAGCGAAGGGCAGCCTCTGACCATTCTGGAGAGCTTCGCGGCGCACAAGCCGGTGATCGCCACGGATGTGGGAAACTGCGCCGGCCTGATCTACGGAGAAAACGATGAGTTCGGCCAGGCGGGAATTCTCACCCATATCATGAATGTGGACGAGATCGCCCAGGCTATGGTGGATATGGCGCGAAACGAGCACATGCGGCTCAATATGGGAGAGTGCGGTTATAAAAGGGTGACGGCCGGATACCGGATTGAGCACATGCGGAAGACATACAGGGATATCTATAAGGACTTTGCGGAAAGCATGGGGCTTGCCTGGGAAGAATAGCTTCCGTGCGGATTTATCTGTTCATAGAAAGGGATGATACATATGGCCGGTATCGGAGTAAAATTAAACAATATTTTTGAGAAAAATACCATATCCACACATCTGGCAGGATTTGCCTACAGCTCCATGTCCACTGTGACGCCCATGCTGGCGGTGATTCTGAACATTCTGCTGATGGGACATTTTCTTGGCTTCGATCAGCTTGGTTTTGTGGAAAGAGAACTGTTTTCCTGCACGGTATTGTATATCTTTATCTTTGCCCTGCTGACGGCGGCCCCTTTTAATTCCGTGCTGTCCAAATACATGTCCGATGTGATTTACGAGGAACGCTATGAGGATATCCGTCCCTGTTTTTTCTTGGGATTATTTCTGAATATTTCCCTGAGCAGTCTGCTGGGAATCCCTTTCTGCCTTTGGGAACATTTTGTGGGAAAGGTGGATGTGTTTTATGTCTTTACCGGATACTGCGGCTATATTGCCCTTGTGCTTGTGTTTTACTCCATGCTGTATCTGTCCATTTCAAAGGATTATCAGAAGACATCGCTTTTCTTTGTAATCGGAATGCTCTGGGCCTTTTTGTTTTCCCTGTTCCTGAGGTTTATCATGGGCTGGGGCATCCGGGAGAGCATGCTTTTCGCCCTGATGACGGGGTTCCTTCTCACGGCCTTTCTGGAGCTGGCCATAATAAAACGTTATTTCGTCAAGAACAGCAACCGTTATAAATCGGTGCTCCGGTATTTTAAGAAATACTGGAAGCTTGTGGTGGCGAATTTCTTCTACATCCTGGGCCTGTATATCCATAACTTCGTATTCTGGAATACGGATATGAAGCTGGTCGTGGTGAGAACCTTTGTCTGCAACCAGCCCTATGACATGGCCACCTGCCTTGCCATGTTCACCAATATTTCCGCCACCATCATCTTTATCGCCAGGGTGGAGATGCATTTCCACGGTAAATACAAACGTTATTCCGAAGCGGTAATCGGAGGAAAGGGTTCCGATATCGACAGTGCCAAAAAGGAAATGTTCCGCCAGCTCTCCGCGGAGCTGATGAATCTGGTGCGCATCCAGTTTATCATTACATCCGTGATTTATCTGATTGCTGTGGTGACGCTCCCGCTTTTGGGATTTTCCAATCTGACGCTCCGGATCTACCCCTGTCTGGCGGCAGGATATTTTATCGTCTTTCTGATGTATTCGGAAATCATTTTTCTGTATTATTATGATGATTTGACGGGGGCGGCACTGACTTCGCTTACTTTCTGTCTCGTCACCTTCCTGGGCAGCATCTTTGCCACCCATCTGCCGGAGCTGTGGTTCGGCATAGGACTGGTGATGGGGGCTTTCGCGGGATGGACGGTGGCTTATGCCCGTCTGCGGCGTATGGAGAAACGTCTGGACGTGCATATCTTCTGCCAGGGCTCCCTGCTAAAGCCCGGAATGGGCACGCAGCCCCCCGGCAAGGTATATGAAAAAGCGGAGAAAAAAGAAGCATAAAGGAGGAATATCGCATGGACGGAGTGATTATCAGAATCGGACTTGTCCTGGTGGGCGCCATATTAATCGTATACAGCTTCTGGATGCATTCCATCAAAAGAATTACCATTAACTTTGCTGTGATATGGGAGCTTTTTGGAGTGTGTCTGGTGCTGATCGGAGCGATTCCCGTATTTTCAAGCTGGACCCGGTATATGGCACCGGGGACAGGAATCGCCTTTTTCTGTGTGGGCTCGGTTGTATTGTTTGAGGCGGTGCAGCTGAGCCAGACCATCTCGCAGCTTACCCTGAAAAACAGGGAGCTTGCCATGCAGGTGGCCCTGCTGAATCAGGAAAACGAACAGATAATGAACAAGCTGGAATATATTACAAAAGCGCTGGAGGACGCTGATGAAAAAGATTCTCTTCGTCATTAATACCATGGGGCGTGCCGGTGCGGAAACCGCACTTCTGGAATTACTGAAAAGGCTGGACGGCAATCCGGCCGAATATGAGATTTCCCTCTATGTCATCATGGGGCAGGGAGAGATGATTGATAAACTGCCCCCCCATGTCAGACTGCGGAATCCCGGATTCGACAACCGGTCCGTTTTGAGCCGAAGGGGAACGGCCCCCATGATACGGACCGTTCTGACAGCCTTTCTCCGAAACGGAGGGTTCTGTCGTAAGATCTGCCATACCCTTGGCCTGCTGTGGGACGGCGTAAAGAGAGGAACCATCCAGGTGGATAAGATATTGTGGCGGGCGCTTTCGGACGGGGCGCACCGTTTTCCCGAAACCTTTGACCTGGCTGTGGCCTGGCTGGAGGGAGCCTCCGCCTATTATGTGGCGGATCATGTAAGAGCAGCCAGGAAATGTGCCTTTGTCCATATTGATTATGAGAGCGCAGGATATACAAGGAAAATGGACCGGGACTGCTGGAATCATTTTGACCGGATTTTTGCGGTGTCCGATGAGGTGAAGGAGCATTTTGCGGCGTATTATCCGGAATATGCATCCCGGCTGGGCGTATTTCACAATATCGTGGATTATGAAGCCATCCGGAGCAGGGCGCGGGAACCGGGCGGCTTCCGGGATAAATATGACGGCTTGCGCCTGCTGACCGTTGGACGCCTGACCCGGCAGAAGGCTTATGACATTGCAATAGACGCCATGAAGCGGATAAAGGATTCCGGCGTCCGCGCCAGATGGTATGTGCTGGGGGAGGGCGATCAGCGCAAGGCTCTGGAGAAAAAGATCGCCGCGCTGGGCCTGCAGGAAGATTTTATTCTCCTGGGTGCGGATGCAAATCCTTTTCCCTACTATGCGCAGGCGGATCTGTATATCCATGCCACCAGATTTGAAGGGAAGAGCATCGCCATACAGGAGGCACAGGCCCTGGGATGTGCGATTCTGGCATCCGACTGCAACGGCAACCGGGAACAGATCCGGAACGGACAGGACGGACGTTTATGTCCCCTGACACCGGAGGCAATCGCCGGAGAAGTTATCTCATTGCTTGGGGACGAATCGGAAAGGAGAAGGCTGGGACAGGCGGCCAGGCAGAAAACGCTGACGCAGGAACAGGAGCAGGATCCGGGCCTTTTGCTGGAATTATTGGAATAGAGGAGGCGAGTATGGAACAGAAGGAATTATTGATTATCATACCGGCTTATAATGAGGGAAACAATATCAGGCGGGTACTGGAGCAGATCAGCGGCCTGGATTTCGGGCTGCAGCCGGATATCCTTGTCATCAACGACGCATCCACGGATTCCACTAACTGGATTGTAAAGGAAATGCAATATCCCATGATATCTCAGCTGTTTAACATGGGGTATGGATGTGCCCTGCAGATGGGGTATAAATATGCCGTGCGCCGCAACTACAGATATGTGATTCAGATGGACGGGGACGGACAGCACGATGTATGCAATGTTCCCGTTATCTACCGGAAGCTGAAGGAGACGGACGAGGCGGGAAACAAACCCGATATTGTCCTGGGAGCAAGATTTCGGAAAGACAGCTCCCCCTTTCCGGTCTCCCGTCTGAAGAAAATGGTCTACGCCATGTTTCGCTTTTTCATACGAATTATGACGGGAAACCAAATCTCGGACCCTACCACCGGACTCCAGGGATTGAGTCGGAAGGCTTTTTTGTATTATTCCAAATATAATCATTTTGACGATAAATACCCGGATGCAAATATTATCGCCCTGATGATCCTGATCAAATTCCGGGTGGTGGAGGTGCCTGCCGTCATGCATGCCAGGACGGAGGGGAAAAGTATGCATTCCGGCTTGAAGCCCATCTGGTATATGCTCCGGGTTACTTACAGTATGATGATCATATTTTTCCAGGTGAAAGTGCTGAAAATGGATGCGGAGGTGGGACTGAAAAGTGCGGATAAAATTTAACAGGACTCCCGATACGGTATTTCAGCGGGGGCAGCTTCCGGAAAGCGCAGATCCCCTGTATAATCCGGGCTGCGGATGGTATCATGTCTATACCTTTCAGGCGCAGCCTCAGGACGGGTCTCGTCCGGTGGAAGAAGAGGTCTGGCTGGACGAGGCGTGCAGAGAAGAAGTTCTGGCATTGGTGCTGGTGGATATCGGTGCCTTTCGGACCGGAGAGCTTTCCCCTGAGGCGCTGGACCATATTTCACGGATCATGGATTTCTTCCGTAAGAATCATAAGCAGATGATCGTCAGGTTTGTCTATGACAGGGTGGGGAAGGGCATGATCAACGAGCCGTCCGCCAGGCAGCTGGTGAAGAAGCATATGGAGCAGATCGGCGCCGTAATCCGTCCATACGCCGCCCATATCCTGGTAATACAGGGGATTTTTGTGGGAAACTGGGGAGAGATGCATGGTTCCAAATTTCTGGACAGCGATTCCCTCTGCGATCTGCTTCACACGCTTTACCGCGCCACCGGGGGAGAATGCTTTCTTGCGGTGCGCACCCCGGCACAATGGCGGATGGCTGCGGATAATCCGAGGCTGCCGGAAGGGCTGAAGACGAAGCTGGCTTTATTCAATGACGGTCTGTTCGGCTCCCCCACAGATCTGGGAACCTATGCCGAGTCCGATTCGGAGCATTCTTCCCATGGAAATCGGAGCCGCAGGCAGGAGCTGGAATGGCAGGAACAGTATATGGGGAATGTGCCAAACGGAGGCGAAGCCCTGGCCGGAAGTGATTTGACCGGCTATCTGGCTGCGGCTGCAGATATGCGGAAAATGCATCTGAGTTACCTGAATTCCGTTTATCAGCCGGAACAGCTTGAATACTGGAAGAACGAACAGGCTGCTGGGGAGGACTGCTGGGGGAAGCTGAATGGGTATGAGTATATCGGACGGCATCTCGGTTACCGCTTTGTGGTGCGGGATGCGGAAATGAAGAAAGGACGGCTTCGCATTACGGTGGAGAACTGC
Organism: uncultured Acetatifactor sp.; assembly: GCA_910589035.1. Taxonomy (GTDB): domain Bacteria; phylum Bacillota; class Clostridia; order Lachnospirales; family Lachnospiraceae; genus Acetatifactor. Next base: position 54,053 of record CAJUSI010000069.1, on the reverse strand, counting down.
GGATTTGCAAATCTATGTGAGGGCGCGGACTGCTTTCTCATATCCATGGAGAACGGGGAGGAAACCTTCCGCCTGGAGCTGAAGACAGACCCCAGGCAGTGGAAGAGCGGTCAGATTGTTCTTCTGGAGACAGAACTGCCCCTGAAGGATTGGAAGAAGGACCAGCATCTCTTCCTTGCATTGGAGCGTCAGAGGGAAGGCGGCAATATCCGCTTTGCCAATCAGGGTGCCGGGGAAATGCTGAAGATCGGCTCCATATTGATTGCAAGCTCCCCCAGCACATAGCCGTTTTCGGTGTGCTCCCCCTCATTGGCGCAGAGAATCTCGTATCCCGATGCGGGATCCGTGATTTTCAGACAGACGGTATATTTTCCCGGCCGGCAGCCGCTTATTTCCACCGGTATTTCCAGAGAGGTCTGCATTCCTGTATTCCAGAAGCGTGTGTCCGTCTGCACGGGTACAGAATAGGCTGCTCTGCTGGCTTTATGCCGCAGGGTCAGGGTAATGTCAAATGATCGGTAGCTGTTGGAGAATCCGGTGTTTTCCAGCGTGACGCAGAACAGGGACTCCCCACTCTTAGCCGAATCAGGAAGGAAGCTGGAGGAGCGCAGGACATACCGATATCCCAGATGACGGGAGATATAGTCAAGACCGTTCATTCCTGAAAATATATCCCCGCCGTCCCAGGCTGATCTTTCCCATTTGGACAGCACTGCGGCATCGTAGGAAGCATTCAGATAGGACACATGCATGGCGGACAGATCCGCCGCCGCTGCCGGAAAGTCATTGTAGGAATTGTCGTTGACCACCTCGCCGCCATTTGGCACATAATTGCACAGGGTATTCTGGAAAGCAATCTCTGCTTTGCGGGAATCGGTTTCACCGTTGGCGGAGGAATCTGCCGCAGCCCGTTCCGCATAGGTGCCCAGGTCGGTTGCGGACCCCAGCATTCCGTCATTATACAGGCCGATCCGGGAATATGCGGGGCCGTGGTTCTGCTTTGTCAGTTCCTCTGCGAAATCTCTGAAGCAGCGCCACTGCATGGGAGTACGGACGGCGAGAAAGATGTCCGGATGTATGATCTGATCCAGATGGTGAATCAGCGTCAGCATATCCTTCTCGTTCATATAACGGGAGGAGTGCATCTCGCCCCATTTTCCCACATAGATGCCCTGCATGATATAGATACAGTCGGAATACCGGTTTACGATTTTCGCTGTCTGCGACATGTGCTCCAGAACCAGCTCCAGGGTTTCCGGTTCATGGGAGGTGTCGTCCCAATTGTACAGGAAACGGATGATCATCTGCTTTCCTGAGGCCTGCCAGGCGGCAAACAGATCCTCCAGCTGCGAAAGGCCTGCATCACCGATCGTATCCTCAGTATAATTTTGGAGATTGATTTCGAGAAGCACCAGACCGGGACCGGGCTCCTGTTTCCCTGCCTGGGAAAGATCCAGAGGAGTCTGGTCGGACAGCATATATCCATATATATGATACCATCCCACATACGGATTCCGGAATTCCTCCGGAGATTCTGTGAGAACAGCCGGACGATAGCTGACGGAACGTCTTTCCAGCCGCAGAAAATACACTCCTGCGGACAGGAGCAGAGAAAACAAAAGGATAATCAAAAGGGATTTTGCCAGTTTTTTCATGTATAATATTCCAGTCTCTTTTTTAATGTATACTCCTGCCGGCCATGATGCGGAATGGAATAAGCGTTAAAATTTATATGAATGCCATAATAGCATACTTGATTTTGGAATGCAACAGGGAATGTGAAGGTTGATTCCCGCGGGCAATTCGCCAGGCGAAGGCGCCGGCATCCATTTGGCTCATGCAGCGGGGTTGTTGACTTTCCGCAGAGAATCATATAAACTATATCAGAGGGAGCATATACAGCTTCCCGTAATCCAATGGGGCGCAGGGGCGGCGTCTGTGGAAGGAACAGAAGAGCATGCTGTAAATTGCCCGTGAAGGCGGAGGAGCTACATGGAATTGTATTCAGACAAAGAGAACTGCTGCGGCTGCGGCGCCTGTGCCGATGTCTGTCCTGCGGGAGCAGTCCGCATGGTTTCAGACGGGGAAGGCTTCCGCTATCCGAAGATCGATCAAAGCAAATGTGTGAACTGCGGACGATGTGAACGGGTATGTCCCATGAAAAAGGCATCGGCTGGGACGGGAGAGAATCTTTATTTCGGTGTGCAGGCAAAGGACGATGCCCTCCGGCATGCCAGTTCCTCCGGCGGCATGTTTCCGGTTCTGGCGGAATATATTTTCCGGCAGGGGGGAATTGTCTGCGGCGCCGCCTTTGGCGATGAGATGAGGGTTGTGCACAGGGAAGCTGGGACGAAAGAAGAACTGGAGTCCTTAAAGAAAACAAAATATGTCCAGAGCAATATGGAAGGTATGTATCGCAGAATTGACGGATATCTGAAGGAGGGGCGGTGGGTATTGTTCTGCGGAACCCCCTGCCAGGTTCGGGCGCTGAAGCTTTTTCTGAACAAAGAATATCCCCAGCTGCTTCTTGCGGCGCTCATCTGTTACGGCGTTCCCTCGCCGGGCATCTGGGATTCTTATGTGAAATACCTGGAACGGAAGCATGGCGGAAAAATGACGGATTTTTCCTTCCGGGACAAGAGAAACAGGGACAACGGCCATGTCCGCGCTTATACAATTGACGGAAAGGAATATGCGGATAAGCTGGAGAAGGATCTTTACTGCCAGATGTATTTCAGAAATGATACCCTGCGTCCTTCCTGCCATACCTGCGGATACTGCACCACAGACCGGGACTGCGACTTTACCATAGGCGATTTCTGGGGAGTCGAGAAGATCAGACCGGAGGCGGACGACGGGATGGGAACTTCTCTGGTGATTCTGCATACGGAAAAGGCAGGGAAGGTATGGGAGGAGATAAAAGGAGAACTTTTCCAATTCCCATGCGAAAGGGAGGAAATTCTTCAGCCCAGACTTACAGCTCCTACTACCCGGGCCAAAGGCAGGGGGATCTATATGGCTCTGTATAAACTGCTGCCCGCCTCTGTTTTTTTCACGCTGTATGCGGTATCGGCATGCTGTATCGGATATTTGAGGAGATTATGCAAAAAATGAATGTATCGAAAGCCCTGAAAAATACCGGCTTGAAAATATTAGAACTTTTAAGATCGATAGAATGGGCAATGTATAAAAAGCTAAAACGCCGCAGATTAAAGAACAGGAATTATACCATAATTTCATCAAATTGTAATGGCACCTTCATGTATTATGATATGAAGCTTCCATATTTGACTCCTACGGTGAACCTTGCCATGGGGATGGAAGATTTTGTGAAAATGGTAGAAAATTTGTCCTGGTATATGGAGCAGCATTTTACGGAAGTCAAAGACGAGGAGGGAAGCTGTCCCGCAGGTCTTCTGGGCGGACTGAGAGTCAATTTTGTCCACTATGACAGCTTTGAGGAAGGCGTGCGCAAATGGGAGGAACGGAAAAAGCGGATTCACTGGGATAACCTTTTCATCGTGGGAACGGAAAAGGATGGCTGTACATATGAAACCATCCGCCGCTTTGACAGCCTGCCCTATAAGAATAAAGTTATTTTCACTCATGTGGAATATCCGGAGTTCTCTTCCGCTTACTATATCAAAGGGTTTGAGGACAGAGAGGAGCTGGGAGTTTTGACTTTCTATAAAAAACAGCTTCGGAAACGGCGGTATCTGGATGATTTCGATTACGTGGATTTCCTGAATCATCCGAAAAACAGCAGCTCATCCTAAAAGCAGCATCCGTTCATAAGGCACAGAATTGTAAAAAAATAAACCGGGAGAATACAGATATGCTGGAAATGTTTCGTTATCTGACAGGAATATTGGATCAAAAGGATAAAAAAATATGTAAAATATATACTGTGCTCGGCCTGATAAGCCCTGTTGTGGATATCTTCAGCTTCTCGGTCCTCATCTATATTATCAACATAGCCATCCGTGATAATCAGGCCTCAAAGGGACTGATCGTTTTTACTTTGTTTATGACAGGGCTTTCCGTTCTGAAGTGTCTGTTTGAACTATATAAGAATAAAATCTCCAATCGCTTTGTGTACGACGGCGCACAGAAGCTGTCCATGAAGATATATGAAGCACTTATCAAGGAAGATCTGACAGCGCATAATGAACGGAGCGCCATGCAGGCGTTAACCATGGTGCGCAATGACACCACAAGCTGCGTCCAGATTATCGTGAGTTGTATCGGGATATTGGTAAACAGTATTACTCTGGCCGGATATGCGGTTATCATGATCTATGCTTCGAAATGGGCAGGCGTAATCAGCAGCGCGGTGCTGGCACTGCTGATGTGGTGGATTTACTCCCACACCCGCACAAGAATGCTGGCCTACGGAGAAAAAAGCCGGGAATACTCCATCAAGGCCAATTCACAGATCTCCATTGCCTACGGTTCTTTCAAGGAAATGAAGATAGACGACCGCTCATCCTTTGTTCTGGAAAAGTACCGGGAGGCAAGTAATAAATATGCGCAGATACAGGGAGAGTTCAAATACAAGACCGGCAGTATCGGTGTCATACTGCAGAATTCCATTATGGCGGCCCTGTTCACGGTACTTGCGGTCATTCTGGGCTCCCAGTCCGATCTGGCGTCCGTGCTTGCTCCGATGATCGTCTATATTACGGCACTGGTCAGAATGCTGCCCATGGCGTATAATATTATATTTGAACTGCATAATACGGAATTCGCCCGAAAGCCCTATGCGGCCTTGAAGAACTGCATGGAAAGATACGATGTGATGAGGGAGGAAGAAGACCGGAAGGATAAGCTCCGGCTAAAAAAAATGACCTTTCAGGAAGGCATTTTTGTCAGGAATCTGACTTTCGGATACCGCGAGAACATACATATTTTTGAGGATGCTTCCATAGAGATTCCGGTGGGCTGTTCCATCGCCATTATCGGTGCTTCCGGGGCGGGAAAGACTACCTTTGTAGACCTGCTCCTGGGCCTGCTGAAGCCCCAGAGCGGGCATGTCTTTTTTGATGATTACGACATTGTGGCCGGAACGGATTCGGAAGGCCCCTGTAAGGTCCATATGGGGGAGCTGGTGAGCTACATCCCTCAGACAGTGTATCTGAACGGAGAAACCGTCCGAAATAATGTGGCGTTTTTCGAGGATGAGGCCAATATTGACGACGCAAGGGTGGAAGAGTGCCTGAAATGTGCTCAGATATGGGAGGATGTCATGAAACTGCCGGAGGGAGTGCATACGCTGATCGGCGAAAACGGGACCGCCATTTCCGGAGGACAGCGCCAGAGGATCGCTCTGGCAAGAGCGCTTTACAAGGATTTCAGCATTCTGGTCATGGATGAAGCCACGGCGGCGCTTGATATGGAAACGGAAAAGGCCGTCATCGATTCCATCCGCCATATAAAGGGGAACAAAACCCTGCTGATGGTGACGCATCATATGAGCTTGGCAAATGAATGCGATGTGATATATAAGATTGAGGACAGAAAAATTCTGCGGGTGAAATGAGTGATCCACGAACTCTTGCGCAAGGCGGCAATTTGGCTTGCCTGCCTGTCCGGGCCGGGCGTAAGAACAGAGGGAGTATGTGGAGGAAAGAATTTATATGTGTAAAATATCGGTGATCATCCCCATGTATAACGCGGAGCCCTTCATCAGGCAATGCCTTCAGTCTGTAATCGGACAGACCTACCGAAACCTGGAAATTCTGGTAATAGACGACGGCTCAACAGACCGCGGCGCGGAGATATGCCAGGATCTATGCATGACGGACAAGCGTATACAGGTGCACAGCCTGAAGAACGGCGGCGTTTCCCGGGCAAGAAATCACGGGTTGGATATCGCCTCGGGAGAATATATCTTTTTCCTGGACAGCGATGATGCGCTTCATCCGCTTCTGCTGGAAGAAATGATGGGGCAGGTACAGCGGCGGCATGCGGAGATGGTATTTTGTAATTGTGCCAGAATGAACGATCAGGAGATTGAGGATGCACTGAATAATGTATCTGTGAAAGATGACAGGCCCATATGGCAGACTGCGGAAGGGCCTGAGGCAGAAGAATGGTTTCATATAACCTATTCCAGAGAGCTTTCGGGAGTAAGTGGCCTTGTAAGCCGGATGTGTATCGGCGATATAAGATTTGATGAGAACCTAACCATTGGAGAAGATACCCTTTTCATGTACAAATTATTCTGCCAGCAGATTCGTACCTCGTATTCTCCCTGTCCCTGGTACTATTACAGGATGCATCCGGTAAGCGCAAGCCATACCGCAAAAGCATTATTTAAGGCACAATATTTTGACTGCAATATCATGATAAGGGACAGCGAGTTCAAGAAAGGCAATTTGCGATTTGCGCTGAAAAGCGAAGAGAAGCTAACCGTGCAGATGAGAGATCATTATGCGGCATACAGAAAAAGAAGGGATAAAGCCAGCTGCATCAAGTTAAAGGAAATTGCTGTCCGAGAGACAAAGAGTACACTGTTTAAATCCCTTTCTTTCACCATGAAAATTCTGTTTGTCAGTTGCTTTTTGTGTCATTTCATTTATATTCCGTTAAACGGGATGGACAAAAAATTGCTGGAGTGGAAGGAGGCTTCTGGAAATGAAAGAAAATAGCGCCAAGATAGGGATTCTGACTTTTCATTGTTCGGATAATTTCGGAGCTATGCTTCAGTCCTACGGATTAAAAAAATTTCTGTGTGACAAGGGGATGCCTGCCGAACTGATTCGATATGAACCTTTTTATATGACAGGAAGGCATTGGTATATTCCATATATTCCAAAGAAAAGAAAAAACGGCCGGAAATGGCTTGGAATGAATATCGGGTATGCGTTGGGAGGAATGAAGGCAAACCTGGAAAAAGGAACGCTTTTCTGGAGACGACGTGCCAATATGAGACATTTCAGGGAGAAATATCTCATTGATAAGAAGACGCAAAGGATATGCCCATCCAGACGGCTGAAGTTCCTTCCCTATGAATATTATATAGTGGGAAGCGACCAGATCTGGAATCCGGAAATCACCTGCGGACTGAGGGCGGCCTACTTCGGAGCTTTCGATAACAAATGCAGGAAAAAAGTCATAGCGTATGCGGCAAGTATTGGAGGAACAGAGATTGCTTCCGAATATGACACGGAATTTTCAGGGTTGATAAAATTAGTAGATGCCCTTTCCATGCGTGAGGAAGCAGCCATACCTTACATTAAGAAATTTTATACGGGAGATGTTATTGCGGTTCCGGATCCGGTATTTCTTCCGGGAAGAGCAGCCTTTCAGGAGATAGAAAAGAAGCCGGAAAGAACAGGGTATATTCTGGTATATATTACGGAGAAAAATCTGGATTTATGTGAATATGTTCAAAAGCTGTCGCAGGAGAAGGGGCTGGATGTCATAGAGATATGTGCAGGGAATATGACTACGAAAGCCGGGTTTGATGTGGATTACACGGCGGGTCCGGCAGAATTTCTTGGCTATATTCATGAAGCGGAATATGTGGTATCAAATTCTTTTCACGCAATTGCGTTCAGTATTATTTATCAGAAAAAATTTCTGGCCTTTCTGCACACCAGCAGAGGAACACGAGTCAGAAATATTCTGCAGATTCATGGGCTGGAGGACAGAATATGCCCGGGCGGCGCAGAAGCTGATATAGATGCTTATATCGATTGGGAAGCTGTAGAGCTGCATACCAGGGAAAAAGTCAAGGAAGCTGAGAGCTTTCTCCGTAAAAATTTACCTGGCAACACGGCTGCGAGCTTCGAATAATGCGATAAAGAAGGCGGAAATAAGAAGAAACAGAATTAATAAAACCAGAAAGAAGATGAGGCGGGATTGACGGATGAACCATAAAGAGAATATATTGTGTGCCGGACTGGTTTCCATTGTCACCCCTGTTTACAATGGAGAATTCCATTTGCCGGCTATGCTGGATTCGGTGTTGGCTCAGACCTATCCGAAGATTGAACTGATTCTGTGCGACGATGGCTCCGGCGACGGGACGGTAGCAGTGGCAGAGAGTTATCGGGAAAAATTTGATAACAGAGGATACGGATACCGCATTGTCCGGGGGGAACATCGGAATGCCTCCGCTGCAATCAACAGGGGACTGCCCTATGTGAGAGGAGAATTCCTGATCTGGCCTGACAGCGATGATATACTGGATCCGGAATCCGTTCAAAAAAGAGTAGTTTTTTTACAGAAACATAGGGAATATCATTGTGTCCGGTCATTGTCCTGTTATTTTGATGCGGCTACGGGAGAAATCAGTGATATAAGGGATGAAAAACAGGGAGATTTGTCAAAGGAAGATTTATTCTGGGATATTCTGGAGTTCAGGACTTTTGTCTGCTGCGGATGCTACATGCTGAATACCAGAAGCTTTTTTGAAATCTATCCGGAGCGGCATATACCAGAATACGATGTGGGGCAAAACTTTCAGATGCTTCTGCCGTTTATGTTTCACCACAAATGTCCGACGATTCCGGAAGTATTATATAGAGTGGCTTTGCGGGAAGGCAGCCATTCCCGCAGAAAGCTGACTCAGGCCGAAGAAGAAAAGAAATATCAGGACTATGAGGATTTAGTGGACGATATCGCACGAATCTGTCATATAGAGGATCAGCAGTCAAAGGAGAGGCTTCTCTGCTGGAAGGAAAAGCGTAGATACAGTATTTCTCTGAAGTACGGCCAGATCAGACAGGCATTTGCTGCCATGCGGAAGTTAAATAAATATGGGGATGAAAAAATGCGAATGACCTTAAAAGATATTATCTGGTGGCTCTTTGCAAATAGTTGGATAACAGAGAAAATATATCCGATATATCGCAAGATGTTCAAAAAAATTTGATTGTACAGTTGTTGCAGCCTTATTGATGATTACAGAAGGGAAAATACAAAGTATGTATAAGAAAGTCAGTATTATCATTCCAGTCTACCGGGCTGAGACATATCTGAAAGAATGCATTGACAGCGTATTGCGTCAGGATTATCCCGATATTGAAATAATTCTGGTAGAAGACGGATCTCCTGACAGCTGTCCGGCACTGTGTGACAGTTACGCGGAGCAGTTCGTAAATATCTCTGTGATCCATCAATCCAACCGTGGACCTGGTCTCTCAAGAAATGCAGGCGTGAAAATGTCATCCGGCGAGTATATTTTCTTTTTAGATTCCGATGATTGTCTGGATGGCAAAGGCGCAATCAGGCTTCTGACAAAACAGGCAGAGGAAAAGGAAGCTGATATCGTTGTCGGAAGCTTCCGTCGTTTTAATGAAAAGACGGTCAGCAATGTAAATCATCATCATCTGCACGACGGTCCTTATACTCAAACGATTGATTTTCGATTCAAAGGGTTTTGCATATATAATCATCTGGCTTTTAATTGGGGAAAGCTTTATCGGAAAAGCTTTCTTGAGGATCACAATCTGTTATGCGGAGCGTATCCCTATACGGAAGACAAGGCCTTTAATATGACCTGCTGTACTTATGAGCCGGTCTATGCCTTCATAGATGAAAGCGTATATTTATATCGTATCAATTCAGAGTCTGTCACCTCATATTACAAAAACGATTTCACGAAGATATGGGTATCCGTCGCGTATGATTTTAAACAGTTTCTGAAGACAAGGAATATTCACGACCGATTCGGGGATTTGACGGCATTTCATCTCGCTTTTGGAAGCCTGTTTCAGGTACAGCAGGAGCTGGAATTTAAACGAAACGGAATTCGTGAGTCAGTCAGAGCTCTAAAAAAATATGGAGCCATTCCATGTGTCAGGGAATCGATGTCTGAGCTGGCCAAAGGCAGATACATCAATAAAATAGAGTCTTTTTTCTGGAAACTGATTATCCGCACCACATCTATATTGATTATTATGCGTTTCTACCGGCTGCTCGCGTGCGGAATTGCCCTGTTGCGTAAGCTTCAGTTTGACCGCAGAATTGTTGAGTCAAAATATAAGTAAAAGAATCATCGGGATAAAATATTTTGGATAAAATATTAAACAGGAGATTATATGAAAAATGCTATCAGTTATCATTCCCGTTTATAATACCGGAAACAGTCTTGGCAAATGTCTTGATTCCGTTTTAAGCTCTTCTTATAATGATTTCGAGGTAATTCTGGTAAATGACGGGTCAACGGACCAAAGCCTCTCAATCTGTGAAGTGTATTCCCAAAGGGATTCCCGTATAAGACTGCTTTCCCAGGAGAACCAGGGCGTATCTGCTGCAAGGAATCATGGAATTGCCGTATCTCGTGGGGAATGGCTCGTTTTTGTGGATTCCGACGATTATATTTCAAAAGACTTTCTTGAAACAGTAGCAAGAGAGACACTTTCTCCGGCGGATCTGTTTATCTTTGATTTTATAAAACCAGGCAGAAATGAGAATTTTCTTTCTGAGCAGGGGGATGCTTCCGGTTATTTCTATGAGAATGGAGATGCGCCTCAAATCATTGAAAAGATGCTGCGGCATTGGCAGCTTATGGAGAACGGAAACACAGATCTTTGTTCACCATGCGCAAAGGCTTACCGGAAATCCCTGATAGAACAATATTCCATTCAGTTTCCAGACAATGTTATCGTGGGGGAAGATATCCTTTTTAACACGGAATATCTGTTGAAAATAAATTCCTGCAAATATATTCCCCGACCGGTCTATCGGTATATGATGCGTTCGGATTCCGCAACCCATGGATTTACGATGGGACTTGTAAAAAATTATTGTAATTTTGAGAAAAGACTGAAAAGTCTTCTGGAGGCATCCCACAGGTTTCTTACTTTAGAAAAAACTTATTATGCCAACGCTCTGGAAAATATGGCATACATATTGATCAAGGAGATATTCAGTCCTTATAATACTGCCTCCCATAGAGAGCGCTGCTGTCTGTGTGAGGAAATGCAGAAGGATGAAAACTTCAGATGCGCCCTGAAATACAATTTTAAAATAGGAATTCTTCCCAGAAGAATCCTTTTGGGATTCTTTCGTATCAGATGTTATTGTATTGTCAGCCTGATCTGCCGTCTGAGTCTTAAGGGAATTGAATGGATGGATGCAAAAAACAGGAAAAAAGATGGGACAAACTGACAAATCTATGGTATACTTTTAGATATTTGTTCATCCGATTTCTTTGGAAGCGCAGGACACATTGAACTGAATACAATCCTATGGAAGGTTGGAAATAAATGGACGACAGCAGAATCATCAAAACAGAATATTCCGAGGAGATGCAGAAATCTTTTATTGACTACGCCATGAGCGTAATCATTGCCAGGGCCCTTCCCGATGTGCGGGACGGCCTGAAGCCGGTACAGCGCCGTACTCTGTACGATATGTATGAGCTGGGAATCCGCTATGACAGGCCTTATCGGAAAAGCGCCCGTATCGTGGGCGATACCATGGGTAAATACCATCCCCATGGGGACAGCTCCATCTATGACGCCCTGGTGGTCATGACCCAGGACTTTAAAAGGGGTCTTCCCCTTGTGGACGGACATGGCAATTTCGGCAATATCGAGGGGGACGGCGCCGCCGCCATGCGTTACACCGAGGCAAGGCTCCAGAGAGTGACGCAGGAAGCCTTCCTGGGCGATCTGGACAAGGATGTGGTGGATTTTGTCCCCAATTTTGACGAGACGGAGAAGGAGCCGGCCGTACTGCCGGTAAAGATTCCGAATTTCCTTGTAAACGGCTCCGAAGGGATTGCTGTGGGTATGGCCACCAGCACGCCTCCCCATAATCTGGGAGAGGTTATCGACGCCATGAAGGCATATATGCAAAATGAGGACATTACCACAAAGGAACTGATGCGGTATCTGAAGGGGCCCGATTTTCCCACCGGTGGGATCGTCACCAATAAGGACGATCTGCAAGGCATCTATGAGACGGGCGTGGGAAAGGTCAGGATCCGCGGGAAGGTGGAATTCGAGAAGCTCAAGGGCGGCAAGACGAATGTGGTCATCACGGAAATCCCCTATACCATGATCGGCATGAATATCTCCAAATTCCTCTCCGATGTGGCCGGGCTGGTAGAGACGAAGAAGACCATGGATGTGGTGGATATCTCCAATCAATCCTCCAAGGAAGGAATCCGCATCGTAATAGAGCTGCGCAAGGATGCGGATGCGGAGAATTTCGTAAATCTGCTCTATAAGAAGACTAGGCTGGAGGATACCTTCGGCGTCAATATGCTTGCCATCTGCGGGGGCCGGCCGGAGACTATGGGCCTGAAAGCCATTCTGAAGGCCAATGTGGATTTCCAGTTCCAGATTGCCACCAGAAAATACAATAATCTTCTGGCAAAAGAGCTGGAGCGCAAGGAGGTGCAGGAGGGCCTGATCAAGGCCTGCAATGTAATCGATCTCATCATTGAGATCCTCCGCGGTTCCAAGGACAGAAATATGGCAAAAGCCTGCCTGGTAGAGGGGAAGACCGAGGGCATTAAATTCAAACTGAAAGAATCCCGGATCATGGCGGCTCAGCTTTCCTTTACGGAAAAGCAGGCAAATGCCATTCTGGAAATGCGGCTGTACAAACTGATTGGTCTGGAAATCGAAGCGCTGATCAAAGAGCACGAGGAGACCATGGCAAATATTTACCGCTATGAGGACATTCTGGAGCGCAGGTCATCTATGGCGCAGGTCATCATCAATGAGCTGGACGGTTACAAAAAGCTCTATTCCCAGAAGAGAAGGACCGTAATCGAGAATGTGGAGGAAGCGGTCTACCGGGAGAAGGAAGTGGAGGAAACGGAGCTGATATTCCTGATGGATCGGTTCGGATACGCCAAGACCATCGATTCCGCCGCCTATGAGCGCAACAGGGAGGCAGCGGATACGGAGAACCGCTTTGTCTTCCCCTGCAAGAACACGGGCAAGGTATGCCTTTTTACCTCCGCAGGACAGCTGCACACCATCAAGGTCATGGATATCCCCTTCGGAAAATTCCGGGATAAGGGCATGCCCATAGACAATATCAGCAATTACGATTCCAAAAAGGAGGAGATCGTATATATGACCAGCCAGACCCAGCTGAACCTGCGCCGGGTGGCATTCGTCACCGCCCAGTCCATGCTGAAGCTGGTGGACGGCGGAGAATTCGACGTGTCAAAGCGCACGGTAGCGGCTACCAGACTGGGAGAGGACGACTCCGTAATCAGTGTCATGCCCATAGAGGAACAGAGCAGTATTGTGCTGCAGACCAGGGAAGGGTATTTCCTGAAATTTCCGCTGGAAGAAATACCGGAGAAAAAGAAGGCGGCTCTGGGCGTCCGGGGAATGAAGCTTGGCGCCAGGGATGCGGTGGAAAATGCCTACTATATTCAGAACACAGTGGAGACGGCCATCGAATACAAAGGCAAGACCGTCATCCTGAACAATTTAAAGCCTGGAAAACGTGACAGCAAGGGCACTAAAATCAGAGTGTGATAAGAGATAAGTCTGGAATTCAGACTGGAACGCCCGCCGGAGGCGGACATAGGGGTATAAGTATGAGAGTAATCGCAGGAAGCGCAAGGCGCCTTCCCCTGAAGGCGCCGAAGGGGCTGGAGGTCCGGCCCACTACGGATAAAATCAAGGAGACGCTCTTCAATATGCTGCATTGGGATCTTCCCGGCAGCCTGTTCGTGGATCTGTTCAGCGGAAGCGGCGGGATAGGGATAGAAGCCCTCAGCCGCGGCGCGAAATTGGCGTTCTTCGCGGACAATTCGCCCAGAGCGATTTCCTGTATTGAAGAAAATCTGGCATTTACAAAGCTTGGCGAAAATGCTATCGTATTAAAGCAGGATGCCTGCAGCGCGCTGGACTATATCTGCAGCGGCTGCCGGGACAGAAGAATCGATTTTATTTTTATGGATCCTCCCTATGGCTGCGGGCATGAAAAGGATGTGCTTACCCTTATTGCGCATAAACCGCAGGTGACGGAGGATACCCTCATTATCGCTGAGGCCTCCCTGGATACGGATTTTTCCTACGTCCCGGAGCTGGGGTTTGAGATTGTCAGAGAGAAAAGCTATAAGTCAAACAAACATATTTTTATGAAGAAGAGGATTTCACAATGAAACGTGCCGTCTATCCCGGAAGCTTTGATCCGGTTACCTATGGTCATCTGGATGTAATCAAGCGCGCATCGGAAATGTTTGATGTGCTGATCGTGAGCGTTTTAAATAATAAGATGAAGAACCCATTGTTTTCCGTGGAAGAACGTGTTAAGATATTAAAAGAGGCTACAAAGGACATTCCCAATGTAACGGTGGACAGCTTTACCGGTCTGTTGATCAACTATGCGGCCGGGAACAATATTCATGTGGCTGTAAGGGGATTGCGTGCCATTACCGATTTTGAATATGAGCTGCAGATTGCCCAGACCAACAGAAAGCTTTCCGGTGGAGCGCTTGATACCGTTTTTCTCACTACCAGCCTGGAATATGCCTACCTGAGCTCCTCCAGCGTCAAGGAAATCGCAAGCTTCGGCGGAGATATCAGTGAGTGTGTTCCGGATTTTGTGGCAGAGCTGATGAAGGAAAAGTATACCAGATGAAAGCAAGGTTTAGAATGATGTACGCAGTTTTGGAGCATATAATTATGGAAATTATGGAATAGGAGCAGCGTCTATGAGCAGCAAAATTGAACAATTGATAGATGAACTGGAGGAGTATATCGAAAGCTGTAAACCCAAATTTATGTCAAATTCCGAGATTATCGTCAACAAGGACGAGATTGACGAACTGCTTCGTGAGCTGCGCATGAAAACTCCGGATGAGATCAGACGATATCAGAAGATCATCAGCAATAAGGAGGCCATTCTGAACGATGCGCGCACCAAGGCCCAGGCGCTGATCGATGAGGCAACCGTCCATACGAATGAACTGATCAGCGAGCATGAGATCATTCAGCAGGCCTATGCTCAGGCAAACGGAATTGTTGCCACTGCAGCCAAGCAGGCACAGGAGATTCTCGACAAGGCTACCATGGAAGCCAATGAGCTCAGGATGCAGGCTTCCCAGTATACGGAGGACCGTCTGGCAGAGCTGGAGTCCATCGTGCTGTCCGCCATTCAGTCTTCCAGTACAAATTATGACAAGCTGCTGGGTTCCCTGGGACAATACCGTGATCTGATCCAGTCCAATATCAGGGCACTTCATCCTTCTGAGGAGCTGGACGAACTGCATCTGAGCGATCGCGGCGGTTCGGACGGCATTGACATCATTTAAACCGATGAACCATGCATATTAAGATAAAAGCCGGTTTTACAAGGGAGTTTTTCCCTTTGAGAGCTGGTTTTTTCATCTGTCCATTTCAGCGGTTCCGCAGGAATTCTCTGTGGGAATTTATACACTGAATATAGAAAGGATATTTATAGAAAGGATATTTTATGTACAGGTTTTTGCGCATTGGCGCGGCTGCGCTTTTCTTATGCCTTTTCTTCCCCTGCTGTGTCCTTGCCGCTCCCAGGCTGCAGGAAACGGAAGATAAGATCGTCATTGTAATAGATCCCGGACATGGCGGGGGTAATCAGGGTACTACGGAAAATTATCATGTGGAGAAATACATGACCATGACTACGGCTCTGGCCATGTATGAGGAGCTTTCCCTGTATGATAATGTGGAGGTATATTTAACCCGCACGGAGGATCTGGATATCTCCCTGAAAAAGAGGGCGGAGTATGCGAAATCGGTGGATGCCGATTACATGTTCAGTATTCATTACAATGCCTCAGCCAATAATGAACTCTTCGGTTCCGAGGTATGGGTATCCGCCTTCGCCCCCTATAATGCATATGGCTATCAGTTCGGAAGCGTTCTGTTAACGGATATGAGAGAGCTGGGCCTTCTTGCAAGGGGAGTGAAGACCCGGCTGGGAGACAAGGGGCTGGACTATTACGGTATCATCAGGGAATCCGTAAACCTGGAAGTTCCGGCTGTCATTATCGAGCACTGCCATGTGGATGAACCCCGGGATGCAGTCTTCTGTGACAGTGATGAGAAATTAAAGGAATTCGGAAGGCTGGATGCCACGGCAGTGGCGAAATATTTCGGTTTAAAAAGCAAGACACTTGAAGTGGATTATTCGGATTTTGAACTGGCGGAGGCAAGCGCCGATACACCGGCAGCCCCAACCGTGATAGATGCCACAAAGCCGGAGGTATGCCAGATTGAGTTTCTGGGAGCGGATTATGAAAACGGCTTTTTGAGTCTGACTGTCACCGCCGCAGATTACGACGGCACGCTTTTGTATTACAGCTACAGTACCAACGGAGGATATACTTTCAGCCAAAGAGAAGTATGGCCAGGCAGCGATACCCTGACAGGCAGATATTCCGATACCTTCACACTGAATCTGAACATACAGCCGGGGACGGCACCTGATGTGATTGTACGGGCCTACAATATATATGATCTGTATACGGAGAGCAATCTTTACGAAAGTCCGCGGGTATTTCCCGATCCGGCCGAAGAACCGGATACGGAATCTGTACCGGGCGGCATCAGCGGCGATCATGCATCTTCCCCTGACACAGAGGAGCCTGAACAGGCAGAGCCCAGGGAGGAAGGAAATTCGGCCCGTTTTGTTTCGTTTCTCCTGCTCTGTCTGACTGTCGCCAGCATCATGCTTGTTCTCGTAATAATTTCCCAGTTTATCTCCCGCCGCAGGCGAAAGAAGCGGAGGCTTCAGCAGAGAAAAGACGTGGGGAAAAAGAGATACCAGCATAAATAAAAGCCGCCGTTCAGCATGGTCAGTACGGCTTTATGCAGTACATACCGGCCGATGGACAGATCGGAGCTGCCGATGCAGTGATACGTCTGGGCAATACAGGAAAGCCCGCCGAAGGACAGCGCAAGAAGGCTGTAAAAGGGGAGGGAATTTCCAAGGAGTATCAGTCCCCCCGTAATTTCCAGCAGCGGGGACAGGATCGTCAGCGGATGTCCCAGCACTATATGGGGAACCAGGTTCAGGAGGTTATAGAGAATCATATATCCTCCCAGAGAAAGGATGTTCTGCACCGAAGCCTGAATGGACTGGTCCGTCTCCTCCAGAAAACGTTCGGCAAGAGATCCTCCTTTTCGGAGAGAACTTCCTTTTCGGAGAGAACTTTCTTTTCGAAGAAGGGCTTCTTTTCGAAAGAATCCTCTTTTCCGAAGGCTCTCCTCCCTTCGAACAGATTTGCGGCCAGGCTTTCGGGCGGAGAAGCTCTCGCAGCAGACAAGCTCCGGCCCGGACAGGTCGTCACTCTCTGCCCCGGACAGATCCCGATATACCGTGAACCGCAGCACAATCCCGTACAGCAGAGGAATCCCGTACATTCCGAACAGGTAGGGGAGTACCTGTTTTCTTCCAAGCAGCGGCAGCACAAAGCTGCAAAAGTACACGGGGCCGATATTGTTGCAGAAGGCCAGAAGATATTCCGCTTCCCTTTTTGTAACCATACGCCGGCGGTACAGATCATCCACCACTCTGGCCCCCATGGGAAATCCGCAGAGGAAGCCTGTCAGCATGGCATAGCATACGGTTTTACGGATTTTAAAGACCGGTCCCGCCACGGGATAGATCACCATGGCCGCCTTATCCGTCAGCTTCATCCGTATCATGATTCCGGACAGAATCATGAAAGGAAGAAGAGTGGGTATCATATTTTGAAACCACAGCTCAAGACCGAGCCGGGCGTAGGACAGACTGATTCCTGAATTTGTCAGAATGCAGCCAAGCAGTATCAAAAACAGAATTGTCAGAAATAACAAGTATTTTCCTCCCGGATAATACCTGATTATGGAAACAGGTTTCTTTCTCTTAAATATATGCATGCCGGTTTCATGACATGCCTGTTACCGGTGCGGCGGTCTGGGCTGCCGGTGTTTAGAAGCGGGAGGACAGAGAGGATAAGGGGGCTTGGATAAATTTTTACCGGAAGAAAGGGATTCTTGCGCATGCGACTCGATAAGCTTTTATGCGAAATGAAGATCGGTACCAGAAGCCAGGTTAAGACCTATATCCGCCAGGGATTTGTGACGGTAAACGGAATGCCTGTAAAGCAGTCGGATCTGAAGATAGAAGAGGCCTCGGACAAAATTGTCTTCAGGGGCAATATTCTGCATTACCGTAAATTCTTCTACTATATGCTGAATAAGCCTCCGGGGACGGTATCTGCCACAAGGGATAAGCTTGCCCCCACGGTAATTGCCCTTTTGGGCGATGAATACCGGGAAGACATTTTTCCTGTGGGAAGGCTGGACAGGGATACCACCGGCCTTCTGGTTCTCACCAATGACGGCGCGCTGGCCCATCAGCTCCTGGCTCCCGGAAAGCATGTGGACAAAACCTATCATGTGACCCTTGAGAAGAAGCTTTCAGGAGAAGCGGCTTATATGCTGGAGCAGGGTGTGGATATCGGCGATGAGAAGCCCACACTGCCTGCCCATGTGCAGATATTGAGCGACAATGCCATTCTTCTCACAATCCATGAGGGAAGATACCATCAGGTGAAGCGGATGCTGGCCGCCGTGGGAAATCATGTGCTGTCGCTTAAAAGGACAACCTTCGGCAGCCTGGAACTGGACGGTTCCCTGAAGCCCGGACAATTCCGGGAGCTGACAGAAGCAGAAATCAACAGTTTAAAGGAGTGTGTGGGAAAATGCACGAAATGATGCAAAATATTGATGCAGTGATCTTTGATATGGATGGTTCCCTGGTGGATTCCATGTGGATGTGGAGAGCCATTGATGTCGAATATCTGGGAAGCTTCGGAATTCCTCTTCCGGAGGATCTGCAGTCCAGGATAGAGGGCATGAGCTTCGCGGAAACAGCCATGTATTTTAAAGAGCATTTTCCCATACCGGATACTACAGAAGATATTATGGATACCTGGAATCGGATGGCCTGGGATAAATACCTCCATGAAGTGCCCCTGAAAATGGGAATCACCGAATTCTTAAGAAGCTGCAGAGAACGGGGAATCCTTCTGGGAATCGCCACCAGCAATTCCAGGGAGCTGGTGGAGAATGTGGCAAAGGTTCATAATCTGCGCGACTATTTTACCAGCATCATTACCGGCAGCGAGGTAAAACGGGGGAAGCCTGCTCCCGATATCTATCTGGCGGTCGCGCGGGAGCTGGGGACAGCGCCGTCCCGCTGTCTGGTGTTTGAAGATATCGTGGCAGGCATCATTGCCGGGAAAAATGCAGGGATGCGCGTCTGCGCTGTGGAAGATGAATATTCCTCCCATGACAGGGAGCGGAAAAAGAAGCTGGCGGACTATTATATTGAGGATTATGTGGGATTATTTTGAGAAGAGAAGAAAAATGAATATCATACTCATCACAGGCGCCTCCTCCGGCATCGGAAGAGAGTTTGCAATACAGATGGATAAATATTTCAGCGGGATTGACGAATTCTGGCTGGCTGCAAGGAACCGGAAGAGACTGAAGGAGCTGGCGGGAAAGCTGAAGCACAGATCCAGGCTTTTTGCCATGGACATTACGAATACAGAGAATCTCGCCCTGCTGGAGGCGGAAGCATTCCGTCACAATATTACCCTTCGGATGCTCATTAACTGCGCGGGATATGGGATTATGGGAGATTTCTGCGGGCAGGACCGGGAGTCGGAGCTTGGCATGATTCGCTTAAACTGCCAGGCACTGACGGAACTGACCCATCGGATGATTCCCTACATGAGGCGTGGAAGCCGCATTCTTCAGATGGCTTCCAGCGCTGCCTTTCTTCCCCAGCCGGATTTTGCCGTATATGCTGCAACCAAAGCCTATGTACTGAGCTTTTCCAGAGCATTGGGAGAGGAGCTGAAAGAAGCCGGGATCTATGTTACAAGCATCTGTCCCGGTCCGGTGGATACTCCCTTTTTTGAGATCGCGGAAAAGTCCGGTTCCACCCTTGCAGTCAAAAAATACGCTATGGTATCCGCGCAGAGAGTGGTGGCGCTTGCCTTAAGGGATTCCGCCCTGCGGCGTTCCATGTCGGTATGCGGACTCCCCATGAAATCATTTTTAGTGCTTTCCAAAATACTTCCGCACGGTATCCTGCTGAAGGCGGCGGAACTGATGAAAGAGAGAGGGATGTAGAGAATGCAGCTAAAACGGATCTTTACCACGGAAGGGGCAAAGGGTACGAAAAATTACCTGAATACCCAGAAAAAATATGAAATTCTGCGCACGGTTCTATACTTTTCCATCTCGCTGTCGCTCTTTATCGCGGGATATATTCAGACGGGAGAAAAGGCGAACCTGCTGAGTATCGTCGCCGTCCTGGGATGCCTTCCCGCCAGCAAGAGTATGGTGGGCGCTGTCATGTTTCTGCGTTTTAAAAGCTGCGGCGAAACCACTGCCGCTGCCATCGAAGAGCATTCCGAAGGGCTTTCCTGTCTGTATGATATGGTGTTTACTTCCTATAAGAAGAATTTCGTGGTAAGCCATATGGCAGTGAGCGGAAATACGATCTGCGGCTTTGCAGAGAATCCGGAATTCGACGAGAATGCGTTCCGCCTGCATATAGACAATATATTAAAGCTGGACGGACACAAGGACATTGTCGTTAAAATATTTACGGATCTTCCCAAATATCTCCAGCGCCTGGAACAGATGCGCGGCACGGCCGAGCCTTCTGACAGGGTTTCCGCGCTTATCGCCACTCTGAAAAGCGTGGTTCTGTAAAGCAAAGGAGAAATATATGCAGTCAGTAATAATAGGACCGAACCAGGCCGGACAGCGGCTGGACAAATTCTTACGTAAATATCTGCCCCTTGCGGGAAACGGCTTCCTGTACCGGATGCTGCGCAGGAAGAATATCCTCCTGAACGGCAGGAAGGCGGAGGGAAGGGAAATCCTGTCCATAGGCGATGAGGTGAAGGTCTTTTTCTCGGATGAGACCTTTGTGACGTTCTCGGGCAGAGAACTGCCGAAGGCAGACATAAAATCAGCTCCGGAGCCAGAACCCGGGACAGCTCTAAAAGCAAATATCGATACAGAACCGGAAGCAGCCATGGAGACGGCACCGAAGGGGCCCCGGCGGACAGACCAAAAGGGGCACAGGCAGGAAGCAAAAAGCGAATACAAGGCCGCTTATGCCGGACTGTCCGGAATCGGTATATTATATGAAAATGAAGACCTCCTGATATTGAACAAACCCTGCGGCGTGCTGACGCAGAAGGCTGCGGCCGCAGATCTGAGCCTGAACGAATGGATGATCGGATATCTGCTGGACAGGGATCCGGGGCTTGTCCGGGATCTTCCCACATTCCGCCCTTCCGTCTGCAACCGGCTGGACAGAAATACCAGCGGCATTGTGCTCTGCGGTAAAAGCCTGGCAGGTTCGCAGTATCTGAGCCGCTGTATCAGAGAGAGGACGATCCGCAAATTCTACCGGACAATCTGCGCGGGCGCACTGAGAGCAGAGGCTTCCATAGAGGGCTGGCTTGTGAAGAATGAGGCAAAAAACCGCGTGACCATATCGAAGGAGCCGGCTTCCGGGGCCTCCTGGGAAGGCGCTTCTCCCATACATACCGTCTATTCGCCCATAGCCGTGACAGAGGATTACACCCTGCTGGAGGTGGAGCTGATCACGGGGAAACCCCATCAGATTCGGGCACATCTGGCATCTGTGGGACATCCCCTGATCGGAGATTACAAATATGGGAGCAAGTCTGTCAATGACATTCTGAAGAAGAAATATGGCCTGGAACATCAGCTGCTTCACGCCTGCAGAGCGCAATTCCCGGAAGCGGAATCCGGACCGGGAAAGCCGCTCAGTCATAAAAGCATATATGCGCCGGAACCCGATCTCTTTCTGGCACTGGAAAGCGGTTTATTTAAGAATGCAAATCATGCCGGTAAAACGTGAAAAGATAAACGCGGGCGGGGGATTCCGTGTTCTGTGAAGTTTTTAAGCAGAGAGCAGGAAGAATTCCGGAACCCGGAGGTAACATGAAGGCAGCGGAAAGGAAAAAGAATGGCTACATGGAATTCCAGGGGGCTTCGGGGCTCCACGCTGGAAGATATGATCAACCGGACAAACGAAAAATATGCGGAGGCGGGGCTTGCCCTGATACAGAAGGTGCCCACCCCCATCACTCCCATCAAAATGGACAAGGAGCACCGCCAGATCACCCTGGCCTATTTTGAGCAGAAGAGTACGGTGGACTACATCGGCGCAGTACAGGGAATTCCCGTCTGCTTTGATGCCAAGGAATGCGCGGCGGATACCTTTGCCCTTCAGAATATTCATGAACATCAGGTGATCTTTATGGAAAAGTTCGAAAAGCAGGGCGGTATTTCCTTTTTTCTGATCTACTATACGCATAAGGATGTCCTGTATTATCTCCCCCTGGAAATGCTTTTGTTCTTCTGGAACCGCGCCAGGGAGGGCGGCCGGAAAAGCTTCCGGTACGAAGAGCTGAACCCTGAATACATTCTTCCCCGGAAGCACGGGATTCTGGTACCCTATCTGGATGCACTGCAGAAGGATTTGGAGGACAGGGCTTGACAGTTCCTGTCTTTTTCGGGTATACTACTGATTGTTTACCGCGTTGCCATGGTATTGCGCTGTCGTGCTAAAGCGGACTTATCCGCTTCTGTCTATGGCTTCTGTTTATGCAAAGTGCAGGAGGTTCCCTGTTTCATTGTTATACTTGTGAACGCATTTCATTTCCGCTTACTGCGCCAAAATTGTAGAAGCACTCACTCGCTGTACATTTAGACTGGCAATTGATTTCGTTCATGAGTATAAATGCCTGAGACACCGACATATAAGAATTTACATTGCCATAGTCAAATATCCTGCAGCAGACAGAGCAACGCCATCATAGAACCCACAGAACCACGGAGGAATTATGGATCAGAGATTATTACATACCCCTGAGGGCGTCAGGGATATTTACGGAAGGGAATATGCCGGGAAGCTCCATGTGGAGAGCCGGCTGAAGGAAAGTATCCGTCTGTACGGCTATGAGGATATCCAGACCCCGACCTTTGAATTTTTCGATATATTTTCCAGGGAAATCGGCACTACTCCCAGCAGGGAGCTGTACAAGTTCTTTGACAAGGAGGGGAATACCCTGGTGCTGCGGCCCGATTTTACCCCCTCCATCGCACGCTGTGCGGCAAAGTATTTCTGCGAGGAAAGAATTCCCCTCCGCTTCAGCTATCAGGGTAATACCTTTACCAATACCTCCAATCTTCAGGGCAAGCTGAAAGAAGTCACCCAGATGGGTGTGGAATTAATCAACGATCCGTCTGTGGAGGCGGACGCGGAGATGATCAGTCTGGTAATATGCGCACTTCGGAATGCGGGGCTTTCCCGTTTCCAGGTCAGCATAGGGGATGTGGAATATTTTAAGGGACTCTGCGAGGAAGCCTGCCTCGATGAAGAGACGGAGCTGGATCTGAGAGCTCTCATTTCCGGGAAAAATTACTTTGCCGCCCAGGAGCTTATGCAGGAGCGGGGAGTGGACGCCTGCTGTCAGGAAAAGCTCCTGAAAGCAGCGGATATTTTCAGCGATATGTACTCCCTGTCCGATATGAAGGATACGGCCGGGAACCCTCGTTCCCGGAAGGCCGTGGAGCGCCTGGAAAAGCTCTGTTCCCTGCTGGAACTGTACGGCGTCCGGGAATATGTCTCCTTCGACCTTGGCATGCTCAGCAAATACAGATATTATACGGGTGTGATTTTCAAGGCCTATACCTACGGCGTGGGCGAGGCGGTGGTAAAGGGCGGCAGATATGACAGACTGCTGGGGCAGTTCGGCAAGGATGCTCCGGCTGTAGGGTTCGTCATGGTGGTGGACAGCATACTGGACGCGCTTTCCAGGCAGGGAATCGAACTTCCGGTTCCGCAAAAGCCCCGGGAAATCCGGTATACTCAGGAAAATTACGCCGAAAGTCTGGCTCAGGCCCAGGCTCTTCGCAGCCAGGGGACGTCCGTGATTCTGACGCCGGAAGAAATGGTGCCGGAAGATAAGGCGCCGGAAGGAGCGGCGCACGAAGGCAAGGCGCCGGAAGGAGTGACGCACGAAGGTAAGACGCCGGAAGAAGCGGCGTCCGTCTCTCAGGCTGCAGGAACAGGAGCAGAATCCAAAGAACCAGTCGCGCCATATCCGGTTTGCCGCTGTGACAGCATGCCTGTCCGGGAGGAAGGGGTAAAATGAGGGAAGACAGATATTTGACTTTTGCGCTGGCAAAGGGAAGGCTGGCGGAGAAAACCATTGACCTGTTCGGTCAGGCCGGAATCTCCTGTGAAGAGATAAAAGATAAAAAGACAAGGAAGCTTATCTTTCTGAATGAGCAGCGTAAGCTGAAGTTCTTCCTTGCAAAGGGGCCGGATGTACCCACTTATGTGGAATACGGTGCCGCCGATATCGGGGTTGTGGGCAGGGACACCGTGCTGGAAGAGAACCGGAATGTGTACGAGGTACTGGATCTTGGCTTCGGCAAATGCCGCATGTGCGTGTGCGGGCCGGATTCCGCGGCGGACCTCTTAAAGCACCATGAGCGCATCCGGGTTGCCAGCAAGTATCCTAATATCGCAAAGGATTATTTTTACAACAAAAAGCATCAGACCGTGGATATCATCAAGCTGAACGGTTCCGTGGAGCTGGGCCCCCTGGTAGGACTATCCGAGGTCATCGTGGATATTGTGGAGACAGGCTCCACCCTCCATGAGAACGGCCTGAAGGTATTGGAGGAGATCTGCCCCCTTTCCGCCAGGATGATCGTCAATCCCGTCAGCATGCAGATGGAGAGAGTTAGCATCCGGGAGCTGATCAACGCCTTGATTGACAAAAACGGTTGTTCGTGATAGATTTAAGGAAACGGCATTGATACTTTATAGAAAAAAGGAGAAAAAAGTATGACTTTATTTACAAAAATAAAAAACCTGATGAAAAATGAGGATGGCTTCAGCCTTGTTGAATTGATAATTGTACTTTTCCTTATTGTGCTTGTTGTAAGCATCATACTGTCTGTAACCGGTCACGCACAGTATATAGTATTTGTGCTGGGCGGAGTTGCAGCGCTTGTGGTACTGTTTTTCGTGGTCATTGCACTGATAAATAAATTCCATAAATAAACCATGTGCTTTGAGGTGCTGGACATACCGGCTGCCTGGATTATCATTCTGCTGTTCCTGGTGGGAAGCAGTATTTATTCCTTTCTGAACGCAGTGATTTACCGGGTGCCCTTACATATGGATTTCATTACGGCGCGCAGCAGATGTCCTGAATGCGGTCATCTGCTCACCTTTTTTGATATGCTTCCGGTCTTTGGATGGTTTCTGCTTGGGGGGAAATGCCGGTATTGCCATGGGAGAATCTCCCTGCGATATCCCCTGGCAGAAGCGTTTGGTGGAAGCATGGCGCTTTTATGCGTCTATAAGTGGGGGTATTGCTGGCGGGCCTTATTTGTCTATCTGTTTCTGGCGGCTTTGACGGCAGTGGCTTTTGTGGACCTGGACACACTGAGAATTCCCAACGGCTTCACGGCCGCCGCAGCCGCTGTGGGGGTATTGTCCATCCCGTTTTCCCCGGAACCCGGCTTACCGGAAAGGCTCCTGGGCGTTATCTGCATCAGCGTCCCCCTTCTGATCATTGCTCTTATTATGCCGGGAGGACTGGGAGGCGGGGACATCAAGCTTACGGCCGCCTGCGGTCTTTTTCTGGGGTGGAAGCAAATGACAGCCGCATTTGCTGTGGCAGTGTGCGCGGCGGGTGTCTACTGTATAGTGATGTTATCATTGGGAAAGATGGATCGGCATTCTAAACTTGCCCTTGGTTTCTTTCTCTGTCTTGGTATGGGCATTGTATTATTTCTTCCGATATGATATATTGCATAACGCTGAATACTGCCTGATGAATCTTGCGATTGAACCAGACAGCGTCATGCAGTCTGATTTCACGGCAAGTGAAATCGTTAAGCTGTATATATTGTAATTAGTTTGTACTGGCGGTAACCTGGACGCTGCAGGCTGAGGAAAGGTATGGTTAAGAATATGAGAATTGTGGAACTGACGGAGAAGACAAAGAGAGATATTCTGGATCATTTATTGAAGAGAAGCCCGGACCATTATTCCGAGTATGAGACCATTGTGGATGAGATCATTGAACAGGTCTGCAGGAAGAAGGACAAGGCTCTGTTCGAATACACGCTGGGCTTTGATAAATTCGCTCTGAATGCGGAAAATATCAGGGTGACGAAGGAAGAGATTCAGGAGGCCTACAGTATGCTGGACCCGGAGCTGGTGCGGGTCATCCGTCAGTCCGCGGAAAACATCCGCGCCTTCCATAGAAAGCAGCTTGGAAACAGCTGGTTTGATGCCGGAGAGGACGGAAGCATACTGGGTATGAAGATGACGCCCATCGGCAGAGCGGGCGTATACGTTCCCGGCGGCAAGGCGGCTTATCCCTCCAGCGTACTGATGAATGTAATACCGGCCAGGGTGGCGGGCGTGAAGGAGATTATCATGACCACGCCCCCGGACAAGGACGGCAGGATAAATCCCGGTACACTGGCGGCGGCGGATATCGCAGGCGTGGATGCCATCTACAGGGTAGGGGGCGCTCAGGCCGTGGCCGCCATGGCTTTCGGCACGGAGACCATCCCCAAGGTAGACAAAATTACCGGCCCCGGCAATATCTTCGTGGCTCTGGCCAAAAAGGCCGTCTACGGCCATGTAGGAATCGATTCCATCGCAGGTCCCAGCGAGATTCTGGTCCTGGCGGATGAGACCGCGAACCCTGAGTTTGTGGCGGCGGACCTGCTCTCCCAGGCGGAGCATGACGAGCTGGCCAGCGCCATCCTGATCACCACCTCCAGAGAGCTTGCGGAAGCGGTGTCCGCCCAGGCAGAGAAATTTGCCGACAGGCTGTCCAGAAGGGAGATCATCCGCAAATCCCTGGACAATTACGGCTATATTCTGGTTGCGGAAAGCATGCAGGACGCCATAGACGCCGCCAATGAGATCGCTTCGGAGCATCTGGAGATTCTCACGGCCAATCCCTTTGAAGTGATGACCGGTATCCGCAACGCAGGCGCTATTTTCCTGGGAGAATATTCTTCGGAGCCTCTTGGCGATTATTTCGCGGGCCCTAACCACATCCTTCCCACCAACGGGACGGCGAAATTCTTCTCCCCGCTGAATGTGGACGATTTCAGGAAGAAGACCAGCATCATTTCCTATTCCAGGGAGGCTCTGGAGAAGGTGCATGAGGATATAGAGTTATTTGCAAAGAGCGAGGGGTTAACTGCCCATGCCAACAGCATAAAAGTAAGATTTGATCCTCCCGGGGAAGACCTTCCTGCAAAGTAAGGAGGGGCGGGCTGTTAATTGGAAATTAATGACAATAGCATTCAGAAAAGAGGAAATATGACAAGAACGGCATCGGTAAACAGGAAAACAAAGGAGACGGACATCCGCCTGACCCTGAATCTGGACGGAAGCGGCGAGTCCGAAGTGTCCACGGGCATCGGCTTTTTTGACCATATGCTTGCGGGCTTTTCCAGGCATGGCTTCTTTGATCTGGAATGCCATGTGCAGGGGGATCTGCATGTGGACGGGCATCATACCGTGGAGGATACCGGCATTGTGCTGGGACAGGCCATGGCGAAGGCCCTGGGGGACAAAAAGGGAATCCGCAGATACGGGCATTTTACCCTGCCCATGGACGACGCCCTGGCGCTGTGCGCCGTGGACCTGGGCGGCAGGCCGTACCTGAATTTCGACTGTCATTTTCCCATGGACAGGGTGGGAGAGCTGGACACGGAGCTGGTAAAGGAGTTCTTTTACGCGGTATCCTACAGCGCCGGCATAAACCTGCATATCAAAATGCTGGCCGGGGATAATACCCACCATATGATAGAAGCCATTTTCAAGGCCTTCGCCAAGGCACTGGACATGGCGGCGGGGGCGGAGCCCCGCACGTCGGACGTGCTCAGCACCAAGGGCAGTCTGTAAGGTCTTGAAATTGTGCCTTTCACATACACAGGCGCTATAGTAAACGGCTTTAAAGTTCTTGCTTTGGCATAATATACTGACTGGTATTTCGATTACAGCGTTTGAGCAAAATAAGAATCACAATGGTATTCACTATATATAGTACGGAAGATTATATTTCAGTACGGAGGATTAACCATGGTTGTTAAGAAATTTATACCCTGTATTTATCTGTATCACGGACATGCGGTAAGGCGTCTGAATGATCCTTCCGTAGTGGAGACCGATCCGCTGCGTCTGGTGCGCCTTTACAACGAGAATAATGCGGACGGACTGATTATATTCGACATGTCCGAAACCGACAAAGAACACGAGGAAAATCTGGAGCTGATACGGGAAATCTGCGCCGCCGCAGAGATGGACGTCATGGGAGCCGGATGGATTGGGCGCGTGGAGGATGTGAAAAAGCTTCTCTATGCCGGCTGTAAACAGGTTATACTTGACTTCAGGGAGGAGAGCAATATTGCCATCACCGGGGATGTCTCCCTGCGCTTTGGCCGGGACAAAATCATGGCTTCCTATGAATCCGCCGATACCCTCTCCGACCACAGGGAATTGCTGGAAAAATATGTGTCCGGTCTGCTTCTCCTCAATCCTCATCAGATCCGTGAGACGGAGAGCGTCATCAATATGCCCTTTTATGTGCAGGTGAACCAGGTTGCCCTGAACAAGCTGATGGAGATATTCGCCTATCCCAATGTCTGCGGTGTCACGGGCAATACGATCAATGATAATTACCGGGAGATTCTCGCGCTCAAGAGCCTCTGCAAGGAGAACGGCATTCAGGTAGAGACCTTCGAAGCCGCCTTTCAGTGGGAGGATTTCGAGAAAAACAGCGACGGTCTGGTACCCGTCATCGTACAGGATTATCGCACGCAGGAGGTCCTGATGATGGCATATATGAACCAGGAGGCCTACGAACAGACCATTCATTCCGGCCGGATGACCTATTTCAGCCGAAGCCGCCAGACGCTCTGGCTGAAGGGAGAGACCAGCGGACATTTCCAGTATGTGAAGAGCCTGACTGCGGACTGCGATATGGATACGATCCTGGCAAAGGTTTCCCAGGTGGGAGCTGCCTGTCATACGGGGGCAAGGAGCTGCTTTTTCAACGAAATCACCAAAAAGGATTATGAGGAAACCTCCAATCCCCTTCAGATCTTTGCGGAGGTGCTGGATGTGATAAAGGACAGGAGAGAGCACCCCAAGGAGGGCTCCTACACCAATTACCTCTTTGACAAGGGATTGGATAAGATCCTAAAAAAGCTGGGGGAGGAGGCCACGGAGATCGTCATCGCCGCCAAAAATCCCAGCGCAAACGAAATCAAATATGAGATAAGCGACTTTCTGTATCATATGATGGTCCTCATGGCGGAAAAAAATATCGGCTGGGAGGAGATTGCGGCAGAGCTTGCTAACCGGTAACCGGTATGAGTCATGAACAATGAGCAGATAAAGGATATTGTCACATGGCACGAGATATGCATTTTGAATAGAACTTAAATGGGCTTGAACCGCTTATCACTTTGACAGAAATGTGGGATGAAAAAATCCTTGTTTAATTATGTTCAAATCACTTATGTAAGAGTTGAACGGATGGAAAAGTAATTGAAATTGAGGGAGCGCCTATGCTGCTGATTAAAAACGGCTACATGATTGATCCGAAATCCGGACGGGAAGGGAAATATGATATTTTGACGGAGGGGGACAAAATCGTCAAAATTCAGAGGGCGATGGAACCGCCCTCACAAAGCTGCGAAGTCATCGACGCCGAGGGCCTGCTGGTGGCCCCCGGCCTGGTGGATGTGCATGTCCACTTCCGGGATCCGGGCTTTCCGGAAAAGGAAGATATTTTCTCAGGCGCGAAAGCGGCCGCCCGGGGCGGTTTTACGACGGTGGTGATGATGGGCAATACAAAGCCCTCCATCGACAACAGGGACACCCTGGCATATGTCCTTAAAAAAGGCCGTGAAACCGGGATCCATGTCTTATCCTGCGCCAATGTGACGCCGGGGATGAAGGGGAAGGAGCTTACCCCCATGGAGGAGCTTGCCGGGCTGGGAGCGGCGGGCTTTACGGACGACGGAATCCCCCTGATGGATGAGGCCCTGGTCCGTGCCGCCATGGAGAGAACGGCAGAGCTGGACATGCCCATCAGTTTCCATGAAGAGGACCCCCGGCTGATCTCCGAAAACGGAATAAACCGCGGAAAGGCCAGCGAATATTTCGGCATCGGCGGCTCCCCCAGGGAAGCGGAAATCAGTCTTGTGAAACGGGATCTGCAGATGGCGCTGGAGACGGGGGCCAGCATCAATATCCAGCATATCAGCGCAAAGGAATCCGTGGAGCTGGTGCGCCGGGCAAAGGCCCATTCTTCCCAAAAGGGTGCAAATATCCATGCGGAAGCCACTCCCCATCATTTTACTCTAACCCAGGAAGCGGCCATTCGGTATGGAACCATGGCGAAAATGAATCCGCCCCTGCGGGAGGAGGAGGACCGCCTGGCGATCATCCAGGGGCTGGCGGACGGAACCATCGACATTATCGCCACCGACCACGCCCCCCATACTACGGAGGAAAAGGCCAGGCCCGTCACCCAGGCGCCCAGCGGCATCATCGGCCTGGAGACGGCCCTGCCCCTGGCAATCACCGGCCTGGTAAACGAGGGGTATCTTACCCTGAGCCGGCTTCTGCGCCTGATGAGCACGAATCCCGCCAATCTCTATCACCTGGATGCCGGCTATCTGGCGGAAAACGGCCCCGCCGACCTGGTGCTGATCGACACCGCCGCGGAGGTGATCCCGGGGAATTATGCTTCCAAGGCTTCCAACACCCCCTTTACCGGCTGGTCCCTGAAGGGAAAGGTGGTGAAAACCATTGCTTCCGGAAAGGTGGTGTATTCCTCTGAGGAGGTGCTTTGATGAAAAAAGCCGGAATCATCTTGTTGACTGTCTTTGCAATTATTTTGGAAGTCTTACCTTATGGCACCGTTATGATATTTGCGCCTTCGCCTACAGACAGGATAAAAGAAACCTGTTCTTATTTCAGCCTGACACCTGTGGGATATGCCCATGTCACACCATTTGTCACGGCAATGCTGACCTGTATTTTATTGGTACTGGAAATAGCAGAATCAGTTACAAAAAATGTATATGTAAGGAAAACGCTTTGGTTCATTTCCTTTGCCGCAGTCATTACTTCGCTTGGGGCCATCCTGTTTGGCTTTGAGTATTACAACATAACGGGAGGCCTGATAACGGTTGTATTGGCTGCAGAATGCATTTTAGTTACAATCCTGTCAAAAAACAGATAACGATTTCGAAAACAACGGAATTATTTTTACAGGCTTATGAAATTATAGCTTCCAGAATTATAACAGGTAAAATCAGGGATCCGATAAACCATGGAGCAGGAAAAGCGGAAGAATAAAATCTCTCGGGAAGGATACAGTCATGAAATGGTTTGAAACATATCATTCCAACACCATTGCCGCAGGAGGCAATCAATCTATTTTCACTTTGCAGGAGAGTGAAATCCGCAGAGGGCGCGTGTATTATAAAATATTCGCGGGAGGGGAATTCCGGTATTCCCTGCTTTTCTCCAATATCATCGACAGCACCTTTGCCGACGGTTCGGTGAGCCATTGCAATCTGGTCTGCGACGAATGGGAGATTGTGGAGGCAGCGGTGGGAATATGCGATACCTGCGGCGAATTCCATGCGGGGGAGCCGGACAGTATGCTTCCGCTGTTTTTTCAGGGACAGAGGAATAAAACCGTGATGCCCGGAGAATTTTTCACCTCCGACCCCATATCCCTGAATATCCGGAAGGATCAATATCTCTGCCTGGAGCTGAGTTTCCGGGGGCAGATGATTCCCTGTCATGAGGAAACCCGTCTGCCCGTTTTTATTCAGGAGAACGGACACTGGATTCCGTCCAAAGAAATGCCTCTTCCGGGAATGATCGGCTGTGACAGAAAGGTCCGGGGCAGAATCGGTTTTCTGGGAGACTCCATCACCCAGGGGATCGGCACTCCTGTCAACTCTTATGCCCATTGGAACGCCTTGGCGGCGGAGGCTTTGGGCGAAGAATATTCCTTCTGGAATCTGGGGTTGGGATTTGGAAGGGCCCAGGACGCCGCCAGCGACGGCGCATGGCTTTTCAAGGCGAAGCAGACGGACGCCGTTGTTCTCTGCTACGGCGTCAACGACCTTCTGCAGGGCAGAAGCGGGGAGCAGATAGAAGAGGACCTGCTCGCCATAATCCACACTCTCCGAAAAAATCATGTGAGGGTGCTTCTGCAGACCATTCCGCCCTTTGATTTAAGCGGCGCGGAGCTTGCAACATGGCTGCGCCTCAACGGCCGCATCCGCAGCACGCTGAGCCGGGAGGCGGACGGTATCTTTGATGTAGTCCCGGCACTGATCGAAGGCGGGGAAAGCCAGGGCAGGGCGCGTTACGGCGGGCATCCCAACGAAGACGGCTGCGCCGCCTGGGCTAGGGCGCTGATTCCTGTCATGAAGGAATTCTTGAATTTGTGAATTTGTGAATTTCTGAAATATCCGGAGAGCCAAGAACAGTACCATTTCTGAAATTGGCTTCCGGACAATGGCACTGCCGTTTCAGATGGTGATTTCTGGAATCTTAAACGGCGCTGGCGCTGTCATTGGCTTTTGGTATTTTAGGGGGGAAGGAGGATATATGAAGAAAGCATCTCTGCTTCTTGGCTTTTTCTTTCTGATTCTGACATTTGCAGGCGGCGGATATGTCCTCCTGCATCATGGGCAGGTGAACGCCGGATATGCCGTTATTCCGGCTCTCTGGACAATAATTTGCTTCGGATATTACCGCCGGGAAAAGCGGGATTGAGCCGCCCGCAGTCAATTTTCAACGGATCGTATTTCCAATAGCCTATTATATTTTTTAATGATTATATACCAAACTCAGCCGAATGCCTCTACGCTGTGTTGGTGAATATCCTG
This sequence comes from uncultured Acetatifactor sp., assembly GCA_910589035.1. Classification (GTDB taxonomy): domain Bacteria; phylum Bacillota; class Clostridia; order Lachnospirales; family Lachnospiraceae; genus Acetatifactor. Next base: position 21,054 of record CAJUSI010000069.1, on the reverse strand, counting down.
GCAATATTTTTACTGCACTGATATATCACCATAACGGAATCCGAACGGAACTGGCTGAGCATTGTATATAATCATTTTTTATTATGTTATTACATCAAAAAGCTACCGAAAAACGGCAGCTTTTTCCAGGCACGACTCTATATAACACTTTACCAAATAATGAAAGAAAAGTCTAGTATTTTTTTATCTTTTTTTGTACACTTGTAAAAGGCTGGCAGCAGTTCAAAACTCTGTCTGAACTGTTACAGGCATGTAAAAGACGCAGCTTCATCACCCCATAGGAAAGGAGAAACCAATGGAGCAGGAAAAAACCAGGATACCGGGCACGTCCCGGCAGGAGGAGGAAGCTTTTCTGGAACGGACGCTCTCCGTCATCCGCGCCAATCTGGAAAACTACGGCGCGCAGGTGGGCAGAATGAGAGCCGAAATCGATGAGATGCTGGAGCATTTTCACGACGACAATCCGGAACTGATCAACCTTCTGGAGAACAGCATCACCATGCACGACCACATGGCAAGAGCGCTGGAGCGGAACGAAAAAGCAAAGAACAAACCCTATTTCGGCAGAATCGTTTTCCAGGATGAATCTCTGCACAAAGAGGAATCCCTTTACATCGGAAAAGGCGGTATCTCCGAGGATGCCACCCATCAGGCGGTAATCGACTGGAGAGCTCCGATAGCCAACGCCTATTATGAGAACGGTCTGGGAAAATGCGCCTACACTGCTCCCGGCGACAGGCAGATGGAGATCGACCTGAAGCTGAAGCGCACATATGAGATAGAGCAGGGAAAGCTGCTGGAATATTTTGACAGTGAGGTGGTGGCTAACGACGATCTGCTTACCAAATATCTGGCCAGGAACAAGCAGGCCGTTTTAGGCGAAATTGTCGCCACCATCCAGAAGGAGCAGAATGAAATCATCCGCAAATCCCCCTACCACAATATCATTGTGCAGGGAGTGGCGGGCTCCGGGAAGACCACCGTGGCCATGCATCGGATCTCCTTTATCCTGTATAACTATCAGGAACGCTTCAAGCCCGATGATTTCTACATTGTAGGAAGCAACCGGATTCTCTTGAACTACATCACGGGCGTGCTTCCCGATCTGGATGTGTACGGAGTCCGGCAGATGACCATGGAACAGCTTTTCGTCCGTTTACTGTACGAGGATTGGGACGAGAAAAAATATGGGATACGGAAAACCGCCCAGAGCGGAGACCAGGGCAGCATAAAGGGGAGCTCCGGTTGGTTCCATGATCTGGAGGCCTACTGCAATGAGCTGGAATGGAACAGTATCTTAAAGGATTCCATCTATTTAAACCCCAGACAGTTTGTAGAGGGGCTGAAGGACGGAAAGAGCGGTGTTTATGATGAGACTGCGGGAAAGAAAGCAGGTCCCTCCGATTTCATCCTGCTGGTGGACGGAGAGGCGGTGAAGCGCTATATCCGCCAGAATCCCAGAGTTTCCATGCAAAATAAAATCAATATGCTCAATGACAGACTTCTCAATAAGATAAAGGAAGAGTTTTTGGGCAAGGGGGTCAAATACACCGAGGCGGAGAGAAAGGCCATCTTGAGGGCATACAGGGGCCGATACGGGGGAAAGGAATGGAAGGGATCCATTTACGCACTCTACCAGGATTTTCTCACCAGGCAGATTGCCCGGGGAAAGGATGTGGTAATTCCCGACCGGGAATTCGACGTATATGACCTGGCAGCGCTGGCTTATCTCTACAAGAGAATCAAGGAGACTGAGGTGATCAGCGAAGCCCATCACATCGTCATAGACGAAGCCCAGGATTTCGGCATGATGGCGTACTGTTCGATGCATTTCTGCATAGAGGCCTGTACCTACACCGTCATGGGCGATGTCTCCCAGAATATCCATTTCGGCTTCGGGCTCAGCGACTGGGAAGAGCTGAGAGCCTTATTGCTGCCCAACGAGATGGACAGTTTCGACATTCTGAAGAAAAGCTACCGTAATACAGTAGAAATCTCGGAGTTCGCCATAGACATCCTGCATCACGGAAAGTTTTCCAGCTATCCGGTGGAGCCCATCATCCGGCACGGAAAGCCGGTGCAGATTCGCCAATGCGGAGAGGAGGAGCTGCTGCGGACGGCCGCCGGGGTCTGCACCCGGTGGCAGAAGGAGGGCTTCGACACCATTGCGGTAGTCTGCCGGAACCGGGAGAGTGCGGACCGGGCGGCGAAGGGGCTGGGGCAGTATACGGCCGTCATGGAAACCGATCTGGAGAAGGCCGTCTTCGGGAACGGTATCATGGTGCTCCCGGTTGAATATACCAAGGGCCTGGAATTTGACGCCGTATTGATTCTGGATCCCACAAGAGAGGAATATCCTTCGGACGACGGACATGCAAAGCTTCTCTATGTGGCGGCAACGCGCGCCCTCCATGAGTTATGCGTGCTTACTTCCGGCAGCCTCACCGGCCTGATCGCCGACCCGGTTCCGGTGAAAAAGCCTTCTCCGAAGCTGGAGCCGGTGAGAGAGAAAACGCTTTCCCCGAAACCGCATTCCGTTCAGAAACCTTCCGCGAAGCCGGAATCTGTGAGAGAAGAGCCTCTTTCGGTCTCTTCCGGCAAAAATGATATTTTCCCGAAGGAAAGTAACCCTGCCCGAAAGAAAACCGTAAAGCTTAAAAGCAGAGTATCTATTGCCGGAAGTCCGATGTCCACTGCCGGAGCTTCGAGTTCAGAGCATACCGTGCGGCCGGAAGGGCAGCCGGAATCCTCCCCATCGGCAGATAATGATCAGTCCGGGCAGTTCGGGCGCTTCAGACCCGCCAGGTCAGCAGAAACCGACCGTTTCGGACAACTGCCTTTTTCACATCCGGTCGAAAATAAACAGCATGGCCGACAAATCCCTTCAAACTCGGCAAAAAACAGCTATATTGACCAGCTGAGTCATTCGTGCCCCATGAAGGATGGCCGTGCTGGTCAATCGGTCAACGGCCATATTCCAAAATCGGATTCCGCGAACCTGAAATCGGAAGCTCCGATAAGGCCTTCCGGCTCTGCCGGATCTCTGAACGCTTCCGGTGCCGGCGGCCCGGGACAAAGTCGTACGTTCAAGGAGACAATAGCTCAGCCCGCATACGCCTTCGGCGATATCCCGCCCACGGAAAAGCTCCGCCCGGCCGGACACGCCAGGATCGACCTGAGCATCCGCTGGGTAACCAGACAGCCGGACGGCCTTTATCTCCAGAGCCGTTACGGCATCCTGCGGCTCAGCCCGGTGGGAAGCGCTATCGTCCGGGTATCCTTTGCCAGGAACGGGGAGCCGGAGAACAGGGTGCATCCCGGCGTGGCCGTGGACAGGACGGAGAAATGCTGGATGTACAAGGATAGCGGCAGCATGGTGGAGCTGTCTACGGACGAGATTCTCCTGCAGGTGAACAAATCCACCGGAGCCATCCGCTATATGACAAGGGAGAAAAAGCTTCTGCTTGCGGAGAGGGCAAGGGAATGCCGCCAGCTGGAGAACCGCTCCGGAGGAAACGGCGGCGCGGCCCGCCGCACTTCGGCTTTTCAGTCCTGGCTCTTCCTGGAATATGCAAAGGACGAACATCTCTACAGCTTCGGTCCCGAAAACCGCTCCGGCTTAAGCCTCCGGGGGACGGCCAGGTATATCTCCCACTGCGCGGAGGCGAAAGCGCTTCCTTTCCTGCTCTCGGATAAGGGCTACGGCATCCTCCTGGCGGCGGAAGGTCCCCTGTTCAGCTGCGATCTCCCCGCATACGGCTCCTATCTCAGCGCGGAAAGCGTTGCACAGATGGATTACTATTTCATCGCCGGAAAAAAACAGGATACCATTCTGAACGCCTATGCTTATCTATGCGGTAAGCTGTAAATTTGCCGTCGGCCCTTACTGTTGGCCTTTACCCTTTGCCGGGATGCGCTTTCCTGTCGGATGATTCGAGACGAATACAGAATATCGCAGAATGACAGCAATATTACCGCATCTTATATATCCCGGAGACTTTCATGCAGGGCGCAGCCCGATGCACGGGGGGTTACTGCAGGTTTTCCACCCAGGTCTCTATGACCTCCTCATAATCGGCTGAGATCACCTCAAAGATCTTCTGCGAGGTGATTCCGGCCACCTCTGCGCCGTTTAAATCCAGCAGAATTACCGCCGTCACCAGAAAAAGGGCAAGCCACAGCCTCAGCTTAAAGAAAGTAAACGGCTGTCCCTCCGGCAGTGCATAATCCCCGTATCTCTCCTCATAGGGGGAGAGATATCCCGCCCGCTGCAGGCTGGCGCTGGTCCTCCCATACAGAATTCTCTCCCGGTTAGACAGATCATACTGATTTTCGTGATATCTGGACCGCACCTGCTTCACCAGCTGCAGCTTCTGCTCCATAGTGGTTTCACTCATATAACACCTCAAAAAACTTGGAAGCTTATTTAAAAATATGGCGTTTCTGTCCACATTATGATACTATCCGCAATGTAATTGCCTGAATCATGGAGGCTACATTCTCCGATGCCTGCATCGTGCAAACCAGCACCGAACGAAGTAAGGTTGGGGCGAATGCCCCGCTCCTGCGAAGCAGGAGCCAAACACCCTTGAGGTGTTTGAGAATCTTTATTTCGTATTCCTATCATGAAGGATACTGGCATTTTAATTTTATAATTACAAAATTAAATATTGACATAATAGTATTATTTATATATACTTAAATCACCACAAGAGGTCAATACCATGTATTTCATAGTATTGACCGACGAGACAAAACCAGGATGAGAGGAAATCAGAAGGAGATGAGAGGATGAAAAGTGAAAAAACCACAGCATTCATAAGCTATCTTGACCAGCGCACTGCCTCCGTACAGGAAGATATCCGCCGTCTTATAGCGGACAATCGGAGAGACGAAGCCGATTTCGAGAAGATCAGAGCCAATATCTTCCAAATCGTCAAAACAATCTTCCAGGCCTCCGAACGTATGTCACAGGAGGAAAGTGAGCGCGTAAGATTCTTAAGTTCAAGGCTTGCCCTGTTTCAGGAGACATGGGAAGCCTCTCTCATGAAAGCGAAGGAGCACGGCGAAGACTTAAAGATAGTGAAGGAACAGACCAGGCTGGAAGCCCTGGCCGAGATTCAGGATCAGTTCCGAAGGACATGGGAGGTGACGGCATGACGGAAGAAAATGCAATCAGACTGTTCAAATGCCTGGCAGACAAGTCCAGGCTGCAGATCCTGAAATCCCTTGCAGTGGAGGATATGTATGTAGAACTGCTGGCGGAGCGGCTGAACCTGACCCCGGGCACCATCTCCTTCCATCTGCGCAAGCTCTCGGAAATCGATGCCGTCAGATCCTATAAGACCCAGTATTATACTATGTACTCCCTGTGCCAGAATACCTTTGCCGTGAAGATCCTGGATATTCTGAAGGAGCAGTCGGATGAAGCGGATCTCCAGGCAAAGCGGGAACAGGCCTACAGGAAGAAGGTCATAGACGCCTTCTTTGAGTATGGAAAGCTGAAATCTATTCCTGCCCAGCGCAAAAAGGAGCGGATCGTACTGGAGGAGATCCTGAAATCCTTCGAGCCCGGCAGAATCTACACCGAACGGGAGGTCAATATCATCATTGCTGATTATAACGATGATTTCTGTACCATCCGCCGTGACATGATTTCCGAGAGGCTGATGGAGCGGGATGAGCGGGGGTACCGGCGCACAGAGCTCTGAAAAGAGATGTGAAAAAATGCCAGAGAGCTTGACAAAATCAGGACATAATTGATAGAATAAAAGCATAGAAAACAGTTTATCCGTTTTAAATTCTGCGGAAAGCGAGGTGCGGCTTATCTATGAAAAAGCTGAATTTACGTCATTGGCGCTGGTTCTTCCTGATCGGCATTTGCGTTCTGTCTGCAGGCATCGGCTGTCTTGCCATGCTAAAGGCCGGCAGGGGCGGGGGAGAAAAGGCAGATTTTCAGGAAGCAGGCATGTTGAGCGAAGGTGAGAGGAATAAAGTATATTATGACTATATGGCCGCAAGCGCGGCTTCCATGATCGAACGCAGTGATCTGATTTCAGACTGTGAGCTTCATATCAGTTATACGGACAGTGAAATTACCGGGATTAGTGTAAAGCTCGGTGTCTCTTCGGAGAATGCGGGAAATAATGTTCTGACGCCGGAGGGGAGGGACGATATCCTGCGATATATCTCCACAGTCTTTGAATTCCCTGCCGAAAGCATTGTACTGTCCGTAATTTGAGAAATACATTTACAAATTGAATCCTTCTTCCTATGAATATTTGCCGGTTCCGGGATTTTTTATTCCGGAACCTTTCTCTATGCGCAGGCCCGTCTGCCGCTTTAACGGCATGCAGGCCGCGCGGCGGGTAGCGGAGAGGGACATTCCTCTACGCGCTTTTCAGGAAAGAAAGGAAACCGGAAAAAACAAATTGCTGTAGATAGCCGGTGGGAAATATGATACAATACTCTCAGAGGAAAGAGAAAAATCGGCAGAAGGCCGGGAACAGAAGGGACGCACCTATGGAACAGAACGGAAAAGTATTCGGGGACAGAATCCTGTCCAATATCGGAAAGGTCATCGTAGGGAAGGAGCAGACCGCCAGGCTGCTTTTGACGGCGCTGCTGGCGGACGGGCATGTGCTGCTGGAGGATGTGCCCGGCACGGGCAAGACGAAGCTGGCGAAGACGCTGGCAAAAAGCATCAGTGCCGATTTCTCCAGAATCCAGTTCACCCCGGACCTGCTTCCCAGCGATATCACGGGGCTGAATGTGTATGACAGGCAGAAAAACGAATTCGTGCTGCGCAGGGGCCCCGTCTTCACCAATATCCTTCTGGCGGACGAAATCAACCGCGCCACCCCCAGAACCCAGGCAGGGCTCCTGGAATGCATGGAGGAGCGCCAGGTCACCATCGACGGGGAAAGCTATGTCCCCGGAAGTCCCTTCTTCGTCATAGCCACCCAGAATCCGGTGGAAACCACGGGAACCTTTTCCCTGCCGGAAGCCCAGATGGACCGCTTCATGATGCGCCTGTCCATGGGACTGCCGGAAAGAGCGGAGGAGCTGGCCATTCTGGAGAAATATATGGAAAAGGATCCCCTTGCAGACCTGGAAAGCGTCCTGAGCCTGGAGGAGCTGGCGCAGGCCAGACGGGAGGCCGGAAAGGTGTTTGTCCACGAAAGTATCCGGGAATACATGACGGATATCGTGGAAGCCACCAGACAGGGGGAGGAGATTCTTCTGGGGGTAAGTCCCCGGGGAACCCTTGCACTGCTTCGCTGTGCCAAGGCCTGTGCATGGCTGGACGGCAGGGATTACTGCATCCCCGACGACATCCGGGCTCTGGCAGTGCCCGTGCTGGCCCACCGCATTGTACTGGGGTATGGATCCGGCGGGACGGGCGGCGCGGTAAATCTGGTGGGAAAAATCCTGTCTTCCGTATCCGCGCCTACCGAGGTATTTGAAAAATGATGAAATTACTGGGTATCGGGCTGTTGGGCTTTGTCCTTCTGATTTTACAGAAACGTATCTATGAGAGGCTGTGGCTGAAGGCGCTGAACGTACAGATCAGCTTCGGCCAGAGCCATATCTTCCAGGGAGAGAAGGGGGAGCTTAAGGAAATCATTGAAAATAAAAAGCGCCTTCCCCTTTCCATGCTGAAGGTGAAATTCAGGACGGACAGGCATCTGCTGTTCGGAAACGAAAAGGGCTCCCGTACCACGGATCAGTATTACCGCAACGATATCTTCCGCATAGGAGGCGGCGAGAGAGTGACGCGTACCCTGCAGTTCGAGGCGGGAAGGCGGGGGTATTATACCATTGAGGAGATCAACCTGGTAGCATCGGATCTCTTTTTCCTCAGTCAGATGGTAGCGGATAAGTCTGTGAAAACCACACTCTATGTATATCCGAAGCCCTGGAACTGCGTCAGGCTTCAGCAATCCCTGATACAGCTCAGCGGGGAGATGCTCTCCAGAAAGCATCTGATGGAGGATCCCTTTGAATACCGGGGAATCCGGGAATACCAGCCCTATGACGATATGCGCAGCATCAACTGGAAGGCTACGGCCAGGACGGGAGATTTGAAGGTCAATCAGAAGAATTACACCTCCTTAAAAAGCGTCCGGATCTTCTTCAATATTCAGGATGACAATGTGCTGCGAAAGGAAGAAGCCGTGGAAATGTCCCTGCGCATCACGGCGTCTCTCTGCCTTATTTTCCTCAGGCAGGGCATGCAGGTATCCTGTTACGGAAACGGATGCGATATTCTGACCCATCAGCCCGTATCCTTAGGCGCCAGGGGCGGAGAGGGGCAGATGGATGCCGTTTACAGAGCCCTGGCGAGAGTTGACACGGACAGGCCTGCCGTGGATTTCACGGAGCACTTCGAGGAGCTTCTGCTCTGCAGGGCTCAGGGAAGCCTCACTCTCTTTGTGTCGCCCAATCAATACAATGATTTTGTAACCCTCCTTCTCAAATACCGGGATATGGGGAATCCTTTTGTATGGTTCTATCCTGTGGAGGGCAGCCGGAAGCCGGAGCTGCCCTCCGGGCTGGAGCGGGAGATCGAGGTACTTCTTTTTGACAGTTGAACCCGAGCTATTAACACCAGATTTTGAAATCTCCGCTTTCAGATGCCAGGCCAGGTAATTCGCTGCGTTTCAATGTGGGCGGCCGGGACTGATATGTACGCCAGAGCGTGCAAAGGGATAAGTTTAAAAGTAATACGGAGCATGCAGGGGGGGACAAGAATGAATACAAAGAAAATCGAAATAGTAAACGAACTTCTCACCGAGCAGCTGAATCACTGGCTGCTTTATTCTCTTGCGCTGGCATTCTGGGGAATGGCCAGTTTTACCGATCAGACGATATCGAAGCCTCACCCGTTCCTCTGGCTTTTCTGCGGACTGTTTCCCCCTGTTTATTTCTTCCTCCGCCGCAGGGTAAAGCGGTTCTTCCCTCTTATCCTTCTGCACCTTGCGGCGGCAGCGCTGGTATGCCTGCTGCCCATCCGGTATCCGGCTTCCAGATTTTTATGCATTGTCTGCTGCCTGGGATATCTGATCTATTCCCTTGTGCTGCGTCTGAAGCATGATACCGTATACACGGATGCCCTGCATCTTCCTGTGGGAGTGGTCTTCTTTGCCCTTTCCATGATTTTTAATCACTATCTTAAGATAAAGAACTGGGATAATTACTATGTATTTCCCCTGGCTGCATGTGTCATGATTTTTCTCATTACTTCCTACCTGAATCGCTATCTGTATTTCCTGGCTACCAACATGGAAAGCGCCGGCGTCCTGCCGGCCGGGGAAATCTTTCATTCCGGGATGGGACTGGTACTTGCTTATTCCCTGCCGGGAGCGGCTCTGCTGCTGCTCGTCTCGCAATTTGAATGGCTTGCGGGCCTTCTCCGGCCGCTTAAGGATCTTCTGCTGCAGCTTCTGCGCTTTCTCGTCTCCCTGCTTCCGGCCTCAGGTGCGGAGGAGGAGCTTCCCCCTGTGCCCCAGCAGCCTCCGGGCTCTTTGGAGCAGATGGAAATGCCGGCGGACGGCGGCGTTTTCTGGCTCTGGAAAGTATTGGAATTCCTTTTTCTGGCATGCGGAGTCTGTATTATCCTGCTTGCGCTGGGTATATTACTTTTCAGGCTCATACAGTTTATCCGGCAGCATCTGGTTCTGCATTCTTCAGGCATTGAGACCACGGACTTCGGAGACGCTGTTGATATCCGGGAAAAATGCGGATTGGAGAATGAGAAGGAGAAAAGACGGCGCAATCCCTTCCGTTCCCTTTCCCACAGAGAACGGATCCGAAAGCTGTACAGAGACAAGCTCCTGTCCCTTGCGGGAAATGATACACGGAAAAAGGCCCTGCTGGAGCAGTATACGGCCAGGGAATGGGAGCACAGGCTTGCAGCGGACGGTATGGCATCGCTTTACGAACAGGCGCGTTATTCTTCCCATGAGGTTACAAAAACGGATGTGAAGAAAATGAAGGAGCGCTGTAAAGCAATAGAAACAATGGATCCTGATATTCTGCCCTGATCCGTCAGAAGCAGAAAAATATGGATTCCATATAAAAGCAAGCCCTGTGATGGTATGTGGTTCAAAGAGCCAATATCCATGCCATTCAGGCAGGGAGGATGAGATTATGTGGCTGATTATGGCGGTTCTCTCCGCAGTATTTGCAGGCCTGACCGCAATCCTGGCAAAATGCGGCATCAAAAAGACTGATTCCGACGTTGCCACGGCGGTGCGCACCATTGTGGTATTGCTGTTTTCCTGGGTAATGGTATTTGTCGTGGGCTCGGCGGGAGTCCTTGCGGACATCGGTACCAAATCCCTTATATTCCTGATCTTATCCGGCCTTGCCACCGGCGCGTCATGGATCTGCTACTTCAAGGCCCTGTCCATGGCCGATGTGAACAAGGTTGTCCCCATTGATAAATCAAGTACGATTCTGTCGGTGCTGCTGGCAATCCTTATCTTCGAAGAGAGACAGCATCTGGCAGTTAAATTAACCGGCACCGCACTTCTGGCTGCGGGCATTTTTCTGATGATTGAGCGGAAAGACGTGGAGGATAAGGAGACAGGCAAAAGCTGGCTGCTCTTTGCGGCGCTGTCCGCGGTATTTGCCGCCCTGACCTCCATTCTGGCAAAGATCGGCATCAGCGGCGTGGAATCGAACCTTGGCACCGCGGTCCGCACCGGCGTGGTGCTGGTGATGGCGTGGCTGATCGTATTCCTGAAAGGAAAGCAGAGCCAGATAAAGACCATAGACAAGAAGGAATTGCTGTTTATTTCCCTGTCCGGCCTTGCCACCGGCGCGTCATGGCTGTGCTATTATTACGCGATTCAAAACGGCGTCGTAAGTGTGGTGGTTCCCATCGATAAGCTGAGCATACTGGTGACCGTAGCCTTTTCCTGCCTTGTATTGAAGGAAAAGCTGAGCCGCAGGGCGCTGATGGGACTGCTGCTGATGACGGCCGGAACCCTGGCCATGGCGATCCGGGCATAGGAGTTATCAATAGAGAAAACGGGCTGGAATCCCCTGCTCCAAAGTGATATAATAGGATGGTATAGTAACCAGGAGCAGATCAGGGATGAAGGAGGGAAACAGGCCGGAGTTCCCTGCTTCAAAGTGATATAATAAGACGGAGCAGCAAGAAAAAACATATACCCGAGAGGAGAATACCGTGGAATTACAAGACAAAAACACGCCGGAATCATCCTGCAGCGCGCCGGATCATTCTGACAGAAGCGACAGGAAACCGGTAACCGGAAAAGAGGCGGCAGCCGAAAGAAAGCTGGCATTGAGCCACGATATTCTGATGAGTGTAGAGAAGCCCGCCCGCTATATCGGCGGAGAGGTGAACGCGGTCATGAAGGACCCTTCTCAGGTGAAGGTGCGCTTTGCCATGTGTTTCCCCGACGTCTATGAAATCGGCATGTCCCACCTGGGCCTGCAGATCCTCTACGATATGTTCAATTCCATGGAGGATGTGTGGTGCGAGAGAGTCTATTCCCCCTGGGTGGATCTGGACGCCGTCATGAGGAGGGAGCATATCCCTCTGTTCGCGCTGGAATCCCAGGATCCCATCCGGGATTTCGACTTTCTGGGAATCACCATCCAGTATGAAATGTGCTATACCAATATTCTGCAGGTACTGGATCTGGCGCAGATTCCTCTAAACGCCGCGGAAAGGGGGGAGGACTGCCCCATCGTCATCGGCGGAGGACCCTGCACCTACAATCCGGAGCCCCTGGCGGATTTCTTTGACATATTCTATATCGGGGAAGGGGAGACCAGATACCGGGAGCTGATCACCCTCTATGAGGAATGCCGGGAAAGCGGAAGGAGCCGGCTGGAATTTCTGCGCCGTGCCGCCGGACTGCCCGGCATGTATGTGCCCCGGTTTTATCAGGTATCCTACAATGAGGACGGAACCATCCGGACTTTTATGCCTGTGGAGGAAGGAATCCCTGCCGTCATCCGGAAGGAGGCGGCTATGGATATGACGAATATTTCCTATCCCATTAAGCCCATCATTCCTTTTATCAAGGTAACCCAGGACCGGGTGGTACTGGAGATCCAGAGGGGCTGCATCCGGGGCTGCCGTTTCTGCCAGGCAGGGCAGATTTACCGGCCTGTCCGGGAACGGGATGTGGAAGTCCTGAAAAAATACGCCCTTGAGATGTTAAGGAGCACCGGACACGAAGAAATCTCTCTCAGCTCCCTGAGCTCCAGCGATTATTCCAGGCTTCCGGAGCTGATCGATTTCCTCATAGAGGAATGCAGCAGGAGACATACCAATATTTCTCTTCCTTCCCTGCGCATAGACGCCTTCTCCCTGGACGTGATGAGCAAGGTGCAGGATGTGAAGAAATCCAGTCTTACCTTTGCGCCGGAGGCAGGAAGCCAGAGGCTCCGGGATGTGATCAACAAGGGCCTTACGGAGGAGGCTGTCTTAAACGGCGCAGCCCTGGCCTTCCAGGGGGGCTGGACCAGGGTGAAGCTTTATTTCATGCTGGGGCTTCCCACGGAGACCGCGGAAGATATCCGGGGAATCGCAGAGCTCTCCAATAAAATTGCGGCTACCTATTTTGATACGGTGCCCAGGGAAAAGCGCGCCGGCACAAGAGTGCAGATCGTGGCCAGCACCTCCTTCTTTGTCCCCAAGCCCTTTACCCCCTTTCAGTGGGCGGCCCAGTGCACCAAAGAGGAATTCCTGGACAAGGCCCATCAGACCAGGGTGGCCATATCGGAACAGCTGAACCAGAAAAGCATCAAATACAACTGGCATGAGGCCGACGCCTCCGTCATGGAAGGCGTGCTGGCAAGGGGGGACAGGAGATTATGCCGGGTCATCCGCAGAGTCTATGAAAAGGGCGGCTTCTATGACGCCTGGGGAGAGTATTACGACAACGCCAGATGGCTGGAAACCATAGAAGAATGCGGTCTCTCCGTGGATTTCTACGCCCACAGGCAGCGACCTCTGGACGAGATCCTGCCCTGGGATTTCATCGACTGCGGCGTCACGAAGGAATTCCTGAAACGGGAGTGGGCAAAGGCCCTGCGGGGGGAAACCTCGGAGAATTGCAGACAGAAATGCCAGGGCTGCGGCGCGGCCAGGTTCGGGGGCGGAATCTGTCCCGGACAATTTCCCTCCGGGCAGGCGGAATCTCCTCCGGGTACCGTACCGGCATAAACCCGGGAAACATTCTGCATGCTTTCGCGAAGGCCGGCAAGGAGTTAGTTATGTGGGAGTTTATGTCATTTCCGGCTTATCCAGATCGAGTATCCCGTCATATCGTGAGACCGCTCCCGGCTCCAGACGGTGGGTGACGGCAATCACCAGGCAGTCCTCCAGTTCCATGATCTTTTCCTCGATTTTCTCTGCCGTCTCTCTGTCCAGATTGGCGGTAAACTCATCCAGAAGCAGCACCTTATTCCGTCTCAGCAGCGCCCTGGCGAGGCTGAGACGCTGCTTTTCGCCGCCGGAAAGGTTCCTGCCGTTTTCTCCTGCCATGGTGGAAAGTCCTTCCGGAAGAGAAGCCGCAAACTCCGACAGGCCGGCCTGCTCCAGGGCGGATTCGACATCCTGCCTGGTGTATTTTTCCTCATACAGAGTGATATTATTCCAAATGGTGTCCTGAAACAGAAAGGTATCCTGGGACACATAGGCCGCAGTACTTCCCAGACACTCCCGGCTCAGTTCTCTCAGTTCCGCGCCGTCGTAGAAAATGCTTCCGCCGTAATCCGGATAATATCCCAGCAGCAGGGAGAGAAGAGTGCTCTTTCCGCAGCCGCTTTTTCCCACTATGGCATAATGCTTCCCAACCCGGAAGCAATAGGAAAGCTCATGGAGGACTTCCTGTCCCTCCCTGTATCCGTAAGAAACCCTCTCCAGGATGATTTTCTCCCGGAGGCAATTTGGCTTTTGGGCAATGGAACCTGTTTTTTCACAGCAATGCCTTTTTTTCGCGGAATCCATGTCATCCGTTTTTGCCAGTATATTGCGGAACCGCTCCTGCAGCGGTTTGGAGGCGCGGAAATTGGCCACGATGGAAGGCATGGATACAATGGGAGAGATGATATTTCCAATCAAATGCCCGAAGGCAATCACCATTCCCGCGGAAAATCTTCCTTTCATGGAAAAATAAGCCGCCATTGCCATCACCAGCACGGTGGAAAGCAGCCCCACAAAATTTCCCGCATAAGCGCAGAATATCCTGCAATATGCATTACGCCGGTTGGCGTCCTCCATGCCGCGGTTCTTATTCTCATATTTCCGCAGGATGGCTGGCAGGATTCCATAAGAACGAATCAGACGGAATCCGGCGAAATCATCCCTGATTTCCGTGGTATAGCGCTCCGCGCTTTCGGCAAAACGTTCCATGCTTTTTTCAAGGGGAGATGCGGACAGCCTGGTCACCCCCATGGAGAGCAGCGCCAGAAATATCATTAATACAAGCATAAGCGGCTGCAGGGCAATACAGATTGCAGCTGCGGCGCAAAAGGACATCAGGCTTTCCAGCAGGCACAGATAATTGCCCCAATATACATTCTCGAACTGATTCAGATTGTTGCTCAGCTCATTCATGTATTCCCCGCTGTTCCCCGCATCGAAATCAGCCACAGACCTGTTCATAAGCGCGGCGAAAATGTCCTTTTTCAGAGAATATCTTGCATCCGTCAGTACTTTGGCTCTCATACAGCGGTAAGACAATTCCAGCAGAATGCATAATATCACATATCCAATGCTCCCCAGAAGCGTCCAGAGCAGCTCCTCCGCATTCTTTCCCGCACAGTCTATCAATGCGCTCATAACCAGGGAAAATAAAGTTCCCACCACACCTGATACCACAAGCAATACCATAAATGCCAGGAAATATCCCTTCTTTCTGAACAGATAATGCCTCATCACCAATCACTCCTTATCTTTTATGATGTTTACTATAGATAAATTCTCTCCGGAATATCTCTTTCAGAATTAATCTTAGAATGATTACAGCATATCTTATGGGGGAATGTATTACCAACAATCTGCGGTTGTAAGAATTGCAACAGAGCATTGGCCCCGGTCTCAGAGCTGCTGCAGTGCCTGCTGCGTTTTATCCGCAATATAGTTTTCAAATTTCACCTTGGGTATTACGGAAATCAGAGCTTCCCTGGCGGCAATATATTTTTCTGTCATATTCTCATCCTTATAAAATTTCGTAAGCTCCCATAACAGCGCATACCTGTCGTAAACGGTTCCGTATTTTAACACTGTATCCTTATGCCTCTCAATATATGCCGATTCTCCCGTTCGGACTGCCGCCTGAACGCATTGGCTCCACAGAGCGGAGTTATCGGCCGAAGGCGGATTCATCAGCGCCGCAACCGCCCTGTCCGTATCCTGCATTTCCAATATGCATTCATCATATCCCAGAATGGACAGTATTTCAAAGTAAATCATCAGGGTATCAAGGCCGGGCGCTTCCCGGAAATTCTTTTCGCATTCCAGCCGGATCCGGCGGTTTTCCCCAGTCATGGTGCATAGCTGGGCTCTCTGCAGACGAAAGCGCAGCTCTCCGGTTTCCTCTGCCAGCTTCTCCGCCAGCTCCAGGGCTCTTTTGGCGGATTCCCGGCTCTGCTGCAGAAACAGATGCATTTCATCACCCTCCAGCTGGGTTTTCTCCCGTTCCAGCTCCTGCCGGTCTCCCATGCCGTTTTTCAGCATGCTGTCTATGGTCTGAAGCTGTGATGTGAGACAATCCATGGCTTCCCGGAAGGAAGCGTCATCCCTCAGAACAGAATACCTCAGCACCAGATCCCTCGCCTTGTCCACGGACGACCTTCCGAATAATTCATCCATGCTCACTCCGAAGAAATCAGCAATTCTGGGCAGCAGGGCCACATCCGGCGTACCATTTCCGACCTCCCATTTGGAAATTGTCTGGGGGACCAGAAACAGATATTCCGCCAGCTGTGTCTGCGTGATATTCTTCGCCTTTCTCAGGGCCGCTATTTTTTCTCCGATTGTCTGGCTCATACGCTTTGTCCTCTTTATCCTTTTTATCTGTTTTCTCTGTCATGCTGTACCCGGCGCCGGGTACTGATTTTTTATCTTACGGAAGTCCATTGCCGGAGGGAAATGGGATCAGGCTTCGAAGTAACTTTCTTATTATATCTCAAATCCGGAGTCCTGGAAACCGTGATTTTCTGTTCCCAAGAGAATATTTTATTGTTTTATAGGATTTCTCATGTTACCATAGAAGTAGGGTTACAAGCATAACAGATTTTTATCAGGTTGCAGATATAGTCCGCAGTATGGTATAATCCTCAAGTGAAGTTACTGTTCAGGACAGGAAAGAGCAGTCGCCTGCAATCTGCCACAGGCAGAAGAGGAGGAGAATATAATGAAAAAGGCCTTTATCAACGGAATTATCCTTGATGGAAATGAAAATATGACGCCGCAGCCGGATCAGGTCATCCTTGTGGAGGACGGCCGTATCGCTGCAATTGTTCCCCAAAATGAATTTCAGTCCGCTCATTCGGAAGATCATGAAATTATTGACTTGCTTGGTCGATTTATTTTGCCCGGCCTGGTCAACCTGCATGTACATATCCCCGCAAACGGGAAGCCCCGTAAAAAGTCCATGGACGCCAGGAAAACGGTGAAGCTCGCCACCGCCAACGCCCTTATGCGCCAGTATCTGAAATATGTGTACAAATCCTGCTGCCGCACGGAGCTTTTAAGCGGCGTCACCACCTTCCGTTCCGTGGGCGGCGTGGAAAATTATGATACATGGATAAGGGATCTGATTCGGAATGGCAGAATGGTTGGTCCCCGCATTCTGGCATCTAATATGGCCGTCTCCGTTCCCGGTGGGCATATGGCGGGCTCCCTGGCCTATGAGGCCGCAACCCCCGAGGATGCCTCCCGGTATGTGCGCAGAATCGCTCAGAGCAAACCGGATCTGATTAAGCTCATGATTACGGGCGGCGTGCTGGACGCCGCCGTAAAGGGAGAGCCCGGCGTGCTGAAAATGTCCCCCCATATGGTGAAAAGCGCCTGTGAAGAAGCCCACAGGCTGGGATACAAGGTTGCGGCCCATGTGGAGAGCCCGGAAGGGGTCAGAGTTGCCCTGGAGAACGGTGTCGATACCATAGAGCATGGTGCGAAGCCCAACGCGGAGATCCTTCGGCTGTTTCAGGAGAAGGGCGCCGCTCATGTGGCGACGATTTCCCCCGCCATTCCCTATGCTCTCTTTGACCCGGCAGTCAGCCAGGCGGATGAGATGGGGCTGTATAACGGAAGGATTGTTTTCGACGGAATCGTGGAATGCGCAAAGCAGTGCCTGGCAAACGGCATTCCCGTTGGACTTGGAACGGACACCGGATGTCCCTATGTGACCCATTACAACATGTGGAGAGAGCTCCAGTATTTCCATAAATGCTGTGGCGTATCCAATTCCTTTGCTCTTTACACCGGCACCAGGCGCAATGCGGAAATCGCCGGCGTGGGAGATATCACCGGGAGCATCGAGACCGGAAAGTGTGCGGACTTTATCGTATGCGCAGGCAATCCCCTGGAGGATTTAACCGTTCTGCGCAGCCTCTCCATGGTGGTTGCCGGAGGAAATATCATCCGGGATCCGAAGATTAAGAAAATACCAGAGGTGGAAGCGGAGCTGGATAAATTTATGTAATCATCTCCGTCAGGCCGGGCCGGGATATTTTGCGGGCCGTGTAACGGTGTGACGGCAATTTTGACAGGCATGTGTAAGGGGTTAATAATGGCTATTTTAAAATGTAAGATGTGCGGAGGCACATTGGACTATGACAGGGAGCTGGATTTGACAATCTGTCCATACTGCGGCACAAAATCCGTAATCTTTGACCAGGACAGAAAGCTTTTTCGGCAGTTCCGGAACCAGTTTGCAGCCCTTCTGAATCAGGAAAGCGAAAATCTTCCGGAAGAGGGCTTCTGGGTAGAGACAGAAAAGGAGGAGCTTGTCAGATCGGACGGGGAGATCATAGAAATTTCTTATTTCGCCAAACGCAGGTCCGATATGTGTGTCCTGTATGTGGCAAGGCATAATATCATCTATCTGTTTGAAAGCAGGGATGCCGGATATGCAGCCCGCTACCTGGATATGGTGAAAAGGATTACCTACCCCTCCCCCGAAATGAAGCGGGAGCTGGAACGGTATGTGCCCAGGCCGGTGACTGATTGCCTTCTGGCGGATGGCAGATATTTTCTGGCCATCGAAAAGCCGGAGGGTGTATATCCTCTAAAAATGCTGGGAAGGCTGATCGATCGCCATGTGGCATGGATCCTCAGCAGGCTGGAAAATCTCTGCTGCCTGCTGGAGTACAATGATATGGTATTAAATGCATTCACCCTGGAAAATCTTTTTGTGGATCCCGGCAGTCATCAGATCTATCTGTATGGGGGCTGGTGGTTCTCCGGATTCAGGGGAGCCGAGATTGCAGGCGTATCCGAAAGCGTGATGCCCTATCTGGAATCCTGGTCAAAATGGCATAACACGGGGAAGAAGGTTTGTGCTTTTCGGACGGATCTTGAGAGCATCCGGCTGGTGGCTGCAAATCTTTTGGGCTGTCCGCGCAGGGAGGCCCTGCGTACGAGCCGGCTTGTGCCAGAGCCCTTTCAGCACTTCCTGCTGCAGGAACCGGAGAAGAGTCCGAGAGAGGATTTTGCCAAATGGGATAGGGTTCTCCTGGAATCCTACGGGGAGCGAAAATTCATTCCCCTCGCGGTATCGGAAGAGGATGTATACATGAGTGGATTATATGCCGAAAATTGAGAAAAATCAGGAGGTTGCAAATGGGATACGGCAGTTATCAGAGCAAGGATTGGGAGAAATTACGTTCCTCCCGCAATATTAACAGTCAGTCGACAGTGCAGGAGCTTTACCGCTCCAGGGAAATGAAAGAGCATTTAAATCCATATGGAGTGAAATATCGGGAATCCTGTGATTCCCCGGATAATCCGGCCTCCACAGCCATCATATTCGGGCTGGATGTGACGGGCTCCATGGGCTATCTGTCGGAGGAAATCGCCAAAGGAGCTCTCAACCGCACCATGCTGGAGATCTACGACAAAAATCCTGTGACAAATCCCCATATCATGTTTCAGGCAATCGGCGATTCCAAAACGGATGAGGCGCCGCTGCAGACAACCCAGTTTGAAGCGGACATCCGCATTGCAGAGCAGCTCCTTGATGTGTATTTTGAAGGACGGGGCGGCGGAAACGGCGGGGAATCCTATCTTCTGGCATGGTATTTCGCATCAAGACATACGAAAATCGACTGCTATGAGAACCGGCGGGAAAAGGGGTTCCTCTTCACCATCGGGGACGAATGCTGCCACGGGAATCTCACCGAAGCAGAAATCAAACGGGTGTTCGGAGACTCTGTGCCGGAGCGGGAATACACGGCACAGGCTCTCTATAAAGAGGCATCATCGAAATATGAAATCTTCCATATTGTCATGAAGGCGGGCGCCTGGCAACATCAGAAAAGCGGCGAAAGCTGGCGGCGCCTCATCGGCGTCAGGGCAGTGGAGCTTGACCCGGAGGATCTGGATGTGCTTCCGGAGATCTTTGTCAGCCTGATGCAGTACGCCAGGGGCATGGAGAGGGACCGGATCTCGGAACAATGGCAGGGGAAAGCGATTCAGGTGACAAAGGATGTTTTGAAAAATATAGAGGAAAATATGGAAAAATTCCCCCTGGAAGAAAAGAAGAGGAGAGCATTCCTGAAATTTTAATATAATATGCTTGCTCGGCCGGATATCCTTCTCTGCATGGGCCCATATCCTGACAATATTTTACTGCGCTGATACACGCCGTAAAACGCCTGAGCGGGAACGACTGAGCATTTGAAGAAAGAATTCTAACATGGTGGTTTGCCGGATATGAAAGAGATAATAGTGGTAATTGGTAAAAATTTCGGAGATGAGGGAAAGGGGCAGACGGTAAACGATCTGTGCCGTACCGGGAACGCATTGGTAGTGCGCCACAACGGAGGCGCCCAGGCCGGACACACAGTGGAGGAGGGAGATTTCCGGTTCGTCTTTCATCAGCTGGGAAGCGGCAGTTACCGGGGATGTCCTACCTTCTGGGCCAGAAGCTTCCTGCCCGATCTGCTGAAGCTGGGAGAGGAGATGGAAGCATTGGCGGCGTTCTCCCCCATAACCCATGTCCACGCTTCACCGGACTGTGCCTGCACCACGGTCTATGACGTGCTGCTGAACAGCCTTACAGAGACCCTGAGAGGCAGCCAAAAGCATGGCTCCTGCGGCATGGGGATTTTTGAAGCCGTGCTTCGCGGCAGGAAAGAACCGTTCCGCCTTACCCTGGGTGAGCTCATGGACAGGGATGCCCCATATCTTCTGCAAAGGCTCCACAGAATCCGGGAGCAGTATGCCAAACCCCGCCTGGAAAATCTGCGCAGACAGTTTCCGGAACAATTTGGCAGGAAAGAAATTATCGGGTGGGCGGATCTGATCTGCGATGATCAGGTGCTGTTCAACGCGACGGGAATCATGTGGGATAATCTTCGGAAATACGTTATTCCGAATAATTTCTCCCGCCTGGCAGCGCAGTATGACAGAATCATATTCGAAAGTGCCCAGGGGCTGATGCTGGATTGGGAGAATGAGGAATATTCCCCCCATTTGACGGCGTCCCACACGGGGCTGAAAAATGTGGCGGCTCTGCTGCAGGAGCTTCCCCGGCCCTATTCCCTGGATGTCATTTACGTGACGCGGGCTTATGTGACCAGGCATGGCGCGGGAAGGCTGGACCATGAATGCCCCGGCGCAGAGATCAATCCCCAAATACGGGATGCCACAAATGTTCCGAATCCCTGGCAGGATGCCCTGCGCTATGCCAGGCATCCCCGTGGCGAGGATTTCTTTCGCTATATCCGCAGGGACCTGGCGTGGCTGGACGCTTCCCGGGATGTCCTGCAGGCTTCGGCAGAGACGAATGCTTCGTGCCATATCCCACAGGTTCCGGCGAAAACGGATGCTTCCCG
>CAJUSI010000068.1 GCA_910589035.1 uncultured Acetatifactor sp. | reverse complement strand
GCAGATTCTATATTCATTTCCTGACATAATATTCATTCTTTGTCAGATATGCAGAAAAGCAGCGCTGTTTTCCGGAATTACTATGAAAGTTCAGCGCTCCGGCGCTGAACTGTGCGAACACGGGGTCACGAAGTGACATCTTCCTTTCCCGTTTTCTGCACATCCGCCGGAGGCTCACAGTAAACCCCTTTCATTCATAGTGGTGCCGACAAAGCGGCATGGGGGTTTACTGTAAAAGTCTTCAAACTTGACTCTGTGGCGCCGCGAGGCTTTTCGTGCTCTCTTGCACGAAATCCCGAGACCGCTGTGCGCCAAACCACATGCTCCTGCGGTTTGTGTGCATCCACAGTAAACCTCCAGGCAATTCTCTTTATTGCCTTGCTTTCATGCATGGTGGTGTGGCGGGATGCATGGAGGTTTATTGTGCAATCGTTCTCCTGTACTCGTTGGGCGTCATTCCGAAATGCTTCCTGAAGCTGCGGATAAAATTGGCCGGGGAAGAATAGCCCATCCTTTCGCCGATGCTCTGTACTTTGATATCCGGCTGCGCCAACAGCTGCTTTGCCCTCTCCATTTTCCGTTCCGCAATATAATCCGACAGATTAATCCCCCTGGAAGCCTTATACAGCCTGGACAGGTAACAGGAATTGAAGTACAGCTTCTGGGAAATCTGCGCCAGGCCCATATTCTTCTCCAGATTCTCCTCCACCATCTGTTCCACCCTGGCAATAATGGAATCGATTTTACTGTCGTTCTTTTCTTCATTGATTCGGAAGACAGCCTCCGACAGCCGCCTCAGATAGGCCGCCGCCTGTGCCCAGTCTCCGTATTCATCGGGATTTGTCAGGGGGGCCAGGGGCATTTCAAAGGGCAGCTGTTCGTACAGTCCCGTCTGGTCGATATATTCCAGCAGGCAGAGCGAAAGGGACAGGTAAATCTCCTTGGCCCGGATGGAATGGCGGCTTTTCACTCCCTTGAGCATCTCAAATATGGGCTCCGCCTCCTGAAAAAAGCCCTCCCTGTCCTGCGCCTCCAGATTTGTCCGAATCCGCGCCGCCATCCGCCCCAGCAGAGCGGGATTGATCTCCGGATTTTCCGTCAGGCTGCGGCTCCGTATCACATTTTTTAATTCTTCATAGGTGAACAGATTTCCCTCCGCAAACATATGCGGAAGCAGCATGCCCTGGAGCCGGTGAAATTCCTCCTGTACCCGCGGCAGCATTCTTCCGGGGCAGACCACCACAATAGAGTCCATGTCAAATACGTTCTTCAGGTGAATCTGAAACAGGTCGAATACATTGATAAGATACTCTTCATAGTCCGTTTCCTCCCCGCCGGACTGGAGAAGCCAGAAAAGTCCCTGGTTCATGTCGATGGGTACCATCTTAAAATGCTCTTTTAAATGGCCTTTTAACATCAGATTCATGTCCTTGACCAGAGCCAGCCGTTCCTGATAGAGAATCTGTCTCTTTTTCCTGTCCAGCTTGGCCCCCACAAGACAGATGGGGCGGTCCAGATCTATGCAGAACCCCAGCTGGGACAGATTCTCCTCCCGCAGCTCCCGCTCCTGAATCTCTCCGTTGAAATAACCCAGCAGAATTTCCTTCAACAGTCTCTCCCTGGATTCCCGGGCCAGATCAAATACCGCCGGCAGCTTAGTCTCCAGTTCCGCCTCCAGGTCTCCCACGGCTTCGCCCACCGTATCCAGCACCTTGTCCACACCCTCTGCCTTGATTATATACCGTACATTTTTATACTGTATGGCCTTATATGCATAGTCGAAGGTCTCAAATCCGGTGAGGAAAATCACCCGGCAGTAAGGCCAGATCTTCACTATCCTTTCATACAGGGCAAAGCCATCCATATCCGGCATATTGATATCCGTCAGCAGAATATCGATTCTTCTGTTCTCCGCCGCCTCAAGAGCCTCCTGAACCGAATAGGCCTTTATGGGGTACAGATTCTCCATATTCAGTTCGCACAGGGCGTCATACATACCGTCCGCAATCAGCACCTCATCGTCCACCAAAAGCAAATTATACATTTTCTTCCTTTAAACCTCCGAGCTTTATGATCTGCATTTCTTCCCGCTTTTTCTATCTTAACCCGGACAAGCCGGACTCCCGCACTTTTCTGGCATTTCCTCGGCACATTTCCGGCATTTCCATGTTCAAAATTCTATAGTCAGGATTACCCTGAGTCCGTCCGGCAGCGCCTCCAGCTTCAGACCGCTTTTCCCTCCGTACCGGTTCGCCAGCCTGCGGTGGATATTGGACAGCCCGGACATCCCCGCCTCCTCCGTTTTCACGGAAAGCTTCTTCTCCAGTTCCCGAAGCATTTCTTCCGGTATTCCTCCGCCGTTATCCTCCACGTAAATGAGCAGGGTTTCCTCCCGGGCTTCGAAAGAAACCCTCAGCTTTCCATCCGCTTTCTTCCGTTCCAGGCCATAAGCCAGCGCATTCTCAATCAGGGGCTGCAGAATCAGCCGGGGCACCTGTCTGTCCCGAAACTGCTCCGGCACTTCTTCCACCTGGATGGTAATCCGGTTGGAAAAGCGGGTCATCTGGATATCCGCATACAGCCCTGCATAGGAAACCTCCTCGGACAGCGCAATCTCATCCCTGTCATTCTTCACGATAAATTGAAAATATTTTCCCAGCTGGCCGGTAAACTTTTCCACGAAATCCATATCTCCCCTTCTGGCCGTCACGGAGATGATGAAAAAGCTGTTATACAGAAAATGCGAATTAATCTGGGACTGCATCGCTTTCAGCTCCGCGCGCTGGGAGAGAATCTTCTGTTCATATACCTGCTCGATGAGATTTTTCGTATTCTCCACCATACGGTCAAAGCGATGGTAGAGGTAGCCGAATTCATCTTTTTTGTCATGGCATATGGAAACGTTGAAATCCCCCTTCTCCACCCTGTGGAACGCGTCGATCAGCTGGTTGACGGGTTTCTGAACCATCCGGTAGACCGTCAAGGAGAAGATTCCAGCAGCCCCCAGCACAAGCAGCAGAAATACGATAATCCAGAGTCTGTATACGCGGAACATGGAGAAGTTCTCGTCGAAATTGATGTAGCGGATCAGACTTAAGCCTGTCAGTTCCGATTCCTGCCTGAGCACAATGTAACGGACTCCATCCACGGTGAGTATATCCTGACTGAAATGGGGCTGCGCCATCACTTCCTTCACTATCTCATCCGTAACTCCGCCGTCGATGCTGCTCATCATGAATTCGCTGCTGTCGCTCCAGACCACCGTGACACCTTCATCCTTTCCGAACCCCTGAGTCATGTATTTCATGACTTCATTCTCCGACAATTCCACCACAATGAAAAATGTGCTCTCCTTCTGTCCCGGCATATAGTTCATATTGTCCGCGGAGGTGGAAAACAGAATCATCCTTCCGTCGTAGACGGAAATTCTCTTGGGCGAAAGGGGATGCTCCATCAGGAAGTCGTACTCCTCCTGGTCGAAATACGAGCTCATGAAAGAAGAGGAGATGGTTTTCTCTATTTTTCTCAGATGAATGCGCACATCCCGCACAATCCCTGAAGTAAGCTTGATCTGGATAAACTGTTCATTCAGCGTCCGAATGGCTTCCCCCTTGGAAAAAGCCGAATATGCTTCCGGCAGGTTCGCCAGCATTCCCACCTCGCCGTTATTGCTGCACACATATTGCTCCAGATTGCTCAGCGTCTGGATCTGTTCGTCAAAACGGCTGATATTTCCGTTCATCTGCTCCCGTGCCAGGGCTATGATCTGTTCCCTGGTAGTCATCTCCGCCCGCTTGTTCAGCCATACGGAGGCTGTCAGCATGGGAATCGTAATAATTACAAAAGTAAGAAGCAGCTTCGGAAAAATGGAATCCATCGCCCCAAAGCGGTTCTTTTCTCTGACCTGTGTCCAACTGCCCATGTTGTTCCGCCTTCTTTCTCCGCTTCCTCCCTTTTCGGAAGGATATACACCTGGAATCTCTCTTCTGCTTTCCGCAGAGCTATCCGGAAACCTTTTTCACCGGTTCCTTCTTCTTTGTTTATCGGAACCCTGCTTTTGCGTGTCAGGATTCGAAAGCCTATGAAGAATGTCTATATTTAATTGCATTTCAGCCTGTTTCAATTTTCAGCTCTAAAAGAATCTGAACTTATTTTTCATTTTCTGACATTATGTCATCCCGCTCTGTCAATTTGCTGATTGATTTGATCAGTATATCACATATCAGACACTGCGTCCATTTTACTCTCGGATGAAATTCCTGTATGCAAAAAGTCCCAAAAGAAAAACTTCCTTTTTGGCTTCATCTACGGTATAATAAAGAAAGAAATGCAAGCACTTGTCGGTTTATAGGAGAAATTATATGGAACATTCTCTGAACCTTTTGTTAGATTATATACAGGATATCCTCACTCAGCCGGATAAAGCCTCCCTCCGGTCGGATGAATTGCAGCCTGGTTTCCGGGAACTGGGAGAAAAACTGACTCTTCTGGCTGATGCGGTTTGTCAGTTGAAAAATAAATTGCAGTTAAAAGCTGAAACGGTGGAAATGGAAAATCAGGTATTGCTGGATAATATACAGGCAATGGACGAGATCAGCTGGTCCCTGGAGCAGACAAATCAGGAGCTACGCAACAATCTGGCACTGGTGAATGCTCTGACCAACTATACGAACAACATGATTTTCGTGTATTCCGTGGATACGGGCCAGGAGGTGCATACCAATCAGTCCGCCCATTTGTATCATCAAAGAGAAGGATATCTGGAAATCTCCACTCCGGTTATGTTAAACCGTTATCTCTGGGAGTTGTCGGGACATTGGGACCATTACCGGGAAAATATGTATACGACAGTGATTGACGGGGAGGATTTTGCCCTGAAACCGATGAATTGTCCGGGAGGAATGCTCGTCTATAAAGCGGAGCCCCATTCTTATAAGGAGCTGCCCATGCGGATTGGAGAGCTGGGGCTGGTACACAGGCATGAGCGATCTGGACAGATGCACGGGCTGATGCGGGTACGTTGTTTTACCCAGGATGACGCCCATATCTTTATGATGCGGGAACAGATTCAGGAGGAGATAAAAGGTGTGGCGAGGCTGATCGATGAGGTGTATTCCAGATTCGGATTTCCCTATCATGTGGAGCTTTCTACCAGGCCGGAGAACAGCATCGGGAGTGATGAGGACTGGAAGATCGCAACGGACGGACTGCGGAATGCGTTGGAAGATCTGGAGCTTCCCTATACTGTGAACGAGGGAGACGGCGCGTTCTACGGCCCTAAAATAGACTTCCATCTGCAGGATTCCATTGGCAGGACATGGCAGTGCGGTACGATTCAGCTGGATTTCCAGCTGCCCGCCCGGTTTGAGGCGGAATTTACGGGAGCGGACGGAGAAAAGCACCGCCCCATTATGATACACCGCGTGATTTACGGTTCCATTGAGCGGTTTATCGGTATCCTGACAGAGCATTATGCGGGCCGGTTTCCTGTATGGCTGGCGCCAGTGCAGGTGAAAGTCCTTTCTGTATCGGAGAAGAACAGTCGTTATGCACAGCAAGTCTGTGAGAATCTGCGAAAAGCGGATATCCGCTGTGAGCTGGATATCAGAAGCGAAAAACTGGGATATAAAATACGGGAGGCCCGACTCCAGAGAGTGCCCTATCTTGTCATTGTGGGCGAAAAGGAAGAGGAAACGAAACTTATTTCAGTGAGAAACCGGGATGGGGAAGAAGGGAAACAGGATCTGGGACAGATGACAGTGGAAATGCTGACAGAGAGAATAAGCAGGGAATGCACTGCTTCAGGAGAAGCTTCATAGAAAGGGAATGATAAGTTCCCGTTGAATTTGCTATAACTGTCAGGTATACTCTTGAAAAAGAGTATTGCGTTACAGCGCGCTGTGCCCCGGGACAGGCCTGGATGATGGACGGAAGGG
>CAJUSI010000067.1 GCA_910589035.1 uncultured Acetatifactor sp. | reverse complement strand
CTTATCCGGCATATCCACCGAACTCAGCCTTGTGCTGGCCGACGCCTCGTCTATGAGATCGATGGCTTTGTCCGGCAGATTTCTGTCGTTGATATAACGGGCGGGCAGGCGCACCGCCGCCGCCACAGCCTCGGAGGTGATATTCACCCTGTGGTGCTCCTCGTAATTCCCCTTAATTCCCTCCAGTATGCGGATGGCCTCCTCCTCGGTGGGTTCCTCCACATTCACGGGCTGGAAACGTCTCTCCAGCGCAGCATCCTTCTCTATATATTTCCTGTATTCCACAATGGTGGTGGCGCCGATGAGCTGCAGCTCGCCCCGGGCAAGGGAGGGCTTTAAGATATTGGAAGCGTCGATTGCGCCTTCCGCTCCCCCTGCGCCGATCAGCGTGTGGAGCTCGTCCAGAAAGAGAATGACATTTCCGTCCTCGATCACTTCACGAATCACCCTTTTGATTCTTTCCTCAAATTCTCCCCGGTATTTGCTGCCTGCTACCATTCCCGACAAATCCAGCGTCAGCAATCTCTTATCCTTCACGGTAAAGGGAACCTGTCCCGCCACAATACGCTGGGCCAGCCCCTCCACCACGGCGGTCTTGCCCACGCCCGGTTCCCCGATGAGACAGGGATTGTTCTTCGTACGGCGGCTTAAGATCTGAATCAGCCGGCGGATTTCATCCTCCCTGCCGATCACGGGATCCAGCCTGCCCTCCCTGGCCAATGCAGTCAGATCCCGGCTGTACTGGTTCAGGGTGGATGTCCTGCCCTTTCCCTGAGCCCTTCTGCTCAGATCCTCCTTGTACAGATTGGCATCCTGCCCCATGGCCGTAAGTGTATCCGCATACAGCTTCTGCGTATTGATACCGATGGTGTTGAGCAGGCGCACCGCCACATTCTCCCCCTCCCTGATAATGGCCAGAAGGATGTGTTCCGTTCCCGTCTCTCTCTGTCCGAATCTGGCGGCCTGGGCATGGGCTTCCTCCAGAATCTTCTCCGCCCTGGGGGAATACCCCTCCTTCTCTTTCAGGCCGACACCCGACTCAAAAGCGATCAACTCCTGAATCATATCCAGCACCTGCGTAAGTTCCACCCCGTTATCCGTCAGGACTCTGTGCGCCACGCCCTCCTGTTCCCTGATAAGCCCGGCCAGAATATGCTCCGTCCCCACATATCCCTGCTTCAGCCGTCCGGCAAACCTGGATGCGTAATGCAGCGCTTCCCGCGCCTTGTCCGTAAATTGTGAACCCATATATTCCTCATTTCTACGCCGCATAATACCCGGAGGCTGTCGGGAGCTGACTGTCCTTCCGCAATCCATGCCGTGATACACCGGAACTCACCACTGCATATTGTATGCTGACAGCATTGCCGCGCAGCCCCTTCCTGCCCGCCCTGGGATACCGTGCCGCGGCGTGGACACAGATTCTCCCATCGGAAAAGGTCAAATATAATCTTCGTAGATTTCTTCAATCAATTCATGTATTTCCTCTTTGGATATATTCTTGCAGCTGCTCTTGGCAAGGATGATCTGGAGCTCCTTCTTTAATTCCTCAAGCATCCGCATTCTGTCGGTGTCCACGGCAATCACGGCTCCGCGTCTCCGGTCGAGCTTCAGATACCCCTCCTGCCTCAGTATGCTGTAGGCCTTGTTCACCGTATGCATATTAATGCCGATAGTATCCGCCATCTGGCGTACGCTGGGAAGAGAATCCCCCTCCCGGAACCGGGAGGATGCTATTCCCATGATAATCTGGTTGCATAACTGGAGATATAAAGCCTCATCACTGTTAAAATCAATTTCAACTATCATCCACAGCCTCCTTCTGCTTCCTGTACGGCATTTCCTTCCGGAAAAAGATGCGCCGTCCTCTGCCGTCTGAATTTTCTCCGTATAAATCATAAATCAGCCTTTTGATACTGTCAACCAAAGCTGATAAAATTTTAGAGCTTTTTTAGAAATATGACATGCACATCCTCTGAAGCTTTTCATCATATAGGATAAGCTTTCCCACATGATGAAAACAGGGAGTACCCCTTCGGAATATTCCCTGTCCTGATCAGATATTATTGTTCTCCGTCCTCGTCATAATTGAGGAATTCAAAGTCAAAATCATCATCCGCCATGAAATTCTTCGGCTGTGCCTTCTGAGGGCTTCCCTGACCGGGCTGTGCCGATCTGGCGCTCTGCTGGGTTCCTCCCATTCCCTGGGATGTCTCCGAAGGTCTGTGTACCGTTCCGCCCGGCCTGGTTCCCTGGCCGCTTCCCATGGGTCTGACTCCCTGGGTGCTTCCCGCAGGTCTGGTTCCCTGGACTCCTCCCACAGCTCTGCCCCCCTGAGTGCTTCCTGCAGGTCTGGTTCCCTGGGGACTTCCCGTTGGCCTGACTCCCTGCCCGCTTCCCGCAGGCCTGGTTCCCTGGGGATTTCCCACAGATCTGGTTCCCTGCCCGCTTCCCGCAGGCCTGGCTCCCTGGGTACTTCCCGCAGGTCTGGTTCTCTGCCCGCTTCCCATGGGTCTGGTTCCCTGCCCGCTCCCCGCAGGCCTGGCTCCGGCATTCCTTCCGGGCTGTCTGTCCGCTCCCACAGTATGAGTCACTTTCCTGGTTCCCTGTCCGTCGGAAGGTTTTCTCTTCCTGAGCGCTTCCTTTTCCACCTGATTGAAATATGCGGAATCCATCATATCCCTGATCTTAAACACAAGGAACGCAATCCCTGCCACTGCCGCCACCAGCAGGAATACCAGAATGATAATGATAATCTTCTGCGTCTTTACGGTCTTCTCGCTTTCCTCGTACGCACTGCCGTTATTCTTCGCAGTGTCGAACAGATCCTTGATGCTGTAATACTTATCTTCTGAACGGACATACAGGAGCCAGTCCCCCTCATGGAACAGCGTGTCGTAATCCTTGACCTCCTCTACTGGCGGTTCAGGCGTCGTCTCCACAGGCGGCTCGTTCGTTACCGGCGTCAGCTCCCCGGAAAGGGTCAGAAACTCGTCCCGGATAAAGCCCTGCACCTGGTTCTCTCCGGAGGTAAAGCTCACCCTGTACCAGACGGCTCCCTCCGCATCCGTGGCCTGACCGGTTACCGTCAGCACAGTCTGTACGGCCACATCCGCTACCGTCTGCGCACCGGCGGCGGCATTATCGGTAATTTTGCCCCCCTCCTTCGACACCGTGGCGCTCACGGGATTCACCTCCGTCACCTCTACCGGCGCAGCAGGCTCTCCTCCCTCGGGAGCAACGGCCGGTGCAATATACTCCACCAGGTCGGAGCGGATATAGCCGGTTGTGGTGGCATTGAGCTGAATCTGATACCAGGTCAGCCCGTCAGAACCCTGCACCTGGCTGATGACCTCAAATGTCTGCCCATTTTCGGCTCCTCCCACCTTTTCACTGGAAGAATTTGCCTCCTTTCGCACATTTGCACCCTTCGGGGTGGTTACCTTAACCTGTCCCTCCGCATAGCTTACGAAGGTGTTCATGGCAATTCCCGCGGCAAATATGCCAATTGCCAGCGAAAATGCAGCAATTCCCGCCAGCAGCTTTTTCCGTAACTCTTTTGCTTTTCTCATCGGTTTCTTCTCCTTGCTTAATTATCTCGCGTAAATCTCCTCTGCCCGTCCTCGCTCTTCTGCTCCATGCCGAAGCCCTGGGCATTCTTACGCAGCATTTCCCTCTGCTTTTCCTCCAGATTGCGATGCACCTTAATCTCACATTCCGGACAGTACTGGCCGGAACGGATCTGCTTTCCGCACAGCTCGCAGCGCAGAAACATCTTGGAGCCCTCCGCTATTTCCAGCCTTCCGTCCTTCAAAAGCCTCCTGATATTGCGTTGGGACACTCCCACCGCTTCCTCAATCTGTGCCGCTGTAGCGCCCTTGTGCTGCTCAATATAGCCCCGCACCTTCCCGTAGTCATCATAGTCCACCGCTCCGCAGCTCTCGCAATGATATTCGCCGACCCCTTTGAATATCATCACTCCGCCGCATTCCCTGCATACCCGCGGAATATTGTATACATCTAATTCACCAAGATTGTTCATATGTAACGCCTCCATTTCTATGCACCTGTTTTCTGCCAGGACGCCTGCGCCTCGTCGATGGCACTGCCGATATCATGGCGCATGTATTTGTTGGCAAAGGATACCCACTCCGCTGCCTTATATGCCTTTTCGCGTGCTTCCTTCAAATCGGAGCCCCTGGCTGTCACGCCAAGCACACGTCCTCCGTTTGTCACAAACTTTCCCTCCGCATTCTGTCTGGTTCCCGCGTGGAAGCAATAGAAATCATCTCTGCCCTCAAAGCGGTCCAGCCCTGTGATTTCATATCCCTTCTGATAGGAAACAGGATACCCCTCCGAGGCGAGCACCACGCAGACAGCCGCATTCTCATCAAACTCCAGCGTAATCTCATCCAAAGTGCCGTCAATGCAGGCATCCACCACATCCAGAATATCGTTTTTCATTCTGCAGAGCACTACCTGGGTCTCCGGATCCCCGAATCTGGCATTGTACTCCAGAACCCTGGGGCCTTCCGGCGTCAGCATCAGGCCGAAAAAGATAACGCCCTTGAACTCTCTCCCCTCGGCCGCCATGGCATCCACGGTGGGCTGAAAGATTTTCTCCCGGCAGAAATCGTCTATCTCCTCTGTGTAAAAAGGACTTGGCGAAAAACATCCCATACCTCCGGTATTCGGTCCCTGATCATTATCCCAGGCACGCTTATGGTCCTGGGCCGAGGTCATGGTTCTGACAGTCCTGCCATCCACAAAGGCCAGCACGGACACTTCGCGCCCGGTTAAGAATTCTTCCGCCACCAGCACATTTCCCGCATTTCCGAAATGCTTCTCCTGCATGATCTCCTTAACGCCTGCCCGGGCCTCCTCCAGGGTATTGCAGATCAGCACACCCTTGCCAAGCGCCAGTCCGTCCGCCTTTAAGACAATGGGCATCTTCGCGGTTTCCAGATACTTCAGCGCGGCTTCAGGATCATTGAAATTCTCATATGCCGCTGTGGGAATATGATATTTCTTCATCAGATCCTTTGAAAAAGCCTTGCTGCTTTCCAGAATGGCCGCCTTTTTCTCAGGTCCGAACACCCTCAGCCCCTCTGCCTTCAGCACATCCACCAATCCGCCCGCCAGCGGATCGTCCGGCGCCACAAACACCAGATCCACTTCCTTTTCCTTCGCATACGCCGCAATTCTGTCAAATTCCATCACGCCGATGGAAGGCTCGCACTCCGCAATCTGCGCAATTCCGGCATTGCCCGGCACACAGTACAGCTTCTCCACTCTCCTGCTTTTGCTCATGCAAAGCGCAATCGCATGTTCCCGGCCCCCGCCGCCTATGATCAAAACCTTCATGCCTTCACCTCGTCTCCCCTGTTATCTTTCTAACTTTTATATCAAAGCATTCCCATCGCTTCAACCCTCGCCGTCCGCCACGCAGCTTCTTTTGTCCGGCCCTCTTCGTCTGAGATCTTTCTTCTGCATTTCCTGCCCCGGACAAGCCGGAACCAAAATTCTGCCATTTTGCAAAAGATTTCGTAGTTAAATTACTGCCCAAAGCTCAGCTCCCCCCAAGCCTTCGGACCCTGCCCTCTGCAACGGCAATCCTGCCGTTGGCAATATCGTCGACAGCCGCCGGAAGCAGCACCCATTCCGCCTGCTCCATAACGCGCCGCTGGAGGATTTCCGGGGTATCCCCCTCCTCCACTCCCACTGCCTTCTGAGAGATGATGGGCCCCTCGTCCATGCCCTCGTTGACGAAGTGCACCGTGGCACCCGTCACCTTCACCCCCCTCTCCAGCACCTTCTCATGAACCTTCAGGCCGTAATACCCCGCCCCGCAGAAGGAGGGAATCAGCGCGGGATGGATGTTGATGATTCTGTCTGCAAACAGATGCACCATCCTTGGGGGAATCCTCACCAGGAATCCAGCCAGCACGATCAAATCCGGTGCCAGGGCGCACATTTTCTCCGTAAAAGCTTCATTGAAGGCCTCCCTGTGCTCATACTGGCGGGGAGAAATCACCATCCCCTGAATTCCGTGTGCCTTTGCCCTCTCAAGGGCACCGGCTCCGGCATTGTTGCTGATCACGGCAAGCACTTCCGTATTGGTAATCCTCCCGCTCTCCATGGCATCCAGAATGGCCTGGAGATTGGTGCCTCCTCCGGACACGCACACTACAATTCTCAGCATAAATCGACTCCCTTTTCTCCGGCCGCACAGCGGCCCACTCTATAAGGGGTCTCACCTGCGGCACGGACCGCCTCCATGGTCCTTTCCGCATCCTCCGGTGCAACGGCCAGCACCATGCCAAGGCCCATATTATAGGTATTGTACATTACCTTTTCTTCTATATTGCCCCGCTCCTGCAAAAGCTTAAAGACGGCGGGAATCTCATAACTGTCCTTCTCCACCTGCGCCCGGATTCCGTCCGGGAGCATCCTGGGGATATTCTCGTAGAAACCGCCCCCGGTGATATGGCTTGCCCCCTTGATGGTCACTCCGGCCTTTTTCACGGACTGCAGCGCCTTCACATAGATCTTTGTAGGCGTCAGCAGGGTCTCCCCCAGGGTGGCCCCCAGTTCCTCATAATAGGTGTCCAGGCTCTCCTTCGTCATCTCAAAAACCCTGCGGACCAGAGAGAATCCGTTGGAATGCACACCGGAAGACGCAATACCGATCAGTACATCGCCCTCTGCGATCTTCTCTCCCGTAATCATATCCTTCCTGTCCACAATTCCCACCGCGAATCCGGCCAGGTCGTACTCCTCCTCCGGCATGAGACCGGGATGCTCCGCCGTCTCGCCGCCGATCAGCGCCGCTCCCGCCTGCGTGCAGCCCTGGGCAACCCCCTTTACAATAGCGGCTGTCTTTTCCGGAAAGTTCCTGCCGCACGCAATGTAATCCAGGAAAAACAAAGGCTCGCCCCCCGCACATGCCACATCGTTGACACACATGGCCACGCAGTCGATTCCCACCGTATCATGCTTATCCGTCAGGAAAGCCAGCTTCAGCTTCGTGCCCACGCCGTCCGTGCCGGACAGAAGGACGGGATCCTCCATCCCCTTTGCTGTCCCCATGGAAAAGGCGCCGGAAAAGCCGCCGATACCGCCCAGCACCTCCGGGCGCATGGTTTTCCCGATATGCTCCTTCATCAGTTCTACCGACTGATATCCCGCTTCAATATCCACTCCCGCTTTTCTGTAATCCACCTGAAATCCCTGTCCGTGCGCTGCGCCGCACGATCCTGCCGCAAAAGCATCCGTATGCCTTCCGCCGCAGCTCTATAGACCGGACACGCTTTTTTATCCGGCCTTCCGATTCTCCGTACTGCCTCTTATTTCTTCTGATTCCTGTTTTTATGTACTGTCCCTTATTGCTTCCGGTTTCTTTTTATATGCCGTCTTTTGTGTTCCGGCGCTTATTTCTTCTGGTTCTCCAGATAGGTACGATATCCCTGTTCCTGCAGCCTGGCGTCCTTCGCCTCCACCTGCTGTCTCAGCTTCGCGCTGTATTCTTTCAGTCTCCCCAGCAGCGCGGCGTCGGAGACAGCCAGAATCTTCGCGGCCAGAAGTCCCGCATTGGCCCCGCCGTTTATAGCCACCGTGGCCACCGGTATCCCGGAGGGCATCTGCACGATGGAATACAGGGAATCCCTTCCCCCCAGGGAGGAGGTGTGCATGGGAATCCCGATCACAGGCATGGGAAAGATTGCCGCACACATACCCGGCAGATGCGCCGCCATGCCCGCCCCCGCGATAATCACCTTAAATCCTTTTTCCTCCGCTTTCTTCGCATATTCAAAAAATACATCCGGCTCCCTGTGGGCGCTGATGATCGCCATCTCATAGGGAATC
This sequence comes from uncultured Acetatifactor sp., assembly GCA_910589035.1. Taxonomy (GTDB): domain Bacteria; phylum Bacillota; class Clostridia; order Lachnospirales; family Lachnospiraceae; genus Acetatifactor. The sequence goes on along the minus strand of CAJUSI010000067.1, from coordinate 13,814 downwards.
CCAAGCTCCTCTAAAATATCCGCCGCCTTCGCCATCACCGGCATGTCGGAGTCGCTGCCCATCACAAGGCCGACGAGCGGCCTGCCTGCAGACACATCTGTTTTCTCAGCCATAATTTCCTCTCATTCCACCGCCGGGGCGGTGCTGTCCTTATTTCTCAGCACCGCCGGGCAGCATTGTCATTTTCTCTCATTCCGTTGATGAAACTCCCCGCAGCAAGCTGCGGAGAATTGAACCCTCTTTGGGATCAAACGGAATTTCCGCCATCGGGCAATATCCTGCGCCTCCTCGCTCCGCTGGCCGGCAGCGCCGGGATATATCATTATTTCTCCCGCGCTTCCATGGCAAGCTTCCTTAAAACCTTTCCTTTTCCATGCCAAGTTGCTTTTGTTTCGATTACAGCTTTTGCATAAAATAAGGATAATAATGGCGCTTACTATAGTTTACTAAAAGTTACTCTTCTATGCAACCACTATTTTGCCAAAAATGATCGTTATTTCACTCTTATTTCACTGTTTTCCCCTCTTCAAAGGCCCTGTTGAGCTCTTCGCAGCCCGGCAGCACGAATCTCCCCTCCCTGATGACCGGGATGCGCACCCCATCCTTTGTAACCGCGTTCAGCTCTCCCAGCTCATCGTAGGGAATCGTAATATCCGTATGGCAGTTGAAATACGCTTCCAGAGGCCTGGTACCGCGCAGGTCGGATATGGCATTGGACCTGGCCACAATCTCCTTTCCGTCGGGATTGTATACCCTGATCTCCTCCGAATGAGAATAGCAGGTGTCGCCCACGGCAAAATGGGGGCCCATCTTCTCCGCGATCAGAATCGGAAGCTTTGCTTCCACCCCCAGCCTTTTCGCCGCCACATAGGCGGTGGTATTGGTGCCGATGGCAAATTCTCCCAGCGGAAGAGTCTCATGCCTCGCCAGGATATTCTCCCGGATAAACCGCCTGTTCTCCTCCTCCGTCTCAAAGTTACTGCAGGAATAATCCCTGATCATACCGTCTTCAAAGGTAATGGCAAGATTTCTGTACTCCAGTCCGTTCAGGAACACCCGGCTCACATGGAGCAGCCCGTTTGTCCCCTCCAGCACGGGAGAAGTAAATACCTCCCCCACAGGAATATTCACATCCGCCACGCAGTTTTCAAAGATGGTCTCCTTTTCCGGATTCCTTAATTTATAGAGGTTGACCTTTAAATCCGTCCGGTTGACGCCGCAGCCCCTGATCTCACAGTAATCCGCCGTGTCCAGAACGTCTATCAGCGTCTGCTGCACTCTTCTGTAGAGCATATAGTCCAGAGTGTTAATGCGGATGGTCTCCCGGAACAGCTCTTCAAACACAGGCCCCGTCTCCGGTACAGGAAAGGCGATAATGGTAAAGCTCGTCTCCTCCTCCGGAATATATTCCCTCCGAAGCTGCCCCGCCCTGGAACGGTATTCCACCCAGAGCCGGTTCTGCTCCTCGGAAAGACAATAGGCTTCCTTCTTTGTTATCGGCTCAAACTCCGCTTCTCCAAAGACCTCCACCACGGCAGGCCCCGCATAATCCGCCGCCTCCGCCTTATATTTTTCGTAGGCGGCGCGGGTCGCTTCCAGCTTTCGGTTCACATAATTCCTGTCCCAGAAGAGGGCTTTATCGTCCTTATGGTCAAAATAATACTGCCGGTTCGTGGTCCCCCCGCAAAAACCGGACTGCCGGGCCGCTCCCCGATTGTCCAGAACGCTTTCCGCACCGCGGCAAATCACGGGCTTTAAATTCATTTTGTTGAAATTCTCTATGGCCCTGCGCATCATGCGCTCAAATCCGATCCGATAATGAAGCCCCACGGTTCTCTTTTTACCCAGATCCACCCCCGTGACCTCAAATCCAATGCGGTACCCTTCCGTGTAGGTATCCGCCATGGCGGCGATGGTCTCCTCCGGAAGGCCCGCCAGGAACCTGGCCGTCTCCAGCTCGTTCTCACTCACATATTCCCCGTAAGCATAGAGATACCTTACATCCGACAGATCACTGTCCATAATCATGCGTGCGGCAAAGCAATCCTCCGTGCACAGCTCCTCCCGGATCCTGCGCTCCGCGGCAAGATCCGCATAATCGCTCACAAACCAGTAAAGAATCTCACGGATGCTTTTCCCGGAGGGAAGCTCCTCCTCCCGGCCCCCCGCATGGGCAAACGCCGCATAAACCTCCGCGAAAAGCTCCATGCGGATGACCAGCTCCTCCAGCCTGCCCTCATAGGCAAAGGCGATAAGGCTGCGCAGCTCCGTATACAGGAAGCTGAGGACAGGCCCCATTTCCTCCCCCAGCCGTGCCGCGGCATATGCGGGATCTGCATAGCTTTCCCCGTAATGCTCCGGCAGGATATCGGCATACAGCGCCTTATTCCTCCGCTCCAGTTCCTCCATGGGCGCCGCTTCCAGCCCTCCCTTCTCCAGAAAAGAGACCGTATCGTCTATCAGCAGCAGGAATTCCGCGCAGGTACGAAAGTAGCTCCCCATCCTTTCATCTCCCATACGCTCTCCCGGAATCTCCCTGATTCTGGACAGGACCAGATCATATCGTTCCTTTAACAATTCTGTCTCATTCATCCCAGATATCCTCCCATATATAAAATCAGGCCAATCGCCCCCAGGGCAGCCGCATTCAGCACAATCCCCAGCATCGGTATAATTCTGAAATACTCCTCCTTCACCGCCGTCTTGATTCCCAGGACCAGGCCGATGAGAGAATAGATCAATGCCAGAAGCCCCGTGAAGCCATAGCCGGTCTTCGCCGCTCCGCCGCTCTGGCAGGAAGCATAAATCACGATTCCCAGCGAGGCGAGACTGATAATCCCCAGAATCACCGCCATCAGCGCCCGGTTGGAGTTCCTTTTATCCGTAAAGATAAATCCTTTTCTTTTCCCCATATTTACGCCAAAGGGCACTCCCCTCAGAGAATGCCCGTCCGTCACTCCTTTTTTTACAATAAGATCTTAGACTTTCCCGCTGTCAGCTTGGCTCCGGTGATAATCAGCAGAATCCCCGTCGCAATCCCCAATACCATTGTGATGACGCCCATGGCAATATTTGTGGCCCCTGCACCCTTCATCACCTTATATATTCTCTCTTCCATATTTTCTCTCCTTCCTGCATTCTCCCGGGACATCAGCCGTCCCTTCCATCATGCTCCATATACTTTATAATATTCATCCAACGCCGCCTTCAGCTCATCGTCGATATAGACCTGTCCTTTGTAAGGTTTGTTATAAAGATGCTCCGTCACATCCTGCATGGTAATGATGGCATGGGCCTCGATACCGTATTTCTCCCTGATCTCTGCCAATGCGCTCATTTTTCCTCCCGGCCCCTTTTCCATGCGGTTTAAGGAAACCATCAGCCCCACGATTTCCACCCTGGCCTGGGCCTTGATAATGGGATATGTCTCTTCAATGGATTTGCCGGAGGTGGTCACGTCTTCGATTATAATGACCCTGTCGCCGTCCTTCAGGCCGCTTCCCAGCAGGATCCCCGCATCGCCGTGATCCTTGGCCTCCTTGCGGTTGGAACAATAACGCACCTCCCGGCCATACAGCCCGCTGTAGGCAATGGCGGCAGCCACGCTTAAGGGAATCCCCTTATAGGCCGGTCCGAACAGCACATCAAAATCATCCCCATACCTGTCATGGATGGCTCTGGCATAATACTCCCCCAGTTTCCTGAGCTGTGCACCGGTCACATAGGAACCGGCATTCATGAAAAAGGGAGATTTCCTGCCGCTCTTTAAGGTAAATTCGCCGAACTTCAGGGCCTGGCTGTCCACCATAAATTCAATAAATTCCTGCTTGTATTGCTCCATATCTTCTTTTCTCCTTTCCTCTTTCAGCTCTTCACAGCAAATTCCTGCCCATTCCTGCGAAATCCGATCCCGGCCTGTCCGCTTCAGGCACGTGTCAAACAAAATGCTGCTCTCTGCGGCAAAGCCCTGATCCCGGCCTGTCTGGACAGCTCTTAAGAACGGAATTTTACACATTCCGACAAAATCACGGTTCCGCCTGTCCGGCTCAGGGTGATACAGACGAAAAACGGGGAAGATATCCTGAAATACCTTCCCTAGTCTAACATATTTTTCTTCCGTTTTCAATTATATTTATTGGATTTATTGGGCTTTCTTCGCAGGAAATCCGTTTTCGGCCCGGCGGGCGGGTTCTTTTTCCCCTCCGGCTGCTTCTCCCGCCGCCCCTCTGGCATTCACTGCTGTCCCGCGCCGCATCAGACAGCCTGCTTCAGCCCGGGCGTTCAGCCGTTTCCCTCTTCAAACAGAATACAAATGCTCAATTTATTATCCTTATACTCCGCCCATATGCTCCCTCCCATCCGTTCCACCAGGCTTCTGGCGATTGCCAGCCCCAGGCCTGTGGATTTCCTGGCGGACTCCACCGTAAAAAAGCGGTCGAACAGCCTTCCCACCTGTATTTCATCCAGCCCGGACGCCGTGTTGGAGAAAGTGATCTCCCCCGTGCCGCACAGGATGATTTCCAGATCTCCTTCACTATACTTTACCGCATTCTGCAGCAGATTGGAAAATACCCGGGACAGGGCGGGGGCATCCAGCCTCCTGACCACCTTCTCCTCCGGCATCCTTACCCCGGGAGCGATGCCCCGCTCCCCGAAGGCAGTGTAGAATGCCGCTATGCTTTCCTCCAGCACATTGTTCAGGATGACCGGCTCCCGGGACATGCCATCCTCCCCGGAAAGAACGACGGAATACCGGAAAAGCTCCTCCGTCAGCAGCCGCATCAGTTCGGAACGGTTTCTGAGGATGCCGATATAGCGTTCTACGGCTTCTGATTTTTCCTCTTTTTCAAGCAAATCCAGATATCCGCAGATGGCGGTCAGCGGCGTCCTTAAGTCATGGGAAATATTGGTGACGGCGTTTTTCAGCTCCGTATCTCCCCGGCGGAACCTGTGGCGCTGTGCCCGGAGCCTGCGAAGCTGCCCATTGACGGTTTCCGCCAGACGGCGCATCTGTCTGTCCCTGCAGGAAATGTCAATCAGAGTGTTGGTATCGGAGGCAAGCCTGTCGGCAAAGGCCTCCCCGATCTCCTTCGCAGCCTTTCGCAGCATATGGATTTTGAGAAGCAGCCCCAGGATAACAAGTACAAGGATGCCGATAACGCTCCATAACCATACCATCATGACAATCCTCTCATTTCAGTCTTTTACGTCCATTCACTTCAGATCCCTTTTCCGGAACAGGGCGCAGCCCGCGCCTGTGGCCAGCACGATGATCCCGAGAGAATAAAGGGGAAGCCGCAGCGGGTTCATGGCCGTCATTCCGGCGCACTGGAAGGCCTGCCCGCCGGGATTGATATCGTAAAGGGTCTGGACGATTTCCCGCTTCATCCCCACTAAGTATTTGGGGTTCGGCTCATCGTAGGAGGACATCTCGCCATTCTCATCCAGGGAATAGTTCGTGTGCATCGGCGGCGCCTCCAACATCTGATTCAGTATCATTCCCGACATCAGAGCGCCAAAGGCCAGCAGGATGCAGATGACAGCCGTAGCGGCTTTGTTCTGGCAGACCATGGCGATGCAGGTGAAGACAGAGGAAAGCGCCGCCGCAAGAAGCAGCACCGTAAGCGTCGTCAGAAAAACCGCTTCCCCGGGAGCGCTAAAGGCTCCCATCAGCGGCATCCCCACGCAAAGATAGGGCAGCAGGTACGCCGCGCACATGGCAAGCCCTGCCACACAGGAGACCGCCGCGCCCGCCAGGTAGATTGCCGAACGTTTTCCTCCCACGATAATCTTGTTCCGCATGGTTCCGTCATTGTATTCCGTACCGATGAACAGGCTGCAGAATACCGCTGTGATAATACCCACGAACATGGCGCATGCAAAGAAGCCGTCCTCCACCCTGTCCGCATAATTCATCTCCGCGGCATCCATATGCAGCTTCACCGGCATGAATATCCCCCATGCCGCCATCAGTATCAGGCCGCCCCAAAAGACTTTATTCTTCTTCAAACGCAGGAAATTTGCCGACAATAGTTTAGTCATTCTTCTGCCCTCCTATCAGACTGATATAATAGCTCTCCAGGCTCTCATCCCGCTCCTGCATGGAGAGCACCTCGCAGTTCTGCTCAGCCAGTGCCAGAGTCAGCCTGGATACCCCCACCTTTCCGTACACATCCGCCTCTCTGTCGGAGACGATTCTGTACTCCACCTCCATGCCGTCCAGCACACGGGCCAGTGCCCCTGCATTGGTCACCTCCAGGCGGATGCATTTCCGGCAGACTTTCGCCAGGTCTGCCGCGCTGATCTCCTTCACCATCTGCCCCCTGTCGATGAAGCCGTAGTGAGTGGCCAGCCTGGACAGTTCATCCAGGATGTGGCTGGAGATCAGGAAGGTAATCTGATGCTCCCGGTTCAGCTTCAGGATAAGCTCCCTCATCTCGATAATCCCCTGGGGATCCAGCCCGTTCACCGGTTCGTCCAGTATCAGGAAATCCGGGGAACCCGCCAGAGCGATGGCAATACCCAGCCGCTGGCGCATCCCCAGAGAAAAATGGCGGGCTATCTTCTTCCCGGTATCCGCAAGCCCCACCAACTCCAGGATGTCCTGCATCCCGTCATAGGATGGGAGCCCCAGGATGCGGTACTGCTGCTTCAGATTGTCCCGGGCCGTCATGTCCAGGTAGATGGAGGGCGTCTCCACCACGGCCCCCATCCTTCTGCGGGATTTCGGGATATCCCTGTCCGTATTCTTCCTCCCGTACAGGGTATAGCCCCCGGAGGTGGGGGCCTGAAGCCCGCAGACCAGCCGAATCAATGTAGTCTTGCCGGCTCCGTTCTTTCCTACAAATCCATAGATCGCCCCCCTTGGGACATTCATGGTCAGCTGGTCCAACGCCTTGAAATGCCTGTATTTCTTAGTCAGTGAATCCGTCTGCAGAACATATTCCATACATATAACCTCCTCATATTCCGGTTCAGCTTTCTCCGGCGTATAGCCGGAGCGGCTGTCGGTAATTGCCGTCAGCATACAATCTGCGGCTGCGGGTTCCAATGAGCCGCATATATTGTGTGAAAACGGTTCATTTCCGACAGTCCGGCGGACGCGCACTTCGCGCGGTTTGCTGCTCTTTATGATGATGTCATTGTATACCGGAACAGTAAAGAAAGCGGTAAAGAAAACAGTATAGAAAGAGTAAAGATTTATTCCTTTCGCATTTTGAAGCCAATCCCCCAGACCGCTTCGATATAATCCCTGCCTGACACCTCCCGCAGCTTTCTGCGCAGATTGCTGATATGCATTTTCAGCGAGCTGTCCGTACAGTCCGGCGTATCCTGGCTGATGCGATCCAGCAGCAGCGATTTCGTCACAACCTGGGAAGGGTTTTGCATGAGTAATTTTAAAATGGCGTACTCCGTTCTGGTCAGTCTTACCTCCGCGCCGCCGGTGCTTACGGTATGTGTATCCATATCGAGCGCAATATCGCCGAATTCCAGAACAGAGCCGGCAGGTACCTCCACCGGCTTCCGCAGCTGTACGGAAATTCTGGCCAGAAGCTCTTTCATGTCAAAGGGCTTCGTCACATAATCTGCCGCGCCTCCCAGCAGTAAGTCCACTTTATTGTCGATATCCCCCTGTGCGCTTACCACAATGACAGGAATCCCTTTTATCCGCGGCAGAATCTCCCCGCCATTCAGTCCAGGCAGCATCAAATCCAACAATACCAGATCCGGCTTTTCGCAGGACAGTGTTAACAGCGCTTCCGTGCCGGACCAGGCCCGGGAAATGCAGTACCCTTCGCCTGTCAATGCCTCCTCAAGCATATTTCCAATATGGATATCATCTTCAACGATCAGAATGTGTTTCGGCTTCCTGTCAATCATAAAAAACACACCCCATAATCGCTGCCAGCAGGAGCAGTACAATCGGCGGAGCTTCCTTTTTCCTGACAAGCTTATACAAAATAATGCCAAGACCCAAAACAAGCAGAATCGCACACGCTGCCAGATCTACCGCGAAAGAATCGCTTTCCATGCATATGGAAACCGCCATATGAAGGCCCGTAGCCAGAATCACACCCATCAGGCAGGGCTTTATGCCCTTTAACACAGCCTGCACCTTTTTGTGCTTCAGAAGATTATGAAACAAAATCGTAACTGCCAGCAGAATAAAAAACGATGGCAGGACCACGCCGGTGGTGGCGATTACCGCCCCCCAGAAGCCCCCCTGCTTACTTCCCACATAGGTAGCCATATTTACCATAATCGAACCGGGCGTGGACTCGCTGAGCGCAACCAGATTGGAAAACATCTCCGCATCCATCCACTGGTTGGCAAGAACCACATCTCTGATCAAAGGAATCGCACCATACGCGCCGCCAAAGGAAAATAAGCCTATTTTCAGGAAAGCGGCAAACAATCTTATATAAATCAAGAATCATCCCTCCCCGCCTTTTCATTCTCTGAACTTCGAAAGAGCACCAGTCCGCACAGACCGCCGCACAGGATGAGATAGATGGTGGAAATATGCACCCCCGCAATATTCATAAGAAACACGGCAAGAAAGAAGAATATGGCAATACATATCTGAAGCTTTTTATCCGGAGACTTTTTCACCATCTTCCTTATCATCCTGACTGCCGCCTGTATAATCAGAATGGAAACCCCGATCCGGATTCCCCGGAACGCCTTTTCAATGATCTCCACCACAAGCATTTGCTCAAAAAAAACCGAAATTGCAAAAAGCAGAACAAAGGACGGGAAAACCATGCCGACCGTTGCGGAAACGGCTCCTCCCATACCGGCCAGCTTATATCCCGTGTAGGTGGCGCAGTTGATGGCAATCGGACCCGGAGTAGATTCCGCAATGACCGTAATCTCCATCAGTTCATCCTCTGTGAGCCAGTTCCTCTTTTCCACACATTCATAGTCCAGCAGGGAGAGCATGGCATATCCGCCGCCAAATGTAAGCGCCCCTATTCTGCTGAAAGCCAGGAATAATTCCATAATCTGTTTCATCGTTTTCCATCCCCCTCCCTTTCAGCCGCGTTTGGCACAGCCTGTATCTTTTGTGCATCTGCGAATCTACCTGTATTATCCTCTTCTCTCCGGAAAAAATCAAGTGGAATCTTACCTGATTTCTTAACCCGCCTGATTTCATCCAGCAAAGCAGCCGTGATGTCCCTTGCGATGACGGAGGCTTCGGCGCAGTTTTCTTCAAAATTGTCAATTCCGCCCTGCGCTGCTCCCCTGCTTTTATATCTGTCAGCCTTATTGGATTGCGCACTTTCGCTATCAGGAACACACTGCAGTTTCAAATCCGCGGTTCAAAAATACTCCGGATTCATGAACGGCACTGTCAGGCAGGCTGCCTCCCCCTCTGCGTCCAGCCCCCAGTACCCGCTGAAAATCCCGTCCCCCATGCCGCTGGAAAACAGAACCGTCCTCAAGCCGCTTTCCGGCAGCTTCCACTCCAGAAAGTTCCCGCCCTGGTTCTGGAACCGGGGATTGGCTTCATAGCTTTTCTGAAAAAGAGCTTCGAAGTAGTCTGTGTACTTATTTTTCCCTGGGTTCTCTTTCATCCACTTTTCAAAAAACAGCCGGTTCTCCTCCGAAACCTTCCCGTCCGCAAAGCAGGCAAGACCGGCATCCACGCCGAAAAAGGTAAACGCGCCGGATTTTTGCAGATCCTCCGGCTTCTTTCCCTCAGGCATGGCAATCTCATAACGGACAGCCTGCCTTTCGCTGAGCAAAAGCCTTGCAGCGGCAATCCGCAGGCCCGCAATCCCGGAGAGACACACCGACAGCTCCACCGGATAGCTTCCCGCCGAAACCTTTCTGTCCAGCACCGTCTCGTACCGGGTGCCCAGATAGGCTATTGGGTCTGCCAGCACTACCCTCCCGGTAGGAAAATCCGCCTCTCCTGCCCGGACTACTTTGATTTTGCTGCTTTCCGTGAAGAGCATCTGAAAAAAATCTGCCGGATAAGTATCCTGATTCAGGAATTTCAGGTTCTTCTCAAAGGCAATCTGGGCCGGATGCTTCACCGGCTCCCGGATTTCCTCTCCGGTTCTCGTATCCACGAAATACTTTCCCGTTTCATCCGAGCAAAATTCCAAATCGCTGCCCATGGGCATGTAGAATACATTTACAACGGTGGGTTCGATGTTGGCCAGAGTGTTGAAGTCCACGATTTCCATGTTTTCCGCGTCATTCACATATTCCTGGCTGTCCCTGTCCCCGAAGGCCACCCAGCCGTTGCCATACCCGCTGTCCTGCCGGAACAGCCATTTCAGCCTGGATGTGCCGTTTAAGATGGATTTTGTGACAATGGTGCCCCCCGCCCCACGGATGTAAACTTTCATTTCCTGTTGGCTTTCTCCCTCCTGTTGTTTCACCGGTTCCTGTCCTTCCCTGGAGCAGGAGGACGCCATCTGCTCTGTATGCTCCCGTTTTTTCTGCGGCTGTTCCTCCTTCTTTTGGTTTCCCTGCAGCTGTTCCTTCGCCTGCCGCCCGGTTCCCCGCTCTGATTTGCCCTGAGCTGCCTTTTCATCCTTCTTTTTGCCGAACAGTCCCATAATCCCTGCTCCTCCTTATTTTTGTCTTAGAGATTATAAAGAAATAAATTTGCACTTTCAGGAACAAAACGCCGGCATCCCTGCAGCAATGTTCTTCTGTCGGACAGCCTCATAATCCCTTGCTTCTTTATATCGTAATACTTCCTTAGGAACTACCTCCTTACGAAAGTCCAGGCAGGTTCTCCCGCCGCTCCTGCGCCATCTGCTAAAGCTCCCGCCCAATCTGTCAGGTAGACAGATCCACCTCATCCCAGGGGCACATCTCATCACAGCCGGCCAGCCAGAACAGGGCGTGATGGCGCTCCATGACCACGCCCGCATCTACATTCTGCGGCGCGGGCATCCCCGTCACCTGTGCATCCACACAGGCCCAGTGGAGACGGTAGATCAAATCGGCCTGCTCCAGCAGCTCCTTCCGGGAGCGCAGCTTCGCCGCTGCCAGCAAGGCCTCCATGGTGGGATGCTCCTGCATCAGCCGCGCCGAACCGGGAACATCGCAGATACGATCCGGCCAGAACAGATCATCGGTGAAGCCCAGTGCCCACTCCATCACCCACAGGTTCTCATACTGCCATGCAAACTGAATCTGCTCCTGCTCGGTGGAGGCAGGGTTGTCCAGGTATTCTTTTTCCTTCGGCGAAAAATACTCTTCCGCCCCATATCCCGCCAGAATAGGAGCCACAAATTCCCGCGCCTCCTCGTAAGACATATGCTCCCCCATCCGGCACTCGGAGTACAGAGACACAATCAGCAGCGCCGCCGCACGGCCGCAGACCTCCGCCGCACTGCGGCCCGGCTCCTCCGCCTTCTCCCACAGCAGGGGCAGCCAGGGTGTGACATAGATATGCCTCTCCCGCAGCAGTTCCATGGACTTGTTCCGCCGCTCCAGGCTCTCCGGAGGTGCGTCTTTTGCCCAGTCATCCGGCAGGGGGAGCTCTGCGGGCATATAATATTCCAGTTCGCTCTTTCCCGCCTTATCCAGGATTACCTCTCCCCTGCCGTTTTGCAGGGTCATACCGTCCCCAAAGGTGACAATCCCCTCAAGCTTTTCCGTGACGGCGTATATGGCCGTCATAATCTGCTCCTCTTTCTCCCTTGTCTCCCCGGGATCTGCGCTGTCGAAGGAGTAGACGATATGAACCAGGCTTTTGCACTGGCGCAGGTGGTAGAACAGGTTGCGCTTGATTTCCAACAGGGGTGTCTCGCTCTGATAGACGTAGCCCGCCACACCCTGAAGCTGTCCCCTTGCATATTGGGCATTCTCTCCCTCCCCCTCAGGAGTAAGCGCCAGAAAGACGATCTCCATATCATCCTGCCGCAAAGTAATATTGTTCCCGCCCTCTCCGTGGGCAAGTTGGAACAGCTCCTCTATCTGCTCTAAAATCTTTTCGCAGTCCGGCAGCGGACAGAAAAGCATCGCCGCTCCTTGTACCCGCTCCGGGACCCTGTTTTTCTTAAGTTTGTCAAACATACCCATAACACTTCCTCCTATTAAAGTTCCGTCTCTGCACTCCGGTGCCCCAACGAGGGAAGGGTTATTCAGCCGCTATTGCGTCTGAAAACCCTTCCGGGCACCTTCGTTCCGAGACTGTTTTTGAATCTCCTATTGGCATTTCTTAGCTGGACTATTTAAATCGCTTCGCGATAGCTCTATACTGTCCTCATAGAGCATGCTCCCCTTACAGAGCCCCCTTTGTTTCCCTGTCCTGGAAAAGATGAAATAAGCGCCTAAAGGTAAAATCTCCAGAGATAATCCGCGGCTTCCTCCGCATAATCTATGCCGATCCGCTTTCCCGCCCGGATGCGCTCCGGTTCTACCTTGATTCCCTCCGTCACATAAAAGCTCCCGCTCTCCCCCATATCCACGTCATTGTCCGCTCTGGTAATCCCCATAGCGGTACAGAGCTTCCCCGGGCCGTCCGCCAGGTGCTTTGTGAGGCTCACCGGACAGCCGGAAAGCGGCGCTTCCCCCTTCTTCGTCCGCTTCCGGTTCATTTCCTCCAGGCGCAGGGCAAGCATCCTCTCCTTGGCCTCATTGTCCGCCGGAATCACGCTCCGCAGCAGCACGGCCTGGGGAATCCCCTCCGTCATGGCGGCAATGTTCATGCAGCTGTACATACCGTAGATCAAATACACATAGGCTGTGCCCCCGTTATGGTACATGGGTTCCGTCCGTGCCGTGCGCTTTCCTCCGTAGGTGTGCGACCCCTTGTCCGTCTCCCCCATGTAGCTCTCCACTTCCGTGATTATCCCCCGGACTGTGCCCACGGCAGTTTCATGCACCAATATCTTTCCCAACAGCTCCCTGGCCACAGTGATGCCGTCCCTGGTAAAGAAATCCCTTGGAAGACGTTTTTGTAATCCTCTTATATTTGTTCCGTCCAAACCTGCTGCATCCATACCTGTTTCCTCCAAACCTGCTGCGTCCATATCATTTCCATCCAAACGCAGCATGCGCTGTCCTTTCTGTGAGCATGTGTATGCTCCCGGAATCTCTCTTCCGCTTTCTGCCCACAAATGGTTTTCTCCGCTTACTCAACCTTAAGATGGTCAGACCATCTGTATTCCCTCCAGAGACACACAATCGTATTCATAAAAGCCAGAACCTGCCGGTTGCCCAGATGAGAGCCGGAAAAGTTGGTTCCCAGTCCCTCCAGACTCCCGGCACCCCTGAAAGAAGCAGCGCCGTCATCAGAGTATGTGGGTACATAATACACGTCAAATGTCTCCTGAAACTCCTTCAGGATGCCCTGCAGGTCTCCCGTCCGGCATACACATGGAATCTTCGTGTTTTCATATCTGTCCACGTTCCTTCCTGTCCGCCTGCGTCTGTCTCATCTTAATTATACCGCTAACGGACACGTAAATCAATGATATGGCCGGAAAATTTGCTGTTTCTATATCCTTGGAATTGTGATAAGATAAGTGCCAAAGGAAAAAAGGGGAGGATGGTTTTGCTCATCAAAATGGTTCTGCACAGAACACCGGGTCAGAAGAGTGGAAACAATTTATCAACTCCCTTTTCAGAATTGTGTACACGTTGAAAATAGCCGATAAAATATTGTAAGGAGCCAATGATTATTTTATAATTCAGCTAAGCTAGTATGACCCTCACCAATTACCACTATGTTTCACGAAGGATAAATTTTCGGCCTGCTAGGCGGAGGAGGGAGGCGATGCGGTGGCATCGTTGACCGACGACAACGACGCAGACGGAAATTTAAACAAGTGAAACATGTG
>CAJUSI010000066.1 GCA_910589035.1 uncultured Acetatifactor sp. | reverse complement strand
TAGAGCGTGTTTGAAAATTGCTTTCTGCCAGATGTGCGTCCCAATTTGTGGGAGATTTGACCCGAATGAGGGAGACGTAGTGGGCTACGTTGACCGAATGAGGGCCAAATATACCGCAAATGTGGGGACACGGTTCCCGCGGCAGATGGCGGGAATGAATTTTCAAACACGCTCTAGGAGCCGGCCATAGAAAGGTTCCGTTATATTCACAGAAATATACAAATCAGAAGAGGACAACGAGAAACTGAAACCGAGAGATTTTCAAGAGATAACTGGTGAACAAGGTGCAGGCAGGGAAAGGAGGGAATGCCGCTATCATCAAAGAAATATTATAAAGACGTATCGTATTATGAGCCAATGAAATATCGCCATAAAACTGCATTGTCATACGATGGTCCGAGATACTGTTACAGAGAAAGTTTACTATAATAATCCAACAGATACCGCCAGAAGGAGATTTTATAATGTCAATTATTAATATAACAAATGCAAGAAAGGATCTTTATCGTCTGGTAGAAAACGTAAATTCCTACAATGAGCCCACGCTGATTGTAGGGAAAAAGGGGAATGCGGTTCTTCTATCAGAAGAAGATTGGAATGCAATAAAGGAGACATTGTTCCTGAACTCTATTCCCGGAATGACGGAGTCTGTCCGGAAAGGATTGGATACGCCCGTGGAGGATTGCATTCCTGAAGATATGGTGGAATGGTAATGTACCGAATTGTTTTCACAAAGCAGGCTGAAAAAGATTTGAAAAATATAAAAAGTGTCGGCTTAGGATCAAAAGCCAAAAAACTGGCAGATATCATAAGAGAAAACCCATATCAGACTCCGCCGGGATATGAAAAGCTTGTGGGAAACCTCACAGGAGCTTATTCCAGGAGGATCAATATACAGCATAGACTTGTCTATCAGGTTATCGAAGAGCCATGTGTCTTCGATAACGTACAATATGAGGGAACTGTGAAGCTAATTCGTATGTGGACACATTATGAAGGAGTATAGCCAGTCCTTATAGCTGCTCTTTTGTCTCATGCCGCTGGCCGCACAGCACTGTTTTTTGCAATGGGGCAGCCATCCATGCAGAGCGTCCGCTTATCATAATTGGAGCATGCATCCCTGAAATTCTGCCGGAGGCGGTGGAATTCCAGGGTGCTCCATGCCGCTTCTATCAAATGGCTCCGTCATTCTTCATTCTGAAATCAACAACAATCAAAGAAAATCCACAAAAATATGAAGCAAAACAATGTAAGATTTATTGACATTCGGTTGAGAAAGGCATATACTGGACAATAGGAATCAGTGTACAGAGAAGGCCCGGGATGGGAAGAGGAGGAGCGGGATATGCTTGGCAGGAATGATTTTCCAGTACTGGAGTTTGACGATAATCCCACGGCAAAGTTAAATCCGGTTCATTTTGTGGAAGAAAAGTTTAAGACAGACAAGATGGTAATCACGTTTTTCCCGGAGGTAGTGAACAGCCTGGCCGCCGACGGAAAGATTGCGGAAGAGAGGCTCATGCCTGGCGAAAATCCGTTCATGATATATCGTTTTACGGAACGCCCGGATGTGCTGCTGACGCTGGGACAGGTGGGCTGTCCTGCCTGCGCGGGGAACCTGGATGAATTTCATGCCATGGGGATTACGAAGGTCATGTTCTGCGGCGGCGGAGGTGTTCTTGACCGAAATATCCAGGTGGGACAGATTCTGGTGGTGGATGGGGCTATCAGGGATGAGGGCTTTTCTTATCAGTATATTCCGGCGTCAAGAGTGATTGATGCGAATCCGGAGGTCACGGACAAAATCAGAGAATACCTGGACAAGAACGGCATTCCCTATCTTCGCGGATTAACCTGGACAACCGACGCGATTTTCCGGGAGACGGAAGACCGGATCCGCAGGAGAAAAGAGGAAGGGGCAAAGATTGTGGAGATGGAACAGGCCGGCTGCATTGCCGTGGCCCGGTTCCGGGGCTTTGCCTATGGCGCGTTGATTTATGGCGGGGACGATCTTTCGGGAGAGGAATGGTCCGGAAGGGGCTGGAACAGCCGCCGGGGCATCCGGCATGATCTGGTTATGCTGTGCCGGGAGCTGGTGGGAATCATTTCATGAAATTACGGTTTGCCGGGATGCTATGTATCGGGAGCATGGTTTCTGAGAGGGAAATCCATTTGGAGGCGGAGCAATGAGCGCATGGTTATATTCTGTAATTCTTACTGCAGCTGTCTGCATTGCCGTATATCTGCTCTATTATATGGGCTTTGGGGTGGCAAAGAGAATAGCGGCCGTTATGTTTGTATTTCGTCCGGGCAAAAATGCCGACAGGGCAGTGTTGGATTCCTGCACCGGATGGGTCAAGCATGTGGGGAGATTTCGTGAAAGCGGAATATATGAGTTTATCCTGGATGCCAGGCTGGCAAAAGGAAATGCGGAGGTGGCTCTGTTGGACAGGAATAAACAGCAATTACTGAAACTGAACCAACAATCTCCAGCAGGAAAAATAGAATTATACGTGAAAAGCAGGTATTATCTGCGGTGGGACTTTAAGAGCGCAACCGGAAGATGTGAGCTGCATTGGGAAGAGAGCGCCTAACCGCACAGGCGGGAATTTATCGGCAGGAATCGACAGGAAGGCCGTTAGGCGCTTAACAACGAAATCCTGCGCATTCTGGCAAAATATTGGTTCCGGCTTGTCCGGGTTTGGGACAGAAAAACAGATTAGAGTGAAACGGTAAACAGTAAACAGCAAAGTAAAGCGGTAAACAGGAGAAAAAAGCAGTAAACTGCAAAAAAGCGGCGAATACGGAAAGGAGCAGCAATGGCAAAATATTATACAGAGGAAATCCCCAAAACGGAGCGCATCCCAAGGCTGGTGGCGCATCTCTATGCGAAGATGCCGGAGATCGAGTCCGCCAGGGCGAAGCTGATCACGGAATCTTATAAGGCCACGGAGGATAAGCCCATTGTCATGCGGCGGGCCCTGGCCTTCGAGCATATTCTGGACAATATCCCCATCATCATCCGGAAGGACGAGCTTGTAGTGGGCAGCAGCACCATCGCTCCCAGGGGCTGCCAGACTTATCCGGAATTTTCCTATAAATGGCTGGAGGCGGAGTTCGAGACCGTCGCCACCAGAAAGGCGGATCCTTTCTACATAGCGGAGCAGACCAGGAAGGAGCTGCTGGAGGCGGACACCTACTGGGAGGGGAAGACCACCAGCGAGCTTGCCACCGCCCTCATGACCGAGGAGACGAAGAAGGCCATGGAGCACAATATTTTCACCCCGGGGAATTATTTCTACAACGGCGTGGGGCATGTGACGGTGCAGTATGATAAGGTGCTGGCCGTGGGCTACCGTGGGCTGATCGGGGAAATGCAGGCGGAACTGGATAAATGCAATCCCGGGGACGGGGATTACTGCACCAAGAGCCAGTTTTTGAAGGCGGCCATCATAAGCTGCGAGGCCGTGATCCGGTATGCCCGCAGGTACGCGGAGCTGGCGGAGAGGGAGGCGGCTTCCTGCACGGATTCTGTGAGGAAGCAGGAGCTTGCGCAGATCGCGGCCAACTGCGCGCGGGTGCCGGAGTACGGGGCATCCACCTTTTATGAGGCCTGCCAGAGCTTCTGGTTCGTGCAGCAGCTGATTCAGCTGGAGTCCAGCGGGCATTCCATCTCCCCGGGGCGCTTCGACCAGTATATGTATCCTTATTATAAGAAGGATCTGGAGGCCGGGAGGCTCTCCAGAGAATTCGCCCAGGAGCTCATCGACTGTATCTGGGTGAAGTTAAATGACCTGAACAAATGCCGGGACGCCGCCAGCGCGGAGGGCTTCGCTGGCTACAGCCTGTTCCAGAATCTGATCGTGGGCGGCCAGGATAAGGAAGGGGTGGACGTGACCAACGACCTGAGCTTTATGTGCATCACGGCCTCCAAACATGTGTTCCTGCCCCAGCCCTCCCTTTCTATCCGGGTGTGGAACAAGTCCCCCCACGACCTGCTGATGAAGGCGGCGGATTTGACCCGCACAGGGATAGGACTTCCGGCTTATTACAATGACGAGGTGATCATTCCCTCCCTGCTCAGCCGGGGGCTTACCCTGGAGGACGCCAGGGAGTACAATATCATCGGCTGTGTGGAGCCCCAGAAGGCCGGCAAGACGGAGGGCTGGCATGACGCGGCCTTCTACAATATGTGCCGTCCCCTGGAGCTGGTGTTCTCTAACGGATGGGACAAGGGGGAGAAGATCAGCATCGAGACCGGGGCTGTGGAGGAGATGACCAGCTTCGAGGAATTTTATGACGCTTACAAAAAGCAGATGGAGTACAATATTTCCCTGTTGGTGAACGCGGACAATGCCATCGATGTGGCTCATGCCACCAGATGCCCCCTGCCTTATCTGTCCTGTATGGTGGACGACTGCATTAAGCGGGGGAAGACCGTCCAGGAGGGCGGCGCGGTTTACAATTTCACCGGGCCCCAGGGCTTCGGCATCGCCAATATGGCGGATTCTCTGTATGCCATAAAGAAGCTGGTGTTTGACGAGAAAAAGGTGACGCTGGCGGAGTACAAGCGGGCGCTGGCCATGAATTACGGGCAGGGCTTCGACGCCGTGAGCGCGGGGGAGATTGTCACGGAGATTCTTCGGGAGATTCAAAAAGGGAATCTCCGGGAGATGAGTAAAGGGAATCTCCCTGTGATGGATAAAAACGGCGTGTCCGTGGACGAGGCCCAGGTGGCGGGCATGATCAAGGCCGTGATGGAAACGGAGGTTCCCCCAGAGGAGAAGAAGCGTTACGAGGAGCTGTTGGCCATGATCGAGGAGGTGCCAAAGTTCGGAAACGATAACGAAGAAGTGGATATGTTTGCGCGGGACGTTGCATATACCTATACCAGGCCCCTATTGAAGTACCGCAATCCCAGGGGAGGCCAGTTCCAGGCGGGGTTGTATCCGGTATCCGCCAATGTGCCTCTGGGGGCCCAGACCGGGGCCACTCCTGACGGCAGACTGGCGCATACGCCTGTGGCGGACGGGGTTTCTCCTTCCGCAGGCAAGGATGTGATGGGGCCCACTGCCGCTGCCAACTCCGTGTCCAAGTTAGACCATGGAATCGCTTCCAACGGCACATTGTTTAACCAGAAGTTCCATCCCACGGCCCTCAGCGGGGAGAAGGGGCTGGAGAATTTCGTGGCGCTGATCCGCTCCTATTTTGACCAGAAGGGGAGCCATATGCAGTTCAATGTGGTGGACAGGCAGACGCTTCTGGACGCCCAGGCCCATCCGGAGAAGTATGCCCATCTGGTGGTGCGGGTGGCGGGGTACAGCGCGCTGTTTACCACGCTGTCCAAGTCGCTGCAGGATGATATTATCCGGAGGACGGAGCAGGGGTTCTAGGTGGGGAATGTGCCTGGTTCAGGCGCCGGGGGACGGCCGAAAAGCCCGCGGCGGCTTTGTTCGCCGGTGCTAAGGGCGTTCCAAGGAGCCTTGGCATCGGCAATGCGCGCCATTGGACGCGCATCGCCGAAAGTCTCCTCTCCACAACGCACCCAGTGGCTTCACAAAGCCGCCGCGGGCTTCCCGGCCTGTTCTGCGGCGGGCGAAAAGAGTTGCAGCAGCCGGAGGGGGAATTTGTATGCGGAAACTGAAGGTATATTCAGATACCTCTGTGGTAAGAAAACAGTGAAGCTGTAGAAGTTCAGGAGTGAATGGAGATGATGATGAAACCGAGGCACCTTGAAAAAATTTACCATCCTACAGATAAGGAAGGATATGACGGGGAAATCATTTGCCAGTGCGGATGCAGGGCGTTTAAAATACGGTGCTTCGGTGAGTTTTATGGCAAATACAAAATGGGAATTCGCGAATGCAAATATGAGAACAAATATGCCCAGGCGGTAAGGGCAGTCTGCGGGGACTGCGGGGCGGATTATCTGCTGTATGATTTTGCGCTGCATGGGTATGACGGACTCATCTGCGGAGAAGGGATTGCCGTTCCCGATGAGCTGTTTGATGATTTTAGAACGGAGACGGACAGCCTGTTTGAAGTGAAAATGTTTCTGGAATACCAGGGGGAAGCGGATTTTGTTGAGGATGTTGTGAACGATACCTGGCTTCTGCAGGAGGGGTTTCATTTTACAGCGGATGACAGAGTGAATGTCTGGGACTCGGTTGCGATTGATTTGAAAGGGGTGCAGTCGGGAATGGAGTACAGAGATTTTGTGATTGAAGAGCTGGCGTGAAGGGGACTGATGTGGCAAAACCAGTAATCAGCGAGCAGCTTAATATGGATGACATTAGGAAAATCAGGGAATATAATTCTCTGCGGCATATCAAGATGACATAGAATGAAATAGTGGAAGACATTAAAAAGGGTGCGGCTGAATTACCTGCAGAATTAAGGAAGGACAAAGGCGAGGGATACAGCCAGGAAAAGAGGTGAAAGCCATATGGCTATTCAGACATCCGTGCAGGAGACCATAAACGCATTGAATGCGATTTTTGAACGACATAAAAATGACAGGATCTGCGTTTTGGGGACGACATGCTGCGGGAAGACTACTTTGTTGAAACAGATACCCGGCTGCGTGGATTTAGATGATGAGCTGTGGCCGCAGCTAACCGGAGAGGAAGCAGATTTCATCAGCCGGAAGCCATGGACGAAGGAAATCGGTGACTTTATTGACAAGCTGGTCTATGAGAGGATTTCTGTAAAGCCCGGTCATCCGTTATTCACTACAATCATCGTCGATTGTGAGGCGGTAGTCTATCTTGACATTAGTGACGCTTTATTAGCGGAGCATTGCAGGAAAAGAGGAAACAGCTTTATAGATGCAAAAAAGGTGAAGGACGCTGTGGAAGAGGACTGGAATCATCACAGAGAAAAGGGCGGGAAAACATTTTATTATCTATTTGTCACAGAATAAGTGACTTATAGGAAGAGGATTATAAAAGGGAAATTTAATCAGAAGATATTTTTGGGGGATATACTTATAAAAAGGAGATGAATACTGCCGTGCAGCGGCTTTCAATATAAGAAATATACGAGGTATAAGGACTATGAGTGAAAATATAAAGAATATTGCGTCTGAAATATATGAGGAACTGGCAAAGCTATTTGGCGGGGAGATTAAAAGCGTTATTTTATATGGCTCATATGCCCGTGGGGATTTTAATTTGGAGTCGGATGTTGATATTATGATTTTATCAGGCTGCGAACAAAACGAAATAACGAAAAGGCGGAAAGAGATCAGCCGAATTGCAAGCCGGGTTGGGTTGAAAAATGATATTATGGTTTCACTTCTTGTACGCAACTGCGCTGATTATGAAAGACAAATGAAGTATCAGCCATTTTATCAAAATATTGAGAAGGAAGGCATGAAAATATATGGATAAAGAAAGGGCAGATTTAGCGAAGTGTATTGGCGTTATGTTCTATAGACTTTTCAAAACATTCTGCAGTGGGAGCCTATTTTCGCAAAGAATATATAAAAACAGGTATCTTTGATGTATCAATGTCGGATATCATATCAGAAGCCTTTGATATTCGCAGCGACAGCGATAATGACTATTTTGTGATATCGAAAAAAGAGGTTGAAGAACAAATATTGAATGCCCGGTATTTTTATGACAAAGTAGAGAAATATGTTACGGCGCAAACGAAACAAGCGTAGATTATGGAGGAAAAAGGAATGAGAAAGTTTGCGGTTTTATTGTATCCGGATTTTTCTTTGCAGGAGATAACCTGTCTCACTTCTGCGCTCACAATCTGGTTCGGGGAGAAAATCGATTACATTGCAGGCGAAGACAGGGAATATAAAAGCGAGGAAGGGTTCCGTATCCTTCCCACGAAAACAACGGCGGAGGCAGAGATAACGGATTACGACTGCGTGATTCTGCCGGGAACAATCAATCCGCTGCCGGCGCTCTTCGACGATGCGCTGATCGATTTCCTGAAGAGCGGAGCCGATTCCGATGTTGTCTTTGCGTCGATTTCCTCCTCCCCGATTCTGTTGTCGAAGGCGGGAATCCTTGAAGGCAGGAAGTTTACTTCCGGGTATTTCATGCAGATGGCGGACACCTTCGACTTTGTGGAAAAGCAAAACTTCGTCCATAAAGCCGTCGTGGAAGACGGAAATGTCGTAACAGGGATCGGGATGTTTTTCCGGGAATTTGCGGAAGCGGTGCTGGGCAGGTTTGGGTATGACATTGGGGACAATTTTATGCGCTACAGGCCGGAGGATTATACGGAAGAGGAATTGACTTTCTATTGGACGGAGGAGGAATATCGGGAATTCCTGGAGGAATTGAAGGTTTATACCGGATAATTTTATTGGAATTGATTCCGGCGGACAATGAGCAAAGCCAATATAATTGGCTTTGGAATACGCCGCCATTTATTGGGCGAATGCCGCGAGGGTATTGACTTGCCGGCGCAGCCGGGCGGTATGGGAAGGGCGGATTCTTCCGGACTTGCACCAGTTCACAGATTGTTCTTGACAGCAGAACGCAGCTCTGTTGTACTTGACAGATGAAAGAATTTCTGATGTATGTGCCGGCGGCGCCGGCATGTCGGGAAGTGTGGGAGGCGGTTTATAAATATGAAACGAAAATCCAGGAAAAAAATTCTCATCCTCGTACTCTCCATCGTTCCTGTGCTGCTCCTTGCCGGGGTTTGGGCATTCACGGTAATGATATACAACGAGAATTTTAACCGGCGCTTTGAGAGCTACGAACCTCTTATGCGGTATGTGGATGATTTTGACGGGTTACAGTGCGCGGAATATCAGTTTGTCTCCAATAAAGGGCAGAAATTGGCGGGGTATCTCTACACCGCAGGGGAAAATCCCCGCGGCATCATCGTAATGGCCCACGGATTCGGCGGCGGGGGACACAACTCTTATATGGACTGCGCCAGTTATTTTGCTCATCATGGCTACTGCGTTTTTGCCTACGACGCCACGGGGAATGATGAAAGCGAGGGGGACGGCGTCGGAGGGCTTCCCCAGGGGGTGATAGATCTTGACTATGCCATCCGATTCGTGGAAGAGAGCGGGAGATTTCCCGATCTTCCCATCGCTTTATTCGGGCATAGCTGGGGCGGCTACAGTGTCTGCAGTGTGTTGACTTATCATCCCGAGGTAAAGGCCGTTATCGCCTGCTCGGGCTTTAACGCTTCGTCGGATATGTTTGAGGCGGAGGGGAAGAGACAGGCCGGGGACGGCATTTATGTGATGATGCCCTTTGTGAAACTGCACGAAAGGTTAAAATACGGCCAATATGCCGCCAATACCGCCATGGACGGCTTTGCAGAGAGCGACGCCGCCGTCATGATCGTGCACAGCCTGGATGATGAAGTTGTCCCTCCGGAATATGGCTGTGATATTTATTCTGAGAAATACGGGGAGGATCCCCGGTTCCGCTTCCTTTTTCCTGAGGATAAGGGGCATAACTGTCTAAACGACGAAACCTATGAGGATGCGTTTGACGCGGAATTTGACAGATGGCTGGAAACGCTGGATTACGAGCATGATGCCCCCGAAAACAGGGAGCGGTTTTCGGAGGAGAAAGCCGATTACATCCACAGGAATCTTGACAGGGAGAAATGGAGCAATTCTCTGGATCTGGAGCTGTTTGAAGATTTCGTGGAATTCTATGATGAAAATATACGGGATTGAAATGTTGGATTGTCATAATTTTGTCGCTTTGGAGGAAGGGGAATTTATGCCGGGAAGGTTGAAAGCGGGAACGGCAGCGGAGAATGAAAACCGGAATCCGAATTTTGAGGGAACAGTTTGAGGGAACAGAATGAAAAAATACTTCTTGCCGCTGGGCATGCTGGCAATCTTTGAAACCGTGGCAGTCACATTATGGCTGGCCCGGGAAAATATCTTTTATTTGTTTAATTTCAGCTATATCGGAATATCCGTTTCCCTGGGGATATTTCTCTTTATTAAAAAGTACAAATATGCCCGCAGGGTGGCGCAGCTTTTGGTGGGGCTCTACATGCTGGTTTATCTGGGGTTTATCTGCGGCGAGAACATGCAGATCGAGGGCTTCTGGTATTATCTTTTCACGGGCGTGTTTGAAGCCGCCACAATCCACTATGCGGTGGCAAAGATTTTCGGGCCGCTGTTCTTTGGCAGGGGGTGGTGCGGGTACGCCTGCTGGACGGCCATGGTGCTGGACTTTCTCCCCTACAAGGTCCCGGAAAAGCCGGGGAGGAAGATCGGGTGGATAAGGTATCTCACCTTTGGGGCCTCCCTTATCTTCGTGGGGGCGCTGTTCCTGGCCCATGTGGGCAATATGGAGAAAATTATGTTTTGGGCGTTTCTCATAGGAAATATTGCGTATTACGCGGCAGGGATCCTGCTGGCCTTTGTCTTTCGGGACAACCGCGCGTTCTGCAAATACATATGCCCTGTGACCGTATTTCTGAAACCCATGAGCTATTTTTCCCTGCTCAGGGTTCAGTGTGATAAAAGCAAATGTGTCTCCTGCGGGAAGTGTAAAAAAGTGTGCCCCATGGAAGTGGATGTGACGGATAATTCCCGGAGGCGGAAGAACGGCACGGAATGTATCCTGTGCTTTGAGTGTGCGAGAAGCTGCCCGAAGGATGCGCTGTAAACTGGAGTCGGAGGGCGCGCCGTAAACCGGAGTCGGAGGGTGCGCCGGGAGGTGTAAACATGATACTTGAAACGGAAAGGCTGTATCTGCGGGAAATGAACCAGTCTGATTTTCAGGCGTTGTGCAGGATATTGCAGGACGAAGAGACAATGGCCGCTTATGAAGGGGCCTTTCAGGACAGGGAAGTGCAGGAATGGCTGGACAGGCAGATTCTCCGTTATCAGAAATGGGGCTTTGGCTTATGGGCGGTTATTCTGAAAGAGACGGATGAAATGATCGGGCAGTGCGGGCTTACCATGCAGCCGTGGAAGGACGGGGAAGTGCTTGAGATAGGTTATCTTTTTGAGCGCTTACACTGGCACAGGGGGTATGCCGTCGAAGCGGCGGCAGCCTGTAAAAAATATGCCTTTGAGGTATTGAAAGCGGACGAGGTCTGTTCCATTATCAGGGACACAAATGCAGCTTCCCAGAGGGTGGCGGCCAGAAACGGTATGGAAGCGGCAGATACCTGGACAAAGCACTACAGAGGGGTGGATATGCCTCATCTTCGGTTTGTGGCATATCGTTGACGGTTCCGGTATGCGTGCGTGCTGCCGGAGCAGGGTCGGCGCAGGTTGCCGGAGCAGGCGGCCGGAGCAGGGTCGGAACAGGCTGCCGGCGCAGGCGTCCGGCGGGAAATCACAGGAGGGCGTGATTGATGATTACGCGGGAGATATTGCAGATTGCCATGGAACAGTCCGCGGAGGATATCGGCTGTAAAGCGGAAGATTTTCTGAAAAGCGGGAATGTCATCGTCCCGTTCCGGCTGGGGGAAAAGGCGAGAAAATATCTGAAAGAGCCGATTATGGCGAATTTTGTTTCCTATGGCAGCAATGTGGTTGCGGCGGTCACGGAGGATGTCCAGGAGCCGGTGACGGAATATGTGGGAAAATATGAGTTCTATCACCTTTTCGAGACGCCGAATATGCATTGGCTGAGTGACCGGCTGGCCGGGAGCGGATACAAAATATGTTTTATGGCGGAATATTTTCTGCCCGACACCGATCGTCTTCGTCCGCTCCCCTGCGAGTACGGGATGCGGATTCTGGGACAGCAGGATTTTGAAAGTCTGTATCTGCCGGAATGGGGCAATGCCCTCTGCAGGGATAGAAAACAGCTGGATATACTGGGCGTCGGCGCCTATGAGGGCGGGAAGCTGGTGGGGCTGGCAGGCTGCTCCGCCGACTGCGAAGGGATGTGGCAGATCGGGGTGGATGTGCTGCCGGAATACAGAAAAAAGGGAATTGCATCCGCGCTTACCGGCAGGCTGGCCGCAGAGATACTGGAGAGAGGGAAGGTCCCGTTTTACTGCTCCGCCTGGTCAAATGTCCGCTCTGCGAGAAACGCCGTAAAGAGCGGCTTTGTTCCCGCATGGGTGGAGATGACCATAAAGCCGGAAGCCGTTGTGAAGGAGATGAACGGAATATCCGAAAAAGACTTGTTATAAAGTACTATGAGACATGGCTTCATTTCAGACGGGAACTGCTGGGGGACAGATATAAAAATTGTATTTGAAGAACATTCATGGATAAGTATAAGCCAATTTTCAGAATTCTATGTTCGATAAACTGTTTGGGTGAGATTTTTGCCGATTTGCTTATTGTGTCAAACTATTGTGTCAAACTATTGTGTCAAACATATGGTTGATCATGTAATTATACAAGGAAGTCCCGAAGATGGAAGGGATCGCCGCGGACGGAAAGGCAGAAGATGGAATTGGCCGCCACGGACGGAAAGGCAGAAGATGGAATTGGCCGCCGCAGATGGAGGGAAGAGATATGATGAATGAAAATTCGAACACGATCTGGTCGGAACATGTGCAGGGCATTCAGACGCTGTATCTCAGCAGGAAGCTGAGATTCCATGATATGTTCTTTGAGCAGTATAAAGAGACGTTTGACCTGGGCCGGGGCGACGGGATGAAGATTCTGGAGATCGGCTGCGGGCCGGGAGCGCTGGCAGAATCCCTGCACAGATGGTATCCGGGCGCGCAGATCACCGCAATCGACAGGGACAGCAATTTCATATCGTTTGCGAAGGAGCACATCGCGGGCGTGGATTTCAGAGAAGGCGACGCTGTCCGCCTCCCCTTTGAGGATGAGTCCTTTGACGTCACCATTTCCAATACGGTTCAGGAGCATGTGGAGCCCGCTGCCTTCTGGGGCGAACAGAGGCGGGTGCTGAAACCAGGCGGCGTGTGTATATGCCTTTCCGCGAGAAAAGGGATCCATTGCACTGCGCCATGCTTGGAGAAAACAGAGGAAGAAAGAGCCTTTTGGGAGAGCATTCCGCAGTCGGAGGATGAGCTGGAGAAATTCAGAGTCTGCCGATTTCCGATGTCCGAGGCTGAGATTCCCGCATCCATGGAGGAGAACGGATTTACGGATGTCACAACCGGGTATGCCGTTATTGACCTCACTCCGGACGACCCAAAGTACCCGGCAAAGCTGGCGGAGCTCATGATGGAAGCGATGCGCCAGAATGATATAGAGGCCGTGGAATCAACCCGCTCCGACCATGCTGAGGAGATCCTATCCGTGATCAACTCTAAATATGAGGAAAGGCTCCGCCTGTACAGAGAGGGGCGAAAGCAGTGGGACACCTCCGTCTCTGTGACTATGATTATCCGCGGACGGAAATAGTCTCTCGGAAAAATGATTATTTTAAGTGTGGATTACGAAACATCAAAAGTAAGTTCTTGATTTAGATCGGAAATGTGAAATACTTTTACAGGAGAGGGTATGAAAGCAATTATAACAGATTTGGACCGGACCCTGCTTCGCACAGATAAGACAGTATCAGAATATACATGCACTATCTTAAAAAAGTGTCATGAGAGGGGAATAGTTCTCATGGCGGCAACCGCCCGTCCGGAAAGAGCTATTTTGAGCTATCGTAATCAAATTGGCTTTGATGCCATAACCACATTGAATGGCGCAAGAGTTATTTTGCCCCATAGTATAATTGAAAATGGTATTTTACCATCCAGCGCGGCAAGTATTGTGAAAAAGGTAATCAGGATACCTGATTTGGTTCTGGCATTGGAAACAGGCAAGGGTGTTTTTTCAAATATTCCGATTCCGGAAGAGAATGCCACGGTTTTTAGTGAATTTGCTTCTTTGCCGACAGGAAATATTATATATAAACTGCTTGTGAGCAGCAAGAAAATTAACATAAATAAAGATACTGATACAAACAAAAACATTAACGTATATAAAGAAACAAATATATATCGGGAAGTAAAAGAGGCCTTGACCAGGGATACTTACATGACGGTGGCAGAGGGCAAATTGATACAGATAATGAGCACAGCATCAACCAAATGGAATGGAATCAGGACCATGCTGGAAGCTATGGGCATGAAACAGGATGATGCAATCTATTTCGGAGACGATAACGATGATATAGAATCCATAAAAAACTGCGGTGTGGGTGTTGCCGTTTCCAATGCCATCGATGAGGTTCTCGATGCGGCGGATTTCAGAACGGAAAGCAATGATATGGACGGTGTAGCCCGATATATTGAAGAAAATTTGCTATAAAATTTTATGAAGAGACGCTGGATTTTATTGCCAAATGCAGAAGCGGCGGAACACATCCGTATGATATTGTGGAAGGACCGATGGCAAACGATACCATATGGAATTATGTAAATGACTTCCTTTCAGACAGGATAACCCGCAGGCAGTTTTGGGTATTGGCAGAATTTCGGTATCCCACACATCAGATTAGTTTTCATACTTTATCGGCGCTTAATTGTTTGAATTTTAACAGGAGTGAAATTGTATATGACAGAAAAGCAAAAAAATGATTTTTTTTATGTCTGTTGAATATATTGCACGACAGACGCAGAATAAGCGCGGCACTATTGTGAAATTCTTTGGGAGGGAAGGGATAGATAAGCAGTTATATGACGCGGAAGTAAATCATTGTCTTTCATTTGAACAGGTTAGTGATGAATTGATTGAGCGGTATAAAATTCCCGGAGGTGATTTTGATACAATTACCGAATGTAAATATACGGTTCCCAGTTTCCTGGATATCGGAAAGCTGTACTGTATTATGATAGAAGATTGCGCGGAAGAGGGAAAAGAAGTGGATGAATTATTTAACATATTTTCTTCCTTTATCAGTGATAAAATATCCGATTTTAAGACGGATATTTATTATCAGAATCCAAGTTATCTGGAATGCTCTTATAGGGCGGGGCGTTTATTGGACTAGGAAATTATGTATATGATTTTATAATGATTCGTTGAACTTTCTATTATCAACGGCAGGATGGAGAATACGAAATGGTTATCAAAAACGAATACCCGATTTTAGAATACAGCACGGACAGAATCGCCGTCATCAATCCGGACAGGGAGGGCGATAAATCGAACAGGGACGGCTGCAGCTGCACGGACAGAAGCGGTTTAAAACGGTTTCCAAGGCTGTGCCTGGTGACATTTTTTGAGGAAGTATTCGACAAAGCGGTGGAGAGATACGGCGGAGAGCGGATCGGGACCTATGTGTCCGAGATGAAGGACTTCCATGTATATCGCTTTAAAGTGGACGGAACGGAAGTCTGCGCCGTCCAGGCGGTGGTGGCCTCCGGCTCCATCGCCATGATGACAGATTGGCTGTACGGCTGGGGCGTAGAGGTGATCGTCTGCTGCGGGGGATGCGGGGTGCTGGATGAGATTCCGGAAGGGGCTGTGATCCTGCCGGTGCGTGCCCTGCGGGACGAGGGAGCCTCCTACAAGTATCTGCCGCCCGCCCGGTTCATCGAGCTGCAGCCCGGGCCCATAGAGAGCTTCCGAAAAGTCCTGGACCGGCACGGTGTCCCCTACATAGAATGCGCCACCTGGTCTACGGATGGCTTCTACCGGGAGACCAGGGAGATGGTGGCCTACCGGAGGGAGGAGGGCTGCAGGGCCGTGGAGATGGAGTGCGCCACCATGGCCGCCATCGCGCAGTTCCGGGGCAGGATGTTCGGACAGCTCCTCTATAGCGGGGATATCCTCATCGGCGGCGCCGAGGATTACGACGACAGAAACTGGAACAATAATCTTTCGGCAAGGGAGCGGCTGTTTGCCCTTGCGCTGGAGGCGCTGTGCAGGCTGTAAAAATACGATTTCCTATATTCGGCAGGGTGTCGGCATTTGGGAATGTAAATCCTCTTTCAGGCGACTGGCGGAGGGGATGCCTGTCGATATTTGGTATTTTTATTCTTGACTTTTATATTGAATTATAACAAAAACAAAGTTATAATACATTTAAAAGTCAAGAAAGAGGCAGGCGCAATGGAATATTTAAATCATGTTTTGGGAATCAGCATTGTATATAGAGAGGATCCTCCGAAATCCATGCCGAATTACATCCATGCACGGTATCGGTTTCAAAAGGTTACCCTGGATGGGAAGGCGGCTGTATTCCTTTATCCCAAAACGGAACTGGATGCGGTGAGCGCCGTCAAAAAACATGTTGACAGGGTGCAGAGAACGGAAGGAGTGCCGGTCGTCCTTGTCCCGGCGCATTTGACCTATAGGCAGAAAGAGTATCTTCTTCGCGATCATGTTCCGTTTATCGTGGAGGGCAGGCAGATATATCTTCCCTTCCTGGCAGTATATCTTCAGGAACGGGGAGACGGCGAGCGGCAGGAGACAGAGGTCATGCTTCCGTCTGCACAGCAGCTGCTTCTCAGCTATATTTATCAGGGCTGTGGGGAGCTTTTGACCAGCGAGGCATCCTGTCGACTGGCGCTTACCCCCACTTCGATTTCCAGGGCCTCCAGGCAGCTGGAGGATATGGGGCTGATACGAACGGAAAAAAGAGGCGTACAGAAGGTTATTTTTTCCGAAAAGACGCCGGAAAATCTTTTCAGGGATGCAAAAAGATTTTTGTGTAATCCGGTGAAGCGGAGGATTTATGTGCCAAAAGCGAAAATAAAGGAAAAACTGCTGATCAGCGGTTATTCTGCTCTTGCCGAGTATTCCATGCTGAATCCGCCTCCGGTGGAAAGTTTTGCCGCGGACAGTGTGGCGGCGTGGGACAGTGCAGCTTCGAAAAAACTGCATGATTCGGACGAGCAATGCGCGGTGGAGCTTTGGCGCTATGATCCGAAAAAGCTGGCGGAGGATGGATTTGTGGACAGGCTTTCCCTTGCTCTTGCACTTGGCGGTGAAAGGGATGAGCGGATAGAAGAAGCCATAGAGGAAATGCTTGCGGGGGTATGGAAGGATATTCATGGTAAGAGGGATTGAGAGTTTCAAAGAATGGTTTCGGGGATATGAGGAGCAGTATGCGATCATAGGCGGAACAGCCTGCGATTTACTGATGGCCGATGAGGGACTTGACTTCCGCGCGACAAAGGACATTGATCTTGTGCTGATTTTAGAAGCGTTGGATATGGCATTCGGAAGAAGGTTCTGGGAATATGTTGTTACGGCAGGATATGAGCATAGGAATAAAAGCACGGGAGAACCTCAGTTCTACCGTTTCGCGAATCCGTCCTCACGGGAATACCCGGCGATGATTGAACTGTTTACGAGAAAGCCCGACATTATCATGCTCCCGGAAGACGCGGTGCTTTCTCCGCTTCCGATAGAAGGAGATGTATCCAGTCTTTCGGCAATCTTGCTCAATGATGATTACTATGAATTTTTAAGACAGGGAAGAGTCCGGGTGGCCGGGGTTACCGTTTTGGATACGCCGTATCTGATTCCCTTTAAGGCTAAGGCGTGGATGGATTTAACTGAGAGAAAAGCCGCCGGCGGGCAGGTGGACAGCAGGAATATACGAAAACACAAAAATGACGTATTTCGGTTGACAGAGCTGTTTGATCGGAACATGGAGGCATCTATGTATGTTCCGAAGGCAGTTCTGAATGATATGAGAGCATTCATAGAGAAAATGGCGTTGGAGGAAGTTGATTTGAAGCAGCTTGGAATCCTGGGAAAGACGAAGGAAGCCATTCTGGAAGAGCTGCGTTCCTTATATGGATAATTGATGTATAAACGCAGTTGCGGGGGAGAGATATGAGCAAAAGCGTAATCGAGTATTATAATGCCTACGATGAGGAGGCAAGACTTTTCCGGGACTACGGGCACCAGATCGAATGGTGGACCACCCTGCATTATTTCCGGAAAGTGATACCGCCCGGCAGCAGGATTTTTGACGGCTGCGCGGGAACCGGGAGATATGCCTTCCGGCTGGCGGCGGAGGGACACAGCGTGGCCGCCAGCGACCTTGTGCCCTTCTATGTGGAGAAAATGCTGGAAAAGCAGGAGAAAAATCCGGAGAAGAATTCGGCTCTAAAGGATATTTTCGTGGGAGACATCTGTGAGCCCAACCATTACGGCGACGGATATTTTGATGTGGTTCTGTGCATGGGCGCGTTTTATCACCTGAGGGAAAGCATGCGGGACAGGGCGCTGGAACAATGCCTGAGACTGCTGAAAAGGGACGGCATTCTGGCGGTAAGCTACATCAATCTGATAGGGGCATTGCCCCTGTATCTGGCGCCCGGACTGAA
The DNA here is from genome assembly GCA_910589035.1 of uncultured Acetatifactor sp. Taxonomy (GTDB): domain Bacteria; phylum Bacillota; class Clostridia; order Lachnospirales; family Lachnospiraceae; genus Acetatifactor. The sequence goes on along the minus strand of CAJUSI010000066.1, from coordinate 50,807 downwards.
AAACATGGAGGAGATAGCGGAAGGGTATGAGCGCAGATGCTTCGAGGAGCCCTTTGTCTATATGCTGCCGGAGGAGATGGAAGAGCTGGCGGCGAGACATGGCCTGAAAATCCTTCACCATCTCACCTCCGACGGAAATCCCTATCTGCGGGGAGAGATTTTTGCCGAAGCAAAAGAGAAAGACTTTGAGAAATACATGGAACTGCATCTGAAAATCTGCGAAAACAGAAACGCCGTGGGCAGCGGACTGCACGGACTGATTTTTCTGGTGAAGACATGGTGAGTCAAAAAGGCCCCAGGAGACAAGACGGTTCCCAAAAGGAATCCGGAGATTTCCGCAGGCCATTGAGGTATATAAGGAGCAGAAAAATGACAACAGATTATTTACAGACAAAGGGAAGAATCTTCGACATACAGCGCTATTCCATTCACGACGGAACGGGAATCCGCACTATCTGCTTTCTCAAGGGCTGTGTGCTGCGGTGCAAATGGTGCTGCAACCCGGAATCCCAGGAGTACCGCATCCAGGAGATGACCGTCCAGGGCAAGCCCAAGACCATCGGCCGGGACGTGACTGTGGCGGAGGTCATGGAGACCGTGGAGAAGGACAGGCCCTATTACCACCGCTCCGGCGGGGGATTGACCCTCTCCGGCGGGGAGAGCCTCTGCCAGCCGGAATTTGCCCGCGACCTGCTTCACGCGGCGAAGGCGGTGGGCATCAACACCGCCATGGAGAGTATGGCCTGCGCCAAGTGGGAGGTGATCCGGGAAATTTTGCCCTGGCTCGACCACTATCTCTGCGATGTCAAACATATGGACAGCGCCAAACACAAACAATTTACCGGAAAAGGCAATGAGCTGATGCTGGAGAACGTGAAGAAAATCGCCGCCTCCGGCCAGACCCGCCTTAGCATCCGGGTGCCCGTGATCCCCACCTTCAATGCCACCTCGGAGGAAATCAGGGCCATCGCCCGGTTTGCGGACGCCCTCCCCGGGGTGGAGGAGATCTACCTGCTTCCCTACCACAGGCTGGGCCAGGACAAGTATGCAGGCCTGGGCAGAACCTATGAACTGCCGGACATCCTGCCGCCGGAAGCGGAGCATATGGAGAGGTTGAAGAGGGAAGCGGAGAACTGCACGAAATTGAGATGCCATATTGGCGGCTGAACGTGAGCCAGAGCGGGAGCGACGCATTGGCCGCTAAATGTGAGCAGGGATGGAAGCGCTATATTGCCGGATGAATAGAAACACTCTTTTCGGAGCCGCTGTTTTTCAAACGGCGATACGAACAAAAAGCGAAACATCTGCATTTATAAATGAGGAACAAAATGTGGGGAATATATCTTGACAGTAAAGCCATACAAGAGGGATTGTTTCAGACCGTTATTCAATACAGGATAAAAGAGAATGGTGAAGCAGAGATTATATTACCTGAAACCGTGTACAAGCCAGATATGAAGTATATCAGAGAACTGCCAATACCTCCCCAATATGTTTATGGAGAGCGGGTTTCCCCCTGCAATCATCCCGATATAATAGGCACAATTTGTGATATTCGCTGGCATTTCAAGTATAACCGCTGCATTTATCAAATTAAAGTTAACGGTAGAGTGAAAAGCAAACGATACTATGATGATGATTTGAACCCTGCCAGATGGCTCTCAGTTTAGAAAACTATTGAATTGATACACGACATATACCATGCGCTTTATGTGGAATACCTGCACATCACGGATTGCGACAAGCAGGCAATCGCCCTCCAGGAGGGCGAGACCATCGTCTATAAATGGGTGGACAGGGACACGCTGTATTAAAAATTAAATGATTATATACCAAACTCAGCCGAATGCCTCTACGCTGTGTTGGTGAATATCCTGGCAATATTTTTACTGCACTGATATATCACCATAACGGAATCCGAACGGAACTGGCTGAGCATTGTATATAATCATTAAAATTATATAGAGGAAGTAGATATATGGTAAAATCTTCAATAAATCCGCTTCTCACATTAGATTATATGATTGGTGAAGACGAAATAAAATTTTCGACCGAAAATCCGCACAATTGAAACCGTCCGATATTGCCGATGAGATATCTGCATATGCAAATGCAGATGGAGGAACGATTGTATTTGGTATCAGTGATAAAACACGCCGATTGGAAGGGATTAATGCTGCAGGGGCTGAGAAAATCAATAATTTTATTAATGCTCCTATGGATTGCTGTAACCCCACACCGGAATATCAAGAGGAATTTCTTGATATAGAAAATGCGGAAGGACAACCAGACAGACTATTGCTGCTGCATATATATCCAAGTGTCGATAGAGTAATCAGCACCTCTAACGGTTCCGTATTTTTGCGTATCGGTGACAGAAAACGAGAGTTAAAGGGAGATGATTTGCGAAAGTTAGAGTATAGCAAAGGAGCCAGACATTATGAGGATGAATTAAATCATGATGTGAAGATTTCTGATCTGGATGCGGAATTGATCAAAAAATATAAGGATATTCTTGGGAGTCCGAATATTTCGGTTGAGCAATTATTATCTTCAAGAGGTTTTTATAAAGAATGGAATGGAAGAAAGTATTTGACAAATGCGGCTGTATTATTATTTGCAAAAAATGTATATCAGTTTTATCCAAATTGCAGAATTCGTTTTATACGCTATGACGGAACAACGGCAGGTGTTGGTACGCAGATGAATATTATTAAAGATACCAACATTGAGTATCCGATATTGAAAATCGTAGAAAAAGCTAAAAAGTTTATTGCCGCGCAATTAAGAGAGTTTACTTCGTTAGATTCAGAAACAGGTAATTTTAAAACTGTGGAAGAGTATCCGCCGTTTGCATGGGCAGAAGGTATTGTAAATGCCGTTGCTCATCGGGAGTATGCTATGGAAGGAAAATATATTAAGGTAACGATGTATGATGACAGATTGGAAATCGAAAGTCCCGGCAAATTGCCCAATATTGTGACGGTTGACAATATCAGGACTACAAATTTTTCGAGAAATCCCCGCATGGCTCGTGTATTGGCGGATTTTGGCATTGTGAAAGAACTGAACGAGGGCGTAAAACGTATATACTCAGATATGGAAAACTATTTTCTTGAAGCGCCGGAGTATTCAGAGCCTGGCGGACAGACGGTAAAATTGGTTTTAAAGAACAATATTATTGCAAGAACGGCAAGGCAGACAGAAACTGCTGAAAAGAAAATGGTGGAATATTGGAATAAGCTGGATGCAGTTGAAAAGGACATTGTAACAATTATGGGAAGCAGAAGTTGTATTACCGCTACGGAATTATCTGTGATGGTAAGTAAGACGAGAAGAACTATCAATAAAAAGCTTAGTCATTTGTTGGAAATCGGGGTAATAAAAATGAATGGCAACAAACATGATCCAACATTAACATATTCGCTGAACATATAGTTCGCAGTAAATTCGCAGTAGTTCGCAGTAGTTCGCAGTTGGATTAACAAGTGGCAGAAAGGGTGCGTGCTGAGAGAAGAAATTCGATTCGCGATAGCGCCACGACAACAAAAAATTCAAAAACCCCAGATATAGGGTATGGCGTTTAACAGCGAAAGCTTGCGCCTTTTGGCAAAATGTTGGTTCCGGATCGTCCGGGTGAGGGAGGAGCAATATGACCGAGTTGTGGGACGCATACGACAATAAGTTCAACAGAATAAAAGACATGACACTGGTAAGAGGCGAACCGCTGCCGGCCGGAGTATACCATCTGGTCTGCGATATCATAGTAAAACACAGGGACGGAAGCTATCTGCTCATGCAGAGGGACCTCCGGAAACACTACGGCGGAATGTGGGAATTGACAGCCGGCGGCTCCGCCCTGCAGGGCGAAGCGCCCCTGGACTGCGCAGCCAGAGAATTAAAGGAAGAGACGGGCTTGACCGCGGTCAATTTAGAGGAAATAGGGAGAGGCGTGCACGACATGCACCATGCGCTCTATGTGGAATATCTGTGCGTCACGGATTGCGACAAGCAGGCAGTCCTCCTCCAGGAGGGCGAGACCATCGGCTACAAATGGGTGGACAGGGACACCCTGTTCACGATGGGCACCCGGAAATTGATTTCTGATCGAACCATGGAGCTTGTCCGGGAACTTAATATATAGCTGCCGATGGGAGTGCGGCGGGAATACACGGGAAGGAGCAAACGGAATGGCAGTATTTTATCTTATAAGGCATGGAGAGGCCGTTTATGATCATATGCTTGAAAACGGATTTTGGGGCTTTGGAAGGGATTTTGCTCCCCTATCTCCCAGAGGAAGACAGCAGGCGGAGACGGCGGCCAGGGATGTCCGTCTGAAATCTGCGGAGATTATTGTATCCTCTCCCTACACCAGAGCCTTGCAGACAGCCCAGATCATTTCGCGAGAGACCGGGATATGCGTTGAGGTGGATATGGATTTACACGAATGGATACCGGATCGGGATAATTTATATACCACATCAGAGGAAAGCTTTGCGCTTGCCCGTGAATTCACGAAATGGAAGGGCGAGTATCCGGAGGGCGTGAAATTCAGATGGGAAACGCTCACCTCCATGAGGCAGAGAATGAGGCGTGCGGCAGACCGATATTCGGATTACGACAGGGTCGTCCTGGTGGGCCATGGAATGGCGTTTCGGTGCTTGACCTATATCGAAAAAATACACCCCGGAGAAATAATCGAGTGTACCTACCGGAAAGGACAGCCGGATTGCAAATACTCCTTTACGTAAAAAAGCAGAGACAAGCGGGGAGAGAACGATGAAAAAGGCAGACCGGATTGAAAATCCAATCTATCATCCTTAAGTGCCGAAAGGAGAAATATGAGAATATTAGACGATATTACAAACTTCATTTTTCTGGAAGACATAAGCCTGGAGTGGCCAATGGAAGAGGGACATTCTATGAAGGAGGGGCCTTCCATGGAAGAGGGACATTCCACGGAAGAGCACCGACCCATAACCCCGGCCGGGAAAGAAAATCCGGCAAAAGCCGACATCATCTTCATCCCCGGCGGCTCCTGGCCGGAGCTCCCGGAGCGGGCGGCACAGCTGTGGAAAGCGGGAGCCGCCCCCTATATCGTGCCCTCGGGCAGATACTCTGTAACCGTAGGCAGATTTGCAGGCGCGAAATCAAAAGCGGATGTCTACGGAAAAGACTACACCACCGAATGCGAATTTTATACGGACGTGTTGTTGACCGGAGGAGTCGACCCGGACAGCATCATCCCGGAGGCTGAGGCGCAGTTCACCGCCGAGAACGCCAGATTTTCCAGAAAAGTCCTGGACGCCAGAGGGCTGCACCCGAAAAAAGCCATCCTCTGCTGCAAAGCCTACCATTCCAGAAGATGTCTCATGTATTATCAGGCAAATTTTCCGGATACAGAATTCCTGATCGCGCCGGTGTACCTGGACGTAGACAGGGAGAACTGGTATCGGACGGACCGGGGCCGGCAAAAAGTCCTGGGAGAACTGAAAAGGCTGGGAACACAGTTCACACCGGAACTCACCCCGGAATTCATTGAAATTTTGAAACATTGACGTTTACTTTCTCGCTTAAATCAAATATAATTTAAGCGAGAAAGTAAAGAGGTGAATCCCATGGATAAAAATGATATTCTGCAGCAACTAACAGAGAGAAACAACGGTTATCTTCTTGCGGCTATGGTAAAAGAGAATAAAATATCTAAGGCAGTTCTGTCAAAATATGTGAAAGAAAAAGGTTTGGAAAGGATTGCGAGAGGTATTTACATTACAGATGATGTGTGGCCGGACGAACTATATATTATGCAAGTACGAAACAAGGCGGTTATCTTCTCCGGTGAAACAGCACTGTATCTTCATGGCTTAATAGACAGGGAATACTCCGGGATTTGTATTTCTGTACCCACCGGCTACAATGCTTCCCATTTGAAAACCGGAAATGTGCGGGTAAAATATGCCTCAAAAAGCAGTTATGGACTTGGAGTATGTACCGTGCCTTCATCAAGTGGAAATATGGTTAAGGCTTATGACAGAGAAAGGTGTATCTGCGACTTGATTTCAGACAGAAATAAAATGGAAGTACAGAATTTCCAAACTGCCATAAAAGAGTATATGTCCGGTAAAGGCAAAAAATTATCCAGACTGGTCGAATATGCGGAGAAGCTTGGAATGAGGGATGAAGTGATGAAATACGTGGAGGTATTCGGATGATCCACACTTCAAAACAACTGAAGGATAAGGTGAGGAATATTTCAAAGGGGGACAACGATATTGCAAAGGTATTGATCAGGAATTTTGTTATGGAGCGCTTTTTGGAACGGGTATCTGTGTCCGATTACCGCAATCATTTTATTCTGAAAGGCGGCTTACTGGTTGCCTCCATTATCGGCATTGATATGAGGGCAACCATGGATATTGACACAACAGTGAAATCACTTCCGCTGAATGTGGACGACGCGCAGAGAATCGTTTCTGAGATATGTGCTATTCCATTGGAAGATGATGTCACTTTTCGCATTACTTCTGTGTCGGATATTATGACTGATTTCGAATATCCCGGTGTTAGAATAATGCTTGAAGCAGCATTGGAGCGAATGAGACAGGTTATTAAGATTGATATTTCAACAGATGATGTGATTACGCCGTCTGCGGTGGAATATGAATATAAACTGATGTTTGAAGATAGAACAATCCCGCTTCTTACATACAATGTGGAGACATTGCTCGCGGAGAAGATACAGACAATTCTGGCAAGGGGAATTGCGAACACCCGATTGAGGGATTATTATGATGTATATGAAGTTATGAAAATATGTGCGGCCAGAGTGGACAAAGCTATTCTATCGCAGGCATTTAGCGCAACCTGTAAAAAGAGGGAAACCCTGTTCTCAAAAGAGGAGATATCAGAAACCCTCACTATGATTGAAAAAGATGCAGGGATGGCGGGGATGTGGGAGCAGTTTAGAAAAAGAAATTATTATGTGGGCGGTTTGGAATGGAACGAGGTGTTAAATGGTGTTTTGGATGCCGTGGCATGCTGCTGTTGAAGAGGCAGCGAAGATCATGAAAAAAGAGGCATATAGACCTATATTTTACTTCGGATAATCGCATAAGCATAGCGGAAACGGGTATGCCGCGCAACTCTGAAAAGCCATGACAGAATTTTGCACAGGCAGAAAGAATGCGGCACTGGCAGAGAGAACTCGCCACAGGCAGAAAGAATGCAGCAAGGGGTATAAGGATGGAAAAGACCGAGAAAACCACAGCAGAATATGAGAAAAAACTGAAAGCATACTATGACGAAAACGGCAGACTAACCCAGTATCCCTCAAAGCGCCCTATGAGGATCCTGGCCTTGACGAAAATCGCAGACCAGTTTGAACCGCAAAAGAAATATACGGAAAAGGAAGTAAACGAAATCATCCGGACAAACATCGCCTTCGGGGACATTGAACTGATCCGCCGGGAAATGTTCCAATACGGGCTGATCGACAGACTGAGGGACGGCTCCGCCTACTGGAGGAAGGAGCCCCGGGAGGACGCAAAGCCCTCCGGCGCTGGAGACTGAGAAACGCTTCCGGCCTTTGGCATGAAATCGAAATCGAAGCGTATTACAGGCAGAAATTCCAGCAAGCGAGAGGAGGTATCGCAAGGGAATACTTATGACGGATCAGAGCTTTTTCGAGAAATACATTGGCTTCACGGACACGGAAGTGCAGGCACTCTGCCGGCGATTCTCCATGGATTACGCGGAGACATAGGAGTATTTGAAAAAACATTCGCAGAAAGGATGGTGATTCCTATGAAAATAGGAGAAGTAAGCCTGCTCACCAATGACGTGGTGCGCCTGGCGGATTTTTACAAAAAACTGCTGAATATCCAAAACGAAAGCAACGACCCCGTGCACCAGACCCTGATTGCGGAGGAGACCATGTTGACCATATACAACGACGGCTCCAGGAAAAACAACCGGAACCAGAATATCTGCCTGGCGTTCACCGTGGAAGATGTGGAAAAAGAATACCACAGAGTCATGGAGCTGGGAGCCGAAATCATTGAACCGCCCACAGCCCGCCCCTGGGGAGCGGTCAACATGAGCTTCCGCGACCCGGACGGAAACGTTATTTATCTGAGGGCATTTCCGAAGCAGACGCCGGAGCGCGCCAGAGAGAGCAATGCCGCGTGTAAGACAAACTATCCGCCGGGATGGCTGCCTAATATCCGCTTTGTGGTCATCTTCGCGAACTATCAGGGAAAATGGGTCTACTGTTTCCACAAGTACCGAGGGAGCTTCGAGCATCCCGGGGGACATGTGGAACCGGGGGAGACTCCCATGCAGGCCGCCAGGCGCGAACTGTACGAGGAAACCGGCATCACGGACTGCCGCATAATGCCCCTGTGGGATTACGAGCAGATATGGGAAGACGGAACAGGAAAAAATAACGGCAGAGTCTTCTACGCCGAAGTCCGTTCCCTGGGAGAACTTCCGGAGAGCGAAATGGCCCGCATCGAACTCTTTGACTCCGTGCCGGAAAACTATACCTATGATTCTGAGGAAGAGATGCAGGATTTGAAGCGCATAGAGAATATGCTGCAGGCCTGGGCTTTATGACCCGAAACACAAGCTGCGCTTTCTGCTTGATATGATACAGCATTTTATGAAACCGGCGGAGGAGAAAAATGTTGACAGGCCAACCACAGAAAAAAGCCACTCAAAGAATCGGCAGTTTAGAAGGACAGGATCTTTTTGATAAAGATTATGACATTGATGACTGTAACGGCGAAATCTTAGAACTGTTCGAGAAAACCACGAAAGAAACCACACAAATAAAACAAAAACGACACAATCCAACAATTATTTGTTGACTTGTGTAGTGGATAGGCTTATAATAAAAAAAGAGCATTTCCTAAGAAAGCAAACCAACGCCGCCCCTCGTTTCCCACACCCCGCACCACGCGCAATGCGGAAAACGGACAAGCCGGCGGCAGGAAACAAAAAACGAAACAGGAGGAATCAAAATGCAAAACGAGTACGAAATCAAAAAAGAGATTTGCGACATCGGAAAGAGGATCTACAACAGGAACATGGTCGCCGCCAACGACGGCAACATCTCCGTAAAACTCAGCGACAACGAATTTCTCTGCACCCCCACCGGCGTGTCCAAGGGCTTTATGACCCCGGAGTACATCTGCAAGGTGGACGCCCAGGGCAACGTGATCCAGGCAAACGGCAATTTCAAGCCCTCATCCGAGATCAAGATGCATATGAGGGTCTATCAGGAGAGACCCGACGTGAGAAGCGTGGTGCATGCGCATCCCGTATATGCTACCAGCTTCGCCATCGCCGGCATTCCCTTGACCCAGCCCATCATGCCCGAGGCAGTCATCGCCCTTGGCTGCGTGCCCATTGCAAAATACGGCAGGCCCTCCACCATGGAGATCCCCGACGCCGTCTCCGAATACGTACAGCATTTTGACGCCGTACTGCTGGAGAATCACGGCGCATTGACCTACTCCGATTCCCTCCTGAGCGCATACCTGAAAATGGAGTCCGTGGAATTCTACGCCCAGCTCCTCTACCAGTCCAGACTCCTGGGCGGCCCCAAGGAATTCACCCCCCAGCAGGTGGAGGATCTCTACGAGATCCGGAGACAGTTCGGCATGAAGGGACGCCACCCCGCGAATCTCTGCCCCAACGCAAAGGAAGGCAAGCCCAGCTGCCACACCTGCGGAGGCGGATGCCACAGCGGCAAAGAAAAGACCGCAGTCTCTCCCGATATGGTTGCAGAGATCACGAAGAAAGTGCTGGAACAGCTTGGGAAATAAATCCACACGGCCGCCGTCCGGGGCTTTCATAATAAACTCCGGATCTGAGAATGCCGTGCAGGCTTATCTGCTTCCCGAGAGACAGCGGGCGGCAGCGGTATTTATGGGAGACATAAATGGACAATAGAGAGATAGAAACCATCGTCCGCGAGATCCTTGGAAAAATGACACAGACCCGGAGCGCGGAAAACGCCGCCCTCGGGAGAATGCCTTTTGTCGGCCCGGCCGCGGACATGCAGCACAACCGGAAAGAAAACCCGGAAAACCCTGCAGACCCGGTTCCCGCAGCCGGCGGCCTGGTGCAGGTCACCATGCCCCTGGCGCTGGCGGTAAAGCTGATTGAGAAGATTGAGGCGAAAGCCGCGGAGTGGAACATGAGAGTGGTCACCGCCGTGTCCGACGCCTCCGGCCGCCCCGTGGCCGTCCACTCCATGGACGGCGCCTACATAGGAAGCTTTGACGTGGCCCTGAACAAGACCTACACCTCCATCGCCTTCCAGATGTCCACCGCGGACCTGGGAGCCTTGAGCGGGCCCGGAGAGAGCCTGTACGGCATACAGTTCACCAACCAGGGCAGAATCGTCATCTTCGGCGGAGGCGAAGTGCTGAAAAAGGACGGCGTCATACTGGGAGCCCTGGGCGTGAGCGGCGGCAGCGCCGAACAGGACACCGCCCTGGCGGCCTACGGAAGAAGCATTTTCCCGGAACTCTGAGAGACAAAACAGAACAAAAGCTCCAGGACCTGCCGGACCGGAAACGGAACGCAGGAAGGAACAGATTGCCGGAAACGGCAATGGAACAGGAGGTAACAAAGTGCTTGTAAACGAGAGTCTGGTAAAGGACATCGTACAGGAAGTTGTGGCAAAGATGCAGATCGCCGAAGCGGCGGGCGGAAAACACGGCATTTTCACCGACATGAACGACGCCATCGCGGCCGCGAAGGCATCCCAGGCCATCATCCGCAGAATGAGCCTCGACCAGAGAGAACAGATTATCACCAACATCCGCAACATGACCCGTGAAAATGCGGAAATCATTGCCCGAATGGGCGTCAACGAGACAGGAATGGGCAATGTGGGACATAAAATATTAAAGCACCACCTGGTGGCGGACAAAACCCCCGGCACCGAAGACCTGAAAACCACAGCCTGGTCCGGGGACAGAGGTCTCACCCTCATCGAGATGGGACCCTTCGGCGTCATCGGCGCCATCACACCCTGCACCAACCCCAGCGAGACCGTGATCTGCAACTCCATCGGCATGCTGGCGGCGGGGAACACCGTGGTGTTCAACCCCCACCCCCAGGCGGTGAAGACCACCATCTTCGCCATCAACATGATCAACGAGGCCTCCATGAAAGCGGGCGGCCCTGACAACGTGGCCTGCACCGTGGAGAAACCCACCCTGGAGACCAGTGACATCATGATGAAACACAAAGACATCCCCCTGCTGGTGGCCACCGGAGGCCCCGGCGTGGTGACCGCAGTCCTCTCCTCCGGAAAGAGGGGCATAGGAGCCGGAGCCGGCAATCCCCCCGCTGTGGTGGATGAGACCGCGGACGTGCGCAAGGCGGCGGAGGACATCGTCAACGGCTGCACCTTTGACAACAACCTCCCCTGCATCGCGGAGAAAGAGATCGTGGCCGTGGACACCGTGGCCGACGAACTCATGCACTACATGATCTCCGAACAGGGCTGCTACCTGATCTCCAAAGAAGAACAGGAACGCTTGACCAAAACCGTGCTCACCCCCAAGGGACTGAACCGCAAATGCGTGGGCAGGGACGCCAAGACCCTCCTGGGCATGATCGGCGTCACCGTCCCGGACAACATCCGCTGCATCGTCTTCGAGGGAGAGAAAGAACACCCCCTGATCGCCGAAGAGCTGATGATGCCCATCCTGGGTTTGGTGCGGGCGAAGGATATCGACGACGCCATCGAGAAGGCCGTGTGGCTGGAACATGGCAACCGCCACTCCGCCCACATCCACTCCAAGAACATCGACAACATCACAAAATACGCAAGGGCCATCGACACCGCCATCCTGGTGAAGAACGCGCCCTCCTACGCGGCCCTGGGCTTCGGCGGAGAAGGATACTGTACCTTCACCATTGCCAGCCGCACCGGCGAAGGCCTCACCAGCACCAAATCCTTCACCAAGAGCAGGCGCTGCGTCATGTCCGACAGTTTATGCATTAGATAAGAGAGGAGATTGAAAATGGCAGATACGGCACAGATAGAAGAGATCGTAAAACAGGTGCTGGCCAGCATGTCCGGATCCGTGAGCGCTGCTCCCGGGAACGGCGGCAGCGCCGCGGGCGGGCCCATACCCAGGACGGCCCATGTGGCAATGCTCACCAGCCTGGAGCATTTTGACGTAAAAGAATTCCCCATGCCCGAAGTGGGCGACGACGACATGCTGGTGAAAGTGGAGGGCTGCGGCGTCTGCGGCACGGACGCCCACGAATTCAAGAGAGACCCCTTCGGCCTGATTCCCGTGGCCCTGGGACACGAGGGAACCGGCGAGATCGTGAAGATGGGAAAGAACGTGAAGAAAGACAGCGCAGGCAAGGACCTGAATATAGGCGATAAAGTCGTCACCTGCATGATCTTCAAGGACAACCCCGACATCACCATGTACGACCTGAACAAACAGAACGTGGGCGGAGCCGACGTGTACGGGCTTCTTCCCGACGACGACATCCACTTAAACGGCTGGTTTTCCGACTACATCCTGATCCGCAAGGGCTCCACCGTATTCAACGTGAGCGATCTGGACCTGTACTCCCGCGTCCTCATCGAGCCCTGCGCCGTGCTGATCCACGCGGTGGAGAGAGCCAAGAGCACCGGAATCCTGCGCTTCAACAGCAGAGTGGTGGTACAGGGCTGCGGCCCCATCGGCCTCATCTGCATCGCCATCCTGCGCACCATGGGCATCAACAGGATCGTGGCCGTAGACGGAGAACAGAAACGCCTTGACTTTGCAAAGGAGCTGGGAGCCTCCGACTCCGTGAACTTCAAGGACCACAAGGGAATCGAGGCTTTGACGGCGGCGGTGCAGGAGAAATGCGAAGGGCATCTGGCGGATTTTGCCTTCCAGTGCACCGGCTCCCCGGCGGGACATTCCAACATCTACAAGTTCATCCGCAACGGCGGCGGACTTTGCGAGCTGGGATTCTTCATCAACGGCGGAGATGCCACCATCAACCCGCATTTTGACATCTGTTCCAAGGAGATTACCACCGTGGGCTCCTGGGTGTACACCCTGAGAGATTACGCCACAACCTTTGATTTCCTCAAGAGCGCAAAGAGGATCGGTCTCCCCATCGACAGGCTGATCACTCACACCTATCCCCTGGAGGAGATCAACGAGGCGCTGAAGACCAACCTGGCCATGACGGGGCTGAAAATCGCAATCATCAACAAATAAGCAGAGGTGACACGAAACCGGCTGCCCTAAGTCCGAAAAATAGATAAAGTTATCCATGGAAAAAGACCTTCCACAGGAAAAGATTTTCTTGGAGGAAAAGAATTCCATAGAATAAGGGCTGTGAGACGGCCGGGGAAGCGAGGAAAATAAATGGAAAAAAAGATTTCCATAGAAGAAAAAAATTCCATGGAAGACGGAAATCACACGGAAGAAGCGGTGGGACTGCTGGAAGTGTTCGGCCTGGTCTGCGCCTTCATGGCAGCCGACGCAGGCTGCAAGGCCGCGGACGTGAGGCTTGAGGTGTTTGACAAAAACAAACCTGCAAACGCTGACGCGCTGCCGGTTCCCCTTCTGGTGACGGTGAAATTCCGGGGAAGCGTGGCAGCGGTGGAAGCGGCCATGGAGGCGGGCGAGGCGGTGGCAAAATCCCTCACCGGCGTGGTGCAGCGGCATATCATCGCCAGGCCTACCGGAGACACCGGGAAAATGCTGAAAATCAGCGCGTTTGACAAGAACTGACAGACCGAAAGGCTGCCGGGATTTACGGATCCATTCAGGTTGGACCTATATGGCCGGCGGTCTGAAAACTACAATAAGGATTGAGGATTTGCTGCAGCCTGCCGCAAATTGCAGGGGCATGCAGTATCAACCCGACGAAATGGATTACAGAGTATTGACGAGTGTGCAGAGAAGGAAAGGAGAATACTATGGCACAGGAAGCATTGGGAATGGTAGAGACAAGAGGACTGACGGCGGCCATCGAGGCAGCCGATGCGATGACCAAATCGGCGGAGGTAACCCTGGTGGGCACCGAGAAGATCGGCTCCGGACTGGTTACCGTCATGGTGCGCGGCGACGTGGGAGCGGTGAAAGCCTCCGTTGAGAGCGGTTCCGCGGCGGCAAGCAGACTGGGCGAGCTGGTGGCGGCACATGTGATCCCCAGACCTCACAGCGACGTGGAAAAAATCCTGCCCAAAATCTGAGTAAACCCTCAGACACACGGCTGCTCCCACAGGGAAATAAGTCACGGGAGCCTGCCGGCGGGACAGGATTTTGCAGCGGCAGAGGCAGAAAAGCAAAGGAGCCGGAAAATGAGCGGTACATCATTGGGTTTTATTGAAATTACAGGCGTGGTGGCAGCGGTGGATGCGCTGGACATCATGTGCAAGACCTCCGGCGTGGAGCTGGCCACCTGGGAGAGGAAGCTGGGCGGCAGACTGGTCACCATTGTGGTAAAAGGCGATGTGGCGGCCGTCACTGAGGCGGTGGAAGCGGCAACGGCCAAAGCCATCAAAAGGCCGGTGGCCAGCGGCATCATTGCCAATCCCCATGAGGAGATTATGAGGCTTGTCGACCTGAGCGCCAGCAGATTCATGAACAAAGAGGCGCAGATGAATACCCTTGACGCGAGGACGATTCAGGAAGTTTAAGAAGATAATCTGTAAATTTGCAGGTTGTTTTAAGCAGTTTCCAAGAGAATAATAGGAGGAAAAAGAAATGGCACAGGAAGCATTAGGAATGGTGGAAACAAGAGGTCTTGTAGCGGCGATTGAGGCTGCGGACGCAATGTGCAAGGCAGCAAATGTAAGCCTGGTAGGTACCGAGAAGATCGGTTCCGGACTGGTGACCGTTATGGTAAGAGGCGATGTGGGAGCCGTGAAGTCTTCTGTGGAAGCGGGCGCATCCAGCGCATCCAAGCTGGGCGAGCTGGTGGCTACCCATGTAATTCCCAGGCCTCATAACGATGTGGAGATGATTCTTCCCAAGGTAAAAGCGTAAGCGGAATGAAGACTTTGAATTCACGTCATTCCGGGCAGGGTGCCCAGGCGAACCCCATTCACCATGAGTACAAAGCCTGCTTTTGCGGGCATTCTGCCGGACTTGCGCCTGTTCGTCACTCATGACAATATATGACAATGCCTGACAATATTTCAACAGAATCCTGTACTTGGATTCTATTGCAGGCGGCTCGCGAAGAGCGCATTCCATTGTCTCTCAGTGCGGTCCATATTGGTGTGACGGGGTGCAAGGGAAGTTTCGGGAGGTTGGAGGAACAACATGGAACAGCGTACCGTTGAAATGATCACGCAGATGGTGCTGCAGACCCTGAATAAAATGGAGGAGAAATCCAACGGCTACCAGGTGCCCGTGGGAGTGTCCGCAAGACATATCCACCTCACCCAGGAGCATGTGGAAGTCCTCTTCGGAGAGGGATATCATCTGACGAAGAAGAAGGAGCTCATGGGCGGGCAGTATGCCTGCAATGAGACAGTGACCGTGGTGGGCATCAAACTGCGGGCCATCGAAAATGTGAGAGTGCTGGGTCCGGTCAGAAAGGCCTCCCAGCTGGAAATATCCGCCACGGATGCCATGAAGCTGGGCGTGGCCGCACCCATCCGGGAGTCCGGAAACGTAGCCGGCAGCGCGCCCATCGCCGTGGTGGGCCCCAAGGGTGTCATATACCTGAAAGAGGGCTGCATCATCGCCATGCGCCACATCCATATGTCCCCGGCGGACGCCATGGCTGCAGGCGTACATGACGGCGACATCGTGTCCGTGAAAGCGGACAACGAACGGGGCACCGTATTTAACCAGGTGAAAATCCGTGCCAGCGACAGCTTCACGCTGGAAATGCACATCGACACGGACGAGGCCAACGCCAGCAAGATCAAGACCGGCGACAAGGTGACCATCCTCTCCTGAGCATCCGCAGAGAGGATGGCGGGAGAGAAAAGAGAAAACATTCACGGGGAGAACTGCCGCAGCGGACAAATAGAAACCCCGTGCGGCAGTCTCACCGGTATAATCCGCATCGGGGAACCATATGCTTGAGGCCGTGAATAGGGAATTGTAAAAAATGGTTTTAACAATTCCTGCCAACTGCTTCGCAACAACAGAACTTTGACCAGACGATCCCCAAAAGAATCAGAGCTGCCAGACACAGGGAACCCGGGGTTATAAATATTGCGTTATTCAGACGCGACGGACAGGATAGGATTGGAGATACATACCATGATTGTAGGCAGAGTGGTGGGAAGTATAGTTTCCACGAGAAAAAGTGAAAAACTAATCGGAAATAAGTTTATGATTGTGGAACCTCTGGAAGAAATGGCTTCCGGAGCCGCCCGCTTTGTGGCCATAGACAATATAGGCGCAGGCATCGGGGAGATGGTCCTGGTGGCGACGGGAAGCGCGGCCAGGGTCGGCATGGAGAATGCGCCTGTGGATGCGGCGATTGTGGGAATTGTGGATGAATGATATGCGCTGCAGGGACAGCGGAGTATAAATCGTATGCCCGTAAAACCGGGCGGAATGGTATGAGTATGGAAATTCAGACTATGAAAGAGATCCTGCGGGAGAACGGCATCGTGGGAGCGGGGGGAGCAGGCTTCCCTACCTACGCCAAGCTGGACCAAAGGGCAGAAATTATTATAATGAACTGCGCGGAATGTGAACCGCTCCTAAAGCTCCACAGACAGCTTCTGGAACAACACGCAGAAGAAATCCTGCGCACCTTTGACGAGATAGCCCGCTTAGTGGAAGCGGGGGAAGCCGTCATTGGCATCAAAGCAGAATATAAGAGCGCCGTAAAGGCGATTGAGAGATACATTGACGCATACCCCAATATGCGCATACACCTCCTGGACAGCGCCTATCCCATGGGCGACGAAGTGGTTCTCATCTATGAAGCCACCGGCAGAGTCATCCGCCCGGGCGGACTCCCCATCGAAGAAGGCGTGGCTGTCTTCAACGTGGAGACAGTCTACAACGCCTGGCGGGCAGTGGAGAAGAAGACTCCCGTCACCGATAAGCTGGTGTCTGTGGTGGGAGAAGTGGAACATCCCGTAACCGTCCGCGTGCCCCTGGGTGCCTCCATCCGGGACACAGTCGCCTACGCAGGCAAAATCACAGTGAAAGATCCCGCTTACCTGGTGGGAGGCCCCATGATGGGCAGCCTCCAGGAGGAAAACAATGTGGTGACCAAAACCACCAACGCCATCATAGTGCTGGATAAAAGCCACACTCTGATTCGCCGCAAGAACAGAAATGCCGCCATAGACCTGAAGAGAGCGGCCTCCTCCTGCTGCCAGTGCGAGACCTGCACCAGCCTCTGTCCCCGCCACGCGCTGGGACACCCCATCGAGCCCCACAAATTCATGCGCAGCGCCGCCAACCAGGACTTCCAGGACACCAACGTCTTCCTGAACACCATGTTCTGCAGCTCCTGCGGTCTCTGCGAGAACTTTTCCTGCCCCCAGGGACTTGCCCCCAGAAGCCTGATTGCGGACTACAAACTGGGACTGCGCAAAGCAGGCGTGAAACCGCCCGCAGACGTGAAGCCGGCTCCGGTGAGGGAGAGCCGGGAATACCGAAAAGCGCCGGAGGAGAGGCTGGAAGCGAGACTGGGCCTGTCGAAGTACAATGTAGACGCCCCCCTGCAGCCCGATGAGTACTGGAAAGAGGAAGGGCTGATTCACAAAGTGAAAATCATGCTCGGCCAGCACATCGGCGCTCCCGCCCTGGCCGCCGTGAACCCGGGAGACAAAGTGAAACGGGGCCAGTGCATCGCCAAACCTGCCGATGGCCTGAGCGTGGGAATCCACGCCTCCATGGACGGCATCGTGCGGGAAGTCACGGACAAATATATATTGATTACAGACAAATAAAATGATTCGCAGAGAATACCGCTGAACAAATCAGCACGGGAATTAGGAGGGAATGCCCTATGGCAAAGGCGCTAGGAATGATAGAATTTAAGACGGTTTCCACCGGAGTGACCGCGGCGGACGCCATGGTGAAGACGGCGGCGGTGGAACTTATAGAGGCCCAGACCGTCTGCCCCGGCAAATACATCGCCCTGATCACGGGAGACTTAAGTGCCGTGGACGCGGCGGTGGATACCGCCAAGGTGCAGTACGGAGAACAGCTCATTGACAGCTTCGTCCTGGGCAACCCCCACGAGGGCATCTTCCCCGCCATTTACGGCACCACCCACATAGAGCACATCAGCTCCCTGGGAATCCTGGAGACCTACGACGCCTCCGCGATTATCGTGGCCGCCGACGTGGCCGCCAAAACCGCGGACGTGGAGCTGATCGAACTGCGCATCGCCAAAGGAATGTGCGGCAAATCCTACGTCTTCCTCTGCGGGGAAGTCTCCGCCGTGGAGGCTGCCATCTCCAGAGCGAAGGCCAGCGTGGGCGAGAGCGGCATGTACCTGGATTCCACCGTGATCGCACATCCCGACCCCCAGATCTGCAAGTCCATTCTGTAGGTGCGAAGCGGCGAACCCCGGTAATTCGGCAGATCAGCTTCCGGCTTATCAGGATCAGAGCGAAACAACGGAATTGCTTTTTGGGAAAATTCTCTTCCGGTATGCCGGGAGTTAGGAGTTAAAAGGAGGAAGCTGGTTCCGGCATATCTTGGTCAGGAGGACGAACATGAAGAAATATGAGTACGTAAATGTCCATATGGGAGGCTTCTTCGACGCGGAGCAGGAAGAGCACCGGAAAATCATAGACGAATACGCGGCAAAAGGATACCGTTACGCGGGCTGGGTTCCTGTCTATATCGACATGAACGGAAAAATGAAAGACATCGACCTGATATTTGAAATAGACTGTTGAAAAGGGAACAATTTTTTCTGATAAAAGGCAGGAGGTAAGCGAGACTTGCGCGTTATTTTTTGGAGTCAAGTTCCTGCAGCAGAAAGAGCTTTACATCCGTGATATGCTGTGAAAGCAGTTTTTCTTTGTGTTTTCGACAGACAGGATTCGAAACAGCTTTCGTTCCAACTCAGAAAACAGCTTTTTGTTCTTTATGACGTAATGCCTGTTATCTCCGCCTACATGGATTCCTTCTATGTATTTATCTGTGATTGGTATGACATCGCTGATGAAGAAAATGGATTGTGAGGATGTGCGTCCCAGATGGTAATAACAGGAGCGGATATCCCTTTCGGGAAGACTCATGTAAAAATGCAATCGTTTTTGCCCTGCATCATTACGATGATTTAGCTTCCCCATCGGGATGGCCCAATAGATTCCGTCATGCTCCTTCGACTTGATAAGGCAGACCATGGGGCGATGTTTGGTGTCGTTCCAGATGCCACCGTTATTTTTTATCATTTGTGCAAAATCCGTGGTTGCATAATATAAACTTATCAGAAGCAATCTCTATGCTTCTGATAAAAGGCGCGTCCTTTGCGCCGCATTCGATTATAGGAAGCCGCATTTGCTTCCTATAATATAACCCGCGTTCAATCATGGTAATCTCTCCGTATGCTTGATAGATGAGTTGTGAAAAAGCCCCCGGCTCACACCAGAGGCTGGTAAACAATGTTTCTCTGCCGCACATTGTGAAGCGTATTTGCGTAAACAATGTTTCATATCCGCACATTGTGAAACGTATTTGAATAAACAGTGTTTCCATGCCGCACACTGTAAAGCGTTTTACATTTATATTATATGCAAATGCGGAGAAAAATACAATACTTAAATACAATTTTTATCTATATAGAAACTGCAAGCTATTGTGACCTGAAATATTACATGGTAAAATAAAGTCACTGCCGAAATAAGATGATGAAACAGCACTCTCAAATCATATTTCCAGAGTTTGCACGACAAGAAACGATAATAAGTTTACGGAGGGCGAGGGTGTATGTTGGCGGTAGAGCGCAGAAACCTGATTCTGGAAAAACTGCAGAAAGAACGAAAAGTGGTGGTCAGCGAGCTGAGCGCCCTGTTTGACGTCTCCGAGGAGACCATCCGGCGCGACCTGGACAAGCTGGACCGGGAGGGCCTTGCCATCAAGAGCTACGGCGGCGCCGTGCTGAACGAGAACTCCGGCATGGAGATGCCCTTCAACGTGCGCAAGAAACGGAACATGAAAGCCAAACAGGAAATCGCGGCCCTGGTGGCCGGCCTGGTCCAGGATGGAGAACACATCATCGTAGACCCCAGTACCACCGCGGTGGCCGTGGTGAAAGCCCTGAAAAACCGCAGGAAACTCACCGTGATCACCAGCTCTATCGAAGTGTTGATAGAACTGTCGGACGTATCCGGCTGGGAAATCATCTGCACCGGCGGAACCCTCCGGGAAAACTACCTGACCCTGGTGGGCTCCAGAGCCGCCGATGTGATCGGCTCCTTCCAGGCCGACAAAGTCATCCTCTCCTGCAAGGGCCTGGACCTGGAAAGGGGAGTGACGGACGCCCACGAAGCCCTGTCCCAGATCAAGCACACCATGCTCCAATCTGCCAGACAGCGCATCCTGGCGGTAGACCATACAAAATTTGGCAACATTGCGTTCTCCCGGATCTGCCAGCTCTCCGACATCGACATGATAGTGACGGACATCCGGCCCGAACAGAAATGGCTGGACTACTTCGCGGAGAAAGGAATCGAGTGCCTCTATGACAGAGAAGAGAGCGAAAACGACAGCTTTCGAGAATGAAAAAATGTGCATCAGACTTTTTGATGACCTGCAGAAGCCTGGTCTTGCAGGATTGGGAGAGAAGCGGTCAGACATTCCTATGACTATATAGGCTCTCGGAATCTTTTGGCAGATAATGGCTGTTCCTGATTTGGGGTTTCGGTAAAAGGCGGGGAATTCGTAAAAGCAGAATCTAAAAAGGCCCGAAAGAGACGACTTAGAGATTCCGGGAGTATATCGATATGACGGGAGGCAGATACCAATGGATGAACTATGGAAGATGACCGCCATGGAACTGAAGACCCGGATCCGGGAAAGAAATATCAGCGTCAGGGAATTGACCCGCTATTATCTTGAGCGCATTGAAAAATATGACAGAAATCTGAACACAATTTCGGAAATAAACGAGTCTGCCCTGGAACAGGCGCAAAGGCTGGATTCGGCAAAATCAAACCGCGATTCCGCATTATTCGGGTTACCCATTTTAGTAAAAGACAATATAGACGTTGCAGGCCTTCACACCACCGCGGGAAGCCTGGCCCTGTCCGACAACAGAGCCACCGCCAATGCGGCTGTGGTGGAGAACGCCATACAATGCGGCGCCGTCATTCTCGGCAAGACGAATATGACCGAATTCGCCAATTTCACCACACAGGGTATGCCCAACGGCTACAGCTCCAGGGCAGGCAATGTCCGGAACGCCTATGACCACAAAAAAGATCCGGGAGGCTCCAGCACCGGTTCGGCGGTAGCCGTATCAGCCGGACTCTGCTCCATGGCAATCGGAACCGATACCTCCTTTTCCGTGGTGGCCTGTGCCACGGAAAACGGAATAACAGGCCTCAAACCAAAACACGGCGCCCTGTCCCAGGCCGGAATTCTGCCCATAGCAGGCACCCTGGACAGCGCGGGGCCATTGAGTCATGACCTCTCGGATGCCATACTGCTGTACAGCGGAATGGCAGGCAAGCCCTTTTCGCCGATTTCGCCTATTCCCGTGAAGGACCTGAAAATAGCCGTCAATCTGTACAACAGAGAAATGGTGTCGGACGCGCAAATGGAGCGGTATGAGCGGCTTTTTGATGTACTCCGCAGGAACGGGGCAGGCTTTTCTGAAATCACACAGCCATACTCTTCGTACCAGCGAACCATTATGACCTGTGAATTCAAACGGGATCTGGAGCATTATCTGTCCTGCGCTTCAGCGGGACGGAAAACACTGGACAGAATCATAGCCTTCTACCAGAGCTCCCCGGAAAAAATGATGCGATACGGAATAACCACCTTGTTGGAAGCCAGCCGGAAAAGCGTGGACGACCCCGATTATAAGGAGGCAATCCGGGAACGCGCCGGAATGCGCCGCCAGATAACCGATGAATTGAGAGACTTTGACGCCTGCATCATGACAGGCCCCACAAATATCATGCATTTTGTGGGACTGCCCTCTCTGGCCCTGAGGCTGTGCATGGGTGAGGACGGGATACCGAGAGGAATCATCCTTTACGGCGCGGATGAAGACAGACTTCTGGCAGCGGCGCTCACGATAGAAGCATATTGCGGCCCGGTTCTTCCGCCAAAGCTGCGCGCCTGATAATGTGCACCGATGTGCACCGGAAAAATGCCCACCGATGTGCACCGGAAAAATGCCCACCGATGTGTACCGGAAGAATGCCCATCGGAGAATGCCCAGCGGAATGAAATTGTATTTGCAATTCCCTACAAATCAGCTATAATGGAAAATAAAAGAGCGAGGTGGATGGCCTATGTCAGAATTACAGCAACAGGCAGTTCGGATGATCAGCACATTATCGGATGACAACGTAAGTTTTCTGCTGGAAATCATCAGGAGAATCATGCCCCAGGAGCCATGCACAGCGATTTCGGCAGAGGAGAAAGAAGAAGCAGGCATAAACGCTTTCCGAAGGCTTGACGCGGCCAGGACGGAAATAAGACAATATCTGCCAAAAAATTTCGACACTGAAAAAAAGTTGGAAGAAGCCAGAGTTTTTTATAGTAAACGACTTTAAAATCGTTACTTTGACATGCTAAGCCGATTGTCGTTGCTGTGATGGCTTTCGGGCAAAGTAAAAATGGTTATGACGTTTACTATAAAAGCGATATCCCACAGCCTGTGATAACATGGCGCATTTTACGGAGAAAGGAATCGAGTGCCTGTATGACAGAGAAGAAAAAGAGGAAGACTGAGAATATGGCCCACGGAGATGATATGCTCCACAGAGATGACAGCGGCGGGAGCGGAACCATGACCATAGCATTTGCGAACAACAAAGGCGGAAGCGGCAAGACCACCACCTGCGCCAACCTGGGCTACTCCCTGTCCCTGCTGGGAAAGCGCGTCCTGCTGGTAGACGGCGACATGCAGCTGAACCTGTCCCTCTCTTTTTTTCCGGAGGACAAGGTCCTGGAGTATGCCTGCGGGGAAAAGAACCTCTATACGGCCATGAAAAAGGAAGAAGACCTCTGGGACTATGTGATTCATACGCCCTACGATAACCTGGACCTGATTCCCTCCTCCACCCTGATGAGCGGTATCGAGTACGAACTCTTTACCAAATGGCAGAGGGAACTCATCCTCTCCAGGAGCTTAAAGCGCCTGAAGGAGGAGGGCGGATACGACTATATTCTCATCGACGCCCCGCCCACCCTGGGCGGCTGGGTCATGAACATCCTCTGCGCCTCGGACGGCGTGATCCTGCCGGTGGAGGCCAGCCCCTGGGGCCTGTTCGGGGTGGCCAATATGTTTGAATTCCTGGAGAACGTGAAGAAGCTGGCGCCGGAGCTGAGCCTTCTGGGCGTGGTCATCACCAAGATGGACGCCAGGAAGAACTACGGCAGACAGACCCTGGAGGCACTGCAGGAATTCCGGGAAGTAAATCTGTTCCGGACCATCATCCGGGTGGACAGCGAGATAGAATGGGCTCAGGACAATTCCAGGCCCGTCATGGTTCATAAAAAATCTGCCAGAAGTGCGGGAGAGTATCTGGAGTTGGCAAAGGAGGTAGACAAAATATGTCAGTAGGAGCAGGCAGCATCAAAAGAGCCGCCAAAACAGCTGTAGCATCGAAGAAAGAAGCAGAGAAACCGACTCAGGAGACCGAAGAGCCGATTCAGGAGATTGAGAAGCCGGCTCAGAAGACCAAGGGGACGGCGCAGAAGCTTAAAAGTACTGCAATGGAAGCTGAAAGCACAGCCGCCGGGCAGGCCGAAAGCGAGACGGAAAAGGGAAATATGCCGGAGAAAAACGCGGCAGACGGGAACGGGAAAAAGACTGGAACCCCAGGGAAAGGCGCGGCCGGAGGGTCTGTAAAAAAGGCCGGGAAGGGCTCCGCCTCCGGAAAGACAGGAAAAAAGAAGGCCGGAGAGAAGGATCAAAGCATACCCCAAAAGGCAGAAGCAGCGGAAAAATTAGAAGCGAAGGAAAAGCCAGAAGCGACGGAAAGGCCCGGGGAAGGATGCGGGTTCTGCGGAATAGGACAGCAGCTGCCGGTGCATCTTCTGTAGGGGCCAGCCGGGTCTGTGCGCCTGCTTTTACAGTGAGGAGGCAGTCCCCGCATGGCGCCTGCTTTTACAGTGAGGAGGCAGTCCCCATATGGCGCCTGTTTTTACAGTGAGGAGGCAGTCCGCATGGCGCCCGTTCCTGCAGTGAGGAGGCAGTCCCCGCATGGCCCGTTCCTGCAGGGAGAGATTGTCCTCAGGCTCCATCCTTGCAGGAAGCGGCAAGGTGCTTCGCAGGGCAAATTTTTGAGGTGTTTTTTCTTATGAAAATCAGTCAATTCCCAACGTCTTTCAGGTATGCCCATGTGTGAAAAGCCTGGTGTTCATCGGGGGGCTTGGAAAACACAGCATACCTGATCAGGTATGTCATTTGAAAATGTAATTTCCCGGAATCCTTGGTAATACGACACTCTGCGTCTTGCGGCATACCTGGCCGGAAGCCGTTACAGCTTAATTTTAATCTGCGGTAAATCTGAAAGATCCGGACATTTTTGAAAAAACCGGAAGATAACCACTATGACGATTTTTTCATTACGATATTCCGAATGATATATTCATAAATAGTTCCCGGCCAGAACGAACCGGAATCCTGATTTTCCTTAAAGCGCAGGATTATTTCAGCGGATTATTCAGCCAGAATTTTTTTAATATATTTTTTCTTGACATAGGGCTTCCTGAAACGATAAGATAAAAGGGGACATATAATTACCGTAAGATTTGAAAAGAAGAGGAGGAACTTTTATTGAAGAAGAACGAATTGCTTTTAAACGAATATGCACAGTTATGCAGAGAGGCTGACCATCTGGAGCCGGAGATGTTCGATAAATACGAAGTCCAGCGGGGGCTGCGCGACAAGAACGGCAACGGCGTGGTGACCGGCCTTACCAATATATCCCATATCGAATCCTTTAAAATGGTGGACGGAGTGAAGACCCCCTGTGAAGGAAAGCTATGGTACCGGGGCTATGATTGTATTGAGCTGGTGAAGGGCTTCCGGGGTAAAAATTTTGGCTTCGAGGAGGTGGCATATCTCCTGCTCTTCGGTACATTGCCAAATGAAAGCCAGATGAAGCAATTCCGTGATATCTTAAATTCCAACAGAACCCTCCCCACGAATTTCACAAGGGATGTGATCATGAAGGCGCCCAGCAGCGACATTATGAATTCCCTCACAAGGAGTGTGCTGACGCTGGCATCCTATGACAAGAACTGCAGTGATACCGGCGTTGAGAATGTGCTTCGCCAGAGCCTGAACCTGATCAGTGTATTTCCCATGCTGGCTGTGTACGGCTATCATGCCTACAATCATTACCAGAATGACGAAAGCATGTACATACATCGTCCTTCCAGGAAGCTTTCCACTGCGGAAAATCTTCTGATGATGCTGCGTCCCGATAAAAAATATACGGAACTGGAGGCGAGAGTGCTGGATATCGCTCTGGTCCTGCACATGGAGCATGGAGGCGGCAACAATTCCACCTTCACTACCCGCGTGGTGACTTCCTCCGGCTCTGATACCTATTCCGTAATTGCGGCGGCGCTGTCCTCTCTTAAGGGGCCGAAGCACGGCGGGGCCAATATTAAGGTCGTGGAGATGATGTATGATCTTGAGAAGCATGTGAGCGACTGGGAGGATGAAGAGGCAGTCAGGGCATATCTGAAGAAAATTCTGAATAAAGAGGCCTTTGACCGCAAGGGTCTGATCTACGGTATGGGGCATGCGGTATATTCCCTTTCCGACCCCAGGGCGCAGGTGTTCAAGGGCTTTGTACACAGCCTCGCCACAGCCAAGGGCAGGGAGAAGGATTTTGCGCTCTATTCCATGATAGAGCGGATTGCCCCTCAGGTGATTGCGGAAAAGGCGCGGATATATAAGGGTGTAAGTGCCAATGTCGACTTCTACAGCGGCTTTGTGTACAGTATGCTGGAGATTCCGCTGGAGATGTTCACCCCCATATTTGCCATCGCCAGAATCGTTGGCTGGAGCGCTCACAGAATCGAGGAGCTGATCAATATGGACAAGATTATCCGTCCCGCTTATAAGAGCGTCATGCAGAGGAGAGAATATGTGGAGATCGGGGACAGAAATTGACCTGATACATCATGCATAATGGCAATCGGGAAGAGACAGCAGGGAAAAGTATCATGAGATAATCATCATGAGAGAAGCATACGGATAAATTCGCGACGGATAAAATCATGCCGAAATAGGATTATCAGGTTGCGGGAAGCTCCTGTTCTGTGTTAAAATACAGGGGAGGCGATTATGATTATAGCCGTGTAAGACGGCGGAATGCGTGTGGGCATGAAAATAGTAAAGGGTATATTTTTTGGGATTGCAGGATTGCTGATGGCGGGGTGCCTGGGGGTTATGATATGCGCTCTGAATCCTTCGCTGACGGCAATGCTTGCGGAAAAAGTAGAGAATATGACACCGGCACAGTCCGGGGGAACAGGCGGAACGGGGGACGGAAGCGGCCGTCCGCAGGTTCAGCCCGGCGTCAATGCAGACTGGATGGACGGCAGAAACGGGGTTATCTATGAGCCTCCGGGCAGTCAGTCTGTGGAGGTGCCTTCTTCCGTAAGCGGGAGAACCGGATACGAGCCCGTGAAAGAGGATGCGCAGCAGGTTGACGGGGATGAGGCGGATAATCTGGCCGGGGGCGGTGTCCTGGGCAATACAGGGGACGGCCTTAACTTTGACGGAGAGTATTATCCCTACTATGCCATGCTGGAGACCGATCTGCAGCAGCTTTACAGGCAGATATATGCCAATGCGACGGAACTGAAGACCTCCTTTGCACCGGTGATACCGGTTACCGTTGCACCGCTGAAAAATGTGTTTGAGGCCGTTTACAACGACCATCCGGAACTGTTCTGGCTGGAGACAGGGTATTCCTGTAAATATCTGACAGACGGAAGCTGTGTGGAGATTACTCTGAAATATAACGGGACGGCCGGCCAGCTGGAAGAGGCAAGGCAGGATTTTGAAAGCCGTGCGGGAGCCATATTATCGGAGGCACGGAACTTCGGCAGCGATGCCGAAAAGGAGAAATTCATTCATGACAAACTGATGGAAGCGGTGGAATACTCCGTGGGAGCGCCCATGAATCAGAGTGCCTACAGCGCATTGGTGGATGGGCAGAGCGTCTGCGCAGGCTATGCACGGGCCTTTCAGTATCTGATGCAGCAGCTCCGGATTCCCTGTTATTACTGTACAGGATATGCGGGGGAGGATCATGCCTGGAATATTGTCAGTCTGGACGGCGGCTACCGCAATGTGGATGTGACCTGGGATGACACCGACACCCCCACATACGATTATTTCAATAAGACTGACAGGGAGCTTAACCAGACTCATGTGCGGACGGGGCTTTCCGTCTATCTGCCGGCATGTCTTGACGGCAGCGAAGGCGATAATTCCGTGCAGGATACGGGAAATTCCGGGGAGAATCCTCCTTCGGAGGAACAGGAAGAGGGAGGAAAGAGGGATCCCTCCAGTTATTCCCTTTCAGAGCTAATCAATCCGAATCCCACGAAGCCCATGAGCTGGCAGAGCAAGACGCCTTCTTCTCCGTCTGATAACGGTCAGGCTGAGGCCGAGAGGATAAAGCAGGAGAATCTGGCAAAGGCGGGTATTACGGAGGAGCAGGTGCGGGATACCATGAAGGAATATTATGATGACTGCAGGAAGCTGCTGAAGGAAGCAGGGGTGGGAGATAAGCAGTTTTACAATGTGGTGCCCGAGTCGCTCTGGAATACGGTGGAGCGCGCGTACAGTACCGGAGATTACTGGAAGGGGTATGCGGAAGCGGCCCTGAAGGATCTGGGCGTGGAGAACCTTGCGATCCAGATTCAGATTCAGGCGCTGGGAGGAGGTTATTACAGGGTGTACCACAATGTGTATACCTACTAAGGCACAGCTTCCGGATTTTTTTCTGCCTGTGCGGTTGAGGCAGCGGACTGAAAACAGGCTGCAACCCCGCAGGCGGAATTTGAGCCATTTCCTGACAGTCCCTTAAAAATACAGAAGAAAAGCCGCCCATGGCGGAGCATACGATGGGGTGAAATGTCCTGTAAGAGGATGTTTCACCTTTTTTTGTGGCATGCTGAAGCTCACCGCTTCATATTGTATGCTTGCAGCATTTGCCCATACCCCCATGGAATGGGCAGGGTGCCGGATCTCCTCTCCCGTTTCTGTGAGACTTCGCGGAAATCATTTTCGCAGATTCCCCCACGCTTATGACCCATGAATTGGCACAGGTCTGATCCTGTCTGCGAGAATTCCGGGAGGCTATTTTACAAGGGGCGGGCCCCGAAACCGGGAGGATGCCGAAAGATTTTTTTACGCAGAAGGAATATCCCCGGTTTTTTCTCATATATTTGAGAGAGGAGGACAGGTGGGATGAAAGAGATAAAGTATGCGGAAAACTCGATTTTGCAATTGTTCCCCGCGCAGTATCGGCCATTCTGGCAGAGCGTGTCTGCAAAACAGGCACACATTCAGGAAATCCGCCTGCGGGCCGGCAGGCCTGTGGTGATACATATGGATGGCCGGGAGGTTTTTCTGGACAGTGCCGGAAATGATACGGATGTCTGCCGGGGGGCATATTCCGTGACGGAGAGGGAGGTGGGAGAAATCCTGGAACATATCTGCCATTATTCTCCCTATGCCTTTGAGGAGGAGCTGCGCAGGGGATTTGTCACAGTGGCGGGAGGGCACCGGGTAGGTGTGGCAGGACAAGCCGTGCTGGAGACGGACGGAAGCGTGAGGACAATTAAAAACATTTCTTTTCTGAATATCAGGGTATCCCACCAGATGATGGGGGCGGCCGACGAAGTGCTTCCTGAAATGTATATAAACGGCGTTCTGAAAAACGCCCTGATCATTTCTCCGCCCGGCTGCGGCAAGACCACATTGCTTCGGGACCTGATCCGACAGGTTTCCGACGGAAATGCCTACGGAAAGGGAATGACGGTGGGAGTGGTGGACGAGCGGTCCGAGCTGGCAGGATCCTTTCTCGGCAGACCCCAGAATGACCTGGGGATGCGTACGGATGTGCTGGACGGCTGCCCGAAGGATATAGGGATGCTTCTGCTTCTGCGTTCCATGTCGCCCCGTGTGATCGCCATCGACGAACTGGGAAATGAGGAAGAACTGAGAGCTCTCGGACAGGCATCGGCCAGCGGCTGTAAGATATTGGCCACGGTCCACGGGGAGGACAGGCGGGATGTGGAACGCAGATTCCGGCTGAAACCGGATTTCTGGGAGAGTATGTTCGACCTGTTTCTGGTTTTGGAAAAGAGAAACGGGAAGTGCAGAGTGCGGAGGATGGAGGAAGGAGAAGAAAACTATGCTCAGGACTTTGGGCGGCTGTATGATTTTCGGCGGATGCCTGGGGTTGGGAATCTGGTATCGTTTTCAGATGAATGCCAGACTCAGAACGCTCCGCAGTCTGAAAAATATTCTGGAGCTCCTTGCCGGTGAAGTCAGGTACGGCAGGGCTGCGCTGCCGGAATGCTGCGCTCATATTGCAAGGCATCTGACAGACCCCTACAGGGAAGCTTTCCTGGAAATAGGGCGGAGAATGGAGGAAAACACGGGAATTTCCTTTGGCGAGGCCTTCCGCAGTGAGATGGGAGGTATCCTGGCGCAGCTGCCTCTGAAGGAAGAGGACAGGGAGAATTTTCTGCAGTTTGCCTCACAGACGGGCTTTGCAGACGGACAGATGCAGCAGCGGGTCATAGAAAGAAGCATGGAGCTGCTGGAAGGAACGAAAGAGCGTCTGGAAAGGGAAAATGCGGAGAAGAGCAGGATGGCGGTAGGACTTGGCGCATTGGGCGGATTATTACTGATTCTGATATTATGGTAATGCGGGTGTGAAAAATTATGGGAATAAGCTTGATATTCAGAATAGCAGCGGTTGGAATACTGGTAACCATATTGAGTCAGATATTAAAACACAGCGGCAGGGAGGAGCATGCCTTCCTGATCAGCCTTGCGGGGCTGATACTGGTGCTTACCTGGATTGTGCCTTATATATACGAGCTGTTCCAGACCATACAGACATTGTTTGCTTTATAGGGAGGCATAGTGTCCGGGGATAAGGAATTGTCTGTTTCCGACAGTTCCTGGAAGGAACTGACAGATGCTGTAAAAAAGGGGGAAGATATGGCGGAACTGATTAAAGTTGCTTTTCTGGGGATTGTGGGAGTGCTGCTGGCAATCCAGTTCAGGGGGAGCAAGCCGGAATATGCCACGTATATCGGTCTGGCTGTGGGCATAGTGATATTTTTCTTCAGTATGCGTCAGGTGGAGACCGTGACGGCGCAGTTTTCCAGAATCAAGAGCTATCTCAGCGGAACGGAAGGGTATTTGTCCATTCTGCTCAAGGTGATCGGAATTACATATATCTGTGAGTTCAGTTCCGACATCTGCAGAGATGCGGGATATCAGACAGTGGCCGG
Organism: uncultured Acetatifactor sp.; assembly: GCA_910589035.1. Lineage (GTDB taxonomy): Bacteria > Bacillota > Clostridia > Lachnospirales > Lachnospiraceae > Acetatifactor. The sequence continues at coordinate 20,130 of CAJUSI010000066.1, read as the reverse complement.
ACAAATCGAAGTGCTGGGCAAGCTGACAGTGATGTTTGCAGGACTGCCTATTCTGTTTGCCGTCATTGAACAGATACAGAGTTTTCTGTAGCTCAGGAACCGTTTGATTTCTGATAATTGCATAAGCAATTTGCAAAAGCAATCTGCAGGAATTGTCCTTATGAAAGGCGGTATGATATGGATTTGGACCTTATTTGGCAGGATTACGGGCTGGACAGGCTGGAAGAGGGGATTGCCAGACTTTTTCCGGAAAAGAGTCTGAACCTGGAGCAGCTGCTTTCGCAGATCATGTCGGGGGATATATTCGGAGCCATTGCCGCGCTGTTCAGAGGAAGTATGTCAGATTTTATGGGACAGCTTGAGGGAATGAAAAATGTATTTGTCTGGCTCTTGCTGCTGGGGATTGTTTCCGCGCTGATGACACATTTTGTAGACATCTTTAACAAACGTCAGGTTGCGGATATGGGGTTTTACTTTATGTATCTTCTTTTCAGCACAGTGCTGCTGAAATGCTTTGTCCAGGCTGCGGATACGGCAGGACAGGCAATGGGGAATGTAATTCTGTTCGTGAAGCTTCTCGTTCCGGCTTACCTTCTCTCTGTGGGAGTGTCTTCAGGCAGTATTACGGCGGGAGTGTCCCAGCAGATTATGCTGTTTGCAATATATGGGGTGGAAACTATTCTGGCCGCTTTCATTCTGCCCCTGATATACAGCTATGTCATGCTGTCGGTGGTGAACGGCATCTGGATAGAGGAGAAGCTGAACGCTCTGATTGATCTGCTGGGAAAGGCGATCGGATGGACGCTGAAGGGGGCGTTGGGAATTATGACCGGAATCAGCTTATTTCAAAGGATGATCGGCCCTGTGGTAAATTCTGCCAGAAATTCCGTTCTGCAAAAGCTGATTACGGCTATTCCGGGAGTTGGAGATGCCGCCGGCGGGGTGGCGGAACTGGTGCTGGGATCTGCAGTTGTGATTCGCAACAGTATCGGCGCGGTTCTCCTGATTCTGCTGCTCCTTCTCTGCGCCATGCCCCTGTGCAAGATTGCATTGATTTCGGGACTGCTCAAAGCGGCGGCAGCTTTTATGGGGATTGTCAGCGACAGGCGGATTACCTCCTGCACGGACAGAACCGGGAATGCAGGACTTCTGCTGCTGCGGACCGCAGGGACGGCAATGCTCCTGTTTCTCATTGCCATAGCCGTAACGGCCCTGTGACGGTCCCATGAGAATGTTGTCCGGGCGGAAATCCTCTTCCCATGTCCGGGTGTCAGGCGGGGCAGATGCGGAACTGTGAGAAGCTAAAATAAAACAGCGTCTGCCCCGCCCGGCACCCCAGAGGATTTACGGACGCAATCCCTTTGCGGGCGGAAATTCTCTGCCCATGTCCGGGTGTCAGGCGGGGCAGATGCGGAACTGTAAATAAGGAGGAAATATGCTGCATTCATTTTTTCAGGCCATATGCCGGGTGGGAATCTTTATGATATGCGCTCAGGCGATACTGCATTTCAGAGCGAAGGAAGCCTATGAAAAATACCTGAAGCTACTGGTCAGTACCATGATTTTGATTCAGCTCTTACTGCCCATCGGCAATCTTCTGGCGGGAAAGGGAGGTCTGCAGGCAGAGTCTGTCCTGGAAGAGTTCGGAAAGGAACTGGAGCAGGAAATGCGCGCTGCGGAGGAAAACGCCGCCGCTGCAGACGCGATTCTGGAACAGATGACATTGGAGGAGATCAGGAATTATGTGGAACAGCCGGCGGAAGAGATCGAACAGGAGCGGGAGGGAAGCGGGAACCGGATAGAGGTGGAGGAAATCAAACCCATTTCCATAGGAGAACCCATTTCCATAGGCAGCTCTGCTTCCGAAGGGGAGCCCGCATCTGCAGAACAGGCTGCCGCAGCAGAATAGTATGTATCCGCAGAACAGGCTGCCGCAGCAGAATAGTGTGTATCTGTAAAATAGGCTGCCGTTGCAGAAGAGAGTGCTTCCGCAGGAGAACCTGCGCTTGCGGGAAGGGCGGAGCCTGTGCAGTGAGGAGGGAAGAGTATGGGCATGGATTGGAAGCAGTGGGCGGCCCGGAAAGGGCTGCAGAAATGGTTTCGGAAGGATAACTTCATCATTCTCATACTGATGGGGATATTGCTGGTTATCATAGCGCTTCCCGCCAAGGAGGACGGGGGGAGAGATGCGGACGGAATCACCGGCGTGCAGGGCGGCGGGACGGCATCAGGGGGTAGCGCAGCAGAGGGGACGGACGGGAAGGGAGGGAGCGGCGGGGAAGCGGACACGGAGGAATATGCCGCTTATCTGGAGAAACGTCTCACGGAAGCCCTGTCCCAAATGGAAAATGTGGGAAAAGTGGAAGTGATGATCACCTTGAAATCCTCCCGGGAGCTGGTTGTGGAAAAGGAAGAGCCTGTGAGCCGGTCTTCTACCGACGAAAAGGATTCCCAGGGGGGAAGCCGCACTGTCAGAGAGACGGAATCGGGGGAAAATACGGTATATCGGACGGAGGGCAGTGCAAGCGAGCCCTATGTGATCAAGACATTGCCTCCCCGGATAGAGGGCGTTTTGGTGGTGGCAGAGGGAGCCGGCCAGGGAACGGTGAACCGGACCATCGTGGAGATTGCGCAGGCACTTTTCGGGGTGGAGGCTCATAAGGTAAAGGTGGTGAGAATGAGTCCGGCGCAGGAGGACGAAATGTAATAATTTGCAAATGTCCAAAGCATATATTATTTTGAAGGCTCATACAATGAAGTAGTAAAACACAAAGAGGGGAATGAAAGTGAAGAGCTTAATCAAGAAAAATCAGCTTATGATAACCGCATTGGCAATTATGATTGCAATTGCAGGCTATCTGCAGTTTGCGGGAACCGGACTTGAGGAGGAAATTCAGACAATGGAGCAGAACAGTACCGGAGAAGACGATACCAGCCCTGCGGATTCCGGCGGCGTGATAACGGAAAATTACACATCGGACGGTCTGCTGGATTTGTCGGAGGAGGATCTGAGCAGCGGGGAGAACGATATTGAAAGCCTGGATACGGATCTGGATATTATCACGGATAATTATCTGGATACGGATATGGAAGTGGCGGATGCATCCGGAACGGCGGAGGGAGAGACGCCAGGAGCTACCCCGGAGGAGGGGGAGATCCCCGGCGAGGCCGTATTTACTTCCACCGCGGGTTTAAGTATCCTCTCGGATGCAAAGCTTTTAAAGGAGCAGACCAGGGCAAAAAACAAGGAGACACTGCTGGATATCATCAACAGTGAAGGGCTTACGGATGAGCAGAAGCAGGCTGCCGTGGACAGTATGGTACAGATGACTGCCATTGCCGAGAAGGAGGCAGCGGCGGAGATCCTTCTGGAGGCAAAGGGCTATAAGGATGTGGTGGTGAGCATCAACGGCAATGCGGTGGATGTGGTGGTCAATGCGGCCGCGCTGGATGATGTCATGAGGGCGCAGATCGAGGATATCGTGAAGCGCAAGACGGAAATTTCCGCCGAGAATATCATCATCAGTACCGTGGTGCAATAAAAATAGTTTGTTTTACATAGAGGTTGTGGTATACTTATGTAAAATGGTATCAGAGAGGACAGAAGAGATGATGAAGAGAGTGTTTTTGATCGTCCTGGATAGCTTTGGAATCGGCGCCATGGAGGATGCGGCTTCCTATGGGGATATAAATGTCAATACCCTGAGAAGCGTGTCCTCCAGCCCATTCTTTCAAATGCCCCATATGGAGAAGCTGGGGCTCTTTCAGATAGACGGGGTAAAGGAGAATCCCATGGTGCAGGGAAGCACAGGGGCAGGAAGCGGCCGGCAGGGAGAAGGACACAGCGGGGTGATTGCCCGTATGGCCGAGCGCTCCCGGGGGAAGGATACTACCATAGGCCATTGGGAGATTGCGGGAATTTATTCGCCCAGGCCTCTTCCCACCTATCCCCAGGGCTTTCCAGATGAAATTCTGGAGGAATTCGCCCGGAAGACGGGCAGGGGAGTTCTCTGCAATCTTCCCTATTCCGGCACGGCGGTGATTCAGGATTACGGGGAGGCCCATGTGAAGACAGGGGATCTGATCGTGTACACCTCCGCGGACAGCGTGTTTCAGATAGCGGCCCATGAGGAGATTGTTCCGCCGGAAAAGCTGTATGAATACTGCCGCATTGCCAGGGAAATCCTGCAGGGAGAGCATGGCGTGGGAAGGGTGATCGCGCGGCCCTTTATCGGTTCCTGCGCGGGGCAGTTTACCAGGACGTCCCGCAGGCATGATTTCTCGATTCTTCCTCCGTCGGTGACCATGCTGGACCAGCTGTCGGGCAGCGGGAAGGACGTGATAGCGGTGGGGAAGATTCAGGACATCTTCGCCGGGAAGGGAATCACGGAATATGTGTATACAGGCGGCAATGAGGAGGGCATAGAGAGGACGCTGGAGTACCTGGACAGAGACTTTGAGGGGCATTGCTTTGTAAACCTGGTGGACTACGATATGCTGTACGGGCACCGCAGGGATGTGGACGGCTACGCGAAAGCCCTGACTTATTTTGACGGCAGGCTTCCGGAGATCCTGGGAAAAATGCGGCGGGAGGATATCCTGATGATCACCGCGGACCACGGCTGTGACCCGGCATATAAGGCTTCCACCGACCACACCAGGGAGTATGTGCCCTTTCTGATGTACGGGCCGCAGATCCCGCCGGGGAATCTGGGGACCAGGAAAACCTTTGCGGATATCGGAGCCACGGTGCTGCATTACTTCGGCATTGCGCCTGCCTTTGAGGGAGAGAGTATGCTGATTTCCTCCGGAGAAGACGGAGCTGTTACTCCGCCGTAAGGAAAAGGATGAGAAAAAGGGGACACGCCGAAGCCCGGCCCGGTAGGGCAGCCGGAGGACGGGCTGCTGGCGGAGGAATACCTTCCCGGCCCGGAGGAGCTGACGCAGCTGCGGGAAAAGTTGAACGCGGAATTGGATAAGCTGCTGCGATGACCCGAAAAGGAGAGACACAGAATTAACGCAGAATCGGACAGATTGCTGCGATGACTTGAAAATGGAGGAACGTAAATAAATGAACGATTATACGGAAGAAATAAACCGCCGTCGTACCTTTGCGATTATTTCCCACCCGGACGCGGGAAAGACCACGCTCACGGAGAAATTTCTGCTGTACGGCGGAGCCATCAATCTGGCAGGGAGCGTCAAGGGAAAGGCCACGGCCAGGCATGCCGTCTCCGACTGGATGGAGATAGAGAAGGAGAGGGGAATTTCCGTCACCTCCTCCGTGCTGCAGTTTGAATACGGCGGATACTGCATTAATATACTGGATACCCCGGGGCATCAGGATTTCTCCGAGGATACCTACCGTACCCTGATGGCGGCGGACTCCGCCGTGATGGTGATCGACGCGTCCAAGGGCGTGGAGGCACAGACCCGGAAGCTGTTCAAGGTCTGCGTCATGCGGAAAATCCCTATTTTTACTTTTATCAATAAGCTGGACCGGGACGCCAACGATACCTTTGACCTGCTGGACGATATCGAGAAGGAGCTGGGGATCGCCACCTGCCCCTTAAACTGGCCCATCGGTTCGGGCAAGGAGTTCAAGGGGGTCTATGACAGGGAGGAGGAGAGCGTGATCTCCTATTCCGACACGGAGAAGGGGACAAAGGAGGGCATTGCCACCAGGATTCCTCTGAAGGAAGAAGCGCGTCTGAGAGGGGAGATCGGAGATGCGGCGGTGGACAAGCTGCTGGAGGAGATGGAGCTTCTGGACGGCGCGGGCGCTGATTTTGATCTGGAGGCCGTGCAGGCAGGGAACCTTACGCCCGTCTGCTTCGGCTCTGCCTTAACCAATTTCGGCGTGGAGATCTTTCTGAAGCATTTTCTGAAGATGACCACCACGCCCCTGCCCAGAAAGTCGGACAAGGGGTATATCGATCCTGCGGAAAATGAGTTCAGCGCTTTTGTATTCAAGATCCAGGCCAATATGAACAAAGCCCATCGGGACAGAATCGCCTTTATGCGAATCTGCTCCGGCAGATTCGATGCGGCCGCGGAGGTGCGCCATGTGCAGGGAGGGAAGGTGATGAGGCTCTCCCAGCCCCAGCAGATCATGGCAGATGACAGGAAGATCCTGAGCGAGGCCTATGCGGGGGATATCATCGGCGTGTTCGACCCCGGTATTTTCTCCATCGGGGATACCCTCTGCAGTCCCAAAGAGAAATTCCAGTACGAAGGCATTCCCACCTTTGCCCCGGAGCATTTCGCCAGGGTGCGGCAGATGGATACCATGAAGAGAAAGCAGTTCGTCAAGGGCATAGAGCAGATCGCCCAGGAGGGCGCCATTCAGATTTTCCAGGAATTCAACACGGGCCTGGAGGAGATCATCGTGGGCGTGGTGGGCGTACTGCAGTTCGACGTGCTCAAATACAGGCTGGAAAACGAATACAATGTAGAGATCCGTCTGGAAAATCTTCCTTACGAGCATATCCGCTGGATCGAAAATAAGGATGAGATAGATATCGAAAGGCTGTCCGGCACCTCCGATATGAAGAAGGTGAAGGACATGAGGGGCAATCCGCTGCTTCTGTTTGTGAATTCCTGGAGTATCGGTATGACGATTGACAGGAATAAGGGGCTGGTACTTGCGGAGTTTAGTAAAAATTAGTTGGACAAGGGGGAAGGAAGACTGCCCATGAAGAAGGAAAAGCACATTTTACTGCGGATTGCCGGAATGATACTTCTGGTCACTATGCTTACGGGCTGTGAGGGGATGGCGCTGCTGGATGAAATTCCCAGGGATTTTATTTTTTGTGAGATCCTGTCCGGGAAGGTGGCACAGGAGGAAGATGTCCCGGAGGAGAGCTCCGTGGAGGAAGCGGAGCCGGAAGTGTGCTATCTGATGGAGGAAGCCTTCCCCTTTTCCTGTAATACCCTGAGCCGGGAGGAACAGCTGTGGTATCATGATATGGAGCGGATTCTGGGAGGCTTTCAGGAGAAGGTACGTCTGAGCCGGGAGGGGATCGAGGCAGGATTGGATGAGACGGATGTTGACAGAATCTTTCAGTGCGTCTTAAACGATCATCCGGAGCTTTTTTATGTGGACGGTTATTCCTACACGAAATACATGAGAGGGGATAGGCTGTTGGACATAGAATTTTCAGGAAGCTACAATACGGATTCGGAGACGGCCGCGGTGCGAAGGGAGGAAATCCTGGCGGCTGCGGATGCGATTCTGGACGGCGCGGCTGCGATTTCCTCCGACTATGAAAAGGTGAAATATGTCTATGAGACCCTGATACGGAATACGGATTATGATCTGGATGCCCCGGACAATCAGAACATATATTCTGTATTTGTGCATCATCTGTCGGTCTGTCAGGGGTATGCCAAGGCAACCCAGTACCTTCTGAACAGACTGGGGCTGGAGTGCACGCTGGTGCTGGGCACGGTGGAGACCGGGGAAGGACATGCCTGGAACCTGGTGAAGGTAGACGGAGAGTATTATTATGTGGATACCACATGGGGAGATGTCTCTTACCGGACGGAGGATATGCAGGATGCCGGGGGAGGCGTTTCCCTGAATATGCCGGAGATCAATTACGACTACCTGAATGTCACCACGGAGGAGATTCAGCGCACCCATACAATCGGCGGACTGGTTGCCATGCCGCACTGCACCGCAACAGGCGCAAACTACTATGTGCGGGAGGGCGCTTTCTTCACTTCCTATGACAGGGAGCAGATGGGGGCATTGTTCCGGAGGGCCATCGAGGAAGGACGCAATGATGTGACCATCAAATGCTGCGACGCTCTGTGCTATGAAACCATGGTGAGCGAGCTGATAGAGGAACAGGAAATCTTTCAGTACCTGACGGGCGGGGAGAGCAGTATTGCCTATGCGCAGAATGAAAAACAACTCTCATTGACATTTTGGGTGACAAACAGCTAGAAAGTGTGGTATACTAATTCTTATATGCAAGATGCTTTTCAGGAGGATATTCTAATGGGAAAAGAAGTGGAGAAGACAACAGTTGTACTGAACGCCGAGGAAAATACGGGCGTGGTGCAGATTGCGGACGATGTGGTGGCAATGATCGCTTCCCTTGCGGCTACGGAGGTGGAGGGCGTAAGCGCCATGGTCGGAAATATTACAAATGAACTGATGGGCAGGGTCGGCATGAAGAAGCTGACCAAGGGAGTGAGGGTGATTGTCACAGGCAGAAAGGTGAGAGTGGATCTGGCGGTGACAATGGAATACGGCTATAATATTCCGGCTACCTGCCATCAGGTGCAGGCGAAGGTGAAGGCTGCCATTGAGAATATGACAGGACTTGAGTGCACGGATGTCAATATTCGCATTTCCGGCATAAAGGTAAGGTAGAACCGTACAGAAGTTTCCCGGTACAGGGGGGAGTATTCAATGGGACGACACGAGCAGAGAGAGCAGATTTTCAAGCTTTTATTCCGCGAAGCATTTTATCCGGCGGAGGAAATGCCCCGGCAGATGAGGCTGTTTCTGGAGGATAACGAGGAGATTTCTTCCCGGCAGGACGCTGATGCCATCGAGGCAAGGTGTCAGGCAGTGCGGGAGAGGATACATGAGATAGACAGATTGATTGAGGAGAATACCGTGGGCTGGGATACTGCCCGCATGGGTAAGGTGGAGCTGGCGGTGCTTCGTCTCGGCATCTATGAGATGCGGTATGACGAGGATATTCCCGCCGGCGTGGCAATCGACGAAGCGGTGGAAATCGCTAAAAAATATGGCCAGGATAATTCGGGGGGCTTTGTGAATGCCATTCTGGCCAAGATTGTAAAGCTGGGTGATTGAGATTCGGAATGTTTATACCGTAGGACAATTGAATTCCTATATTAAAAATATGTTCACGCAGGATTATCTTTTGCGCAGCCTCTTTGTAAAGGGAGAGGTGAGCAACTGTAAATACCATTCCTCCGGCCATATTTATTTCACTTTGAAGGATTTGAAAGGGACCATAAGCTGCGTGATGTTTGCAGGCAGCCGCTCAGGTCTCTCTTTTCGTATGTCTGAAGGGCAGCAGGTGATTGTGGGCGGCACGGTGGATGTGTATGAGAGGGACGGGAAGTATCAGCTCTATGCAAAGCAGATTATGCTGGACGGAAGCGGACAGCTCTATGAAAGGTATGAGGCCCTGAAGCGTGAACTGGAGGAAGCCGGCATGTTTGCCCGGGAATATAAACAGCCCATTCCCAGGCTGATCAGGACTCTGGGGGTGGTGACGGCGGATACGGGAGCGGCTGTGCGGGATATCATCCAGATAGCTCGCAGGAGGAATCCTTATGTACAGATCCTTCTCTATCCGGCTATTGTGCAGGGCGAGGCGGCGGTTCCAAGCATAGTAAACGGAATCCGGGCGTTGGAGAAGCTTCGGGTGGATGTGATGATCGTGGGAAGGGGCGGCGGCTCCATAGAGGATCTCTGGGCCTTTAACGAGAGGGCGGTGGCCCAGGCGGTGTTTGACTGCCGGGTGCCGGTTATCTCTGCGGTGGGGCATGAGACGGACATCACAATCATAGATTATGTGGCGGACCTGCGGGCGCCCACCCCTTCTGCGGCCGCAGAACTGGCGGTGGCGGATATCCGTGAGATACTGGGATCCTTTGGGGTGTACAGGGACAGGCTGAACCGGGCGATGGAGAGGAAGCTCGCACAGACGCGCCGGCTTGCGGAAAACAGGGCGCTGCGGCTGAAGACCGTGAGTCCCGTGTACCGTATCCGCCAGAAGAAGATGGAGGCACTTTCGGCGGAGGAGAAGCTCCAGGCGCGGATGAGCCGGCTCCTGGACAAAAGACGGCAGAAAATGGCGGTTTATATTGAGAGGATGAAGGGACTTTCCCCCTTGGAGCGGCTGAATGGCGGCTATTCCTATGTGGAAGATAAGGAGGGCAGGAATATCCGTTCCGCAGGACAGGTGCTGGAAGGACAGGATATTCTCATAAGAGTCAGCGACGGAAGGATCGAGGCGAAGGTGACCGGCGTGACCCGGGAGGTGAACGGCATGGGCAGGGAAAGGCAGATGGGGAATAAACTGCCGGAAACGGAACAGGACGGCCCTAAAATGCCGGGAGCCCGGCGATTATAAACAGGAGGACGGCAAATGAGCGAAGAGACAGGTAAACTCAGCCTGGAGGAAAATTTTACCAGGCTGGAAGAACTGATTGAAAGACTGGAAAAAGACGATATTCCGTTAGAGGAGGCATTTCGGGCCTACAACGAGGGAATGACGGTCTTGAAGAAATGCAACGATCAGATCGACCGGGTGGAGAAGCAGGTGCTGAAGCTGAACGGAGAAGGACAGTTGGAGGAGTTTGAAAGTGGATACCAGGGAGTTTGAGAGCAGGCTGAAAGAAGACACGGAACGGGCGGAGGCAGTGCTGGCACGCTTTCTCCCGAAGGAGACAGGATGCCAGGCAGGGCTTATGGAGGCCATGAATTACAGCCTGATTGCCGGAGGGAAACGTCTGCGCCCCATATTAATGTGGGAGACCTACCGGATGTGCGGGGGCGGAAGGGATAGAGACGTGGAATGCTTTATGGCGGCTATCGAGATGATTCATACCTATTCTCTGGTGCATGACGATCTGCCTGCCATGGACAATGACCGCTACCGCCGGGGCAGGGAGACCACCTGGTGTGTCTACGGGGATGCCATGGGGATCCTGGCAGGGGATGCGCTGTTGAATTATGCCTTTGAGACGGCGCTTGGCGCAGGAAATAATTATTTGGGGAAGGCGGAACAGGAATTTCCGGAGGCAGCTTTGTCCGGGGCAGGGAGGGTGTGGTCCGCGCTTTCGGTGCTGGCGGTGAAAGCGGGCGCCCGGGGCATGATAGGCGGACAGGCCGTGGACGTGACGGCAGAGAAGCTGCAGTCGGATATCACGGAGCGGGAGCTTGTCTTTATTCATGAGCATAAGACTGCCGCATTGATACAGGCGGCCATGATGATCGGCGCAATTCTGGCCGGCGCCAGCGGGAGCCAGGTGGCGGAAATTGAAAAATGTGCATATAATATCGGAATAGCGTTTCAGATTCAGGATGATATCCTTGATGTGACGGGGGACAGCCGGGAACTGGGGAAGCCGGTGGGCAGCGATGCCCAGAATCACAAGCAGACCTATGTAACCCTGAAGGGACTGGAAGCGGCTGGAAGCCAGGTGGAGGCTTTGTCCAGGGAGGCGGCGGCCATTCTGGACGGCTTTGAGGGGGAGCATGCATTTTTAAAGCAACTGATTCTGAATTTAATACACAGGCGTAAATAAAGAACGGAACGCGCCGGAAAGGATATGGTTGAAGTATGCTGCTGGAGACCATAGAACAGGCGAATGACATAAAGAAGATAAAGAGGGACGAACTGCCCTTGCTGGCACAGGAAATCCGGGATTTCCTGATTCGGCAGATCAGCGTGACAGGGGGGCATCTGGGGTCGAATCTGGGGGCGGTGGAGCTGACCATGGCTTTGCATCTGGCTCTGCAGCTGCCTGAGGACAAGATTATCTGGGATGTGGGACATCAGTCCTACACACACAAAATTCTGACCGGACGAAGGAAAGAGTTCGGTTCTCTGCGCCAGCTTCATGGTCTGAGCGGTTTTCCCAAACGCAAAGAAAGCGAATGCGACGTCTTTGACACCGGGCACAGTTCAACTTCCATCTCGGCGGGCCTTGGACTGGTGCGGGCAAGGGAGATTACGGGGGGGAATCACACGGTGGTATCCGTAATCGGAGACGGCTCGCTGACCGGGGGAATGGCTTATGAGGCACTGAACAATGCCTCAAAGCTAGAGACGAATTTCATCATCATACTGAATGATAATAATATGTCCATCTCCGAGAATGTGGGGGGCGTGTCCAAGTATCTCAACAGCATCCGCACCGCCTCCGGTTACCTGGATTTAAAAAAGGGAATTTACAATGCGCTGCTGGGTACCAAGAGAGGGGACAATATGATTACCAGAATCCGCAGGGCAAAGAGCAGCTTCAAGCAGCTGGTGATTCCGGGGATGTTCTTCGAGGATATGGGAATTACTTATCTGGGGCCTGTGGACGGGCATGATATCGGCACCATGGAGTCCGTTATCAATGACGCCAGGCGGGTGGAAGGACCGGTGCTGATCCATGTTCTGACTCAGAAGGGAAAAGGGTACCGCCCTGCGGAACGCCATCCCGCGAGATTTCACGGCGCGGAGCCCTTTGATATCGAGACGGGGATTCCGGCGCATCCCAGGACCATCGCAAACTATACGGATGTTTTCTCCACCGTCATGTGCAAGCTGGGACAGCGGGATGACAGAATCGTGGCAATTACGGCGGCCATGCCTGACGGGACAGGCCTGAAGCGCTTTCACAATATGTATCCGGAGCGTTTCTTTGATGTGGGGATTGCTGAGGAGCATGCGGTGACCTTTGCGGCAGGGCTTGCGGCGGGGGGACTGAAACCCATCGTTGCGGTATATTCCTCCTTCCTGCAGAGAGCCTATGACCAGATTCTGCACGATGTCTGTATTCAGAATCTGCCGGTGGTATTTGCCATAGACAGAGCTGGGCTTGTGGGAAGCGACGGGGAGACCCATCAGGGAATCTTCGATTTTACATATCTATCCGGTATTCCGAATATGTATATCTGTGCGCCCAAGAATAAATGGGAGTTGTCCGATATGATGAAATTTGCGGTGGGCCTGGGAAAGTCCATTGCGGTGCGCTATCCCCGGGGTATAGCCTATGCGGGGCTGAGGGAGTATCGTGCGCCCATCGAGCCGGGAAAGGCGGAATGGATTTACAGGGAGAGCGGGATCGCCCTTTTGGCGGTGGGCAGCATGGTAAAGACGGCGGAAGAGGTGCGGGATGCCCTGAAGGAGAAGGGCTTTGGCGTAAGCCTGATCAATGCCAGGTTTGTGAAGCCCATCGATGAGGAGGCCGTGGAGGAGGCCTGCAGGGAGCATGCGCTGATCGTCACCCTGGAGGAAAATGTGGCCTGCGGAGGCTATGGGGAGAAGGTACTGGACTATATGAACCGGAGGAATCTGCAGAACCGGTTTCTGAATATCAGCATCCCGGACGCCTATGTGGAGCATGGAAACGTGGAGCTCTTAAAGCGGGAAATTGGGATTGACCAGGAGAGTATCGTAAAGAGGATCTGCGGTATGGGCATGGAAGAGGCGCATCTGCGGGACGGTGGAAAGGCATGAGGGAGCGGCTTGACATTATTCTGACACAGCTGGGGTATGCGCCTTCCCGGGAAAAGGCGAAGGAGCTCATCAAAGCCGGCGGGGTCTATGTGAACGGACAGAAGGCGGAAAAGCCGGGAGCCTTTTATGAGAGGGACTCTATCCTGCTAAAGGCGGTGGAGGCAGCACAGAAATATGTGGGCAGGGGAGGATACAAGCTGGAGAAGGCCCTGGAGGAATGGGACATTGACTTAAGCGGTCAAATATGCGTGGATATCGGCGCTTCCACGGGAGGCTTTACGGATTGCATGCTGCAGCATGGCGCCGCGAAGGTATATGCGGTGGATACAGGCAGGGGGCAGCTGGCGGATAAGCTGCGGGAGGATGCCAGGGTGGTCTGTATGGAGCAGACCAATTTCAGATATATGGTGCGGGAGGATGTGGAGGAGGAACCGGATTTTGCAAGCGTGGACGTGTCCTTTATCTCCTTGACCAAAATACTGGCTCCCGCAGGAGAACTGCTGAAGGCGGGGGGAGAGATGGTCTGTCTGATTAAGCCCCAGTTTGAAGCCGGCAGGGAGAATGTGGGAAAAAAGGGCGTGGTAAGGAAGCCGGAAATTCACCGAAGGGTACTTGCGGATATGATTGACTATACCGGTACCGCCGGATTTTCCGTGCTTCATCTGGATTACTCTCCCTTCCGGGGAGCGGAAGGCAATATCGAATATCTGATGCATCTGAAAAAAGAGAGGGAACCGGGGACGGCGAAGGAGGGTACTTCCGCTTCAGCTGCCTGGAAGGAACGGATTGCGGAGACGGTGAGGGCTTCTCATGAGCTGTTATAAATCCGTTTTCACGGTCCCGGATCCTGCCCGGCTGATTCTGGATGGAACCCCGGCACCAAGATTCCGGGAATTCCGGCATATTAGTATGATTTCTGCTCCGGCATGTTCGGACGGAGCACCTGACATCGAAATACCGTATATTCTGGATATATCTTGATTTCGGCATGCCCGGATGGGAACAGCAGGCGGAAGCGGCCGTAGAAGGAGCGTCTATGAGACATTTTCTGATATACACAAATGTGCACAAGGACTGCAATCTGGTCACGACAAAGCGGGTCTGCGACTTCCTGAAGCTGAAGGGAAAGCGGATTACGCTGAAGACGGACGGGGAAGGCTGGGTGTCCGAGTCCGGCGCCGGAATGGAAGGGAAGGCGGGCACGGGAATCCCCCGGGATGGGGACTGCATGATTGTCCTGGGAGGAGACGGCACCGTGCTGCAGGCGGCAAGGGAGACTAAGGGGATGCATCTTCCCATCATCGGCGTGAATCTGGGGACTCTGGGGTATATGACGGAGATTGAGCCTTCCCATCTGGAGGAATCGCTGGAGAGACTGCTGGCGGGAGACTATGTACAGGAGAGCCGCATGATGCTGGACGGAAAAGTCTGCTTTTCGGACGGCTCCGCCGGGGAGGGATGGGCGTTGAATGATATCGTGATCTCCCGGAGAGGTTCCCTGCGGATTATCCGCTTTAATATTTTTGTGAACGGACAGTTCCTGAACGGTTACAGTGCCGACGGGATGATTGTCTCTACGCCCACCGGCTCCACGGGCTATAGTCTGTCAGCCGGTGGCCCCCTGGTGGAGCCCGGTGCAAAGCTGATTATGCTGACTCCCATCTGTCCTCATTCCCTGAGTCAGAGAAGCATTGTACTGTCCTCTGAGGATGTGGTTGAGATAGAGGTCACCAGGCATGGAGAGGGCGGAATACAGACTGTGGAGGCAGGCTTTGACGGCAGCCAGATAATACCCCTGCAGACAGGGGATAAGCTGCGCATTGTACGCTCCCGGGAAACAACGGAATTTATCAGGCTGAATCAGGTGAGCTTTCTGGAGGTGCTGCACAGAAAAATGCAGGGATAGGACATGGGGGCAGATGTCCTTTCGGCAGAGTAGCCGGGGAGGGAAGATGGATAAGAAGGAAACCAGGCAGAAGAAAATCATGGAAATAATCCGGAAAGATGATGTGGGAACACAGGAAGAGCTGTCAGACAGGCTGAAGGAGGCAGGATTTTCCGTGACCCAGGCAACCGTGTCAAGGGATATCAGGGAACTGAAGCTGACAAAGATGCCCATGAAAAGCGGCAGACAGAAGTATGCCGTGCTCAGACAGGGGGAGGAAGACAGGAAGCCAGACAGCGAGGCCAGGTACAGCCATATGCTGCAGGGAGCCTTCTCCTGCATTGAGGCGGCGCAGAATATTCTGGTCATCAAGACGGCTCCCGGTATGGCGATGGCTGCGGCTGCGGCGCTGGACGGCATGAAAATTCCGGAAATTGTGGGATGTATCGCAGGGGACGATACTATCTTTGCCGCGGTCCATACTGCGGCGGAAGCGCAGAAGCTCGCGGAGAAAATGAGAAATATGATATCGTAACGGTGAGGGCAGGGCACGGAGGACGCGCCTTTTAGTGGAGATGAAATACTGGTGTACCATGGCTTTGGGCAGCCTTTGGATAAGAGCGGCTTGACGGGCAGGCTGTCGGGGAAGGTTCGAAGCTGGCAAGGTCCGGAAAGGAGAATGGAAATGCTGCAGAGCTTACATGTGAAGAATCTGGCATTGATGGAGGAGACGGAGGTAGAATTCGGCGAGGGTTTAAATATTCTTACCGGAGAGACCGGAGCAGGGAAATCCCTGCTGATAGGAAGCGTGAATCTGGCACTGGGAGGCAAATTCGAAAAGGACATGCTTCGCAGGGGAGCGGAGAGCGCCCTGGTGGAGCTAGTGTTTACCAGCCATGATAAAAGGGTGCGTGAAAAGCTCCTGCAGCTGGAGCTGGAGCCTGAGGAGGACGGCAGCGTTATAATCAGCCGGAAGATGCAGGCGGGAAAGAATGTCTACAGGGTGAACGGAGAGACCGTCACGGCCAGACAGGTCAAGGAGCTGTCGGAGCTCCTGATCGACATTCATGGCCAGCATGAGCACCAGTCCCTTTTAAAAAAGAAAAAGCATATGGAAATCCTGGACGCCTACTGCGGAGATAAATTCCCGGCGGTTGCGGAAGCCGTGAGGACTGCCTATAAGGAGTGCAGACAGCTGCGCAGAACCCTGGAGGAAAGCGCCATGGATGAAGCTGCCAGAATCCGGGAGCAGGAGCTTGCGGAGTACGAACTGCAGGAAATCGAACAGGCAAGGCTGGTGCCCGGCGAGGACGAGGAGCTGGAGCGGCAATATAAGCTGATGGTAAACGGCAAGAAGATCACGGAGAGCCTGGCAGAAAGCTATCAATATACGGGAAGCGACTTCACGGGCGCTGCGGGCAGCGCCCTGAGCAGAGCGCTGCGGGCGCTTCAGGGGGTATCCGGGCTGGATGAGCGCCTGGGCGAGCTGGAAGGGCAGCTGTCGGAGATAGACAGCCTGCTTGCAGATTATAACCGGGATCTGGCGGAATATATGAGCGACTGCGAGTTTGACGAAGCGGATTTCGCGGCCGTGGAGGACAGGCTCAATACGCTGAACCATTTAAAGGGAAAATACGGAAAAACCATAGAAGACGTGATTGCCTGCGGGGAGGAGAGGCGTAACCGGCTGGAGCGCCTGGAAAACTACGAGGCTTATATCCAGCAGCTGGAAAATGATTTAAAGGCGGCGGAAACGGCGCTGGAGTCGGCCTGCGAAAAGCTTTCCAGGCTCAGGAAAAAGAATGCCGCCGTGCTGGCCAGGCAGCTGAAACAGGCTCTGGTGCATCTGAATTTCCTGACGGTGGAATTCGAGATTGCAGTGGGGCGCAGCACCGGCATTACCGCGGAAGGCTGGGACGATGTGGAATTCCTGATTTCCACCAATCCGGGCGAGGAGCTGAAGTCTCTGAGCCAGGTGGCCAGCGGGGGCGAGCTTTCCCGTATCATGCTGGCCATCAAGACGGTGCTGGCGGGAAGGGATGAGATTGATACCCTGATTTTTGACGAGATCGACACCGGTATCAGCGGCAAAACCGCATGGAGAGTTTCCGAGCAGCTGGATACGGTGGCCCATGCGCATCAGGTGCTCTGCATCACCCATCTGCCCCAGATTGCGGCCATGGCGGACCGGCATTTTGTCATTGAAAAAAGCAGCCAGTCAGATAATACCATTACGGATGTGAGGGCACTCGGTGAGGAGGAAAGCATGGGCGAACTGGCCAGGCTCCTGGGAAGCGACGTGCTGACAGATGCAGCTCTGTCCAATGCCGGTGAGATGCGGGCTCAGGCCATGAAGCACAAGCGTCAGGGCTGAACGGCAGAATTCAGATTTGGCTGTCCGGGCGGAAGTGCCGGGCGAAATAATATAATTTCTGACAAAATCTGCTATCAGCTTGTCCATGCCGGGTGCGAAACAATGAAATTCTGCTGGATTGGCTATTTACCCTGTTTTTTGTGAATGAAAATAAAAAAATTCCACATACTAGATTGGGAGCGGAAAAAGGCCTGAGAGGGTCTTTTTCTATTGCGGTTTTATCCGATGGATGATGACAGGCTTCATTGTCCTGCTCCGCATAGGTGTCATGGATCTTATAAGCGTTAAGAGGGACTTTTGTGTCCGGACATTGCACAGGCGGCATGGGTTTTGCATGTAATGGGCAGGATTTATGGCGCACTGGCTCTGCCGTGGAAAGCGGCTGCCGGAGACAGAGAAGGCGCAACTTGAAATAGTATGGAGGAAACAGGATGAGACGGGTGGGTGATAGAGGAGGGAACATTCAGGAACAGGCGGGAGAACATATGGTAATCCTGCTGCAGAATTGGAAACGAAGGATGAGACGTTACAGGATTTACCGGATTACGCTGAGCCTGACACTGGCTCTGAGCTGCGTGGCGCTGGCTGGCCTGGTTTACTATGATATCGACCGATGTATTCCTTCCGTGATCAATGTGCGTGCCGGGCAGGAGGAATCCTTCCGCCTGGGCATTCCGGCTACGGGAGAAATCGTCAGTGTAAGCGAACAGGGAACCAGCAATATTCCGGAGGGAGCGGTCAGGCTGGACCTGAGCAGGACGGTCACGCTGAAGACGGCGCTGGATTCGGCCTATCGGATGCAGGTCAAGCTTTTTGGCTTTTTTACCCTGAAAAACGTAGATATTCGGGTGATAGAGGATCAGGAACTGATTCCGGTGGGCGCGCCCGTGGGGATCTATGTGAAGACCAACGGGGTTCTGGTAATAGGAACGGGTGATTTTCAGGGCAGCGACGGGGTAAGCTATTCTCCGGGGAAATATATACTCAAATCGGGGGATTACATTCGGAACGTGAACGGGGAAAAGGTGACGGAAAAGGACGACTTCATCCGGCGTGTGGAGGAAAGCGGAGGCAAAGAGCTGATTCTGACAGTGGAGCGTGACGGGGAATTGATGGAACTGGAGATCACTCCCAGGCGGGATGTCAACGGCAACTATAAAATCGGAGTGTGGGTGAGGGACAATGCCCAGGGCGTCGGTACCATGACATATATTGACGCTCAGGGCAATTTCGGCGCGTTGGGACATGGCATCACGGATGTGGACACCAGCACGCTGATGCACATGGAAGGAGGCACCCTTTACCAGACGGATATCGTGGAGATTCAGAAAGGAAGCGCGGGAAATCCGGGTGAGATGACAGGAATGATCATCTATTCCAATGACCGCATTCTCGGTGAGATCACGGATAACAGCAATCGGGGAATCTTCGGCAGCTGCAACGGCAGGGGGATGGAAATGGGAGTCAGGGAAGCAATCCCCATCGGGCTGAAACAGGAGATTGAAATGGGACCTGCCCAGATTCTCTGCACCGTGGACGGGGAACCAAAGTATTACGATGTGGAAATCACGGGAATTCATCTCGACCATGACAATGTCAACAGGGGCATCGAGCTGAAGGTCACGGATCCCAGACTTTTGGCCCTGACGGGCGGCATTGTCCAGGGTATGAGCGGCAGCCCCATCATCCAGAACGGGAAGTTCATCGGGGCGGTGACCCATGTGCTGGTGCAGGATTCCCGGAAGGGGTATGGGATCTTTATTGAGAATATGCTGGAGCGGTGAGAAGTTTTTGTTTTATATCCACCGTATTGGGAATGCTGACAGCGCTGGTTCCCTGCGCCGTCCTTGTCTGTTTCGGCATGGATATCACGTTTCACTCGCTGTTACTGTATGGCTCTATCGGGATGAGCGCATGCCTGCTTGCAGGCGGCATCAGTCTGCCGTGTGCATATCTGTTTGACCCGGAGAAATCGCAGATTGTCTTTATGACGTCATTTATGGCGGGGACAGGGATTATTACGGGGCTTGTTCTTCTGATCAATTTGGTTTTTCCTGTAAAGGAAAATATCCTTCTGGCTTTCCATATTGTACTTATCATTTCTGTTATCTGGTTTTTTATCTCGTACCGGATTGCGGTGAAGGTATATCAGAAACGTGATATTAGCTGATGAATATAGGATGAAAGAGGCGGGATGCAGGCAACGATGCATCCCGTTGTTTATGCACAGCCCCATGCGGAGGAAGTATGCCGCTAAGGCGGCACATGGGGGGCGGCGAGCAGGGGAAGATGGCTCTTCCCCGACCGATTTCGTGATGACGGGAGATTCACAAAGTATGGATTTTATTGTTCTGAATTACGAATGAGATATATTTATCTCTTTTCTATTGACACTAAGAAAGAAAAGTGATATATTTATCACATAAAGAGATAAATATATCTCAAATTATAGAGGAGGATTAAGATGAAAACAAATAAAAAGAAAATTTGGATTGGCTGTGGGATACTTTGTGTGTTGAGTGTGCTTTTTTCGTCATGGTATGCGGTAGCCTATAATGATTCCCGTCTGGCAGTTCCGATGGATTTTAAGGATTATGTATTTGACATAAAGGATTTGCCGATGATTGTTTCGGTTTCTCTCACTT
>CAJUSI010000065.1 GCA_910589035.1 uncultured Acetatifactor sp. | reverse complement strand
GAAAACCGGCTGTTCCGGAAAATCAGACCGATATCCACATTTTCCTAAATTCAGCCGGTTTGGAGTGGATAACTATTTTTTTAAATTCAGCATTTTGCACAATCACCAGCTAGACTTTCCCCACCCCGTGAAAAGTAACTAATAAATGCTAAATTATAGTATAAACCCTCATTTCACTCTTGTAAATTGTAAAAAAGGTGCTATAATAGACATTGCGTCACGGAAAGATGCTTTCTTCCCGCGGCAGCTCATGGTTCTTAAAAATCAGAGAACCAAAATACATAAAAGGAATCAAAAAGGAGAAATGTATTATGAAGAAGAATGTTGCAAAATTCATCAGCCTTGTGCTGGTACTGGTGTGCATGATGGGCCTGGTGGCCTGCGGCGGTGGCGGAGCTGATGTAGCCGGAACCTACAAGCTTTCTGAGGTTTCCATGGCAGGTATGTCGGTAAATCTGGAGGATCTGGCCACCAGCCTTGGTAAATCCATGGATGATCTCGTGGTAGATCGGGAGCTGAAGTCCGATGGGAAATTCGACTTTAATCTGTCCGACCTGGATCCCACTCTTGTGATGAGCGGCACCTACAAGGCTTCCGGCAAGACCGTAACCATGACCACTGCAGATAATGAAGTCATGGTTGCCACTATTGATGGCGACAAGCTCACCGTGACCGAAGAGGAAGAGGGCGTTACGGCCAGCATGACCTTCAAGAAGAAATAATAGGCAGAACACAAAAAGCCATTGCAGCAATGCAGTGGCTTTTTTCTTTTCCCGTTATTCCTTTCCCTTCTCCTCATCCGGCCAGGAGATTTCCTCCTGCCCCTCTTCCGGTTCGCTGACAGTATCCAGTGCGCCGGCTATCAGCTTGATCAGCTCCCATACGGAACGGAAATAAACCGTCTTATCCTTTTCCGTCCAGGTAACTCTTCCCTGCCAGCTGCTGTTCTGCCGGTGCTGGACGCGTATAATAAAGGTTCCCAAATCACCGTGTTTGCTCAATAAATCTTTATCGCTCATAATCCTTGTCCTTTCCTGCACGATATCTCTTCTCTGTGTGCCGTCAGAAAATGTACGGTCATTGGTGGCCGGGTACGGAAAATTTAAAAAATCATACAGCTCTTCCTGTTCGAAAAGCATTTCCTCCAGGTTCTTAAATTCCTTCGGTACCTGAGCATAGGCATGATACATCCTTCCTCCGAACTGCCCCGCTTTTACATGATCCACACATAGCACCACACCGTTTGGCGTCCCCAAATAGCATTGGTCTTTACTCATTCGCTTATTTCTTCTCCTTACCCTTGCCCGCAGTATAGCTCCCCTTATCCAGAGAACAAATCACACTCTTCACACAATATTTAATTCCTGTCCGCTGTCGTCCTACAATAAATTTCTCATTTATTCGCTTCTGAATAATGCTGCAATTCTCAAGGGTCGTATTGACCAAAAGTACCAGATACCGTCCCTTTCCGTATTTGCTGATGGCATCGCTGTGCCGCACAGAATGCCATATTGCATCTCCCAGACGCCGGGACAGCTCCTCCAGCGCACTGCCGTCCCTCATAGGATTCCCCTTGCTGTCCACTACTATGCAGAGCATCAGATAAACCGACTGGCCTCCCCTTTCCATCATACGGGTAACCATACGGTAAATCCCCTTAAATACCGGATAGGGACATAGGTATCCTCCTCTTTCCTCCTGTTCGCTCTCTGCAAGTTCTGTCTGAATTTCCTCCAATGCATTATGACGGTAGCCAAACTGCTCTCCCAGCTTGCCGAAAAGCTCCTTCTGCCGCCTGGAAGGATGTACACCCGCCCTCCGAAAATAGAGATCCACCGTCTCTTCGTAAAACCTTTCCGCCTCCTCATATCTGCCCAGGGCAATCATCGCCTCCATGGTGACCATCTCCCAGTCAGCCAGCGGCTGCACCTTTGCCGCATAGATTCCGATCTCCTCCATCTGAAGGAAATCCCTATTCGTGCGCAGCAATTCCACGGTCTTTTCCACACAGGAATAGAACAGGCTCCTGTATCTTTTCGCCTCCTGAGCCACCCAGAGCACACCTGCCTGAGCCGGCAGAAATTCTCCCGTATAGCAATGACAGGCCTCCTGATACAGCGCAAGTTTTTCATCCGGGTCCTGCCGCGTCTCCGCCTCCTGAATAGTCCTTTCAAATTCCGTGGCATCCTCCGCCACCGGTATCTCCTCCGTCCAGTAATACATTCCCTTTTTCTGTCTGATATAATTTACATCCGGCAATCCCAATGCCTTCAGCTTCTTCTTGGTATTGTAAATCACACTCCTTGTGGCATGATGAATATCGTTAATCTCCCTGTCCTCAAACAAAACCGCTTCCAGCGCATCCCTGCTCACTCCCTTTTCACGGTTATGAAGCAGCATCTGTATCAGATAGTTAAACTGCGTCTCACTGGATTTTTCCTCTCCGGCGAGTCTCGTTCCAAGCCAGGTCAGAGAGAAGCCTCCAAACATGCTAACATATAAACAGTTATTCAATTGACCCCCCCAGTCGTTTCGTCATATATTCATATCCGTAATGGATACGGTATTTCAGCGCAGTCGCTCTTGTAATCTTCTTCTCCTGATACAGCTTCAAAAGACTGGCATCCATGGTAGTCATCCCCAGACCCGCACCGGACTGAATCACGGAATTGATCTGGTTCACTTTATTCTCCCGGATCATATTCTGGATGGCCTCCGTGGCTTTCATGATTTCAAATACCGGAATCCTGTCATGATTTCCCTCCTCATCCTTCTTTGTGGAGGGCACCAGCTGTTGGCAGACTACCACCTTCAGCACCTGGGCAAGCTGGATGCGCGCCTGCTCCTTATCGGGAAATACATCCACAATACGGTTGATGGTATCCGCAGCGCTGCTGGTGTGCAGCGTACTGAATACCAGGATGCCCGTCTCAGCCGCAGTAAGCGCCGCTGACATGGTTCCGTAGTCCCTCATCTCCCCCAGAAGAATGACATCCGGGCTTTCCCTCAGCGCGGACCGCAAGGCCTCCTGATAGCCAGGCGTATCGATGGAAATCTCCCTCTGAGTGACAATTGCCTTCTTATGCCTGTGAATGTATTCAATAGGATCCTCCATGGTAATGATATGGCAGTCCCGGGTGCTGTTTACCCGGTCCATCATACAGGCCAGTGTGGTGGATTTTCCGGTGCCTGCAGCACCTGTCACCAGCACCAGACCCCCATGTCTTCCGGTTCTGTCCTCGCTGTTCACCTTATTATCCGCAAATTCCAGCACCTCCTCCGGAATTCCCAGCTTTGCCGGATCGGGAAGCTCGAAGCGGATCACCCGGATCACCGCTGCCAGAGAACCTCTCTGCCGGAACACATTGACGCGGAAACGCCCTCCCGGGAAATCATCCTTCCGGGGCATGGAAAGGGAAAAGTCATCATCCTCTCCCCGCTCCAGCCTTATCTTCTCACGGTTTGCCGCCTGGTAAATCTGTTCCACCAGCTCCCTGATCATCCCGGGCATCAGCATTGTCTCACCCAGACGTCTTTGTCTTCCATTGCTTTTCATGGTAGGGGGAAGCCCCGCCACCAGAAAGATATCTGAGATTTCCTCATCCTTCACCGCCTGTACCAGAATATCCTGTATCTTAATATCCATATGCGTCACCTCTCTCCACAATCCCTTGTATTTATAACGGCCCCGGGGTCATTCCCCAAGCCACAGATCTCCCAGTCCTTCCTCAGGCTCCCAGTCCTTTTGTATCGTCCAGCAGGCCACCCGGAACCCTCCGCCGTCCTGCGGCGCAATCTCCACCGTCAGCCGGAACTCCTCTCTTTGAGCCGTCCATGTCAGGGTCCCGTCCTCCCCCTTCGTGGTTCCGGGAATGGCAGGCTCCTTTTCGCCGTCATCCAGCGCCCGGCACGCATCCCTCAGAAATGCCTGCCCCATTTCCTCCAGTTCATATCGGATATGTACCGTATCGGCATATTGCTCTGCCAGCTTCCAATCCGCCCTCGCCGTGGTAAACGCAAGGACCCCCAATGTAGTCATACAGATGCTGATTACTGTCAGCAGAAGCGCCAACGGTCCGACCCTTATCGGAATATGCCTCATAAAAACCTCCTCTCGCAGACAGGGGCCCATGGCCCCATGGAAACCTGCCGGCCCCGTATAGCCAGCTCCATACACTCCGGCTGCGGACATTCGCAGGTGCCCCATGCCCGCACGGGAAACTACCTCCCCGCATAAACCGCCGTGTCCAGCGTATAGATCACTTCCTCATTCCAATACACGGTGATCCCGCTTTTCACCAGGTCTCCCTCCTGCGGTTCCCAGGTCACATCCACCCGGAAGCTTCCGTCCGCCGCAGGATTCATTTCTCCGTCATACCGCACCCGAAAGAAGCTTCCTTCCCCTTCCTCCGGCCCGGTGACATTTCCCCTGCCGGCTTCATCCAACAGGGCAAACAGTTTATCCTCACTATCCGATGCCGCCACCGCTTCCGCTGCATTTTCCGCCAGATGCACGGCATTGGTCAGCAGCTTCGCCCGGGTGCTCATTCTTCCAGACAGCGCAAAAACCCACATTAAAACCAGAATAACCGCGATAAAGACGACCGTCAGGACAAGGGTCTCAATATAAAAAGCAGTGATACGATGCATTCTTCCCTGCGTATTGTTTAAATCGTTTTTCCGTTTCATCTCATATTAACCCCGCCTTTTCTCTACTGGCTGCATCTTACATGAAGCATCACTCTGCCGGCATCGGTGATTACCACATAAGTTCCCTTTTCCGGCTCCTCCACCCGGAATTCCCCCGTCTCTCCGATCACCTGGGCGATTGACGGATTAAGGTCCTCCTCCAGCCGTCCGTAGTTCTCCAACAGATGTCCCTCTCGTTGATAGATTCTCAGGCCAAACCCCGAGCTGCCGTCGGCAATCGTCAGCACCGGTCCCTCTTCCTCCCAGGAAACGCTGATTCCGCTCTCCGTGTCATTGGTTCTGACGCAGGTAGAGAGATAGGACAGCAGCGCTCTGCCCTCGTTATTCTGTGACTGGCCCCGGGCAATATCCCTGTAAGTCCCGGCTCCCACAGCCACCAACAGGAGAAATCCCATCATAAAAAACAAAGCAATTCCGATGGAATAAAATACCATCAGTGAAACACCCTTCCGCCTCATGGGCACACCTCCTTATCCGATGGAACCCATCATCCCTATCAGAGGCAGCATAACGCTCAGCAGGGACAATCCCACCGTCACCAGGAGTACCCCTGACAACAGCGGATCCACAATTCCTACCAGCCTGTCAACCAACGCTGTGCAGTGCTCTCCCAGCAAATCCGTCAGCTTTCGAAGCACACTCTCCAGACTTCCGCTGCGCTCCCCTGCCAGAAGCATCCGTCCATAGACAGGTTCAAATAATCCTTCATCATAAGCCGCCTGTGCAATCCCATGTCCTTCCTCCATGCGTTTTGCGCAGCGGCTGATTTTCTCCTCCACGGTTTTACATGCAGTCATTTTACTGCTCTCCGCCACCGCAATATCCTGCATGGCGCCGCTGGCCAGAAAGGTGAGAAGTGCGGAGGTAAAGCGAAACATCCCCAGACTCTCCAGAATGGGGGCGCAGAGCGGCAGCCTGCCCAGAAGCTTCTCCACTGCGGGGCGCTTCTTGCTGTTCCAGAGAAGCAGTCCGGCCAGCAGCAATACCACGATCACCACCATAGCGATCAGCGCAGCCCAGCAGAACAGGTAGCTCCAGCGGATATATCGGTACGAGGACATCGTAAGACTCCCCGTCAGGTTGTCGTAGACATCCGTAAAGACAGGCATTACCACCGTCAGCATCACCGTCAGTATGGCAATAATCATGGCCAGCATGGCAGAAGGATACATCACGGCACTTTTCAGCTTATCCGACATGCTCTTCTGATTCGCATAATACCGCGCAAGCTGGAACAGCACCTCCTCCAGGCGTCCTGCCTTCTCTCCTGCCTGCGTCATCATGACAGCATATTCCGGAAAGATACCGCAGATCTTCATGGCCTCCGACAGTCCCTTTCCTTTCTCCGTTTCGCTCTGCATGACGATAAGCCCCTGTTCCAGAGGACCTTTTCGCCCGCCTCCCTTTCTGAGCAGAGCAATGGCTTCGTCCGCCTGTGTTCCGGACTGTATCATCAATGCCATACTCTCGCAGAACGCGCTTACCCCAAGACTGTCCAGTTTCCCGCTTCCCATATCGTCCCTCCCGCTCTTAAGGAATTGTCATAAATTTTTCAACAATTCTTGCTAATAAATAAAGACATCCGTATAATTACTGCCGTCCCCGATAAAGCTTCCGTCCGCTCCGTTGGCGGAGAAAGTCAGATCCAGCCGATTCCAGCTGTCCGCACTGACCTCATAGCCCACCGTGACCCATCCCGTCTCCTCCGTATAAAACATATTCCAGGCATGGTAGAGATTATCCGGCGAAACATCGCCGAAAATCATTTTGGTGGGAATGCCCTGGCTGCGCAGCATGGCCGCCGTAAGTGCGGCATAATCAAAGCAAATTCCCTTGCCCGAAGACAGCACAGCGTCCACATCGGGCAGGTAGACCGTGACTTTTTTCTCCTGAATACTTCGTGCCAGATCCCTGTCATAGGTCACATTGGCGCAGATATAAGAATAAACCCCGGCCACTACTCCCAGGGCATCCTCCGCCTCCTCCGCAAGCTCCGCCGCCTTCTTTACGCATTCGGAGTCTTCATTATAATTGACATAATCGCTGGGACGCAAAAACGGCTGAAACTCATCCTCCAGCTTCACCTCGAAATCCGCATTATACAAAACGGTATATTTGGTACCGGTAGTATTCTGCGCCACAATAACAGTGTAACTGCCGTCCCCGCTCTGAATCGGGAATACGGAGGGTGTCCCGTCCTGAGCCAGATTATAGGAATAGGTGGTCTCCTCCGCATTCTGCTTGATCACCTGTACCTTCAGGCGGGAATCGGCCCTAGCCGAAACTGCCAGATATCCCTGGGAAACCGCGGAGAGATCCACCAGCACATCTCCCTTGCCCTGGGCAAGCTCCTCATGAAACCCGGAATCCGCAAATTCCGGCGCCTGATAGGGCGTAAAATCTTCTTTGCCGCTTTTATCTCCCGAAGCGTAGGACGCCGTGGGAACGGTAAGCTCGCTCTCCTCTTCCGGGAAATTCACAGTATCCTGTCCGCTCTGGGATTGGGAACCCTGCGTTCCCATCCCGTCACTTCCGCAGCCGCACAGGCCCAATACCAGAAAGAGCAGTACAGGATATATTCTCATATGACACCGCATGAGTCACCAATCACCTCCCTCCTTATACCTGACCCGAATAAACCGGAACCAGCTTCTGCCGCTTTGCATAAGATTTCGTCGTTAAGCGCCCGATATTATATCAGGGTTTGTCCACCGGCACCAGAATGCCGTGCATGACATATCTGGAATCGGTAGCCGTATATAACGCACATGTGGAGAGCACGATACAGTTTCTCGCCCCCTCCAGATTCACATCCGTCTCGAAATCCGATTTTTCTGCGCAGTAGCGCAGATATGCCTCAAACTCCCTGCCCGGGTCATCGAAAATAGAATAAATCTCCGATCCGGCGACCGTGGTATACCCGGCAAAGAGAACCACCTTGTAATCCTGCTCCGGCGTTAAAAGCCACATAACCGAATGCTCCTCGTAAAATCCCTCTTCCTCCCAGGAGCGCAATACCGCAAACATGGAGCCGTCATTCATGTAATGCCCGTACACGAAGGTATTCGCATCCTGAAAGCCGGGCCCATTGTCCGCATCCACAAATACCGCGCCGGAGTTCTGCTTCTCACCGCTGTAATTATGGTGCAGATAAAAGGTGTTGTCCTTTCCCTGTACCACGGGATAGTTGATCGTCGTCCCCTCGCAGTAGAGCCATCCCACCGCATCGGCGCTTTCTGCCAGAAGCGCCTCGAAATCCACTTCTATTGGAGCATGCTCTGCCGCTTCGCCTTCCGCGCCCTCCGGCAGGGAGCCGTTCTTCCCCTCCTCTGCAGAAACCGGCCGCACATACTCCTCAGCTGCTTTCTCGTATATCTCCTCCTCCGTGCGGTAATTCCTCTTGGCGGAGTAGATAATAAAGGCGCATGCGCCGAACACAATCAGCGCCAATGCCATGATAAGAAATCTGATCTTCTTTCCCATACCGGTCTTTCCTTACGCCTCTTTCGCTTTGTTCCTGTCCAGAACTTTCCTTATGTCTCTTTCTCTTTATTCCTGTCCCGAAGTCTTCCTGCAAGCATATTCAGCATGGCGCCGCAGGCGGCAAAGCAGATCACGTATGCCTTGCCCACGGTTCCTGTGTATACTACCATCAGCCTTCCCACTATGGGAAAATGGTGTTCCACCCGCCCGACCAGGTTCTCGTAGGGAACGGAATTCATATCCTCCAGCTCATTGGCATCTCCCTTGGTGACGAATTCCCCGTCCAGCTTGCGGTTTGTGACAACCCTGTGTGTGATAATAGTGTCTCCGCTCCGAAAGGCAATCACATCCTCCTCCCGGATATCCTCCGGCTGCGCTGCCGCCACATAGATCACACTTCCCACGGGAATCTCCGGCTCCATGCTTCCGCTGACCACCTCATAGATCTCGTAGCCGAAAAGCCTCGGCACCGTCAGGGGCAGGCAGGAAGCGATGACCAGAACCAGAATCAGGGTTCCCAGTAAATTGCAGAGGGCAGGAATCAGTTTCCCGCCCCTCATGCTTTTTCCCTCTTACGATTTTTTACTATTAATATTATGCCCAGGGCCACAAGCGCCGGGATGAGAAGCAGAATGCAAATCCTTGCCGGCATCGGAAGGCTCATCAGAAGAGCGTTCTCGAACACCACTCTCCGCATGCTGTCCAGAAGGTTCAAAGGAGACGCGAGGGGAATTGTTTCATCCTCGATATCCAGGTCATCCACCTCCTGGGGCGTTTCCAACGGAAGCTCCGCATCGCCGATATCAATCTCAGCGCCGGGATTCTCTTCTCCGCCGGGACCAGGAACCACGCCGTCATCGATTACTTCCGTTCCCAGATCCGTAAAGGTTCCCGGAAGCACTATGGTAGTATATCTGGTAACCACCGTCCCGGGCGGAACGGGCGTATAGGTGAAGGTAAATACATCCTCCGCAGGATCTCCCTTCAGGGTCTTAGTCAGATTATACGCCTGCGGCTGATAACCGTCAATATATTTATACGGAACAATGGGCTTTTCATTGATGGTTCCGTAGTAAGTCTCACTCTCCGCCAGGGTATTTCCGTTTGCGTCATGATAATGAACCACATACGGAACCAGATTCTTCGCCAGGCCGTAGGCAACCACATAATCCCTGTCCTCGGTCACAATGAAATCCGGGGTGGCCAGCTCCCCGCTGTCCTTGCCGCTCTCTCGGAAACCCTTGACATAATATTTGTTTGCATTGCTCTTGGTCACCTTTTCCCTGTCGAATCTGATATTATCCCCATATTTCAGGTTTGAGATGACCACCATATCTCCGCTGCAGGTGATCACAGCATCTTTGTTGTTGGTAACCGATACCACCTCCGGATTATCGATGCTTCCCTGTTTTCCTGCAAGGATCCGGACTGTATAGGTATAAGCAGAATTTTCCCCTTCAGCGGCCTTGACGGAATAGCCCGTGGAAAGAAGCAATACCGCGCAAAGCAATATGCCGAGAACTCTTTTTGCCGCTCTCATATCACTTACCCTCCTCCTTCTCTTTCTTCCCCTGCCTCATGCTGTAGAAGGCCAGAACCAGAACCAGGATTCCGCTGATCATCATTGCTATATAGAAGGGCAGGAGATTTGTCTCATCACCTGTCTTCACTATGGTGGTCTGCCTGGACGTGCTGTCCTCCGTAGTGGTAACGGTCTCATCCACCTCCGTCACTCCGGGTCTCACCTCCACCGCAAAGTTCAGCTGCAAAGCCGCCTGGGTATTCTGGTAGGTGTTGACCTCCGTCTCACCGTCCAGCCCCACCGTAAGCTCGACCCTGCCGCTCTGTCCGGTGCTCAGGGTATCCAGATAAAACCAGCCCTCCAGCGAATGAGTTGCCTCGCTCAGGCCCTGCCCTGCCCCGCTGGCGGTCTCGCCGCCCACGTCATCGCTGTCAAAGAGCACGTTTTCCTCAGTCCCGCTGATATAGACCAGGCGGTAGGTGTAGGCACCGCCCGACGCATCATTATTGTATTTCTCCAGAGATTCCAGGACTTTATTGGTCATGTACCAGTCCGTGGTCTCTTTATTCTTATTGCTCAGGTTCACCGTAAAGGTAACGGTATCCCCCGGCTGCACGCCGCTTACCATCGTGGCTATTTTATCCGATGTAAAATCACTCTCCATATTGTTCTCGGGGGTGAATTCCACTTTTCCTTCCGCATCCTCCGCCCGAACCTGCATGGCCGTATCGGCGAACAGACAGCACATGGTCAGGAGCAATACACCGATTCTTCTCTTCATGCCGTTTCCTCCTTACTCCCCTTCCCCAGGATTCACAGACGCTGAGGCGGGTACCGATTTCAGAATACCGCTGCTGCCTGCCAACGAGCCGTTCTCAATCTCCACCCTGCGGCCCCATGCGCTCAGAATGGCATCCTGGGCATTGTGATCCTGCACGGCGTCCACTTCAACCTCTACCACAAATTCCACACCGTCATAGGCATAAATCGTCTTGATGGTGGTATATTTCCCGTCTGTAGTTACCTCTTCCCTCACCTTGGACGCGATCTCCCGGTCGATTGTCAGGGAATCGCAGAAGGGCTCCGTCATCTCGCCCATCTTCAGAATATCCTTATAGTATAGAACGGTTCTCTCCTTATAGGCGCCGCTTCCCTCACTGCCGGACGCCTCCGTATCCTTCAGCCAGACCTGAGGATTGACCAGGTTCAGGTGGATCAGATCGGGATCCAGCTCCTGCATTTTCGGACGCGGCGGCAGTGTCTCATCTGCAGATTCGGCCGCCTGCTGCTCAGCCTCGGCCGGCAGCCAGTATTTATAAATGGTAACTCTCACATATTCGTCGATACCGCCGCTGTTTACAACGGCCAGCTCTTCCTTATATTTCTTTCCCGGCTGCAGCTTTTCGTCTTCCTGAAGCATATTGGTCAGCAGTCTGCCCGTCTCGGTAATGAGCTTATACTGCGTATCAGACTCCCGGGTATAATAGCGCCACGAAATTTCTTTGCCGTTTTCCAGCAGCGTCACGCCGATATGGTCCAATGCCACCTGTGCGATATAATCCTCGGACTGATAGGTCAGCGCAGCCCTGGTTCCGCCAATGGTACTGGTCAAAAGCATCCCTGCCGCCACGGCAAACAAAGCGACCGTCACCACAGGTGAAGCAAGTTTCTTCCTGAGTCCGGAAGCCTTCCCTGACTTTTTCGCACCTTCTGCCTTCCAGACTTTGGTCTTCTTCTCAGCCATCAGCCCTCACCTCCATTCGGTTCCGCATCCTGTCCCACACCTGACTCCTGTCCCGTTCCCGCCGGGTTCTGCCCTGAATCCGGCGTCTGGTCCTGTGTTCCGCCCGAGCCTGATGCCTGATCCTGGGATTCACCCGAGCCCGGCGTCTGATCCTGTGTTCCGCCCGAGCCTGATGTCTGATCCTGGGATTCACCCGAGCCCGGCGTCTGGTCCTGTGTTCCGCCCGAGCCTGATGCCCCGTCAGGATTCGTATCCGGACTATCAGTAATCTCTCCTGCAGGATTTGATTCGATCACATCCAGCTTCTTATTCCAGTCCACTGCGGGATTGGCTCTTTCACCGCTTTCCGTCTTTACTACAGGATTCAGTGTATTCCCATCCTCGTCGTACTGGACGGGTATGCTCTCATAGATGACCGTCACGTCGAAGGAATTCTTCTTTTCCTCCCCTTTGACCGTTATGGTAAGCTCTGTGGTCGTCTTCCCGCCTTCTACAATGCCTTTGTAAAGATAGAAGCCATCGTCCGCCGCCAGCCAGTCATTTCCCGCATATATCAGCTCATACTGGCTGCCGCAGAAAGCCCTGGCACGGACATAAACCGGATCCGAACCTTCTTTATTTAAAACCGTAAGATGCTTTACCCATCCATTTACATCCTCCTGGATATGGGTCTCGTCTCCCAGATGGACAACCGCGCCCCCCTGGGCTTCCACATATGTGGTAAAGTAAGCATCGGCGCTTCCCACATTTGCGGTCAGAACCAATGCGGCCGCAGTAAAAGCAAGTAAAGCGTTTCCTGTTCTCTTTCTCATATCACTCAGCCCTCCTTACTCCCTCGCTATCCTCAGGGATTCTCGTTGCCCTGGGGCGGATTACTCTGCGCCGGATTCGTCCATTGCTGCTGAACATCATTCGCCCATCCGTTTTCTCCGTATTCATAGTGGTTGATTACACCGTGCCCGCCGGTCTGGCGATGGTCATAATCGTTGGTGAACTTCACACTGGCCACCCGGTTTGCCTCAATGACAACACCCGTCACTTCCCCGGTATTAATATTTCCTGCAGGTGTATATACAATGGAGCTGTCGGGATAGGCTTCGACGGCATGATATCCCTGCTCTATCTTTTCCAGGGTATAGCTGGCTCCGCTGTAAACCTCCGTAACCGTAACCGTCGCTCCCACCGGAATCTTATCGATCAGCACCCTCTGTTCTCCGGCGCCTGTAAAAATCATGGTCTTCACATCGCTGTAAACGGATACCCCGCCCAGCGTGGCTTCCACCTGGAATACGAATACCGCTTCCCCCGACTGTCCGCCAAAGGACTCATGGGTCAAAAGGTCCTTTACTATTTCCAGATATCCGTAACGCGGATGCTGCTCCGGCTTCAAATATACGGTTGGGTTGTAAATCCAGTCGCCGTTATTCGCCGTACTCACCTGTCCGTCCGCATCAGGCGCCTTGGTGGGAAGCGAAATCAGCTGCGGAGCGAAAGTGTAGACATACTGTTCTGTATAAGCCACCGTGACAATCTTTTCTTCCTCTGCCGTTTGGCTGGCCGGGGGTACTGTCCCGTTTGTCCCGACGCGCTCCGTGGTAATATACGAGTCTATATCCTTTCCCCTTGCAATCAGGAGATAGAGTCCCTGCTGCAGGGAGTCATCCGGCAGCTGAGTTCCCACAGATACATCCTTCCATACCTTATCAGGCTCCGAAAACGCATTTTCTCCGGGTCTCTCGGTCCCGATGATCTCTCCGATTATCGGAAGGCCTCCTGCCCGGTTCAAATTTCCTTCAGCGCCTGCCCCGCCCGTCTCCGTATTCTCCGAAGCTCCGAACAGTGCCAGCTTCGCAGCCTCCTGGGACAGGTCTTCCCACAGGCTGCTGTTAATTTCACCCCCGTCACGGGGCATAAGCAGCTGCCCCTTCTCATCCACCAGCCCATCATATTTGGTTTTCAAGAATTCGTTATCGCACAGCTTTTCAAACTTCCCCGCAAATTTATAGGTATAATAACCACCGTCGTTCACCATGTCCGCCACTTTATACAGATCGTACACAAGATTTGCATTTGCCAGATCCGCAGCCATCTCTTTGTTTTCCTCTGTGGGCTTTATGGCTTCCACCTTAAGCGAACATTCTTTATCCGGTTCCAACGGCGCTGCGCTGCCTGCCGCAGGCAGGGCCATTGCGATGACTACCGCCGCAGCCAATACTTTTATCCATTTACTCCTCATAAATGTCCCTCCTTTATACCATCCGGATACTTTAGAGAATCTATTTTCAACTGGTTTATTTCCTTTGTCCGGCCATTATCCGTCTAATTATTATTACAATAGCAAATTCATGGTCAAAGAATACGTCAAAGATCAAATAAGAGATAGGTTTTTGCCGGAAAACTTCCATATATATTCCATACAGGCGCTCTTCTGAGCCAGGGCAGTGCCTTCTATTATGGATATAGCAGCACCCATGGTAAAATGACCATCCAGCTGTTCTGCACTATAAAAGACATTATTCATGCGCGCAGCAACGCTCATGGTAAAACGGGCATTCAACCGTTCCATGCCATGAATAAGGACAATATATTAATAACATCGGCAACTTGATATATATACATTATGCCACAAATCGGATTTTTTTCAAGATTTACACGCAAAATATTAAAGCGTTTTCTTCTAATCTCTGCAGCCGCCGGATTTCGGCTTGACAGGGTATTTCTCTGAGAGTATGATGAAAGAAGAGAAAGTTCCCGCGGCGGAATTTCCCGGTGACAGGGATACGGCGCAAAAGCATGGAAGGATTGGTATCGGCGGATGGCAAACGGACAGGAAGAACGGATCAGAATTGTACAGGAAACTGTGGCAGGCAAGGAAATCACCTTTGCCCATGTAATGGGAGGCCCTGCGCCGGTCATATACCAGAAGCTGGGATTGAATCCCCAGGTGGATTATCAGTCATCCGCCATAGGAATCATGAACATGACGCCCCCGGAATCTGCCGTAATTGCATCCGATATTGCGGTCAAGAGCGGGAATGTCTACCTTGGCTTTGCGGATCGGTTTACGGGGACATTAATCATTACGGGGGAAATCTCGGACGTTATGTCCGCCATGACGGAGATCGTAAATTATTTCCGGGACACCCTGGAATATGTGGTCTGTAAGATCACGAAAAGATAGGAAGTGAGACCATGGCCCAAATGACACAGGAAGAGCTTCTGGAGAAGCTCTTTCATGAGGATTACGAACAGCTGAAGGGGAAAAAGCTGCGGATCACAAGGCTGCGGATTCCCGGCAAAGAGGTCTGCCTGGCTCATATCATCAGTTCCTCCCAGACTCCCGTCTATCAGAATCTGGGGCTGCATATCGGCGTTCACGAGGGCGAGGACCACACCGGGGAATCCATCGGCCTGATCCGCTTCACTCCCTGGGAGGCGGTTGTGGTGGCCGCCGATGTGGCAATGAAAAGCGCGGATGTGCAGATCGGATTCATGGATCGTTTCTGCGGTTCCCTGATTCTCACCGGCGGACTGTCGGAGGTCCAGACTGCTGTGGAAGAGGTAGTCAGATTTTTCCGGGAGGTATTGGATTTTCAGGTTTGTAAAATTCACCGAAACTGAAAGATCTTTCATTGTGAAAGCGCTTTCATTGTCAGTCACCGAATCCGGAACAGCCGAAATCGAAA
Organism: uncultured Acetatifactor sp.; assembly: GCA_910589035.1. Taxonomy (GTDB): domain Bacteria; phylum Bacillota; class Clostridia; order Lachnospirales; family Lachnospiraceae; genus Acetatifactor. The sequence continues at coordinate 2,165 of CAJUSI010000065.1, read as the reverse complement.
CTTTTCTATTTCCAGCAGAGCAAAATTATTCAGCATCTGAAGTAAGCAGTGGATATAAGCAGGCAGTGGGTATAAATATGAAAAAATTATTTCTGATGGGCAGAAGCGAAGCCGGAAAGACCTCCCTGACGCAGGCGCTGCGCGGGGAGGAGCTTCATTATGTAAAAACACAATACACCTCTTCCGATGACGACACCATCGATTCTCCGGGAGAGTATGCGGAATCCAAGCATTTCAGCGTGGGGCTTGCCTGTTTTTCCTTTGAGGCGGATGCAGTGGCGGTGGTCCAGGCGGCAGACGAGCCCTATAATCTGTTCAGCCCGAGTCTCCGTTCCTTTATTCTCCGCCCTCTCATCGGAATCATTACAAAAATCGATTCTCCTTATGCCAATATCCCCATGGTCAGGCAATGGCTGCTCAATGCCGGCTGTGAGCGCATCTTTCTGATCAACAATGTGACCAGGGAGGGAATCGGCGAGCTCATGGAATATCTGGAGGAGGATTTGCCTCATCTGACCTTTGAGCAGGCCAGATTAAGGCAAAACGCCGGATGGAGCGAGTGGGAGCCCTGAAGCTTATATTTCGTATTCATATTCGAAGGACGCCCTGTCCGTCTCAAACGCCAGAAGCGTTCGGCCCTGGGTCCGAAACCGATACACGGCCCTGCAGGCCGCATTTTCATGGATCGTCCTTGTCATGTCTCCCTTCGCCGGCGCCCTCAGAGGCTTACCGGTTCTTTCCAGAATCTCTGAGATATATTCCCTGGGAAAGGACCGCCCTCTGTCTCCCTCCCAATATCCCTGTGCCCGTTTAAAGTAATACGTTTCTCCGTTTATGCGTACATTTCCCTGTACTGTGTGCTTCATGCTCAGGATGCTGTGGCGGCATTCCAAAAAGGGAATCAGGGAAAACGGCCCCATGATGCTGTACTTTATGGGAGAAAGGGGGCCGAATTTCAGCCTTCCTTCCGCTTTCAGCCCCGGTGCGCATACTGCCAGCCGTATCCCCCTTTCGCCAAATCGGTTTCTTCCAATGGAAATCGTCCTGCCCCTCCGCCGGAACGCCTCCCCAGGCAGGGAAACCGTCCAGGACTGCTTCTTTGTGATAATCTGTATGGAACAGGTTCTGTTTCTCCCTGTCTGATGCACTGCCGGTATTACCGCCAGAGTCTGCGCGTCGGACTGGCATTTGAAATACCATCCGTAGAACCATCCCCGCTTTCCTGAAACCATCTCTCCTCCTGTCCGCCTGCTCCGGCAGGCTTTTCCTTCCGCCTCCGCTGTGCCCGTCTCCGCATGCCGGCCCCGCTGCCGCAGGCACGGAACAGTCCTCATTCATGCCATGGTGACGGGGCTGTGAAAAAAGTCGCCGCATTCGGCAAAAAACACCGAAATGTCAACCGGAACCGTTGTCTTTGGAATTACAGGATGGGCTTATTTCACACCCCCATGCAGGTTTAGATAGCATATGCAGAAAGCCCATGATTATACAAGCGTCTTGCGAACAGGGAATTCACCGGAATCCCCCTCATTCATACATCCTTGTTATTCTGATTTGCAGTAATGCTGATGTAATTCGTATATTTTTTGCTGCATTCGTTTTATTAACTCCTCCGGTTCCAACACAGTGGCATTCTTTCCAAACGGCAATAGATAATCAGCAACCCATTCCAGGGCAGCATGGTCTATTTCCATGTCGATGATCCCGCCGCCTGTTGAAAATGTTTTCAGCCCGCTTGCAAGCAGACATTCACTTTCACAGCGTTTGACACCGATATCCGTCAGTTGGATTTTCATGTGGTAATCGTTTTTAACCTCTGTTTTTTCAAGATATTCCTGAATTGACGCAGGAATAGGTATTTTCCTTTTGGACAGGGCTTCTCCTCTATGATTTCTCTGATACGGTCAACCCGGAATACTCTGATTTGGTTTGCTGTTGTACAATAGGCGGGGCAATACGGAAGCGACAGACAGATTGCTATTGCCGGATAAATATAATATAATATAATAACCCCAGTGAACCCCATAGAATGTAAAGGAGAAAATCGTATGGAAAAATTGATGTACATGATGATGATTGAGAAAAGCAAGACCTATAATAAAATGACAAAACAGGTAGTTATGGAACACGTTGAGAACATAAGAAAGCTGGACGATGAAGGAAAG
>CAJUSI010000064.1 GCA_910589035.1 uncultured Acetatifactor sp. | reverse complement strand
TTCCGGGGTCCGTGGAGCGCTGGGCTTCCACATTGATCAAAAATTTCATTTCCATCACTTTGTGCCAGGCACTAAAGCGGATATCATAGTAGATTCTTCCTTCCCCCGGCACATTGTCTTCCGCATTACTCTCCATGATACGGCCCAGGTTCGAAAGGCCCGGGTCCACCGACCGCGTCCCCACCTCTATCTCTTCACTGATACAGAATATGATATCTTCCATCTCCATATCCTGAAATTCTCTCACCGCATATTTCAGAATCCGTGCCAGGATCTGCTTATCCGCCAGCAAAAATTTCGCATTGGTGTCATAGGAGCCTGATTCATCCGCAGCCGAAACAGCCTGCGCCAAATATGTTTCCGTCATGGTTTCTTCCTTTCTGTCGGCAGGAAGAACCTTTCTCCCTGCATGGTTTTGGGATCGTAAGCAAGGAGTTCATCTCGAAAAACAGATGTATAAAGACGTAAAAGAAAATATTTGAAATCATTGCTTAATCGTAGTTTACCATACCGAACCGAAAATATCAACCGTATCTTTGATCAAAATATTAAAAATCATCACACGTTTTCCCGAATACCCTTTCACAGAATATAATCCTGCGGCCGATTCCCGGCAGAAGGATTTTCACGGCGTTCCATACACCGGCAGCAGGGCCGGCCCTGCTACCTGAAGTCGCCCCGGTATTCCCTCACGCTCTCAATCAGATTGAGGTAGTTCCCAAGAGGCACATAGGACGGAACCGAATTTCCGGTCCCTGCCGCTATTCCGCCATGGCCTTCCGTTTTTTTCAGCACATCCATGATATATTCCTTCAGTGCCTTCCTGTCCAACTGGCAGACCGCATCCACATCGAAACCGCCGAAATTGCCGATCCGGTCGCGATAACGCTCCACCCATTCCGGAAACGGAGCGATCTGATCCTCATTGGAATGCTTCGCATCGATTCCCGCGGCGATCAGCTCCTCCATAATAGAGAAGATACGGCCGCAGGAATGCAGCAGGAACGGCTTGCCATAGCTGTGGATCAGATCTATAACCGGCTTATACCGGGGAATGACAAACGTCCGGAATGTGTCCGCCGCCAAAAGGGTATTGCTCTTATATCCCATATCATCGCCGAAACGCAGTACACAGTACAGATCTCCGAATTCTTCCATAAAACGCTCCCATATGAGCAGGTGGTTTACCCCGATCCTGTGGAAGAGACCGGCAAACAGCTCTTCGTCATCGTACATCATATAGCAGAGCTTTTCGTATCCTGTCAGATCCTGGACACATTCAAAAATCCCGTTTCCCATGCCGCCTACAGCCTTCATTCCTTCCGGAAGCTGTCTTCCCAGTGCACGAAACATCTTCCCGTACGCCCGGAAAAATCTGTCCGGCAGTTCCGCCCAGGGATAATGGGCAGCTTAAAGCCGCTTTCCCCTTATGGCGACGAAAGGACCCTGGACCGGATCAAAGCGGTTGAGCGACGGCGGCGTCGGCTGAAGGAGACGGGGGAGAAGAGACTGCGAAAGCCGCAGAGAATGGGCAATTCCCTTTTTACCCCACCCAATGCTCCTCCATTGTCCTGACAGCCGGCTGAATGCTGCTGTCTCCCAGGGCGCCGCCCCCCGGCAGGATTCCGCCCTACAGTTTTGACGACAGGCCAAGCCAGTCGGTTTTTTCCATAACGTGAAGCATATTGCTCTGAAGGGTGTCACCATCAGAGATTCCCCCTGCTGGACCGTCACCTTCAGCGAATGCGAGGATATTAAAGTACATGGCCTGACTGTCAGAACCGATCTGAACATCCCCAATGACGACGGCCTGCATGTCTGCAGCTGTAAAGGGGTTATTGTCTCCGACTGCAATATCGAAAGCGGGGACGACTGTATTGCCCTGACTGCAATCACCAACTGGCAAAAGCCCTGTGAAGATGTGGTGATTACCAACTGTGTTCTGAAGACATGCTCCAAGGCAATCGCCGTGGGCTATATCTACAGTCATATCAGAAATGTGCTGATCGATAATGTCATTGTCAAGGAAAGCAACCGCGGCCTCTGCTTTATGTCCAATCCGGAATGCGGACTGATTGAAAATGTGCGGGTAAAAAATATGATCATCGATACCCGCATTGCCGCAGGAAACTGGTGGGGAAACGGCGAGCCCATCTATATTCTGGGCATCCAACACGATTTCCATATCCCGGCGGAGCAAAAGCCCCTGCGTGACACCAAAGTAAATTTCAGAAATATTCACTTCCGGGGCATTACCTGTACCTCCGAAAATGCCATTGCCATTGCGGGCACCGGCAGCAATATGGAAGGAATCACCTTCCGCGACATTGATGTTGCCCTGAAGCCGTCCGAAAACATAGAGCTGAAGGGGCGTACCATGGATACCGCCCCCGCGCGTGCCGTATATGAAATACCGGAAAACTGTGCCGTGTATTGCAGCAAGGCTCCCGATGTTGTATTTGAGGATATGCATCTGGGGGAGCTCACCATGGTATCCGAGTTATAAAGCGGAAAGCAGCCTCCCCCCATCCATTTCCTGTACCGTATCGCACAGCATGCGGATATCCTCCGGATTGTGGGACACAAGCAGTATGGTTTTCCCTCTTTCTTTCAGGTGCAGCAGCAGCTCCCTGATTTCCGCGGTGCCGCTTTTGTCCAGGGCGTTCATGGGTTCGTCCAGTATCAATATCTCCGGATCCTCCATGATGGCCTGCGCTATGCCCAGGCGCTGTTTCATTCCCAGGGAATACTTCCCCACATGCTTCTTATCGTCCGGTTCAAGCCCCACTGCGTATATGGCGTCGCGGATCTGTTCTTTCCCGATCACGTTCCTCAGCGACGCCAGATAGTCCAGATTCTTATAGGCGCTTAAAGAGGGCAGAAACCCCGGCGCCTCTATGATGACACCCGTATTTTCCGGGAAATCCACATCCCTTCCAATCTCCTTGCCGTTCACCCACACACGTCCTTTCTCCGGCTGTACCAGGCCGCATATTGTCTTGATAAGGACCGTCTTGCCGGACCCGTTCCTGCCCGTAATGCCGTGAATCTTCCCCTTCTCAAAAGAAATATCCACATGATCCAGCACCTTGATGCCCCGATAGGACTTGACCAGATCTTCCACAACAATTATATTCTCCATTTTTACCCCGTTTCCGCCGTGCCGGCGCGGCTTCCCATTCTTCTTCCCAGGGATCAAGGCTTCTTTAGGATACTTAGTTCCCTCAGGATACAAAGCTTCTTTAGGATACCGGACTTCCTTAGGATACAAAGCTTCTTTGAGATACCTGGCTTTCTTAGGACACAAAGCTTCTTTAGAATACCTGGCTTCCTTGGGATACAAAGCTTCCTTAGAGCAGGCAGCTCCGCCCTGTAAGGAAGCCTCCTGAATGAACGAGACGAATCTTCCCCGCCATGCACCGCTTTCCTTTCACGCCCGCAGGCTCCTTATGATAAATACAGCCGAACCGGCAATGGCTGCCGCCGTGGCTCCCATAATCAGCGCCGGATAAAGACCTCCGCCGTCATACGCTTCCTCCACCTGCCGTATCATTCCCCAATAAGGCGGCAGACAGGCTGCCGCCGGGGGAAAAGCATTCCCGATGACCACCATAACTCCTTCCACTGTCAGAAAGGAAATGACGGAGGCCCTGATCCCTCCCCTGCCGGCGAAGAAAGCCACGGAGACCATGGACATCACAAAGCTATGTCCAAAGAACAAAATCAGGAATACGAAAAAACGTCCACTTCCAACCTCCCCCCGCCCCATCAACGCTTCCGCCGTCCCCGTAAACGGGAGCAGAAAAATAAGGTTGGCTGCAGCAATGGCCGTAAACCGCATAAGGAACCACCTTTTCGCATTTTTCGCCCTCATCATGGTAAAGTTCCTGAGAGCCCCCATTTCCGTCTCCACGAAAAGGATACTGGCGGCAACCGGCGGCAGCACGCACAGATTCCAGCGCATGATTCCCGGAATGTCCAGCCCCCTGCTTCCCCGGGGAGAAAATCCCCCCAGCACGTCCATTGCTCCCCGCTGCCCCGGCGTAACCGCAAAGAGCAGCAGCCAGGCAGAAAGGTAAAGCAGAACCGCCCGTCTGTCCAGTATGCGGCCAATCATTTTCCCCTTCATTGCCTTGTCCCCACTGTTATCCTGAAATCGTACCCCCGGATGCTCTTAAAAATAAAAAGCAGCAAAACCACGGTCACCCCTCCGAAAACCATAAAAGACTGCCGAAGGCTGGGCAGCAGCTCCCCATACTCCCCCTGTACGCTGTGGTACATCAGCAGGCTCTGCCCCAGCAGGGAATACCTCGCATAATAACTGGACTGAAATACGCCTGGCACCATATAAAATACCGCATGAACCAGCATGACAGCCGCGTATCCCAGGGTTTTGGGGAGCTTGAGATTGCAGAAAAAAAGGAACAGGCTCATGACGAAGCCATACCCGTACGCCAGCGCAAAGCCCGCAAGAACCGCCTGCGCAGGACAAAGCAGCAGAATATGGGGATACGGGAAATAAGCGCTGCAATCTTCGACAATCATCCCCCGGGCCAGATAGTAAAAGGGCTCGCTCCAGAAATTCCCCCCAAAGGCATTCCCGGAAAGGAACGCCGCCCCCGCCAGAAATACCGCCAGATAGAACAGGATGCAGACGGCGGACAGATACAGTACTTTCCCTGCCAGCCATTTTCTGCGGGAAACCCGAAGCAGGGTGTAGGTCTCATTTTCCGAGGAAAAAGGAATATCCGAGACCAAAAACACAATCCCCAGAAAGGCTGCCGACAGGGCATACCTTTCGCAGCAAAAATAGATAAACCCTTCCCCTATGCCCAGGTGTCTGCCAATTCCCGCCGCGTATTCCTGCAGCGGCAGGATGCCCGAAATATGTATGGCACATCCCAGGAAAAGCCCAAGATAAAAACGGCCCGAGCCCCATGCCGTCCGCAGCTGGTGCAGGCATATCTTAAACATCCCACAGCCTCCTTTCCGCCAATCGGAAAAACAAAACGCCTATGACTCCCAAAAGCACCGTCTCATAGAGCAGAGGATACAGGGGAAAAGGAATGAACACCGTATTCGGCATCAGCATATTGACCGGGCTGAACACCAGCAGGGCTCCCGTCCGGTAGAGGAGCAGGTGCAGGGAAAAATAAAGGGCAAAGGGCGCCGCCAGCGCAAGGTATTTGTTGGGAAACAGGACGGATACCAGCAAACCCGCGCCGGACCAGATTGCGCCGAAGAAAAAGGCCAGCGCCAGCAGCATCAGGGCCAGCAGCAGGCCGCCCCATACATACTGCATCCCGGCATATACGGTTTCGTCAAATGATGTGGAATGCCCCCAGCTGTCCACATTCTCCAGGGTATCCAGCCTCCCGTTTGCCAGGTAAAACACCCCCGACAGAAGACAGGGAAGAAATACCGCCAGCCCTCCCGCCGCAAAAGAGCATAGAAAAGTTTCCCTGAGATACCGACGCCGGGAGGCCCTTCCCAGAATGGAGCGCAGGTAACCGCTGTTATAATCGTCGCAGAAGATGACGGCAGCCGGCAGAACCGCCAGAATCGGCGCAAACAAGTCATACCCGCTCAGGGAATGGGATATGGCCATATCCTCCAGAAAAATCCCCCCTATGTCCCGGAAGGTAAGCCCCGCCCCGTATTTGGCGTTGTAGCTGATCAGATTTGCCACCCTGTTCCACATAGGGAACCAGCATCCCACAAGGACGCTCACCAGCATGGCCAGTGAAAAAATACTTGATTTTAATCTTCTGCCCAGAGATCCGCTCATAATGTATGCCCCCGTTCCTCCCAGATCAGCTCTCCTGTCAAGGCATCAATGCCCAGGATTTTCTGGCGCAGGAAATTCCTCTCCTCTTCCTCCTTCCCAAGCAGGAATCTCCAGACCGGCGTAACCAGAATCTGTCCCTCCGGGGAAGTGACTACCACATATTCCAGCGCGATCTGGCTTACCACCTGGTCCGCCCCCTCAAGGTTCAGAAACGCCGCCTGATCCTGCAGCTTTCCCACCGCCTCCCCGGGGGAGAGCAGTTTCCTGTCCAATCCCAACTCTTCCACGGAGAACAGGGAACCGCAGACCCTTTCAATACCCTCATTGTCAAACAGAAAAGCCAGGTCATTATACGCCGTTACCGGCATGCCGTCCAGCATGCGCTTAAACACCAGCTTCAGATAGGGACGCCGCCCCCGGGTTCCGTAAGCATGGACAAAGTCCGTCCCATAGTCCCCCGTGTCCGCCAGGGAATCCACCACCTGCCTGCATCGATCCTCCGCTTCCTCCACAGCAATCTCTATCCCGCTGTGGGAGACGGAAGCCAACCGGTTGTCCTCAAAAGGGTACAGATCGTAATACCTGTTCTCCAGCACGATAATCTGTTCCCCGGGAATGGTGGCCCCTCCGTTGGTATAGCTGATCTGGTATAGAAAATAATTCCTTATGGCAGAATCCACATCCAGCGTCCAGACATCATTCCTTTCATCATATTCGGCCTGGTCCGCCGTCTCCGGAAATACCGCCCGGAAAAGAGCCCTGCGGATTTCCTCCGTAATGTCCGTCAGGACATATTCATACCGGCTCACCCCGGTGATCCCTTCCATCTTCACCTGAGCATCGATAGAAAGCAATGTCCCGCTCCCGGTCTCAATGGTCTGTTGCATCCTGGCGTCTGCACATTCTTCCAGGATTTCCAATGCCTCCCGTTCAAAAGCATGCTCCGGGGTTCCGTTTTCCGCGGTTTCGCTCTCCGGAAAACCGCCCTCCGCGGCGGCATTCCCATCCCCAGGGAACTCCCCGGAGGCGCTTCCGTCCCCGGAGTCCTTCGCCCCATCCGCCGGACGCCCCACCGCGTCTTCCTCCCTCCGGCTCTCCCGGTCTGCACTCTCCCCCACCGCAACCCTTATGCCTCCCCGCTCCTCACTGTCCGGACTCTCCGCGCAGGCAGTCATAAGGTACACCACAAAAACACCTGCCAAAATAATACCTTTTCTACCCATATCCATACTCATCCCGTTTCCATCCAATCTCATTTTGGGAAGAAGCTACTCCTTATCTTCCTTCCCGTCCGCGCTTACCGCAGACGGGTAATCCTCCTCCCCATCCACGGCTTCCGCAAACGGGTTGACTTCCTCCCCGTCCACGCTTATCGCAAACAGCAGGTTAGGTCCTGTGGCCATACCGGTTGTGCCCATTGTCGCGATCACCTGCCCCTGCTTTACTTCCTCTCCTTCGGACACCCTGATCTCCTTCAGATGCCCGTATTTCACCGTGACGCCCTCTCCCAGGTCCACTACGATGAAGTTTCCCGCACCGCTCTCATACGCAGCCTCTGTCACTGTCCCATCCGCCACTGCATAGATTTCATCCCCGGCCATCCCGCAGATATTCACATGACCCGAATATATGCCGTTTTCCTGTATACCAAAACTGCTGGACACATCCCGGCTTACCGTAGGCCAGATCCAGGCCGGATTCATCAGCTCTCCGGTTCCATACTGTTTTTCTTCCGCCTCCTGTCTCTCCCTTTCTCTCTCTGCCCTTTGTTCCATAGAATCGCGCATTCTGTCCATGATATCTTCTGTCTGCCGGATCTCAAAATCAAAGGAACACATCCAGTCCTGCCCGAAGGCAAAATTGTTATTGGTCAGGACAAAATAGTAGACATCCCTCTCCTGCAGCTTTTCCTCCATCATGGCCTCCACATCATAGCCCTCCGATATGTCAATGGAAACCACCCCCTGAGAGTGGGGCGCTATCGCCGTTCCCTGCATCCGTATCTTCCCGCTGTCCCCTTCCACCTCTTCCCCGGTGGACCACCTCATGACCTTCACCTTCTCCTGCAGCTCCAATTCCCTGTCGGAGGCATTGATAATGACGATATCAAACTTTCCGTCTCCCCGATAGACCGCCGCAAATCCCGCTTCATCCCTGTTCAGACCGGAAAATTTTGCATAGGCAAAGGCGCATGATATGACAAAACACAACAGGCTTGCGGCCAAAATCGCCATCCGCCTGATTTTACTGCCTGCCGGCCCTCTCTGTGCAGTAACGGCCGCCCCTGTTTTCCTCTGCACAATATCCTGAATGGCTCTGAGATTTCCTTTCTGTATGGAATGACCTTCTTTCACAAGATGATTCCGTTCCTTCATACCTGCACTCCTCCCTGCTTCTCCATCATCTTCCTCAGCTTCTGCCTCGCATAATATAATCTGTTTTCCACCTGTTTCTTCGGCATGTCCAGGGCAACCGCGATCTGCGCCGGTTTCTGCTCATAGTAATATCTCCTTATGACAAGCTCCCTTTCCTTTTCCTCCAGCTCCTCCATACAGGCGCGCAGCCTCTCCCGGGAATGCCTTCCTTCCGTCTCCTCATCCGCCGCTGCCCCGGTATATCCCAGACTGTCCGCCACGGCTTCTTCCATGGGAATTTCCCTCTTTCCGGCAATCCGACGATAGCTGTCAACTGCCTTTGACCTTGCAATAATAGAAAGCCATGAGGATAATTTCGCCTTGTCAGGATCATACTTTTCAGGATATTGCCACAGATAGATAAACACATCCGCCACACATTCCTCCACATCCTGAACGGAGGCCGCATTGATTAATACAGAGGCGGCAATCTTCCAGAGAAGTCCGGAATATTTCCGTATCGCAAAGGCCAGCATCCGCTCATCCCTGGCTGCGATTGCCGAGATTATTTTCTTATCGTTCAACTTGAGTACCTCTTTCTTGGATAATCCTCTTAACTGTCCAGTCATATATAATACGAACGAAAATAGCAAAACACTTACTGGAAACTCCCTTTTCTCAATAAAATTTCCTGCCGTGCTATTCTGATTTCACACCTATTCTACGGCAGACCTTCCCGTAAAGTAGAGATCAGAGCCGATAAACCGCGATTTCTTACCGGTTTTCGGCTCTGAATCTAATAAAATCAGGCCAATCACCGAAATGACTGGCCTGATAAATGCTTATATATTACTTGATCGTCACGGTAAAGCCCTGACTTTCCATCTTTTCCACAAGCTCCTCCACGGTCAATCCGTAATAGGGCTGCGTCTCGATATCCGGCATATCCACGTAGCCGTCGGCGGTTCCCCAGGCACCCTTGCCGTCGTAGTCATCATATTCGGCAAAGGTCATTACGCCGTCCACATAGATAAATTCATGGACATCCGTAAAGCTGTCGTCATACTCCGACGGGCACTCGCCAACGATATGGTAAGTACCGCTGCCGTACACGGTTTCCTTGGAGGGGCTTTCCTCTGCCGACGATTCCGGCCGGCTCTCGCTCTCCCTAAACAGATCCTCCCGGTCAGGACTCAGACCCAATTCTTCGAAAAACTCGGGCTCCATTTCTTCCCATACAAACTCCGGAATCTCCGTGGGATCAAAGCCATCCTGCCAGATCGTGCCGTCCGTCCCGCATTCCGCGTACATGAAAGGCTCTATTTCCATTTCCAGAGCCTGTACTTCGGTGGCGCAGGACACGGCTCCTCTTAAGATATAGACCCTGTTCAGATCCGCATCCACCCAGCCGCAGGTCCCCCGAATGCCCACGGTCATGGTGCTGGTCCGGATTTCAAACGTCTCATCTTCCTCCAGCGGCTCCGTGATATTGAAATACAGATGGCCGCTGTCCACCAGCAGTTTCAGATTCCTGCCCTCTTTTACAATCGAGGCTTTTGTGTTCTCGTCCATCTTTGCCAGCTTCGTGTCGTCCAGGTTGAACCAGCTGAAGCTCTTTCCCTGGGTTTCAATGCTGTACCCACTGAACAGAAGCATCTTCTCCCGCAGCTCCTGATCCTTTCCGTCTCCGTCGGCCACCGCCACCGACCCCTCCGCCTTCTCCAGACGCATGGTGGAGGCCGTGTTTTCTTCCTCATTGTCCGCATTCCTATCGGAGGCATCCACAATGCTGTCGGAAGCCTCCCCTCCGGCATCGTCCCCTCCGCCTGCGTTACCGCACCCGGCGCAGGCCAGCACGAGTATAATAACCCACAAAGCCGCCCTCATTTTTTTCATAATCTCTCTCCCTTCTGCTGTAAAAATGTAATCGCAGAACCCATTATACTTCATATCAAATAAATAAACAAGAAACTACTTCATAGTAAGGAGGTCTGGAAGCGTAGTCTCGAAGTCAACACCATACCAGGGCTTCTCCGGGTTTCGCAGGGTCACTTCTATGGTATGGGCCGTGTAATCAGCGGCGATGCGCATAGCGTCACGCCAGTCCCTCCCTCTCAGGATTTCCCCCACACAGGTGCTGGAGAAAAGGTCTCCTGTGCCATGGTAAGCGGCATCAATTCTGCGGTTCTGGTATACATAATAGTCCCCGGACTTACGCTCGTATCCCATTATCCCTGTTTTTCCTTTTTCCAGCGAAATGCCGGTCAGGACGCTGATGCCGGCCCCCAGCTCATTGAGCCTGGCAAGAAGCTCTCTGATATAGTCCTCATCGTATTCCTCTCTGTACTCCATGCCCGTCATCAGGGCAGCCTCGGTGATATTCGGCACAATGATGTCCGCCTCTGCGCAGAGCTCTGCATTTTTCCTTACATAGTCCATGTCAAAAGCAGGATACAGCTTTCCGTTGTCCGCCATCACAGGATCGACAATAATCGTAGTCCCCTTCTCCCGAAAGCTTCGGAACAATTCCTTTACCTGGTCGATCTGCCCGATTGTCCCCAGATATCCGGTATAAATGGCGTCAAAGGTCACGCCTTCGCTCTTCCAGTGGTTGGCGATGGGCTCAATCTGGTCGGAAAGATCTTTGCAGGTAAAATTCCGAAACATCGTATGGGTGGACAGAACTGCCGTAGGCAGAATGACCGCCTCTGAACCCAGGGCAGATATGACGGGCAATGCGATCGTCAGGGAACATTTCCCCAGGCATGAAATATCCTGTATTGTCAGTACTCTTTTCATTTTTATACCTCCCGGCACGCTTTGGCGTGCATATGAATCTTCAAAACCCTTGCGCCTGCAAGCCCGGCTCGTTGCCCGCGGCAATAGAACCGCAGAGGCATCCCGGCGCAGGCCCCTATCATGTTCCGTATAAATTCCGGGCGGCATCCAGAGTTTCCCTCATCCGCTCCACCATCTCCGGAGGATGAAGGACTTTCACTCTGCCGCCGAATCCCAGGAACCATTCCACCGCCCGCTGCGGGGTGGTAAAGCCCCATTCCGCATATAATCTGCCGTCCTCCTGCTCGGTATAGCAGTCCGGCCCGTATTCCTCCACCAGGCGGTATCTCACGCCCGGGTCATAGACCGCCGCAACCATGTAATCGTCCGTCATATGGGAGCCGAAATTCCTCTTCTCCTCCGGAATCTCCCTGGGGGCAAAAGTCTCCCGGGTAACCTCCAGGCTCCACAGGCGGCGCAGCTTATACAGCCGAAAGTCCCTGCGCTGTCTGCAGAATCCGAAGACATACCAGTCATACCATTTGAACACGATCTGGCAGGGCTCGATGAGCTTGTCCGCCTCCCCCTTTTCATAATAATAGCGGAAGGCAATGCACCTGGAGGTCTCGATGGCGGATTTGATCAGCTCCAGCTTGGAAGCCAGGTCATCCTTATAGTGGGAGGCCAGGTCGATGGTCATATGATCGGCAATCCTTACGGAGGGACCGCCGCCGATCTTCCTGGCCAGATTCTCCCCTGCGGCAGAACGGGATATGCTGTCCAGGGACTTCAGTCCCGTGAGGATGGCCGCCAGCTCCTGTTTCGTGAAAACGGTGGTATCCAGCGAGAATCCCTCCATAATGGAGATACCGCCCCCGGCCCCCTGGGTGGTAACCAGAGGAATACCGGCCCTGCAGATATCCTCAATATCCCGGTTGATGGTGCGGCGTGACACCTCGAACTTCTCCGCCAGATAGGGGGCTGTCACGGTCTTTTGCTGCTGTAAGGTGGTAATGATGCCTATCAAACGGTAAATTTTCATGCAAAAATGCCAGCTTTCCCTTTCCTCGTGATATGGGGCAGGTTCAAATTCGGATCTTTGATTATGGCACCCGGAAGCTTCCGCCATCACCGGATACCGTCCCCGGAAATTTTACGTTCTCTGCATTGTATCACAGCCCGCGAAGCCCGTCAATCAGTCTGGCAAAATCTCTTTATGGTCCACCTGCTCAATCCGATATGAGAGCGAATGTGGTGACCCGGTATCTTTTGCGGTTGCGCCCGGAATAGATCACCGCCAACGTCCCCTCGAATCCGAACGGGCCTTCCTCCCAGCCTGCCGCTTTCCTCCGCTTTCCGGAATAATGGAACTCCCGGTTCTGTCTGACGGCCTCAACGGCCGTTATCTTCGTAGCCCGCCCTGCCGCAATCCATGCGGATGCCAGCACCGTAAGCATGGCAAGGGACATGGCCGCAATCACAGCCGGCAGCCAGACATACAGCCGGGGTCCGGCTGGGAACTCCATCAGCTCCGCCACGGTCTCACCTGCCGCCTTTAATATCACCGCTACCAGGGCAAGCCCCCTCCCGGCAGAGTACCCATTCCGCCGACAATCAGAGCCTCATATAATACGGTTTTCCGTATCTGTTTTCTGGTAGCACCCACTGAGGACAGCAGTCCGAACTGTTTGGTGCGTTCGCCCACGGATATGGCAAAGGCATTGTGGATCAAGAACCGCATCGTACTTTCTCCCCTCCAGACAATACAGCGCCTCCTGCTGGCCGTCCGCACTGTCAGCCTCAAATCCTTCCTTCTGCAGAAAATCCTTTAAAAATAACACAATGGAGCTGTCATCCTCCACCAATAATAATCTGATATGATTTCCCATTCCATCCCCCGGCTTTCCTTACCTAGAGCGTGTTTGAAAATTCATTCCCGCCATCTGCACGCCCCACTTTGCGGGAGATTTGGCCCTCATTCGGTCAACGTAGCCCACTACGTCTCCCTCATTCGGGTCAAATCTCCCACAAATTGGGACGCACATCTGGCAGAAAGCAATTTTCAAACACGCTCTAGCGCATATCTGATTTTGCATTTATTACAGAATAAAAGCAAAGTTACTCTACGGAAGAAACGGCGAAGAAACCTGCGAGCTGCACCCTGCATTTCTTCTTATAGCAGGCGATTCCGTATTTGAAAACCCGCTCCATTCCTTCTTCCAGCAGGGATTCCCCATATTTCATCCGTTCAATCTGCTCCAGGGCGTCCTGGCATCCTTTCTCCAGGTTTCCGTCCTGCGCATATTTTACCTCGATGACGATTCCCACTTCCCCTTCCTCCGGCTCCACCAGGATATCGCTGTATCCGTCTCCCGACTCCGCATTGGAGGTCACCGCCCAGTCTTCCCTGTGGCTGAGAAGCCCCAGCAGGATTCCGTGGTAGAAATTTTCCTTCTTGGCCTCCTGCACCACCGTATCCCGGATGCTGATGGTCTTGCGCAGGTAGGCGTTAAACTGTCTTTCCACGGCGTCCGCGTCGCCCTGAAGGAAGGCGGCGCAGAAGGCGTCCAGCCGGGGGGTATCCTTTCTCGTCTCCTCCTGGAACCATTCCTGTATCTGCTCCACAAAGATCTGGCGGATCTCCAGGTTCGGTATGGCTAACCGGTATGTGCCTGCAGCCTCCGCCCCCCGCTGGGTCAGATAGCCGGTGGTGAAAAGCACGCTCCAGAGATTGTCGATGCTGTCGTACAGCTCCCGGTAAGTCAGTTCCTGACGGATGCGGTGGGCGACCGTCTCTCCGTCCACCAGGGCTTCGATCTCGCGCCTTGTCCCGGGCGTCGCCATACGGATAAACTGCCGGATGATGTGGTTCCCGCTGGTGTTGATCCAGTAGGCTCTGGGAAAGGCCTCCGGTTCTGCCCGCAGCAGATCCACATAATTAATCACATCCCAGGGACAGTACACTTCCGTATCTCCGAAACGGTATCCGTCATACCATTCCCGGATCAGCTCAAATTTCTCCTCCAGTTGGTAGTATATCAGCAGCTGTTTTACATCGTCTGCAGTAAAACCAAACCAGGACGCAAACCTGCTGTCTGTGACAGAGAATACTTTCAGGTTGTTCAGCCCGGTAAAAATACTTTCTCTTGCGATACGAAGGCATCCGGTGAGCACGGCAAAATACAGGCTGTCGTTGGTCTTCAGCGCCTGACCGAACAGATTGCGGATCAGGGTGACCATCTCGTCATAGTAGCCGTACTGCTGGGCCTTGTCCAGGGGCACATCGTATTCGTCGATCAGAAGGAT
>CAJUSI010000063.1 GCA_910589035.1 uncultured Acetatifactor sp. | reverse complement strand
CGCGGTTTTTGCGCTTTGCGCGGTTTTTGCGCTTTGCGCGGTTTTTGCGCTTTGCGCGGTTTTTGCGCTTTGCGCGGTTTTTGCGCTTTGCGCGGTTTTTGCGCTTTGCGCGGTTTTTGCGCTTTGGACGGCGTTTGTGCTTTGACTGCATTCGTTCACAGTTATAGTAAACGACATTACAATCTTTACTCTGGCGCAGAACGATGATTGCCATTATTACAATGGCTAATTGCCAAAGTAAGAATAGTTATGACGTTTACTATAAATGCTTTTGGTGGTAAATGCCATTGTCATTCTATATCCTGCGTTTTGGCCATTATAACACAACTTTAATAACACTATGTTCAATAAACTGTTTAGTTGGAGGTTTTGCTGATTTGCTTATCCTGTCAAACATATGGTTAGTTATGTTGGATTATACTATAGTTAACGTCATAACTATTCTTGCTTTGCCCGAAAGCCATCACAGCAACGACAATCGGCATAACATGTCAAAGTAAAGATTTTAAAGACGTTTACAATTTATCAGAAAACAATATATAGGTATATATTTGTAAATACCACCTTTTTATATCTACGTCCTCGTACACAGAGTGCCGGTTCTTTCCATACCTTGTTGAAATGACAGCATTTCATTCATATAGACACGGAATTCCGTGATATTTTAATCCGGGAACACTGTCAAATCAGCAAACAATGGAAAGAACCAGAGTGTTCTTGACAATAGAAGGGTTCTGCCGTACGCGCCGGGAGGCCGCAAGGACCGCAGCATTTGAGAGAGACAAGGAGACTGAGATGAAGAGAATCGCGCTGATCAGCGACATCCATGGCAACTACAAGGCCCTGGAGGCCTTTCTGCAATATATCGCCGGACATCCGGTGGACGGCATGATCTGCCTGGGGGATTATGTGACGGACAGCCCCTACCCGGAGTGCACCATGGCGCTTTTGTATGAAATGCGCAGACGCTATGTGTGTTGGATGCTGCGGGGCAACAGAGAGGACTACCTCCTGAACAATACGGATAACAGGGAAGGGTGGAAGCCCTCGTCCTCCAATGGCACGCTGTTTTATACATTGCAGCATATGACGGAAACGGATCTGACGTTTTTCGCCTCGCTGCCTACGGAGAGGGAACTGTGCCTGGAGGGCTGCCCTGCTCTGTACCTCTGCCACGGTACGCCGGGCCGGGTTCGCGGGAATGTACATCAGGAGCCGGGGCTGAAGGAGAAGGTCATGGAGGCGCTGTCCTGGCCCTATTTGCTGGGCGGTCACACCCACCATCAGGAAATCGACAGGATGTACGGCAAGACTTATATCAATCCGGGTTCCCTGGGCTTTGCCGTAGACGGCGTGGGGCGGCGGGCGCAGTTTGCTATACTGACAGGAATGTCGAAAAAGTGGGATGTGGAATTCCTGTCCATTCCCTATGATGTGGAGACTTATCTACAGGACTTTGCGGAGAGCGGCGTGGACGAAATGGGTATGGTCCTGAATCGGGCGATTAAGAAGAGCCTGGTGACAGGCGCCAACTACTTCTTCAAGAGTATTCTTGCCATGGAAGCCAGGGCAAAGGAAATGGGGCTGGCCTCCATATCGGAGGTGCCGGAAGCGGAGTGGGAAAGAATGGCGGAGCGGTTTGGTATGTGAAGCGGAATGGCCTTAAAGCCCCCTCCAGGCTTTGGAGGAGCGGGTCGTCCGATATCGCTGAAATGTATAAGGCGGAAATAAAGATTGCAGAGGTGCGCGGTGGGATTTAAATTTTTGCTGGTGGCGGTAAACGCCAAATATATCCATTCCAACCCCGCCGTCTACAGCCTGCGGGCCTGCGCGGGAGAAGGGCTGCGGCGGCATGTGGAGCTGGCGGAGTATACCATCAATCAGCCCATGGGGGAGATTCTTGCGGACATCTATGCCAGGAGGCCGGACGCCATCGGATTTTCCTGCTATATATGGAACTGGCGGCTGGTGAGGGAGCTGCTGGGGGAGCTGCCCAAGCTTCTGCCGGATGCGGCGCTCTGGCTGGGAGGTCCGGAGGTGTCATATGACGCGGATGTCATTTTGGAGAGATATCCTCAGCTTGCCGGCATCATGGTGGGGGAGGGCGAGGTCACCTTCCGGGAGCTTCTGGAGTATTATGCGGAGAACCAGACACAGGCCTGGAGCGATGATAAGGAATCGGGAAGCATGACGGCAGAGACCTTTGCCATGGGGGAGTCCTCTGTTGAAGCAGAGGAGGAAAAAGGCGGTTGCAGTAAGAACGGAAGTGTGTGCATGACGGCAGAGGCCTTTGCCATGGGGATGTCCCCTGCTGCAACAGAGCAGGAGAAGGGCAGCTGCCGTAAGAGCCGCCGCCGAGCCGGGCGATTGCAGGACATTCCCGGTCTGTGCCTGCCCACAGGCTATACTCCCTGCCGTCCCCTGACGGATCTAAGCGCCATTCCCTTCCTGTACGACGACCTGGCGCCCTTCGAGAACCGGATCCTGTACTATGAGACCAGCCGCGGCTGTCCCTTCCGGTGCAGCTACTGCCTGTCCTCCATAGACAAACAGGTGCGGCTGCGGGATATGGAAATGGTAAAAAGAGAGCTGCAGTTTTTCCTGGACCGGCGGGTGAAACAGGTGAAATTTATAGACCGGACCTTCAACTGCAGCCATGCCCACACCATGGCGGTCTGGACCTATCTTCTAGAACATGACAATAGTGTCACAAATTTTCACTTCGAGATTTCAGCCGACATTCTGCGGGAGGACGAGATAGCGCTGCTGAACCGCTTCCGCCCGGGCCTGGCACAGCTGGAGATCGGTGTCCAGACGGTGAACCCCAGAACGCTGGAAGCCATTCGCCGGACCATGAATCCGGAGCGGCTGGAAAGCGCCGTGGCTGCCCTGCGCCGTGGCGGGAACGTACATCTGCACCTGGACCTGATAGTCGGGCTTCCCTATGAAGGATATGAAAGCTTCGGCAAATCCTTCGATTGGGTTTACGGAATGCGGCCCCATCAGCTGCAGCTGGGGTTCCTTAAGGTGCTGAAGGGTTCCGGGATGTGGGAGAGGGCGCAGGAATACGGTATTCGTTATCTGGAAGAGCCGCCCTATGAAGTGCTCTGCACAAAATGGCTTTCCTATGAGGAAGTGCTGCGGCTGAAGCGGATCGAAGAAATGGTGGAGCTCTATTACAACAGCGGGCAGTTCACCCACACAATGCCCTTTCTGGAGAAAGCGTTCGGGAGTCCATTTGCCATGTACGAAATGCTGGCGGAATTTTATATCCGAAAGGGGTATTTTGTGGCTAATCCGGCACGGTCCCATCGCTATGACATTCTTCTGACATTTGCGTCAGAATACGACGGAGAGCGTCTGGCTGTCTACAGGGAGCTTTTGACCTACGATATGTATCTGCGGGAAAACATGAAGAGCAGGCCGGAGTTTGCCGCGGATTTGTCGCCGTATAAGGATACCGTCCGCAGCTTTTATAAGCGGGAAGAGCGGGAGCGGGCGTTTCTGCCGGATTACTGTGCCTATGATTGGAAACAGCTGGCAAAAATGACTCATCTGGAGTCCTTTTCCTATCCTGTCTGGGACGTGGAGCGGATGCTGGAGAACTATGAGGAGTACGGGGCCATCGCCAGTGAACCTCCTGCGGAGAGATGCAACGCCATCGCCAGTGAACCTCCTGCGGAAAGCAGCAGAGCCATCGCCAGCGAATTGTCTGCGGAGAGATGCAATGCCGACGCCTGTAAATCACCTGCGGAGAAATGCGGCAGAGGCGGCCGCGGAAGCGGCACAGTAAGGCAGTTTGCTTTGTTTGACTATCAGAAACGGAATCCCCTGAATAACGAGGCGGCAGTGCAGTGTATCTCGCTGCTTGTCTTATAATCTGGAACAAATTCAAGTCAGGTATGCAATAAGCTGCAAAGTGCCGGCATACCTAATAAAAAGCGTTACAGTAGAATTCGGTTTTTTGCCGTTTTGCAGCAGATTGTCATTTTTCCGGGTCCGGAATCATAAACTGTAGAGAGCGGGAAATGCTCATTTCCGGTCGAGGATGCCCCTGAGATGGCGTACGATCGCATTCTTATTTCCGGAGCGCAGGCCTTCCGCAGTGTGTATCAGCTGCTCAATCCGTTCCGTATTGCCCTGAAAGGCCAGGTAATCGGCCAGCTGATAATATGTGCGGCTGACATCCGTGTTGGTGCTGACGGCAAATTCCATGAGTACGACGGCGTCCTTTACATGGCCGGTTTCGATCAGGATATCAGCCCATTTCTGCAGGGTACGCGCAAGCAGAGTATAATTCTGGTCGTATTCCGACAGCTGCGTGATATTGGCCGTACCATATTCCAGCTTTAAGTCCGTATTGGACCATCCGGTCAGGTTGACGATTTTCCGGGACGTGAGAGCCTCTATGATTTCGATGCATTCCATTACGGAGGAATCTTCGTTCAGCAGATGAGTGGGAAAGCTTTCCAGGGGTATCCTGACATAGTTCAGGCCGTCCAGAGACTTTCTGCGGACGGAATTGGCCCGGGCTTCGCGGCTCCAGAAATCCGAATCCTGATTTCTGCCCCTTTTCGAGTATCTTTTTATGTTATAAGAAATAAGAAGTGCAAAGGTAATAAGGCTTGCCAAAAATCCAAAATTCATATATAATTCCTTTCAGGAGTATGCTGTGTGAGAACGGACGGAACCGGTCCCCCAAGCCTGCTTCCGGTATATAATATTGGTATGGAGCTGTCGGGAAAAGCCTGTCCTTTCACAATATATGCTGTGATGCTCTGAAATTTACAGCCATATATTTGCAGAATGACAGCGTTTTCGACAATCCAGGTAAGGAGTTTGCCATGTTCAGGATGCATAAAAAGACAAAACAGCGGTTTTCAGCGGTTATAGTCATCATACTGGTGGCTGCAATGCTGATTTCCACTGTAACATATTTACTCTATTAATTCAATAGGTTCGGTAGTGGGTTTTGACCAGGGAAAAGGGAATTGTTATGCCGCGCAGGCGGCAGGGAGGTGCGAATATGAAGAGGTGGCTGAGAAAAGGGTGCGCTGTGCTGGGTGTGCTGGCCTGTATGCTTATGTCCGGGACGACAGTCCGCGCGGAGGAGGAGCCTGTAATTAAAAACGGAATCTATGCGGATGAGATCGATCTGTCCGGCATGAACGCCCGGGAGGCGACGCAGGCCATTGAGGCCTTTGTGGAGGAGCTGGAGGAGACCCGGATCACGCTGCTGGCCGCCACGGATGCGGAAGTGGAGGTGACGGCAGGGGAGCTGGGGATTTCCTGGGCGAACCCTGAGCTGGTGACGGAAGCGCTGGAGGTGGGAAGCCGCGGAAACGTGATCGACCGTTATAAGCTTTTAAAGGATCTGGAAAGGGAGAATCTGATCTTTCCCATTCAGCTTTCTTTTGATGCAAAGGCCATCCGGGAGGTCCTGGAGGAGAAATGTGTCCAGTACGATACGGAATCCGAGGATGCCACCCTGATCCGCAAGGACGGAGAATTTCAGATGCTGGGAGGAAATGCGGGCTTTGCCCTGGACGTAAGCGCCTCCGTAAAAGAGGTGACCCGGTTCCTGGAGGAGGAATGGGAGCGGGAGGACTGCGACCTTCCGTTGGTGATTACCCAGCTGGAGCCCAAGGGAAGCGTAGAGGAATTATCCCAGGTGAAGGATGTGCTGGGGACCTTTACCACAAATTACGGAAATGAGCTTTACAGGGGAATCAATGTGGAAAATGCCTGTAAGCTGGTCAACGGTACGGTGCTCTATCCCGGGGAGGAATTTTCGTGTTATGACGCCATTGCGCCCCTGGATGCCGGCAACGGATATTATCCCGCCGGCTCTTATCTGAACGGCAGGGTGGTGGACAGCCTGGGCGGGGGCGTCTGCCAGGTATCTACCACACTCTACAATGCCGTGCTCTTATCCGAGCTGGAGGTTACGGAGCGGGCCAATCATTCCATGATTGTGACCTATGTACAGCCGGCCTTTGACGCGGCCATCGCAACGGGAGTGAAGGATTTTAAATTTGTCAACAACCTGGAGTATCCCATTTACATAGAGGGTTATACGGAGAACCGGAATATTACCTTCACCATCTACGGCAAGGAGACAAGGCCTGAGGGCAGGGAGCTTCGGTTTGAAAGCAAGATCCTTTCGGTGAACTACCCGGAGGCGGATCTTATTTACGAGGATCCATCCCAACCCATCGGATATATTGCCACGGAAGGCTCCCACACAGGTTATAAAGCGCAGCTATGGAAGATTGTCACGGAGAACGGTCAGGAGGTAAGCCGTACCCAGGTGAACAGCAGCAGCTATATCACGGTGCCCAGAAGCGCTACCGTGGGTACTGCCACGGAGGATCCGTATGCCTATGAGGAAATCATGGCGGCTATCGGCACATGCGATATAGACCATGTGAGGAATGTGATTGCCGCTTTGACTGGACAGGGCGGAGAGTAATTCCGGGGAGAGCCGTAGTCCGGAGGAATGAGATGAAATTAGGGAAATTGCCGGAGAATGTCCTGAAACGCTCCGTTTTAAGGCAGATCAGGAAAAAAAGAGAAGAAGTATTGTATGGCGCAGGGATTGGAGCGGACTGCGCCATTTTCTCGCCTGCAGGAGACAGCATTACGGCGGTCTGTATGCGGGAGGGCGTGGTCATAGCGGGAAAGGAAGCCTCGCCGGGACTTGAAACCCATCGGGTAGAGAAGATTTTGCCAGAAGGGGGAATTTTGCCGGGAAAAGAAATCCTGCCGGAAAAGGAAACTTCGCCGGGAGAGGAAATCCTGTCGGAAAAGGAAACTTCGTCGGGAAAAGAAATCCTGCAGGAGAAAGAAAACCCGCCGGGGAGTAGGGAAGTCCCGGTGACCATTGGAGCTCTCATCCAGAAATGCGCCAACAACCTGGCAGCGGGGGGAGCCAGGCCCGTAGCCCTTTTGATCACGCTGCTTCTGCCGGAGGAGGTGCAGGAATCCCACATCAGGGAGCTTATGGCGGAAGCGGAACAGAAATGCGCGGAGCTGGGAATGGAGATTGCCGGCGGGCAGACCAGGATCACCTCCGCAGTGCATGCCGCTGTGGCGGTGGTGACAGGATATGGAACTGCGCCCGGAGAAAATCACTGCATGCCGGGAGCGGCGCCGGGGCAGGATATCCTTTTAAGCAAGTGGATTGGCCTGGAGGGGACGGCACTGGCGGCAAAGCGCAGCCGGACAAGGCTCCTGAAACGGTATCCCGCCTTCCTGGTGGAGGAGGCGCAGGATTTTGAGCGATATCTGTCCGTCCTTCCCGAGGCGGAGATTGGTGTGAGGAATGGCGTCTGTGCCATGCATGACGCTTCGGAGGGAGGAATCCTGGGAGCGCTCTGGGAGCTGGCAGAGGGCGCAGGCGTGGGCCTGAGAATCGATATGAGAAAGCTGCCCCTGCGCCAGGAGACGGTGGAGGTATGCGAGTGCTGCGGCCTGAATCCCTATGAACTTCTGTCCGGCGGCTGCCTGATTATGACCGCACAGGACGGGCCGGGGCTTCTGGCGGCGCTGAAGGAGGAGGGCATTCCCGCGTCCATAATCGGCAGGGTGACGGAGGGCAATGACAGGCTTCTGATCAACGGGGACGAGATCCGGTATTTGGACAGGCCGAAGAATGACGCGGTTTATAATGGCATGGAACCGATTATGTCCGATGCCTGACGGGAAAAATTATCGGGGGCAGGCATAGGAAAGCCCATACAGCAGGCACAGGAAACCGATACAGCATTATGTGGAAGAGAGGATAAGAGATGAGAGAAGAATTACTGGCAATAGTGGAGAAAAACAGCAGGATCGACCTGGGAGAACTGGCTGTCCTTCTGGGGAAACCGGAGGCGGAGGTGGCGGATGAGCTGGCGGCCATGGAGAAGGAGGGGGTGATCTGCGGTTATCACACTCTGATTGACTGGGAGAAAACCTCTAACGAAAAGGTAACCGCCCTGATCGAGGTGCGGGTGACGCCCCAGAGGGGACAGGGATTTGACAGGATCGCAGAGCGCATTTACCAGTATCCGGAGGTTCAGAGTGTCTATCTGATCTCCGGAGGGTATGATTTGATGGTGATTTTAGAGGGTAAGTCCCTGCGGGAGATCTCCGCCTTTGTGTCGGATAAACTTTCTACGCTGGACACGGTGCTCAGCACGGCCACCCATTTTATTCTGAAAAAATATAAGGATCACGGCACCGTGCTTTCCAGAAAAAAAGAAGATGAAAGAGAGATGATCACCCCATGAGAAAGGCTTTATCGGACAAAATAGTGGAGATCAAACCGTCGGGCATAAGAAAGTTCTTTGATATCGTAAGCGAGATGAAGGACGCCATTTCTCTGGGCGTGGGGGAGCCGGATTTCGATACCCCCTGGCATATCAGGGACGAGGGAATATACTCCCTGGAGAGGGGGAGGACCTTTTATACCTCCAACGCGGGTCTGAAGGAGCTGCGGGAGGAAATCGGCAATTATTTATACAGGAAGCAGGGAATCCGCTATGAGCACCCCCTGAAGGAGATTCTGGTTACGGTGGGCGGCTCCGAAGCCATCGACATCGGTTTTCGGGCCATGATCAACCCGGGGGATCAGGTGCTGATTCCTCAGCCCAGCTTCGTCTCCTATGGGCCCTGCGCGGTGATGGCCGGGGCGGATCCTGTGTACATTCCCCTGAAAGCGGAGAACGAGTTCCGACTGACGGCGGAGGAAGTGGAGGCGGCGGTTACGGACAGGACGAAGATCCTGGTGCTGCCCTTTCCCAACAATCCTACGGGGGCCATTATGGAGCGGGAGGATCTGGAGGCCGTCGCGGAAGTGGTCCGAAAGCATGATTTGTATGTGATGTCGGATGAAATCTATTCCGAGCTGACCTATAAGGGCAAGCATGTATCCATTGCGGAGTTTCCGGGAATGAAAGAGCGCACCATACTGATCAACGGGTTTTCCAAGGCCTTCGCCATGACCGGATGGAGGCTGGGTTATGCCTGCGGGCCGGAGCATATTATCGAACAGATGACGAAGATTCATCAGTTTGCCATCATGTGCGCTCCCACCACAAGCCAGTATGCGGCTGTGGAAGCCTTAAGAAACGGCGACGAGGATGTGAAGGAGATGTGCACCGCCTATAACCAGAGGAGGAAATACCTGGTGCATGCCTTCCGGGAAATGGGCCTTGAATGCTTTGAACCCTACGGAGCCTTTTATATCTTTCCCTGCATCAGGGAGTTCGGCATGACCAGCGAGGAGTTCGCCATGAGATTCCTGGAGGAGGAGAAGGTGGCCGTGGTGCCGGGAACCGCGTTCGGCGACTGCGGGGAGGGATACCTGCGGATTTCCTATGCTTATTCTCTGGAAGACCTGAAGACCGCGGTGGGCAGACTGGAACGCTTTGTGCAGAGGCTGCGCCGGGGGTAAAGAAATCCCGGTGCGTTCCCGGGCGTGGATTACCCGGCGGAGCATGGATTATCAGGTGTGGTCCCAGGCGTGAATTACCCGGCAGGAGAATGGATTATCCGGTGCGTTCCCGGGCGTGGATTATCTGACAGCAGCATGGAGTGTCCGGCAGGGAATGTGCCGGTATACCTGCAGGAAACAGTTGTCTGCAAAAGCGGGCGGGGAGGTTATTAAACAAAAGATGCATATCGTCTTACATCAGCCGGAGATACCGGGGAATACGGGAAATATCGGGCGTACCTGCGTGGCCACGGGCACGCCCCTGCATCTGATAGAGCCGCTGGGGTTCCGGCTGGATGAAAAATCAATCAAAAGGGCCGGAATGGACTACTGGCATCAGCTGCAGGTGTTCCGATATATGAATTTCGAGGAATTCCGGGCCGCCCATCCGGGAGTGAGGATCTGGATGGCCACCACCAAGGCAAAGCACTCCTATACGGAGGCGGCTTACGGGCCGGAGGATTATATTATGTTCGGCAGGGAAAGCGCCGGGATTCCCGAGGAGATTCTGGTGGAGTACCCGGAGAGCTGCATCCGCATTCCCATGCTTCCCGAGATCCGATCCTTAAATCTGTCGAACGCCGTGGCAGTGGTATTGTACGAGGCGCTGCGCCAGAACGGCTTTGCGGGCATGCAGCAGGAGGGGGAGCTCCATAGGCTGCACTGGCCGGACGGGCATTGTACCTGACTCGTTCATCCCACAACCGTGAGCAGCACCGGAATGGTAAAGACGCAGAGCAGGGTGGTGAGTATGATGGCGGCGCTGCAGGTGCTGCCGTCTATGCCCTTTTGGGTTCCCAGGATCAGGGGCATGTTGCCGATGGGCATGCCGAACAGAACCATGCACACCGAGACCAGGGAGCGGTCGGGGGCCGCAAGCCGCAGCAGGGGCAGCAAAAGCAATGGGATGCCCAGGAGCTTTACCGCGGAGAAGATGTACAGCCGCGGCTGGGTGAAGATTTTTCGCAGGTCCGAGTGGGCCAGGGTGAAGCCCACAGCCACCAGGGCCATGGGGGAAGCCACGTTGCCCAGGTAGGTGATGGCTGTCCTCACGAATTCGGGCAGGGAAATCTCAAAAAGAATCACCAGCATGGAGACCAGGCCGAATATGGTCCCCGGATTTATCATGGCTTTTAACGAGGCCGGCGAGAATTTCCCGTCTATCAATGCCACGCCGTAAGTATAGAATACGATGGTGTAAATCAGCATGAATTCGTTCACATAGACTACGTATTCCGCGCCGAGAATGCTGCTGACCACCGGTATGCCGATAAACCCCAGGTTAGAGAAGACGAACATCATCTGAAAGATTTTCCGCTGTTCCGGTTTCCTGTCGAAAAGCGGGGATAAAAGCATACCGATGACAATGAAGGCCGCGAACATTCCCACCGCAATCAAAGCCACGATCCCCATCGTATGCAGGGGAATCAGGCCCACGGAATTGGCGGAGCCGGATAAAATCAGCAGGGGATTGAATACGTTCACAATCATCCTGGACATCTGGGCATTGGTGTGCTCGTCCATCATCCCGGTTTTGGATACAAAGAAACCGGTGCCTATCATAATCAAAAGTGCCAGCATCTGGAAAAATATTGTAAAAATAGTCATCGCAGCCGCTTCTTTCTCTTAAAATAAAATCTGAATAAGTGGAATCTGATAAAATCTGAATCTGGATAAATTTGGAATCGTATCTGATCCTGGAATCCCCCATTCATTATATTCGTGTTCCGCCGATATGTAAAGACTGTATTAAACTCTAACGCTTTTTATTAGGTATGCCATTTTTCAAAAAGCCAGATAAATCAAATGTTTACGGTTAGAGGGAAGTAATTTCAGATTAGGCGGTATAGCCCCGATTACAAGGGCTGTACCGTCTTTTTGAGTTCCTATGCGCCTTGCCGTTTCGGTTGCATGTCAGAAAGGAAATTGAGTTCACCCACAAAATTGAAAACAATATCTACTTTCTGTACCCGTTTCCCGTTCACCTTTTCCGGCGCATGGACTATGATTTTCTTGATAAATTCATTGACGATTGCGGGGGTAAGTTCCTTTATCCCCACATACTTACGGATAATTGCAGAAAAGCTGTCAAAGTCGCTCTTATTCTGTTCGTAGGTATCGACTTCCTGGGATACACGAAATACTGCAAAGGATACAGCGACTTTGACAGCTTTTCTGCAATTATCCGTAAGTATGTGGGG
>CAJUSI010000062.1 GCA_910589035.1 uncultured Acetatifactor sp. | reverse complement strand
GCTTCACCAGCAGATAAAGTTCCGTTCATAATCAGATTTTTGACCTGCATACATATTTGCTCATAAATAGGCTTATCACTGCTGTTGCTTATGATTATTTCCATTTATTCACTCCTCTCTATGCGTATCGTCTGTAATATCCGTACTGGTTCGATAAGTACAGTATATGCGCTTTTGATGTCATTGTCAATACCATTTTTTAACTTTACCGTACATGAGTTAATTCTTGTTTTTCTTCCGCAGCTTGTCCATGCCGATTTTGACGGTTTCTTTCTGATTGCCCTTTTCCTCCGTCATCATGGAAAAAATGGCATCCATATCAAGCTGTCCCGCTTGGCTCAGTTTCTTCATGCGCCGGGCCCGGGCCAGCGATATTCAGTTCTCAAAAGAGAAATGTAGTTCCACCTGTTTACTCACGAATAGCTGGTTTCGAAAGTCTACTTGGCAAAATTTCCAGAGGATATAGAAAAAGCGCCTGCCCGTGGCCATAAGGCCAAAGGCAAGCGCCTGCTTCCTGTTTATGTTCCCTAAAAAAGTTTTACTTCAGCCTTCCGACCACGAACAACCTCGCGGAACGCGGCCTGCACGGAGTGAAATCGCACATGAAGATATCCGGCCAGTTCGGGTCTGTATCGGCTGCGGACAACCACGCCGTCATCAGGACCTACATCGAGACCTGCCGCCGGAACGGGATCAACGTAACTTTTTTATGTATATGCTTGCAACTACAGCTTACTTTTGATTCCTTTCCGGACTATTTTCCATGCAGAAGGCCTGCCAAATATACTGGCAAGCCTTTCCCCATGCATTATCATGACTCAATTACTTATTCGCTTTTTCAACATATCTGTCATAAGCCGCCTGTCTGATCTCCAGTATTCTCGGCATACCCAGAGATTCCAGCTGTGCCTGATAAGCCGCAAAGCTTTCCTCTGTCAGCTCTTCCCTGCCCATAATGAGCTTCGGAATCATGGAGTTCGCATAATCCCAGACAGCGCTCTCCAGCTTGTTCAGCTCCGCCGTTTCCTCCGGCGTAAAGCCTACCGTCAGCGGATACACGTTGGCATTGCCGCTTGCCGTCCAGGCCTCATCCGCAACCACGGCCCGATCCACACCATCCTTTAAATCACAGGTTCTGGTGGCATAATCCACCACCACGCCGGGCATCCTGTTCTCGCAGAATGCGTACACTCCGTACTCCGCACAGTTATCCATCTCTTCCGTCCATGTTTTGGTACCGTTTTCTCTGGTGCCGTTGGTCACGCCTTTTTCCACATAAGAAGCTACATCGGCGGCTCCCTGCTCCGCGGACAGTCCCATGGATCTGGTATTGGAGCCTTCCTGTGAATATAAGTAGTCAAATGCGGCCAGGAGTCTGTGCAGCTTCTCCTCATCGCATGCCGTGGAAATTGCCCAGCCGCTATTGTTGCTGGCACGTCCGGAATCCAGGTATATGCCCAGAGGCTTCTGTACCCCTCCTGCAGTATTGGCGGGAGAATTAATGGGCTCCACATTCACGAACAGATTGTATTCCGGAAGGGACATGCTGTCCCCGATATTATCCGTGATTCCATACCATACGCCTGCGGCACCGCCGTAAGTCAATGCCGTGTTGGGAAGGAAGAACATATCGTCCGTCCGGCTGGCAAAGTCGGAGTAGATGTATCCCTGGCTATACCATTCTTTCATCTTAGTCAGGTAATCATAAAAAGCATCCTGAGAAATACCATATTTTACCGTACCATCCTCTACATACTGCAATCCGCCGATGCCGAATCCGGCCATAAGCTCCCCTGTGGAGAAATATCCCACCGCCGGAATGATCAGGCAGGCATATTCCGCCATGTTCGCCTCTTCAAAATACTGCTTCATCAGCGGCAGCATATAATCCCAGTCCTCAATCGTAGTGGGTGCATCCTTTCCGCTGGGGAACTGAATGTTTCCGCCTGTCATAGTGTCCAGGATATCCTGACGGTAGACCAGGCCCCCCCACTGCTTGGGCGCTTCCTGAATCACCGCAAAATGATAAAGGTTGCCGTCATCGTCCAGAAGCGCCGACTTCACGTCCGGATTGGCATCCAGAAACGCCTTGTAATTCGGCAGTTCTGTATCCAGATAGGGCGCCAGATTATAAATCACCTCATCCTGGTACAGGGTGGCGAGATTTTCCATATTGTAGGAGATGTCGATTACATCTGTATAGTCCTGTGTGCCGAACATCATGTTCAGCTGATCTGCCTCACTACCCTGAGGCGGCAGCTGCCATTCCAGCTCCAGATTGAACATATCAGCCCAGTACTCAAACACCGGATTTGCGATAAATTCCTCATAGCTCACATCGTCTGCCTGAGAAAAAATAGATACATGCATTTGCTCCGACAAATCCAGTTCCGTTCCGCCCTGGGACGGAGCCTGCGATTCTTCCGCCTCCTGACTTTCTCCGTTCCCCTGATTTTCCCCGCTTCCCTGGCTTTCTTCGCTCTGGCCTGCGGAAGAAGGTTTAGAATCTTCCCCGCCGCTCTCTGGGCCTTCCTTTCCGCAAGCGCTCAAACCCAGTATCACGGTAAGCATGAGCGCAAATAATCTTGTGACTTCCTTTCTCTTCATAATTATCTCCTTCCTTTCTACCGCAGCTTCATCTGCGATACCACATTTAAAGATGCAGGATGACCCGCTCCCTTGTCTTGTGTCTCTGTGTTTCTTATTTTAATCTCTTTTTATCATCCCTTATATCACTTTAAACTGTTTTTTATTACAATAATACGAATAATCAGCAATGTTGTCCCAGACGCAGCAGTGCTTTCATAAAATGATAAATATTCTCTCGAAGACGGTCCTCCTCCAATTCTCCCTTCTTTACCGCTTCCACGATTCTGCTGTTATAGGTATCATCCATGCTGCCCGGCGTAATCCAGGTATTGCCCGCTTTCTGCATCTTTACCACATCCGCCGTGCTGTAGCTGTCCCAGTCCGTCATTACAAAGCCCTGCCATCCGCACTCCTCCCGCAGCAGCCCCTGTATCAGATCGGAATCCTCGGAAGCAAAGATACCGTTCACGGCGTTGTAAGCCGTCATCACGCTTACCGGCTGATGTACCTGAAGCGCATATTCAAATGCCCTGAAATAAATTTCCCTTATGGCCCGTTCCGTTATCACACTCTGATTCCGCTTCCTGGACGTCTCTGCATTGTTTGCAATCAGATGCTTGTAACAGCCTCCCGTCCCGGTTCCTTCCAGGCCCCGGCAGTAATGCCCTGCCATCTGCCCCGCCAGATAGGGATCCTCCGAAAAGTATTCCGGATGCCGTCCGTTCAGGGGATTTCTATGTATGTTCAGCGCCGGGGCCAGAATCAGGCTGATTCCCAGCTCCTTTGCCTCTTCCCCGATCACCGCTCCGATCTGCGCCGCCAGTTCTCTGTTAAAGGACGTGCAAATGGTAACCCCGGATGGCATACCGATATTGGGCTTTTTCAGATTCACGCCGCTGTTCCCGTCTGCCACCAC
The DNA here is from genome assembly GCA_910589035.1 of uncultured Acetatifactor sp. Taxonomy (GTDB): domain Bacteria; phylum Bacillota; class Clostridia; order Lachnospirales; family Lachnospiraceae; genus Acetatifactor. Next base: position 20,553 of record CAJUSI010000062.1, on the reverse strand, counting down.
AAAATCAGGCAGCTCCAGCCCCTCCAGGGCATAAATTCTTCCGGCTTCTCCCGTCCCTTCCATTCCCCATCCGTGGCTGGCGCATACGGCAAGCCTGGCCATCTCTTCCACGCTCATACCCGCCACAAAACGTTCCAGCTCTTCCGGGTTCTGCCGCAGGTCCTGCCAGGTAATCCTCTCCCTGTCGTCATTCCTGAACTGATATTTCGGCACCTGATAGGAAGGCTGCTTCTTCACAGGCTGTAACCCGTGCACTCCTTTCTTGATGCCGGAAGCTTCTCCCCAGCTCCTCTTTTCCGAATCACTTTCTCTCTGGGACAATACCCTGATATTCTGCACAGGAACCATACGGTTCCTGACCTGCTTCAGAATCTCCGTTTCCTCCACTTCAAAACGGTATATTTCCTCCGCGTCCCTCACGTTTTCACCGGCATATACCCGATAAGTCCCGGCTTCCAGCAGCCATGCCGCCTCCGCCGTACTGTACGCCCCCATCCTGTCTCTGGGAATCCGAAAGGTAAGCTGCTGACTTTCCCCTTTCTTCAGAAGTCCGGTCTTTCCGAACTCCACCAGCTCCCTTGACGGCTTCTCCAACGCCCCCTCCGGCTTGGCCAGATATACCTGCACCACTTCTTTCCCCGGGATTTCCCCCACGTTTTTTATCACGAAAGACACCCTGAGTCCGCTTTCGTCATCATAGGCGCACTGCCCCGCTTCAGTCTGAAACTGCGTGTAGGACAGCCCGTATCCAAAAGGCCAGGCCACCTGCCCGTTCCTGCCGAATGTCTCAAAATAACGGTATCCCACATAGATGTCTTCTTCATATACCGTATCCAGCCAGACATCCTCATCCGCGCCGAACCGCCCCCTGCCATCCCTGCAGTCATAAAAATTGGCCGCAGACGGATAATTCTCATATCGTTCGCACCAGGTATCCGTCAGCCTGCCGGAGGGATTCTCCTCCCCGCACAGCACGTCGGCTATCGCCTTTCCGCCCAGCATCCCGCCAAAGCCTGTATACAGAGCCGCACCGATGTTTTCTTCCCGGATAAAATCAGTTTCTATCGGGTAGCCCACGTTCAGTACCACGATCACATCCGGAAAGATTTCCCCCACTTTATGCAGCAGCGCTCTTTCCTCCCCTGTCAGGCAAAACTCTCCTTCCCCGGAGGAATTATCGTGGTTCTCCCCGGACGGCCTGGACAGCACGATCAGCGCTCTGGGAGCATATTCCCGCGCCCGGGCCAGAAGCTCTTCTCCCGGTATGCTGTCGCTTCCCTGGGAATAAAATTCCAGAAGCTCCCGGTTCAGTTGAAAATCGGACTGCTCCCGCAGAGCCTCCAGCAATCCCACCTCATACCGGGGATTGATCTTCCCCGCGCCTACGGCGCAAAACCGGAATTCATAGATTCCCTTACCAAAAATATTTATCCTGGCATTCTTCTTAAGGGGCAATATCCCCCTGTCATTTTTCAGCAGCACAATGCCTTCCCGGGCGGCCTGCAGAGCAACGGCTTCATGGGCCGCATACTCGGGCTGCGGCTGCACCCGCTCTCCTGCCTTTACCTTAATCTGCGCAGGTTCCATCCTGTTTCCGTCCGTATCCGTAAACCCGCTGACCCGCAGGGTTCCCTCCTGGCCATACCTTGTGATATGGCCGCCCAGCCTGACTCCCAGCCACCAGGACTCCACTCCCTGCACAGCCATGGTCTCCAGCACATAATTCACGGGCTTTCCTTCAAATTCCACCTGGCCCTCCTGCCCGTCCATCCGCTTGCTGAAAGGCAGGACCATGCAGCCTAGAAACTCCGGCTTCAGCATGTACCAGTCGCCATTGGCGTCATTGATATCGTAAGCCAGCGGCGCGGACGGGTCGAAGACCAGAACCGGCCTGTCTTCCTTTCCCATGGGTATTCCTTCCCAATATGCCATTCTTTCTTCTCCTTCCAGAAATTCCTGTCTTATGTCGTTTTCATTCCGGTATAATCCGTGCCTCCTCCAAGACGGATATTCCACCGATCAGCTTCGCTGACTTGACTCATTGCTCACGGGAATTGTACGTGAACGCAGTCATTTGCCGATTTCTGTCCTGCATTGGCGCATTGCCCACTCATCGTTCCCCGGGCCGCAGCCAGCCATGGTTCACGCACCGTCCCGCGTCGTCACATTCCGCGTCAGTCCCCTCCAGATAGATCTTATAGCTCCAGTAGAACCAACCCAGGGTGTCCTTCATGCCCTCCAGAAATGCATCCGCTATGGCAGTATAGAGCCTGTCCTTTTCCTCTTTTCCCATCTGCTCCAGGCCGTCCGCCTGGTTCTGAATATTCCATTCTCCCACAATCAGCGGAAATCGCTTCGCCGCTGCGTTAACTTTCTCTCCCAGGCTGCGCAGGTACCTGACATATACCTCCAGGTTCCTCTCCGTAAAAAGCATTTGATCCGGTGTCATCAGGTAGTTATGGGTATCCAGTACCACTCCCTCAAAATCGCCGCAGTCCAGAAACTCATCCCATACCTCCAGTTCAAAGGCATCGCTGAAAACCACATATTTCTCACTGCCCATATGCTTTCGAATCACCCGGTAGGCATCCCTGTAAAACCGCCGCAGATATTCCAGAGAATAATTGGTATTTTCCGCAGCCAGTTCCTGATCCGCCGGAAGATACACCTGCGTCAGATTATGTATATTCAGCGCTTTCGCCGCCTCCGTGTCGCTGCACATGGGCTCGTTCAACACGCTGATCCCCCACATGGCTTCCTCTTTTCCGTATCGCTGCGCAATTCTCTCCAGCACGCTGAGGGTATAATTCCGATATTCGCTTCTGGTGGACCATAAGCATACGCCGCAGATTCCCGAATTATCCGTCCCGTTATGCCCGCCGGGAGCCGTATGCAGATCCACAAGAACCTTCAAACCGAATTTCCGCGCCCAGACAAATGCCTTATCCAGATACTCATGGCAATGAATATAGGGGCCCACATCCTCGAACAGGAAAAAGGGGACGGGAATACGGACTGCATTAAAGCCCCTGACCGCAATGTCCTCAAAATCCCTCTCGCCGATAAATTCATCCCTGTGAATCGTCAGCCGCTCTCTGGCCCTGTCCTCTCCCAGCTTAAGGCACAGATAGGTTTCGTCCATGGCATCCGTCCCTGCGAACAGATTCTGATTCATCCATTTTTCCAGCACAAGCCACCCGCCCAGATTCACGCCTCTTAATTTCTCCATATGACTATCTCCCTATAATTTCTGCTTCACGTTCTAATACGTCCGCCGCATAATACGTATCGTGCGTATTCCCGTAATAACCTGCCCCATAAACCTTCCCTGCCTGTCCGCCTAACCGGACAAGCCGGAACCAAAATTTTGCCGGAATGCGCAGGATTTCGTTGTTAAGCACCTAATGTCAGCACCGGTACAGACAGCCTTTCTATTCTTTCACGCCTCCAAGCGTAATGCCGGTCACAAAGTATTTCTGGGCAAAGGGATAGGCGCAGAGAATCGGAAGCGTGCCCGCAATGGTAACGCAGTATTTCACCAAATTACCGGTCATATTGACCAGCGCATTTGCCTCTCCCGCCGATGTGACGATTTTTGAGGTATCGTTCTGAATCAGCATCTCCCGCATAAACAGCTGCAGCGGCCACAAATCCCTTCTTCTGGGAAGATAAATGGAAGCCGTATACCAGGAATTCCACTGGCTGATCACAGTAAACATGATAATGACCACAATGGTCGGTTTCACAAGCGGCAGCAAGATCTTGAACAGAATTACAAGAGGACTTGCCCCGTCCAGCTTGGCGGACTCTTCATAGCTTCCGGACAGCTGCTCGAAAGACGATTTCATCATGATGATAAAATAAGCGTTCATAAGGCTGGGAAAGATAACAGCCCCCCTTGTATTCAACAGCCCCAGTCCCCGCACCACCATATAAGTCGGAATAATGCCGCCGCTGAACATCATGGTAAACATAATAAAAATCGTGAGAGGCTTTGCCAGCCTGAAACCTTTTCTGGAAATCAGATACCCTGCAATCGCCGTCAGAAAAGACCCCGCCACGGCAACCGCCAGCACATAAGCAATGGTATTTATGTATCCCGTCAAAATGTCCCTGCTGTGCATTACCAGCTCATATCCCTCCAGCGTCAGCTTTCCCAGCGGCTTCAGCAGCAGCCCCGAGGAGCCCATCAGCAGATGGGGGTCGCTGACAGATGCCATCAGCACATGCCAGAGAGGCATAAAGCACGCCAGCGCAAACAGAATCATAAAGGTATAGTTGAAAACCAGAAAAAGAATCCGGGATTTTGAATGTTTTTCAATCATTATGTCCACCTCCCTATACAATCGACGTATCTGCGTATCGCTTACTGAAATAATTAGAAAGCAGCAAAAGCAGCGTTCCCACCACGGAATTAAACAGTCCTACCGCGGCAGAATACCCATACTGCGCCTGTTCGATTCCCAGTCTCTGTACATGGGTACTGATCACATCCGCCGTGGAATAGATACTGGGATTATACAAAAGTAATATTTTCTCAAACCCCACGTTCAGAAGCGTACCGCATTTTAAGATCAGCATGGTGACAATGGTAGGCATAATGCAGGGAATCGTCACATGCCAGACCCGGCCAAGCCGCCCTGCCCCGTCAATGGCCGCCGCTTCGTGAAGCTCGGAGCTGACCGAAGTGATTGCCGCCACGAAAATAATGGAATTGTATCCCAGATTCTGCCAGATATCCGACAAAAGGTTAATGGCCCAGAAATAATCGGGATTGGTCAGCAGGCTCACTTTTTCGATTCCAAACAGCTTCACCATAATAGACGTCACAAACCCGGTGGTGGAACAAAATTCCTTTACCAGGCCGCAGATAATCACGATGGAAATGAAATAAGGCATATAGCTGACTGTCTGCACCACCTTTTTAAACTTCAGATTTTTGATTTCATTTAGCAGCAGCGCAAACACGATGGACAGCGGAAACGCAATCACCAGTCCCAACAGGCTGATCACCAGTGTATTCCGCAAAAGGATCAGGAAATTAGGTCCTCCAAAAAAATCCATAAAATGCTTCAGTCCCACCCAGTCACTTCCGAAGATACCTCTCTGAGGCTTGAAATCCTCAAATGCCATCACAAGCCCAAACATGGGGGCATAGTTAAAGACCAAAAAATAAAGAATCACAGGGATAGATAGCAGATACAGCCATTTGTTCATCAGCAAGTCATGCTTCCATCCACCTTTGCCTCTCTCCACTTTTGCCTTTTTCATAAGCATTCTCTCCTTCTCTGTTCCGTTTTTGATTCTTAAAATCTCTATAAGAACTATTCTATCTTACCTAATTGTAAAAAATATATTACAATTGCCTTTTTTTTGACACGAATAATGGTATCTGTGATATAATTCTCATGAAAGAAAATACACCTGAAAGGAAAAACATGAATACTTATCATCTTTTTCAATATGTCGCAGACCGCCTGCAAACCAGGCTTGTTCTCCTGACAGAGAACGGAATTCCCCAGGACAGCTTCCAGTGTAAGGAAAACATATTTGACTTTTTAGCCTACCTGCCGGAATCCATGGACTTCTTTCTGGAAAAGGCCGACTGGCAGCTCCCTGCCCTTTCCTCTGTAAATCAGGATTTCGTTTATGCCTGTGTCCGTCTGGAAAAACAGCTCCTGCTGCTGGGGCCCGTGAGGCTGTACTCCCATCTCTCTTTCTCCCACACCCTGCACGCCCCAATGCCTGACCTGTTTTCCATGCTGCCCATCAGCATCTGTGAATTTGATGAATTTATCCGGTCCGTCCTGCTTCTCCACAACCTCTTTCATGTACCGGCCGTTACAGAGCAGCAGTTGATAAATGCAAACTGCTCCGACCAGAGCAACGAGGAAGTCCATAAGTACTATTCCGATCTGGTCTTTCTCAATCGGGAAAGGGGCGTCAAGCATAACCTTTACAGCCAGGAGCTGCGTATGCTCTCCAGCATCGAAATGGGGGATCTGGCACTTTTGAAAAGCACTTTCTCCGACGATACCCCGGAGCAAATGGGTACCCTTGCCCCGTCATTCGACCGCAATTATAAAAATATCTGTATCTCCGTCATCACGCTGATCAGCCGGGCTGCCATCCGGGGCGGCGTCAATCCGGAACTGGCCTTTTCTCTGTGTGATTCTTATATTATGAAAATAGAAAATTTAAAAATACTGGATGAGCTGAAGCCTCTGGTGGAAGGGGCAAAAATACGCTTTGCCACTATGGTTAAAGATATTAAGAGCACCCAGCAAAAGGACACCCCTGCCAGACGGCATCCGATTCTGGAACAGAGCAAGGACTATATCTTTTCCCATCTTCACGAAAAGATCACCATGCAGGAGCTGGCCGGAGAACTCAATATCAGCCCCAATTACCTCTCGGAGCTGTTCCGTAAATACGAAGGCATCTCCTTTACGGATTTCGTTATCAGGGAAAAAATCGCGCTGGCAAAAAACATGCTGATTTACTCGCCTTATTCCTACATAGAGATCAGTTCCTATCTGGGTTTCTCCTCCCAGAGTCATCTCGGAAAACAGTTCAAGGCCATCACAGGGATGACCTTGAAACAATTCCGTGACACTTATTCCACTACTGAATTTCACCTTCAAGAACCGGAATACTGATTGACTCCGTGCCGCAGCCCTGGGCGCTTATCTTTACGGATACCGTGCCCGGAACCTGTCCGCTTCGTACGGCGGCCATCACGCGGCCGTCGTAGGTACGCCAGATATTGTCGTCATAGCTTCCCTCGGTGCTGGGTGCCGCCGACCCGAATCCGGCTAAGGTTCCCGCACCCTCCACCGAAACCCGGACTTCTCTGGCCTCCCAGCGGTTGGCAGTTCCTTTCTCATCCACCAGATCCACCGTAATAAACGCCACTGACTGCCCGTCTGCGGTCAGAGAATCACAGCTGACGGACACGGCAAAGGCAGCGGGCTCTCCTGCGGTAATCAAGCGGAATCTTCCGTCTTCCCGCCCTTCCGAGTATCCTGCGGCAACCAGCTCACCCGGCTCATAAGCCGTTTCAAAGAGCACATCATATCCGGCTTCTTCACCGGCAGGTTTTCTTCCCAGCGAGCGGCCGTTTAAAAACAGTTCCACCTCCTGTGAAGCGGAGAGAATATGAATTTTAGCCGGCTTTCCCTCCATGCCTGTAAAGGTCCAGCTGTCTATTGCGTCCCGGTACATCCAGGAATTCGTATTGCAGGGCATGCCATAGCGCTCCGGGCGCTCCACGGCAATCCATGGCTCCCGGCGCAGCCCATACACAATCTCCCGCAAGTAGCTCACCGGCCTTCGATAGCCATTGATGTTGATGTCCCCGCAGTATGCCAGCCGATCCGGATACCACCCCTGCTCCCGGCGCTCCGTATTGTAGTGAAAGATTGCGATTCCCGCCTCCCCCAGATAGTCATAGCCCGTCCAGGTAAAGTCGCCGATCACATGGGGATTGTCCTTTACAATCTTCCACAGCCTTGCAATTTCCGGCGGATAAGTCTCGCTGCCCACCACCACACGGTCAGGATGTAAGGTATGTTCATATGCATGCCGTGCGGTCAGATAATTATAGCCTACTACATCCAGTTCGCAGGAAGCCTCCTCCAGGCACTGAGACAGCATGGGGCTGACGGAAAACGCATCCAGCATTTCCTGCTCCGTGCTTCCCATGACAGCGTTCATTCCCTCGCTGCCGCCGGATTCCCGGCTGCTGTCCGGCCCTGGCTCAGCTACGTTTTCCGGCTGTACCTGCGCTTTATATGCCGTTCCACCATTCCCCTCTGCGCCGTCGCCTGAACTCTCCTGCCAGTCTCCCAGCCGGTCTACCACAGCCAGAAACCCGCTGAAAGCGCCTGTGACCAGTCTGGTGGAATCCAGGCTGCGCAGATAATTGGCCAGCTGGCGGTTTCTCCTTCCGCCGCTGCGTCTCCCGATTTCCGGGATTTCGTTTCCCAGACTGTAAAGAATTACGGAAGGATGGTTATAGTCCTTTGCTACCATCTTTTCCAGGTCCTGCTCCCACTCTTCGCCGAACTCCAGGGCATAATCTCCGCTGTTCTTCGGCTGGTCCCACATATCCGTCAATTCGTCCATAACCAGCAGACCCAGCCTGTCACAAATGGACAACATCGTCTTGCCCGCCGGATGATGGGCGCTGCGGATGCTGTTAAATCCCGCTTCTTTCAGCTTCCTCAAGCGGAATTCCTCCGCCTGCTTCAAAGTCGTAGCGCCAAGTATGCCATTGTCATGATGAATGCAGGCGCCGCGCAATTTTACTTCTTCTCCGTTAATCCGCAGTCCTTCTCTGGCATCCGCACTGATCATACGGATGCCAAAGCTCTCCGCCGCCTGATCCCAAAGTTTCTCTCCCTCCCGGATTTCCAATATAAGCCTGTATAATGCAGGATGCTCCGGACTCCACAGGCTGGGGGCATCCACAGTCAGCTTCATTCTGGAAACCGTCTCCTCCGCCGCCAGCAGGGAAACGGTATTCTCGCCTCCGGCCGCCTGGTTCCCCTGTTCATCCACGACCCTGCAGCACACTGTAACCTTGCCTGCATGGATCCCGGTATTTTGAAGCGCCGTCTCCACGGAAACCACCGCATAGTTCTCCCTGATTTCTTCCGTGGCGATCCGGATTCCCTCCGGCGGAACATGAATCATTCCGCCCTGGTGGAGATTGACGCTGCGGTAAATACCGCTTCCCGGATACCACCTGGAGCCATGCTCCTGGTTTACGGCAACCACTTTCAGCGTATTCTGTTCCCCATAGCGCAGATACCGGTTCAAATCCACAAAGAACTGGGAATAGCCGTTCTTATTCTTATGTACCAGTTCTCCGTTCAGGTAGACAAATGCTTTGCTCATCACCCCTTCAAATTCCAGAACATTCCAGCTCTCTTTCCACTCCGGAGGCGCAAAGAATTCCTTTTGATATGTGTAGGATTTCGCCGGGTAGAATCCGCTCTGGGTTCCGCTTCCGCAGTCCGGACTCCGCTTCTCCAGAATCATGGCATCCTGGGGCAGTATGACCGGCTTTCCCTCTGCCCCTCCGCCAAAAATCACCGCAAAAGGATCCGTCACTCCCGCAGCCACAGTCCAATTCTGGTTCCACATAATCTGCTTCACAAATATATCCTCCTCATTCCGCTTCCAGACAGAAGCTTTTTTAATTCTCAATTCGCTTTCTTATTCCTACAGTCTCTCCATCCCCATTGGAATGCAAGGGCTCGAACCCGTCAGAAGCACAAAGTCAGGCTTTATTGATGGTCTCAAGAATACCGGCAATCTGCTCTGCCCCAAAAGCTCCGCCCGACATGGCGGCCACCTTGATCAGCGGCATATCCATGCCCATGGCGGCATAATCCATGGCTATCTCCTCCGTAGAATCCTCATCCTCCAGGAGCCGCTGCTTTTCTTCCTCGGACATGCTCTGCGGCATCTGATAAGAAGACATCATGGCCCCTATAATGGGCTGCGCTTCAGGCAGTTCCATCAGTTCTCCCATGGTTATAAAAGCATCGTAATGCTTTTTCCATTTGGCTGTGCTTTCCACCTGAATTCTTTCCTTTAATCGAATATCCCTGCTGGACGCGCCTGCCAGAATTTCATATTCCCCGCTCTCCGCATACCAGTCTCCCATTTCCTGATGCCAGAAAGCAAAGCTCCTCTTATTCAGCCGAAACTGCACCGTCTTTTTCTCCCCGGGCTTACAGGACACTTTGACAAATCCTTTTAACTCTTTTTCCGGTCTGGGTACACTGCTCTCCACATCCCGGATATACAGCTGCACCACTTCTTTGCCCTCCCTGTCTCCCACATTGCGGACAGACAGCGACACAACGGCCTCTTCCGCATCCAACATCTGCTTCCGGTCAATCTTCAAATCCGAATACTCCCACTGCGTATAGGACAGTCCATGCCCAAAGGGGAAACGTACCGGAAACGCTTTCCTGTCGTAATAACGATAACCCACAAAAATCCCCTCTTCGTATACTGCATTTTCTTTCTGGGGAAAAGTCAGACTGCAAGGGGTATGAGCCAGCTCCATGGGATAGGTTTCCGCCAGCTTTCCGCAGGGGCTGCTGATTCCGTAAAGCAGCTGCACCATGGCTTCCGCCACCCCCTGACCGCCTGTATACATGGCATACAGCGCGTCAACCGTATCAATCCAGGGCATTTCCACCGGCGCCCCTGCAAACAGCAGGGCAATCACAGGTTTCCCTGTGGCTTTCAGCCGCCCCAGCAAATCTATCTGATTGGACGGGATTCGCAGATGCTTTCGGTCAAAGCCCTCACTCTCCCAGCCGTCCGGAAGTCCGATCAGCACCACCGCTTTATCCGCAGATCGTACTTTTTCCAAAGCCTCCGCCACAAAATCCTCATCCACCTCATCCTTCTTCAGCCGATAACCCCTGGCAAAGGAGAACGCAATCTCCGGATAATCCTGTGTCAGAACCTCCGTCAGCTCTCTGTGAAAAGTGGGAATGACATGACTGCTGCCTCCGCCCTGGTAGCGGACATTCTTTGCAAATCCTCCAATCACGGCGATTTTTTCTTTCTTATCCAAAGGCAGAACGCCGCACTCATTTTTCAGAAGCACCGCACTCGCGGCGGCAGCCCGGACAGCCAGCTCATGGTGCGCCCTTGCGTCATAAACAGATCCCGGCCTTTTATTTTCCTGTCCTTTTTTTGCCATTGTGAGAATCCGCTTTACCGTCTCGTCCAGCCGTTCTTCGGAAAGCTTTCCTTCCTCCACGGCCTTAATCAGTTCCTCCGTATATGCTTCTCCCGCATACGGCATCCTTAAGTCAAATCCTTCTTCTATTCCTCCCGGCTGGTCATTCGCGGCCCCCCAGTCAGACACCACCACTCCCTCATATCCCCATTCCTCTCTTAAAATTTCCCGCAGAAGATGGTGACTCTCACAGCAGTATTCTCCGTTTACCTTATTGTAGGCTCCCATAATCGTCCAGGGCTTCGCTTCCTTTACCGCCGCCTCGAAGCTTGCCAGATAAATCTCCCGCATGGTTCTTTCATCTGCGGACACATTTACCGTCATCCGCCGGGTCTCCTGATTGTTCATGGCAAAATGTTTGAGACTGGTGCCGACCCCCTTGCTCTGTACGCCAATGATGTGGCTTTTCGCCATCTGGGAGGAAAGATACGGATCCTCCGAAAAATACTCAAAATTCCTTCCGCAAAGGGGACTTCTTTTGATATTGGCTCCGGGCCCCAGCAGTACGGATACCTCCTCCTGGAGGCATTCTTCCCCCAGCGCTTCTCCGATTTCCCGAACCAGCTCCTGATCCCAGCTGTTGGCGATTGCCGCCGCGGAAGGAAAGCAGGTCGCAGGTATACTTTTATTGACCCCCAGATGATCCGTTTCCTCCGTCTGCTTGCGCAGGCCATGGGGTCCGTCCGTCATCATAATGCCGGGAATTTCGTATTTTTCCATTTCTTTCGTAAACCAGAAAGACGCTCCCTGGCACAGACCGGCTTTCTCTTCCAAAGTAAGATTTTGAATCAATTCGTCTAAATCTTTCATTTCGTTCTTCTATCCTTTCTCTCATCTTTGTTATCGTTTTCCCTTGTGCCCTCTACCGAACCCTCCGGACAATGCCCTCAGTAATTCCATTCTCATTAAAGGCATCAATCCGCACATACACCGGGCTTTTCTGCACCAACGCGCCAATCTTCTGCCCGGCCCTGCCGTAGACCATATAACTGTGATACAGCTTATCCGGATCATAGCCCCAGAGAATATTGTATCCCACCGCGCCGTTATCCTCCCATGCAAGCTGCATATCCAGCGCCGTCAGCGGTTCTTTCCCCTCCAGGGAGCAGGAAAACGCTCTGACCTGATCCGGTTTTGCGCCGTTTCCCAACCCAAATACTCTGATTGCGCTGACACAGGGCTTCTGCCCGTAAGGAAGCTCCATGGCACGCAAACGCAGAAAACGGAGTTTTTTCCCGCCTTCCCATACTATAAAATCATGGGAGAAATCTATCCGCACTTCCGATTTATCCTCCAGGATCTCATATTCGACTCCATCTCCTGACCCTTCCAGAATCCATCTTGTTTCCCTCTTTCTGCTGTCAAGATGACGGCGGTCCTCCCAGGATGCAAAAAATTCCATATCCGGCTCCGCCTCCACTGTCCAGTTATCCGCGAAGTTAATCTGCACCCCGTGAACATCCATTTCTTCTTCCAGATCAACTTCCACCCATTCTTCTTTTCCTCCATGCTCCGCCTGCCACCAGGTGCGAATATCTTCATCCGCCACGCATTCCCCGCCTGATCCTGATGACACCTTTACCGGTTTTCTAAAGGAAAGCAGCATCCAGTCCGGCTTCTCCCAAAGCCTGGCATCCGTCCTGACAGGCCAGTCTCCGTATCTCTGATCACATACCAGTTCTCCCTCTTCGTCAAAACCCGCTTTCCATAACCCCAGCCTCCGTTCAAAGCTGTGGTTTTTCGAAATCCGCATGGTGGAGATATGCCAGAAATTACCCTGCCCGTCTTCAAAGGTGGAGCCATGTCCCGCCCCGGTTATAAAACCTCCCGGCTTATAGGAAAAAGGATTGTTTTTCGCCGCGGTAAACGGCCCCAACGGAGAATCCGCCACATATACGCCATCCGAATATACGTTATATTCCGTTCCGGTAACCGCATACTGCAGATAATATTTTCCCTGATACTTTGTCATCCAGGGGCCTTCCAGATAAGGGCTGTTTCCAAACCATCTGCGCAGCTTTTTCATCATTTCCTCAGGATCCCCATAGTTTTCCGGATTCTTCCCCTCGTCCATATGTTCCCGGATCACTGCCTGAATAGATGCCTGAATTTCCTCTTCCGTCCTGGGCGGCACATGATCCTCTCCAATCCGCTCATAACCCAATTCCTCTTCCCGGGCCTCTATCAGTCCGAGCTTATCCCCAACGGGACGCATGGTGTCCGGCTCCAGCTCCACGCCATAGATTGGCTCCGCGTTGGAGCTGCCCCAGTACAGATAAATCCGTCCGTCATCATCCTGAAACAGATTCGGATCCCAAAACGGAATTTCTCCCCTGATTTCCTCAAATGGCTCTGTCAGGGGATCTTTCGTCCTGTAGAAAGAACAGTCTCCTGTGGCGGAAGCGCAGACATACAGGTACTCCCCGATCATTCTCACATCCGGCGCATAATCATATATGGGTATATCACCCAGGAAATCATGCCGTTCCCAGCTGACAAGATCCTCGCTGGTATAAAAACCGGCAGACATGGAGGGAAACAGATAATAGCTCCCTTTAAAAAGAATCATGGACGGATCGGCCGCCTCCCTGTGAATCCTGCACAGATTCCCTTCTCTGTCCCGTACCCGGAATAATTGATATTGGTATTCCAGATTCACCGGATTACAAAAATAGTGCATAACGCCTCCTCCTTCACATGGAAATTTTTTTCAGCAATACCGCCGTGCCTTCTTTTGCGGGCAGATTCATGTGCAGACTCCCCTCGAATCCCTCGCTGGCACAGATGCGGCTCATGTTCCACACATCCAGCACTTCCGCCCGGAAAATCCCTTTCCCCGGTGCATTTACATGAAGCTCCCGCTGACAGGATCTCCCCAGGTACTGTAACCAGCACTCCTCGCTGCATAATGCCATGGGCAGCATATCCAGAATCCTGCGGTTCCTCTCTTCCTCATCCAATTTCATCATAGCCATCGCAAAGGGAGTATCCGCGCCCTCCTGTTTCTTTCCGTTGGGATCCGTTTCAATCTTCCAGCAAAAAGGCTCCGCATTCTGGGGAAGCTCCTGCAGAATCTCTTTCAGAAAGGCGATTCTGGCAACGCTCTCTCCCTTTAACTTCCCGCCCTTGGACCACCACAGACGGTTATCCTCCGATTCATACGTCTCCCCGTGGCTGCAATAGCCGCCTCGTATGTACCCCATCCAGATTCGATGTACCAGTTCAAAGGCGGAGAGATTTCCCCAGTCAAAAGGAATGTCTCCCTCATACCCGCATTCGTCAATCATGACCGGGATATTATATTGCAGGCGCATGGTCATTGCTGATTTGGTGTCCGCCGTCTGCAGAGAGCAATGTGTCATCCAATCCGCTTTTTCATATGGCTGAAAGCAATTATGAATGGACAGCAAATGTCCGTAAGGATCCCGCTCTTTGATCTTCTGCCCATAAATATCCCAGTCCTGATCTGTCCGCCCGGGCATCAAATCATACTCGTTTGCCAGGCTCCACCACACGTTTTTATAAGCGGCCAGCCTTGCCGCACAATATTCCAGATGTTTTAAGTTGTCCTCCTTGGACAGCTGTGAAAATCCCCATCTGTCGTAAGGATGGAACAGAATCAGATCCGCCTCTATCCCGAGTCTGTCCAGTTCAAGAATACTTGTCTCCAATATTTCCCAGAATGTCTGATTCGGTGCTCCAATATTCCACTTCCCCTGCTTTTTCCTGTGATTGCATCCCTCTTCCTGATTGTGAGACGGATTCCCGGGCTGTACGTCTTCCGCAATCCCCCTCGCATAGGGAAAATAAGCCGGTTCCTCCTCGTTATAAATCATATCCTTCGGGAACACACACATGCGCACCTTGTTAAAGGGGCTGCCCGCCAGGCTCTCCAATGTCTGTCTCCGGATTTCCTCCGGCTGATAAATCCAGGCATAGCAGGTCGTTCCAAAGGGCCGATATTCCGTCCCGTCCGCATAGCGAAAGCCAAATCCGGCTGCGGATACCGGTCCATGGTTTCCCTCCCCCGCCTGAATGCACAAAAAGCTTCCCGCCCTCAAAATCCTCTCTCCGGCCTGGATACGGTACTCCCATACCCCTGTGTGCTCCGGCCTGAAACGCACCATTACTTCCCCCTCATTCACGGCAAATGCTTTCACCCTGATCCGGGTCTCCTCACAGCTAAAGATACCGGTTATATTCCCATCCGCTCTCTCCCTACTCTCAAAAATGCCGTATTGTTCAATCTGTTCCATATACCACTCCTATTTCTTCTGCACATTTTTTCTACCCCTGACATACTTCTCTGCTGTTTATCAACACGAATAAAGGTTGTCTGAACTCTACGGCTACTCCCATCGCATACGCAGATTCTTTCCCTCCGGGCAGTCCATATCCGATACGGGACATCCCACATTGCTTTCAATAATAACCTGTTCCCCATGCCCTCCCAGATCCACAATCTGTTTGTCAACATATCCTTTATATAAATTATTCTGACTGATGATACAGCCTTTGAGACGGTCAATGACCATGCCGTATTTAGGAGACATCCTGCCGCTGTTGTCATCATGTTTTCCTACCAGAAAGGTGTTTCCTGTTACAGTGACATTAAAGCATTCGCTCAGCCGAAGCTGACAGTCGTCCAAATCCTCCGGTTCTCCATCCAGCCCCGCTCCGTTTCGGTAAAAAATATTGCCGGCCCTCCGCTTCTGTCAAAATAGTTCCCTGTAATCTGCCACAGCTTAGCGTTTTTCAGATAGAAGCCTCCCTTATGGTTCCACTCGACCCGATTGCCCGTAAGCGTCATAGCCGCGTTATTGACTCTTTCCTCCGCACAGCGGATTCCCCATCCCCCGTTATCAGAAAACCAGTTATCCATCATGAATCCGTCCCAGGAATTCAGGAAAAGTCCGTCTCCGCTGTTCTGCTCGATCTGACAGCCCCGCATGGAAAAGGCACACGCAAATTGAAGAAAGACACCCGGTCCGGAGAATTTTTTTACCTGACAATTTTCGATGCGAATCGTATCCTCTTCCGGATGGTCAAAAAAATCCTCCCTCCTGAACATAATTCCTGAGATGTCCTTTCCTTTTTTCCCTCCATCCAGTACCAGTCCCGTCACCGTACAGCCAAAACACCCTGTTATGTCCAGCAGGCAATCTGCCTCCTCTTCTTTCAGCTTCAAAACACTTCCGCCACTGTTTCGAATGCTCCAGCCTGTCTCCCCATAAAGCCGCACATGAGGACGCAGCGTAATCTGCCCGACAGCATACTCTCCTGCCGGAACATACACCCCGCCACCGCCTGGTTGGCTTCCCGCTTCATCAATTGCTGTCTGAATCGCCTGTGTACAATCTGTCCTTCCATCTCCCACAGCCCCAAAGCTGATAATATTCCATAATCCTTCCATCTTGTCATTTCTCCTCGGCTCTGTCTGTTTACGTCAAATCCTACTTATTTAATATCTCCTGCAAATATTTATCCCTCTTCCTCTGCATAGTATAAGCTCACGGTTCCGTTGATTCCCGAGGGACATTCCGGTATCTTTTCCCCCAGCCCCATGTACATCCGAATCGGATCCGGAAGCTTCGCGTTCTCCCGCTCCAGAGTGGTCGCCACTTCAATCCTTACCGCATTGTTTCCTCTCCGCAGCCTCCCGGTCAGGCAATAAGAAAAGGGCGGCGCAATCTGGATTCCCAGACTGACATCGTTCACAAAAACCTCCACGCCTTCATAGGCATCTGTAACCTCCAATATCAATTCGCCCTCCCCAGTCTCGCAGAACAGTTCTTTTTCATACTTGATAAATCCGGAAAACTCAGGGTATTCCGTCTCCATATGATCCGGCAGCGCTATTTGCCTGGCAGATTGAAAATCGGGATATGCCTCGGCGCTGCAAAAGGTTCTGGTCCATCCCTCATTCCACGGTTTCCTGATCCAGTCTTCCTGCGGTTCCTGCCGAACTATCTGATATATCTTAGATGGTTCCTCCTCCGGATCGTCAAACACGATAATACAGCTTTTCAGAGGTTCTATCTTTAACGAAAGCCAGGTCCCCTCTTCACACTCAGCGGATGCAGCTGCCGCTATTGTATTGTTCCATGCGTCATAGCGGTAATTTTTTCCCCTTGCCGGCACTCTGACCTGCCCTGTATAGCACTCCACGCCCTCATTCACAAAGAAATAGATTTCCCTGTCCGCCGCATATCGCAGACAGCGAATGCCGGAACACGCGGGATTCAGCACCACCTCCGGTATTCCATAGTCTTCCAGCATCTGAGGCAGATTTGCAAGCGGACATACTTCCGTTCCTGTCTGATTTTTTAAGCCCCATACTTTTTCCCCGCCCTCCAACGGCAGCATCTCTGCGCAGGTCCTCTCCGGCAGCAGCATCTCTCCGCAAGCTCCCTCCGGCGGCAGGATTTCTCCGCAGATTCCCTCCGGCAGCGCATCTATAAATATGACGGGAAATCTTTCCTGCCCCATGGCTTCCAACGCTTCCGCCAGGACACTGCTGATAAACTGCGCCCTGGGAATCAGCAGAATTTTATATTCCCTCCCGTTTATACGAAGCCTGTTCCCAATCTCCGTGCCGAAATACTCCCTGTCTGCAAAAACATCTGCCGGAATAAAATCATATTCTATCTGCCGCTGTGCCAGAAGCCTGGCCGGCTTCTCCAAATCCATATAGTCCCCGGTCCATTCCGCCTCCGCATTGTACAGGATAGCCACGGGCGACACATGCTTTCCTCCGTCCAACAGGGTACATACTCTGTTGGCATACCGCATCAATTCTCCAAAATGCCGGTACTGAGGATTATGACCGTGGGCATAGAAATGCGGCGGACAGTCCGGATCAGGATATTCTTTCGGGCTGAACGCATGAGGGACAAAATGGTTGATCCCCCTGACCAGGAAATGGTCCAGCAGATATTTTTCCAGCCGCACCCCTTCTTCCCACCCGTAATTTCCAAAAATCTCGCACAGTGAGCGATTTTTCTTCTTCGGATCTATGGCTGCGAGAGAAGCGGCCAACCTACCCAGCACAAAATGGTAGAACTCCCCGTTTCTTATTTCCCCTATAATGCCGCAGGGTCCGTTCCACTCTCCCTGGGGCAGCACCTGCCCCCCGATATCGTCAATCCCTGCCATATCCTGCCCCGCCAGGCCGCGGAAATAATGCCCCAGGCTGCTGCCCGTCCTGGTATGCTGGTTATTGTCCTCTATTAGATGGCCGATATATTCTACCCCATGGGCATGGCACCATTCCCCAATCTGCAGAGAAAAAGCTTCCTCAACCTTGCGCGTTACCGTATCCATATAATCGAAACGCGCCTTCGCTTTCAGCGAATCGGAAAAATCCTGTTCCCAGAGAAGCGAAAGATATTTCAGGAAATCCTTACCCCATTTCCCCCGCAGCGCATCTTCTAATTCCCTGCTCCAGGCCTGATCGTCCATCTCGAAGATTCGCTTTCCGCTTTCATAGAGATGACCGTTTCCCAGCTCCGGCTCATCGGAAAAGAATCCGGCTATCGTGGTGCCGAAGTCCTCCGCATAATGCGCGAAATGAGGCTCATACACCGTATCGAGCAGAATGCGGCAGGAGGCAGGGCTCAACATATTAATATAGTTTCTGTGGGGTCCCCTGTTTCTGGTCAGGTACAGAAAGTATATTTTCCACCGGCCTGCAGGCACCGTAAAGTTCAGAAGCTTCTCCTCTCCCTCCGGCAGAATTTCCTGCATCTCTTCCAGCGATTCCCCGCCTGTGCGCAGCGCGACGGCTCCCAGAAACCTGTCATCCTCAAAACGGCGCACCTGCTCTAAGTTCATGGTATAGGATTCATTCAGATTCGGCACCCAGTCGTCCGGCTTTTCATACTGTCCGGCAGAAAACGACATCCTTTGCCCCGGCTCCGGGCAGTCTATTACCCGATATGCCAGGCTCTGCCGGCACCGTTTTTCATCCGCATGCTCCAATGCACCGTTTGCGTATCCCGTAGGGAAGTGGCTGTCATCCAGAATCCAGACCTTCATGCGGCGCTTCTTCGCCTCGTCCAATATGACATCCATATCCTTCCACCACTTTTCCCCCATAAAGTCGGGGTGGGGACGGCTTTCCACACAGACCGCCCCTATGCCCACGCCCCCTATGGCTCCCATATATTCCCGCAACGTCTCTTCGCTTTCCCCGTGCATCCATAAAAATGGAAATATATAGTTGTTCTGTCGGTTTTTCAGCAATCGCTGTATCTTATCCGTCATTTATCATTCTCCCGCATCTTATGATGATAAAAAAGAGTGCTACGCACTCTTGCGAGATTTGCTTCGCAAACTCGTGAATGCATGCGCCTGACGGCACAGTTTCCTATAAAGTAAAAAGGTGATATACAGATCGTACCAGAACCTCTGCGATCTATATATCACCCTTACACGTTTTTTGTCATGAATCCCTTTATCTTTTCTGTCTCATGTCCTCGAATATCTCTTCGTCAATCCGTCTTTTCTTAAAATAATATTTCCTGTCTTCCTCCGTTATCTCCCGAATCACCCGGCAGGGATTTCCCGCCGCAAGTACATTGCCGGGAATATCTTTCGTCACCACGCTTCCGGCTCCGATCACCACATTGTCCCCGATACGTACCCCGGGGCAGATCACCGAATTGCCGCCGATCCACACATTATCTCCAATCGTCACGCTGATACCGTATTCATATCCCCGGCTCCTGATCTCCGGGTCAAAAGGATGTCCCGCCGTATAGATGGATACATTGGGAGCCAGAAGGCAGTTGTC
Organism: uncultured Acetatifactor sp.; assembly: GCA_910589035.1. Taxonomy (GTDB): domain Bacteria; phylum Bacillota; class Clostridia; order Lachnospirales; family Lachnospiraceae; genus Acetatifactor. Next base: position 988 of record CAJUSI010000062.1, on the reverse strand, counting down.
GCCGATTTTCACTTTCGCCACATCAAGGATGGTGCAATTGTAATTTGCCCCAAAGTTTTTCCCCACCTCGATATTAAATCCGTAGTCGCAGTAAAAGGGCGGGCTGACCATCGCTCCCTCCGACTTTCCGAACAGCTCCTTTACTATGGCGGCAATGGCCTGGAGATCCGTCCGGTCAACTGTATTCAATTTCTGAGTAAGCCGCCTTGCCGGAAGCATCTGCTTCCAGACCTCTTCATCACAGACGTAAAGCTGCTCCGCTTCTCTTCTCATAACATTATCCATTATGCTTCCTCCTCAAAACAAGCTGTACGGATTCTCTTTCAATGTATCATTATCTTTATTATAGATTTTAGTTTTCCTGTTATTATATCTCGGAACTTTTTCCCTTACAATGACTGACATACACAAAAAGATCAGACGAATTTCCCTTATCCTGTCTATTCTTTATATCCACAGCATAGACCAGTTCCTTAGCCGCATACAATTTCCGCGGCGGTATGACACATAAAACACCTTTTCCCTCACGGCCAGCGCACCCTGTCTCCATCAACAGCATGGTGACGCCTGCCTGCAGCTCTGTCAGCAGATTCAAAACCGGCACCACTGCCGCAGTGTCTAAAGACAGGAAACGGGCCAACGCCAGGCCGATGCCTGTAGTGCCTGCCGTGATGATGCCATGGGGAGCGATAAACGCCGTCACCCCAAAAGCAAGAATCGCATTTCCCATTAGAATCATTGCCCAGGTTCCCGCTGCCCGGACCATGCTTTCTTGATAAAAAGTTGTGCTTTTCGCCGCCTCCGGTGAATGAGTAACTATGATAATGGTCTGTCTGCTTTCTTCTTTTCATAAAATGTTAATGTGAGTCTTTCGTTAATGACCTCTGTTTTTCCCGTCTGGCGATACCCCGTTTTTTCATACAAATGACAGTTTTTAGACTCCTGCAAAATTGTGTCCAGCTCCCAATTTTCGTTTCCGTGCATTTCT
>CAJUSI010000061.1 GCA_910589035.1 uncultured Acetatifactor sp. | reverse complement strand
GGAAGCACAGAGCAATATTCAGGGTGAGAACCAGAATTTGCAGGTGGCTTCCGTAATGCGGTTACAGTGTCAGCTTACCGAAAAATTTGTCGATCAAATTTTCGGCGAAGGCACAGCTAAAAGGTGTTTCCCGAGATCGAATCATTTGGGAGATCATCTGGAAGCCTTTACAAAGATATGCGATCAGGCAAACCAGGCAGTACAGCAGGCCAAGTCTATCACAAATAAGTATTCCGGCGAGCGCCTGAACCGTGAACAGAGACGGAGCCAGAACAAGAATAAAAACAGAAACAATCACGCCGCTGTTTATCCTGTCTGATGAATATGCTGATTGACCTGCTGCCGGAGTATGTAGAGTTAGGAGGCGCTGAATATCCGATCAATACGGATTTTCGCGTCTCCATTCTTTTTGAGCTTATGATGGAAGATGCGTCAGTACCGGAAGATCAAAAAGCCATAAAAGCAGTAAAGCTCTTTTACCCTGAGCTTCCGCCCGTAGGATTGCTTCATGAAGCCGTAAAAGCTCTTTTATGGTTTTATCAAGCTGGCAAAGAACAAAAGGTCCCAAAGTACAAAACCAATGCCGAAGACGATGAAAGCGACGAGGCCGAGACTGACGACTATGTAGAGCGGATTTACTCTTTTGAGCATGACGACGATTATATTTATTCGGCGTTCCTCTCGCAATACCGGATTGACTTACAGGATATTGAATACCTTCACTGGTGGAAATTCAGAGCCATGTTCAGGGCCCTTGACGAAGACTGCCAGTTTTGTAAAATCATGAGCTACCGGAGCATAAAAATCAACAATGACATGACAAAGAGCCAGAAAGCATTTTACCGCCGTATGAAATCTGTACATGCGCTTCCTGTACCACAAGAAGAACGCGAACGGATTGACGCTATTACGCAGGCCCTCTTAAACGGCGGCGACCTTATGGGCCTGATATGACAGGAGGCGGCACTTGCAAAAGGAAAAGAAAAAGAAAGTGCAATGCCCCGAATGTGATTATAAAATGCCTATTTTTTACAACGAAAAGGCAAATTGTGAAGGCGTATTTACCGCCTGCAAAGGGAGAAATTGCACAGCCATATTTGAAATAAAAATAACCAACGGGAAACAGATTAAGTAGTGCCATTATGAGCCGATAATCGCAGCCATTTTATGAAAAGAGGTGAGGATTTTGGCTTATGATGGCACTCTGAAATTTGATACCAGTATCGACACAAAAAGTTTTCAGTCAGGGCTTAGCAGCATGTCAAAGATTGCTGGCCGCGCCATGAAAGCCACAACCGCCGTTATAGCTACAGCATCCACCGCGATAATCGGAATAGGCACGGCCGCGGTTAAAGTCGGCATGGAATTTGAGGCCGCTATGTCCGAAGTTCAGGCATTATCCGGCGCGACTGGTGACGAGTTTAACATGCTTGAACAAGCAGCAATCGACGCCGGAGCCTCAACAGTATTCAGCGCTTCGGAAGCTGCGGCTGCCCTGAAATATATGTCCCTCGCAGGCTGGGACGCTGAAAAGTCTGCTAAAGAATTAGGCGGCGTTTTGAATCTCGCTGCTGCGTCCGGTATGGACTTGGCGAAAGCCTCGGATATGGTCACTGACTATCTTTCGGCTTTTAGTAATTCGGCCATAAGCGCTGCTGATTTTGCGGACCTGTTGGCCTACGCTCAGGCAAATAGTAACACTAGCGCCGAACAGTTAGGAGAGGCTTATAAAAACTGCGCGGCAAATCTGAACGCAGCCGGCCAGGACGTACAAACCGTTACTTCTCTTTTGGAAGCAATGGCGAACCAAGGCGAAAAAGGTTCCACGGCCGGCACTAAACTCCGGGCAGTTATGCGAGACCTGACCGCCCAAATGGATAACGGCGCGGTTTCGATTAACGGAACCACTGTTGCGGTTCAGGATGCGGAAGGAAATTTCCGCGATCTAACAGACATTCTTACCGACGTAGAAGCCGCAACAGACGGCATGGGCGACGCCCAAAAAGCCGCAGCTCTGCAAAGTGTATTTACAGATGAAGCCATATCCGGTCTAAACCTGATATTCAATGAAGGTATGGAAACCGTCGCCGGATATGAAGAAGAATTACGGAATTGTAGCGGTACTGCCGAAGAAATGGCCGCCGTTATGAATGACAACCTAAAAGGTCAGATTACGCTTTTAGGTTCCGCTATGGAGTCCCTCGGAATCTCCATTTATAAGGGTCTCGACGCGCCCTTAAAAGAAGTAGTCAAGCAGGCAAACGAGTATGTCGGTCAGCTCCAGGAAGCCTTTAACGAAGGCGGGTTTTCCGGCATGGTTACAGCGGTTGGTACGGTTCTTGCTGACATAGTTCAGAAAGTTGCCGAATTTGCACCACAGATTATCGAAGCTGCGCTTAGTCTTATTTCCGCTTTTTGTGACAGCATAAAAGGCGCGCCTGGTTTAGCAGATTCTGTTGCAAGCCTTATTACAACTTTCGTTACAGCCCTTTTTGAATGCGCAGACGAAATATGGACTACCGCTATTGTTTTGGTTGGTAAATTAGCGAGTGGTATAGCCGCAGGCGCGCCACAGATTATCGAAGCAGCCTCAATCTGTATTCTGGATATTGTAGAGTGTATTGTTGATTGGCTGCCGGATATTATTGACGCAGGCGTTCAAATCGTGCAGGCGCTGGCTGACGGTATTTCCGGTATGCTGCCTATGCTCATGCAGCAGACAATCAGCATTATTACCACGATTGCTACAATGCTTGTGGAAAATCTGCCGACGATTATTGATTGTGCGATTCAGATTGTTTCTGCACTGACTGACGGCCTTATTTCGGCTTTGCCAGATTTACTTGCAGGTGCCGTACAGTTATTCCAAGCAATCGTTGACGCAGTACCAATCATCATTGAAAAGCTCTTACAGGCTTTACCGAATATCATTACTTCGGTAGTGGATTTTCTTGTAGCTTCGCTGCCGCAAATTATTGACGCCGCAGTGCAAATGCTGAATGGCTTGATCGAAGCCATACCGACTATCGTACAGGCGATAACGGATAATTTGCCGCAAATTATTACGGCGATTGTAAACGGTCTGACAACTGCACTACCGCAGATTTTACAAGCAGCTATCACTCTTTTAATGGCGATCATTCAGGCAATACCTGATATTGTTGTAGCCATAGCTGAAAACTTGCCGCAGATAATCACGGCAATCGCTACCGGACTCGGTGAGGCCATACCGCAGATTTTTACAGCCGCAAAAGATTTACTCTGGCAGATTATAACCGCGATTCCTGATATTGTCGCAGGCCTTGCTACTGCGGTACCCGATATTATTGCCGGTATCGTAAACGGCCTTGTCGGCGGCATTGGTGCTGTATTTGACGCAGCTTGCGAACTCGGCGGCGGAATACTTGACGGAATCAAGAGCTTCTTTGGTATTCATAGCCCTTCTACTGTTATGCAGGAACAGGGCGACTATTTGGTGCAAGGCATGATTAACGGCCTTGCTGCTCTGCCTGGTCAGGCAATGCAATGCCTGTCCGATACACTGAACCAGATTATTACCTGGGGCGCTAATATGATGCAGAGCATGACCGAGATTGCGACAAACGCCGTAAATAGCGTTGTACAGGGCTTTTCGCAACTTGCCGGTCAGGTATGGACGCACCTTGTAAATGTCGTAACTAAAGTTACTCAGTGGGGAGCAAATATGCTTTCCACAGCAAGTACAGCGGCCAGCAGTACGATCAACAAAGTTACAGAGTGGTTTTCACAATTACCTGGTAAAATCTGGACCCACCTTGTAACAGTCTTAACTAAAGTAACGCAATGGGGAGCAAATATGCTCTCGGCCGCTTCTACAGCAGCACAGAACACAATCAATAAGGTTACAGAGTGGTTCTCGCAGCTCCCGGGCAAGGTGTGGACGCATTTAGTAACGGTAGTCAGCAAAATAACGCAATGGGGGGCTAACCTGCTTTCAGCGGCAAGTACCGCAGCGCAAAACGCAATCAACAAAGTTACGGAATGGTTTTCACAGCTTCCGGGTAAAGTCTGGACGCACCTTGTTAATACCATTACCAAAGTAACGCAGTTTGCAGCCGATTTGGCGTCAAAAGCATCTTCGGCCGCGCAGGGATTTGTAAATAATATTGTAAACGGTTTAAGCGGCTTGCCAAGTCAGATGGCTACTATCGGCAGTAACATTGTAACCGGTATTTGGAATGGTATTTCTTCCGGTTGGAGTTGGCTAACTGATAAGGTTAAGAGCTTAGCTAACAGCTTGTTTGAGGCTGCTAAGGACGCTTTGGATATTAACTCACCATCTAAGGTATTCGCTGATGAAGTCGGCCGCTGGATTCCTCCCGGAATTGGCGAGGGCTTTGACGAATCCTACCCCGGCCTTGAAAAACAGGTAAAGGGCGAGCTTAAAGGGCTTACCAGAAAAATGCAGGAAACCGTAAATCTTGAAACCGGTAAAATTTCTGTAGAAGCTAAAGCCAAAGCGGCGCATAAGGCTGATATAGAGTCACCGAAGCCACCAACTACATATGTGGAAGAAAAATTTGAGCAGACAAACAACTATCATGTGCCGGTAGCAACGCCAAGCGAGGTCAGCAAAGCTAACCGGGAAGCAGCAAGAAAAATATTAAAGGATGTGAAGTAGATGGCGGATTTTATACAAATAACTCTTGAATGCAATGGCAATAAATTACAGTTCGGCATGAATGAGTCCAGGCAAAAACTGGAATTTGGTATAACCGCCATTTCCGGGCTGGAAGCGTCCGAACTCGAAATCAGCACTACTGATAATGCCCTTGTGGATGGGTCAACATTGGACGGGAAACGGATTAAAAGCCGTCCCGTCCATATTGAGGCAACCCTAAGAGACGATACAAATAACCGTGAAAATCGGCAAAGAATTATAAAATTTTTCAATCCAAAATATACCGGCAAATTAACGGCAAACCATAGCGGCACAGAAAGAAATATTGAGTATGAGCTTGAAGGCTGGACATTCGTAGCCAAAGCAAATATCTATAACCGGCTTGCTATCGCCGTTGATTTAATATGCCCGGACCCGTTCCTTAAAAACATGGATAACTTTGGCCGAAATATGGCAGATTTTACGCCGCTATTTGCTTTCCCTTGGTGCGTCCTGAAAAAGAAAGTTTATAATACGCCAGACCCCTATAAAGGGCTGACTCTTGCGGGACACACTTCCGGCTATAGAACGCTGAATAAAAACGTACTTCTGATGAACGACGGTGACGTTCCATGCGGCTTGCAAATTAAGTTTATAGCAGCCAGAGGTCCGGTACTGAATCCTAAAATTTTACACCAGGGAACCGGGCAGTTTATCCGCGTAAAAGTCCATCTCCAAAAAGGCGATACCCTTTTGATCGATACCAGCGACCGAAACCAGATTATCGAGTTAAACGGCGTAAACTCGTACCAAAAAATCGACCGGCTTTCAGAACCTTTTAAGCTGGAAGTCGGCGAGAACTATCTGGAATATGACGCGGACGAAAACTATACGAACCTTGACGTAGTGCTCTATTATACGCCGTTGTATTTGGGGGTGTGATATGAGACTGATTGTGCTTGATGAAGATTTTGAGACCCTCGGTGCGATACCTCTTTTCCGAACTCTTATTTGGATAAGGCGCTACCAAAAGTTGGGTGCTTTTGAATTATATACAACAAAAGAATATTTTCCGCTATTAAGTAAAGGCTGCTACCTGTATCGCAATGACGCCGAAGAACTTGGCGTTATTGATGAAGTAAATTATGCTCAGGACGATTCGGGCTCACGTGAAATATTTGCAAAAGGCAATTTTGCCGAATGCCTTTTACAAAATCGCGTTATTAGCGAAAGCACGGCTCTCTCCGGCTCTTTAGAATTGGCAATGCGAAATCTCGTAACAAAATTTGCCATATCGCCAAAAGACCCAGGCCGAATTATCAAGCATTTAAGGCTTGGCGTCACTAATGGCTTAAAGCCAACTGTCAATATGCAGACGCTCGGAGACGATTTAAGCGCAAAGCTATATGCTCTCGGCAATGCTGAAAATATCAGTCACCGGGTACGGTATGATTACCAGACAAATGATCTGGCATTTGAGGTATGGGAAGGAAAAGACCGGCGAGACAGTCAGACAAAAAATAGCTGGGCGATTTTCTCCAATTCCTTTTACAACATTCGGGACGCTATTTATAACCGCGATTCCAGCAGCTATAAAAATTTCGCCTATGTTGCCGGAGAAGGCGAAGGCAACGCCAGGGTTATTGTCGAGGTTGATTTGCGATCTGATAAATCAGAAGAACGCCGGGAAATATTTGTAGACGCCAGAGACCTTCAATCGGACGACGGAAACGGCAACAAATTATCTGCTGCACAATACAGAGCCCTTCTTGTACAAAGGGGCAAAGAAAAGCTGATTGAGTATCAAAAAGTAGAAACCGTTACAAGTTCCGTAGATTCTCACGCTAATCTTGAATATAAAAAAGATTATGACCTTGGCGACTACTGCACATATATCAATACGGAAATCGGCATAGAGACAGCGCAGCGTATTACGGAAATTATGGAAACTTACGAAGGCGGCTCTATAGAGTTAATCGTAACATTCGGCAATGAAGGCATAACTACCGTCAAACAGTTAATAAAAAGGGAGGCAGCATAATGGCATTAGAATATGGCTATTTCGATAGCGAGATTACAGGATATGACGAAGAAGGCATGCCGATATTTGACCGGGCGAAAACGTCTGATTTTATGGCCGACTTCTTTTCAAAACTCATTACAAGCGGCGTATTGGCAGACCCCGCCGATTGCTTTCAGGTAATGGCGCATACGGGTATGACGGTACAGATCAAGCCCGGCTATGGTTTTATCAAAGGCCGGTTCGCTTATGACAAAGACCCTTCTTATCTGACGCTTGAAGACGCGCCAACAGTCAGCGCTTACAAAAGAATAGACATGGTTATTCTTCGGAATAATTACGCCGAACGAAAAAGCGAACTTCTGATAAAAACCGGTACTCCAGCGGCAAATCCAAAAGAGCCAGAAATTTTACAGCCTGACTCCGGCGACTATTACGAGCTTTGCCTTGCGACAATTTATATCAACTCGAATCAGTCCGTTATATCGCAGGCAAATATTACAGACACAAGATTCAACGACGCTTATTGCGGTCCGGTCACACAGCTTATTGACCACCTCGATACAAGCGTCTTTTTTGCGCAGTTAACTCAGTTTTATAAAGAGTTTGTGCTTCGGTGTGAGGGTTCATACAGTGCCGCTGTAGAAGACCTGGAAGCCTATATTGCCGCTTTACGACAAGCAGGCGATACGTACCTTGCGGCTCTGCAAAATTCAGGAAATGCGCAGCTTGCAGAAATCGTTACAAATTTACAAAAATTTGAGACCGGCGCCGAGGCTGCTTTTCTCGAGTGGTTCCAGCATATTAAAGACCAGCTTGGCGAAGACGCCGCCGGCAGTTTACAAAATCAAATTGACGCACTTACACAATATCTTACGGCATATGCAGAGTGTGAAACGGGTATTGAGCTTTCAGAAAAAATCGTTACTTGCGGTAATTTCCTTTTGATTAAAGGCGCAACCGTCAGAGTCAAGTTTACCGCACTGAATGACACCGCATTTTCTCTTACCGACTCGGAAGGGAATTTGTTAGCAGACTCGGAAGGAAATGAGCTGATCGCTGTTGGCGGCGCCATATATACCCTTGTTGATTCTGACGGAGATACTCTTATTACTTCAACGGGTGATGAACTTTGGGCTACTGGCTATGAGGAAACCATCAAAGAGCAGCCGACATTAAATGTCAATGGCTCTGGGGCCTATCCGATTTATTATCGAAACGCGCCTGCACCGGCCGGGTACTTCTGCCTTGACCGAACCTATGATTTTGTATTTAACGGTGAGCAATATGAAATTATCGGAGACCTGGGACTCACCAACGGCTACAAGAAAAAATTTGAAATCCTGCTGCCGTCAGAGGGAACCTACCAGATCATGCTTGACCATAGCCAAAAAGAATCTTGTTGTGGGCTGTACATTTACCACACGCAGACAAGCCGTTTTATTCCTGTAAAAGCCGCTACAAGCGTTACTCTTACGGCAAACGGCCGAAACGTTAAATTTGAATGTAAGCACGCTCCCGTGCTTCATTATACACAACTTTCATAAGGAGGATTTACAACATGCAGGGAAAGAAATCATTCTTCGACCTGAGCCCCTTACAGGGGCTTACGAGAGACACAGACGTCCTCGCTATTGAAACAGCAAATGGCACAAGAAAAGTGCTTGCTTCTGATCTGTTTTCTATGCTCGGCGGCGACAATCTGTATCTCCCCCGCTCTCTGGCAAATTACGAGGGCAAGAACCTTGGGGAAATTTATACGCCTCAGGAGTTTAAGAGCAAAGTGGAAAGTGGCGACTTCTCCGGCTTGGATTTAGGCGACTATTTCGACATTACGCTCACCACAAATGAGAAAATGCGATACGTCATTTCGGGCTTTAATACCTATCTCAATTTTGGAGATACTGCCGCTCTTACCGCTCCGCATGTCATTATGACGCCGGTTGACTGTATGGCAACTACAAAACAGATGAAAGCGACCAATGACAATACGGGCGGCTACGCAGGCTCCCCTATGCCGGCTTACCTGGAAACGGTGCTTGCGACCTTCCCCGCCGAGTGGAAAAATATCATGCGTTCTATTCGTCGGCTGGAAAATAACAAAGGTACGTGGGCCTGGGCTTCCAGAACCTTATTTCTGTTATCAGAAACGGAAGTACATGGCTCGCTGGTATGGTCTGACGGCTATGACGGAGGAACAAGACCGCTTCCGCTCTATCAGTTCTCAGCAAGATACAGAATCAAGGGCCTGGGCTTTGGTTCGAGCGCGAAGGGTTCAAGGGCCTCCTGGTGGCTGGCGTCTCCCCGCGCGGCGAATACCACCGACTTTTGTGACGTCACTAGCAGCGGCTACTCCAGCTACCTCGGTGCCAGCATTTCTACTGGCGTAGCCCCCGGCTTCTGTGTTTGATAAATTTAGCACTTTTATTAGGAGATTATTATGAGCGTACTTGTCATTAACCGGGACCTGTCAGAACTCGAATATTATCATCAGGCCAACGACCTTTACAAAGATATGACTCAGCTTTTACTGCGGAATTTTGGCATTAAAACGAAAAAGAAAGAGCTGGCCATTTCCAGTACAGAAAAAGCTGCGGTTATCGCGGCTTTTCCTTATATGGAAGAAGCATTTTTAAGAATGGACCAGCTCGAAGCTGCCGCAACCTTACGGGAATACTCCGGCTGGCTGATTAACCATTATCGGCAGCATATACTTACCAGACTTGAAAGCTTGCTAGATAACATTTCAGACGCATACCGCTCTAAGGGAGAAAGAAGAAAAGCCTTTAGACGAAAAGCCTTTAGACGAAAAGCGTTAAATGATTGTGAAAAACTCATACAGCTTTTACAGCGAGTTATGACGGTACTTCCGGTTGATGTCAATAAGCTCATTCCTTATGTAGACCGGATTGACCGGATAATTGAGCTATTGAAAACACAGTTATAAATTTTTTAGGGCAATCTCTGTAACTAAGGGCCAACTGGTGGCTGGCGTCTCCCAACGCGGCGAATACCACCAACTTTTGTAACGTCAACAACAACGGCAACTCCAACAACAACGGTGCCAGCAATTCTAATGGCGTAGCCCCCGGATTCTGTGTAAGTGTAAGGCATAAATTAAGCCGACACACTATCCTTACAGAAGGAGAGGTTGTCCTTCCCTTATTGGGTAAATGAGAATCTTGACGCCGGCGCATTCGTACGGTCCGGCTATCAGCAGGAGGATTTTAATGATAACTATTGATGATGTGGCAGACGCAAACGCCCTTCATAGAGCAGTTCGCAAATCTATGAAGGGCGTTACATGGAAAGCGAGTGTACAACGGTATGAAATAAATATGCTTAGAAACATTAGAGACTCAAAGAGAACAATCGAATCAGGAGAAAGCCCGGTGCTTGGGTTTCACGAATTTACGCTAAGTGAAAGAGGAAAAACAAGACACGTAAAAAGCGTGCATATCAAAGAGCGTGTCGTACAAAGGGCGCTTTGCGATGAAGCTCTGGTTCCGGCTTTACAAAAAGGCCTGGAATATGATAACAGCGCCGGACAAAAGGGAAAAGGCATTCATTTTACGCTTAGACGGCTGGAAGCGCATTTGCACCAATACTACCGCCGTACAGGAAGCAACGAAGGCTATATTCTCCTAATAGATTTTAAAGGATATTATGACCATATCCGGCATGATAAAGTTTATGAAAGGCTTGACAAGAAAGTTGAAGATGAAGGCGTAAAACATTTATCCAGACAGCTTGTTGAGCCTTTTGATTCTGGAGAAGGGAAATCGCTAGGAATCGGCAGTCAAATTTCACAGATTCTTGCGATTGATTATCCGGCTGAAATTGACCATCTTATAAAGCATGATCTACATATTAAGGAGTACGCAAGATATATGGACGATTTATATTTGATTCATGAGGATAAGGAATATTTGAAATATTGCCTTGAACAAATCAAAGAAAAATGCGACGAGTACGGTATCATTATCAATCTGCGCAAAACACAGATTGTAAAGTTAAGCCGTACTTTTTCATTCCTGAAAGTAAGATGGACCTTAACGGCTACCGGCAAAGTTATCAAGCGCTTAAATCCTGATACGATTACAAGGGAACGCCGGAAACTGAAAAAGCTCAAAGCACTTTTGGACGAAGGCAAAATTACCATGGACATAATCGAAAGACAATATCAATCCTGGAAAGGTGATAAAGGCAAAGGAAAACCTGGTAAAAGAATCACCTTCAACAGTTACTACACATTACAACGTATGGACCAGCTCTATAACGAGCTATTCATAAATAAAACCAATCAAGGAGGAACTATCAATGAATGACAAACCCAAATACTTAATCGAGAGCGAGATCGCCGTCAGAAAACAGATGCTCACAGGAACCGATTACCAGGCTCTCAAATTTGCAGAGGGCGCAATTTCCCCGGAGGACTATGCGGAAATTAAAGCGCAGCGTGAAGCGTGGCGCGCCGAGATTAACGAGCTGGAAGCTGAGCTCACAAAATTCCCTGAGGACCCGGGAATCTAAAAAAGTTTCAGATCGGAGGAAAGGCAACTATGAACTTACAGGAAATCATAACCGGCGGGGGAATTTCGCTTTTTGTTCTACTGACAATTATCCAAATTGCCCCCGTCAAAATAAATCCGTGGGGCGCAATCGCAAAAGCTTTTGGCCGGGCCATCAATGCGGAAGTATTAAAAGAGCTGGCGGAAATGAAGGCGACACAAAAAGAAACTCGTGAAAAGCTGGAAGCCCATATTGATATGGACGACGAACGAATGGCGGACGTACACAGAACCAGGATTCTTCACTTCAACAATGAGCTGCTTCGTGAAATCGACCACACCAAAGAAGAATTTATTGAGGCCCTGGCTGATATTGACGAATACGAGCAGTATTGCAAAGACCACCCGAACTATAAAAATAACCGGGCCGTTCATGCAGTCGCCAATATAAAGCGCGTTTATGATGACCGCCTTGAAAAGCATGATTTTCTGCAGTAAAGGCGGTGATCGTATGAAAAGAAAACCGACAGCACGAGATTATGAAAGACGCTTGCGCCAGCTTGCCAGAGAAGAAGAAACTCTTGACTTGAAAAAACAGGTTGAGGACCGTGAAAAAGCCCTTGGCCTGCGGCGCTCTTTTAAGAAACCGGCCTGGGCTAAAATTATGATGGCTGCTATGGTATTGATCTGTCTGGAAATTATCATTTATGCCGAGGTTGTAATGTGGAAACATTATGACCTTTCCGCTCTATATGCCCTTGTGGGCGTGGCTGCCAGTTTATCACTCGCTATATGGGCGTATTGTGAAAAGAGCAAAGCCGAAAATACGAAAGGCGGAATCGTATATGAAAAGGCTATGCAGGAAAATGACAACGAAGATTTAGACGGCGAAGACGCCGCCGGATAAGGAGGATTTTATGGATTACACAACTTTTATCAGCCAGCTTTTAATGATTATTGCCGCACTTGTCGCGGTAGTGAATATTATCACGGAGGTATGCAAGCGGTCCTTTGCCTGGCTTGCCGGGTCAAAGGTCATTAACCTGTTTGTGCTCCTGCTTTCTGTGGCGCTGACAGTCGCAGCTTTTCTGGCGTACTGGCAGATCAAGGAAATGCTGATTACCTGGTACATTATCGCGGCTTTTATTATTATCGGCTTTATGGTTGCCTTTGCCGCTATGTTCGGATTTGATAAGCTGCTGAAATACCTGGGGAGGTCTGAATAATGGCTTTCGTTATGACCCACTGGCGCGCAATCCTTTTGATTTACGCCATAATTGGAGGACTCATATTTTTAGGGGTCCTCCTTTTCTTTGCATGGGCTGCTTATACGGATGATGAAGCCGAGTATTTTGAGAATTATTATTACCCGAATCATAACAAAGACCGCATACTTATATCGGCGTCGCTTGGCTTGTTTATCGGCGTACCCTGCGGCCTGCTTTGGCCCTTTATACCGCTGCTCTTATTCGGCGTATGGATATTTACGATAGTTACCGAAAAATTCCCTCGCCTTATGGGACACTTGGCAGACGATACGGAAGGAAGTGACGACAATGACGAATGAGGAAAAACTTTGGCAGGCTCTTTATAAGCTGCTAAATAACGCTTTTGCGGCTGCCGGATTCATGGGAAACATTTTCGCAGAATCCGGCTTTAACCCTAAGAACCTGCAAAACTCTTTTGAGAAAAAGCTGGACTTTACGGACGAAAGCTATACCGCTGCTGTAGATAATGGAACCTACACAAATTTCATAAAGGATTCTGCCGGCTACGGCCTAGCGCAATGGACCTTCTGGACCAGAAAACAGAATCTCTTAAACTTTGCTAAAGCAAGAGGCGTATCAATCGGCAACTTTGATATGCAGCTTGCTTTTTTGTGTAAAGAGCTTTCTGAAAACTATGCTGACTTGCTCTCTAAACTGAAAAAGGCTTCTTCGGTCCGTGCGGCGTCTGACCTTGTACTTACGAAGTTTGAACAGCCCGGCGACCAAAGCGAAGCGGCAAAGATAAAACGCGCTGGCTATAGCCAAAAATATTATGACAAGTACGCAGGCTCTAAAAAGCCCGCAGAAGGGGGAAACATTATGGCAGTTATGATAGGACACGCTTCAATAGACGAGAATGGAAAAATTGCTGGTGGCACTGCTGGCGACCAGACAGGAAAAGAGGTATGCACAAGAGCCTGGTACAGCAAGCCCTGGATTTGTGTTATCCGGGCCAAAGATAAAGCAACAGCCGAAAAGATCGCAAAAGCTATGGAGCAGGCCTGCGCCAATGATAAGATCGGGTACGACCAGAACCAGCGGACCACATTATTCACTCAGGCAAAGGCCAACGGCTGGGACCTGAGCAGAATTGCGGTTCCTTGTGAAACCGACTGCTCTGCTCTTGTCGCAGTATGTGTAAACGCTGCCGGAATCAATGTCAGCAAGGATATTTATACCGGCAATGAAAAGAGTGCTCTCCTAGCTACCGGAAAATTTGACGCTTACACGTCAAGCGACTATGTAGGGTCAAGCGCCAAACTGAAAAGGGGCGATATTCTTTTAGGAAAAGGCCATACCGCTATTGCCCTTTCCAACGGCTCTGATTCTGGCACCTCTGCTCCTGCTGCCGGTAGCACTGGAAACACAACTTATACAGGAAAAGGAATCGGCGCAGCTACTGCAAAGGCCAATATGAATATCAGATCGGGCGCCGGTACTTCTCATAAGAGCTATGGCACTATTAGCAAAGGAACAGTCGTTGAAGTCCTGGAAGTTTTGGCTTCTGGCTGGTACAAAATCGTATGGCCCGGCGCAAGCTGCGGGTATGCTTACACCAGTAATTCCAACGGAGAATATTACAGTTATTCGCCGAAGGCTTCAACCTCTGCAAAAGCAGAATCGGCGCAGAGCTTTGATAAATCTCTTGCTGGTACATACAAAGTAACGGCGTCCGCCTTAAATATCCGGGCAGGAGCCGGCACTAACAAGAAAAGCCTTGCTACTATTCCGAACGGAAAAACAGTACAGTGCTATGGCTACTACTCCGTTATTAACGGCGTGAAATGGCTCTATGTAGCCTATGGCAGCATAACCGGATTCTGCTCAATGAAGTATCTGAAAAAGTAAGGTCCAGATTTGACCATATTCGCATTTTTAGGCCTTAGGCTTATAAACTACTAGCCTTGACCATAAAACGCGAATATGGAGACCGTGGGCGACCTGGGAGGCGTTTAAATGAATAACACAAAGCAATTAGCTACAACTGAAAAGGGAATAAGTATTTGCGGACAGAATTTTAAAGAGATTCTGTTTTTATCAGATAAGGACGAAGTCCTCGGTATGATTACCGATAACGGCGAAATCGTTTGGCATGATGGGTATAAGGTTGAGTGCGTGCCTCTTGAAAACTAGCCAAGGTTATTTCTGGTACTTCTGTCTGGATTTGAAACCGGCGTTTTTACGCCGTTTATAACTCTTACATGGTGGTGCGGATAGTTGCCGTTCTCAATTTGCCGTACAAATTGCGGACGGCTCATATTCGTGCCGGTATAATTATCGTGGAAGCTTAAATTTCTTCCGGTCTCCGATTCTCTTGTTACTGATACTCTTTTAGGCATATTCATCATCCTTTCTATATGAGGCGTTGCACTCAATCTCATATCGAACTTCCGTTCTCGCACAGTATATTGTATGTATTATCGTTTGTCAAGCACAAAATATAGTGTTTTTCTTCATTCCATATATTATTCTTCATAATTTCATTCTAGCAATATTAGTTAAATCACACAGGAAATATCCTGAAATCCCGTTTGTTTCGTCGGCATACGGATTCTAGCGAACACGTTAAAATTGATTTATCAAATGAACGTCAAGCACCGCAAGAAACATTCGGCAATGGTTGAATCAATCGGACCCGAATGAAATACCGGCGTAAACGGAATAAAGAAAATGGAGGATATAAGCATGAAAGCAACTACTATTCAGGAAGCTTGGAACCTGGCAAACAAGATTTTCCCTACTGATTATCAGAAAGACGAAGAAAGCAGTGAGCGCGCTGGCTATCCGATTTACAGAAGTACAGCCGAAGGACATTTCAATGATTATATTTGCGATCTGAATGACCGCCTGGAAGTTAACATTGCCGAAGGCAATCAGTCTATCAATATCTGGATTGACCCAGAAGAACAGGGAGAGGACGTCGAAGTTACGGTTATTGCGAAAAGCGGAGAAACAAGAACTTACTCAACATATGCCGAATATAGAAAAGACTTCCGCTTTTTCTGGAGCAGCGGCAAAGTAAATGAATCCGAAGAAGGCACCGAAAAGCATTTTGAGAAAATTATCCAGGCCCTTCGGCTTGTCAATGAAGACGATGCTAAAATGGAATCTCATTTTAACGGTTTGACTTCCATTTTCGCATATAAGAAATTCAGGTAATAATATCCCGCCCCGGAGGTTACGAGGGTAGGAAGGAAATACATATGCAAAATTTAGTCAATGCAGCTTTAGTAATTGCAGTAATTTGTCTTATTATCAATCAGGCTATTACTATTAACCGAGTAACAGAATTAGCGTTTCAACTGCGGCTGCTACAGCAAAAACAAAAACCAACGATCGGCCCGATAGCTAGTGGCTTATTTGATTATTATAAAGAACTTGCAGAGCAAGGTCAAATTCGAGGATTCAAGCCTTCTGACTTTGATTTTTCTGATCTTGATAACGACAGCGAAGCGCCTTAATATCTTTTAGTTCTGGACTTGCTGATTCTAATATGCTTATGAGCTTTTTATGCTCTTTAATATCCTGGCGATTCAAAGTTTTATGCTCTTCCAATTTTTCTAAATTCTCTAAAAGTGTATTGTATAGATAGGCAAGGTCTTTATTTGAAAACTCAATTTTCATCTCTTATCCTCTCTTTCGGCGGTATTGTATAGCAATATCGCCGAATTTCCGTTAGTTCTGTCGGCATACGGTTTTCAGCAATAGCGTTAATATAAATACATCAGGTGCAACACCTGATAAAAATACGGGCCGGCTGTTACAGCAGCCGACCCAGAAAGGAGAAAGAGCTAAAGCCCAATACCCCATAACCAAGAGTATTGTAGCACAAGCGCAAAGAAAAGTAAATGAGTATCGCGGATGAAATTGAAAGACGCGCGCTCACCGATCTACTGCAAGCCGCTCAAGAGTTTTATGAAAATCCGGCAAACAGAAAAGCCTTTGAAGATTGGAAGCAATCCGAAGAAGCTAAGCGGTATCTGAAAGCGTGTCAAGCCTGAGAGCGCGGGCTGCCCGGGAAACCGGGCAGCTCTGCTTTGGTAACAGCCCGCGCCTGTCAGCGGTCAGCAGTTTCAGCAGATACCCTTATATAAATATAAAATGTAAGATTTAAGAATTACATATTTACCCTTAATTCTTATATTTCAATTTAATTATAGGTAAATATCTGCTGATTCTGCTGACACCTACTAAGAAAGCCAGCAATACCAAGGCTTTGGAGCATCAGCAGATAGGTCAGCAGGTCCTCTGAAAACTGCTGATTCTGCTGGCGGTTCGTAAGTTTCGGCTGAATTGCATAGCAAAGCTGCTTAAATCCTGGCGGTTACGTCGGCATACGAAGCCTAGCAAACACGTTAAAATAAATTTATCAAATGAAACACACGGAGGTAAATAAAATGTTAGCACACGGCTATAGAGTGATAGTTACTTTTAATGACGGCTCAGAAACTAGGACTTATGAGTATAAATCTGAAAAGGTTGCTGATTCCGTAATTAGGTCATACAGGCGACAGTCTTTTGTAGCCAATGTAATTAAAGAAGAATTTTAAGGAGGTTCAGCATGGCAGCATTTACGATTTTTAAGAATGCCGAAACCGGTAAGCACGTAGCCGTCTATGACCATCAGCTTCCGACCCAAACGGGTATCGGAAGCAATGAAAAATGGGTACCGGTTTATCACGGACAGGCTACCGACTTTTTGGATAAAACCCGGCAGCGAAAAGAATTTGAAGAAAGGAGCAAAGAGGCATGAAGGAATACACTTTTGAGGAACTCGGCTATTTTGCCGAAAGAGAATGCCAAGCCATTAAGGATTGCTTGCAAGGTTACAGCTATATGAATTTTGATATTACGTGGAGCAATCAGGCTGGAAACTGTATTTTGATTCTGCGAACAGATTATGACGATACCCCGGAAAATATCAAGGCTTTCTTTTTGCATTGTGCGCTCGGTCAGATTTTTCAGGAAAGGAGCAAAAACCATGAAACTAAGTGAATTACCGATCAAAGAAATTTGCCTTGAAGATATGCCGTTTTATTTTCGGCGTCCGAATACCGGCAATACATATATTATGTGCGGCCCGGTTAAGCGTGGCGGCAATGAGCCTTATTGCTATGCCCAGGAAAAACAATGCACGGGCCATGCGTGTCGGGTTCTCGCCCCTGACAAAACTTTCGATACAGCTTTAGTTATTCGTGACGATGGAACCGTTTGGAGCATATGGCTCTCCAATTTTCAGGAGGTCCACTTGCTTAAAATTCTGGATGATACTTTTCAGCCGGAAATCTTCAGGAGGTGATAACGTGAAACATATTTTTGTTGTGACTGTACGGCCAGATTATTCTATGCCAAAGATCAGCCAGGAGGCGTATGACTCGCTTGAAAAAGCCCAGGCATTTATTGAGCATAGAGCCGACGCACCAAGAAAGCTGACAGACTTTCAATATGAAAGTAATCGGTATGAGTACCTGATTCACGATTTGATTCTCCGTTAGAACCGCATAGCATAATCGCTGAATCTCTGTGCGTTTCGTCGGCATACGGATTTTAGCAAACACGTTAAAATTGAAAATGTCAAGTGAATGTGTGTGACCGTAAGACTCCTGGCGAGCGGGTGAGAGCCATTCAGGAGACAAATAAAAAGAGCTTCGGCTGGTGGCACAGTCAAAGCCCAGAAAGGAGGTACCCACCCTATGAAGGGATATGTAACCTCATCCGGTTATATGGGTCTCGTTGATGGTCAGTGGATTTTGTTTGCGACCGAATCCGATTATCTCGAGTACCTGACCGGATAAAAGGCGGCGGCCTTCGGGCCGCTTGCCAATGAGGTTATTATACTATGAGTTTTTCAAAAAGTAAACGCTTGGAGGTGAATATTTTTGAAGCAGAAAAGAATTACTGCAGTTTTGGTTGATACCGAAAAGGAGATTTTCGGTATTGTGAACATTCCAAATGAGCTTGACGCTTTTTATAAAGTGCTCGGCTGCCGGTGTATTGATATTACAACGCGCCGGATTGGAAAGACGGTTGCAGAAATTATTTGCGATGATGAAGGTCTTTTAGTAGAGGCTCCGAAAATCTCGGCAATCAATAATTTAGGAGAGGCCCAGTTAGCCGGAAGCATTTTGATTGTCGGTAATGGCGATTCAGACGGTAACTTAACGAGCCTTTCTAATGAGGACGCAAATCATATATTAAGCTGTGTTCAGTTGCTTTCAACCCGAAAAATCAAAAACCCGTACCCGATTTTAACACAATGCGAATACGCATAAAAGGAGGAAATCATTATGACAACATTAACCCAGACAGTAACTAAGGAGATCATTTGGAAAGATATTGCTGCTTTTTGTGAAAGCGGCAAGGCGGCGGACCTTTTGAGCGTCGGCGATATTATTTCAGTCGTTCTTAAAAACGGCGAGAAAATGAGAATCGCTGTTGCCGGAATCAATATTTATAAGGAAAACGAGGTTCTTTTTGCTTTCAAGGATATTCTTTCTAAGGAAGCTCCCATGAATGAGGATTGGACCAATGAAGGCGGCTATGAGGCTTCCCAGATGGCTAAGTACCTTGACACAGAAATCTTTGACCTGCTGCCCGATGATCTGCAGGAGGTTATCAAGGAACGTCGCGGACATAAGCTCTGGCTGTTCTCTCGCCGTGAGGTATTCGGCGAAGACGGTCGTTATATCTGCTCGGAGGATGATGTACATATCCCCTACTATCAGGATTCCAAAAACCGTATTAAGCTTCGTAACGGCGAGCCTGATTGGTGGTGGCTGGCGTCTCCCATCGCGGCGAGTACCACCCTCTTTTGTCGCGTCTACAACTGCGGCTACTCCAGCTACCACGGTGCCAGCTTTTCTTCTGGCGTAGCCCCCGGCTTCTGTATTTAACACTCGGCGGATAAGGCCCCGTATGGGGCCTTTGGTGAAAAATGAAATGGAGGTAGCAAAATGGGCTTACATGAACTCAGGCAGGAGAAAGGGCTGACTTTACAGCAGCTTGCGGAACTTTCTGGCGTTCATTATATGAAAATACACCAGATCGAAACCGGTAAAATAAAGCCAGAAAACATTACGCTTAAAAATGCTCTTAAGCTGGCGAAGGCTTTAGGCTGTACGCCTGACGAGCTTTTGTAAAAAGCGCATAGCAAAAATGCTAAAACTCCGTGCGTTCCGTCGGCATACGGATTCTAGCAAACACGTTAAAATTGATTTATCAAATGAAACATAAATCAAACGCACGGAGGTAAATAAAATGAAGGTTTGGAACTGTGGAAAATTCGAGGATATTGAGATTGGTCAGAAAGTTTTTGTAGGTCATTGCGGTTCAGGCCGTACCGTATTTGGCGAGTACGCAACTTTGGAAAGAACAACGACAAAGCATCTGGTATTCAAAACAGAGTCCGGCGCAACCATTAAAACGGATATTGAAAATATCCACAAGGTTATCGGCAAAGCTGGCAAACAGGGAAATTTTGTAAGCCTTGTAACTGAGCGCGAATTTATTCATAGCTCTTTATCAGTTTACTAAAAAAGCAGGCTCCTACCCAGGAGCCTATGCTTTGGACAGCAAACAAGCACTATTGTTAATGCCGCACGGAAAACTTACCAAAATCCCGGTAGTTCCGTCGGCATACGGAATCAAGCAAAAGCGTTAATATTAAAACATCAAATACATCAACCCATTTTAAGGAGGAAAAAATCATGATGAAGTATGAAAGCAAGAAAAATCCCGGAACTTTTTTAACCACTGACGGCGTTGTTGACGCTAAGACTAAAACCGTGTTCGTGACCATGGACGACGGTAAAGAGAAAACGATCAGCGTTGCTACTCTGAAAAGATGGTGGACAAAGATTGATGACGAAGCAGCGGAACAGAAAGCGCCTGCGCAGGAACCTCAGGCAGAAGAAGCTGTGGCTCCCATTGAGGAAACGCCGGTCATTACCGAAGAAGCTGCTCCTGCTGAGGAAGAAGCCGCATCGGCTACCGCAGAGCAGAGCGAAACAGGAGCGCCGGTTACGGCTGAGACTTCCGCAGAAGAAACGCCGGAAGAAAAGCCGGCTAAAACCCCGAAGACTCCCAAGTCTGGAAAAGCTCCCAAAGCCAAAGCGGAAAAAGAGACAGATACTCCTACGGCTGACGGTGCTATGAAAATGAGCGAGACTATCCAGAACCTGGAAACCATATTTGACAAGCTCAATGGCCTTTACTTTGAAGGCAAGCTGGCAAAGCCGGTTATCACGGTACAGAGCACGCCGAGAGCTTACGGACATTGCTCCACCAAGAAAATCTGGAAAAATGAAGCCGAAAATGAAGCTATGTACGAGATCAATATTGGCGCTGAATTCCTTAACCGGCCTATCGAGGTTACTGCTGCAACTCTGCTCCATGAGATGGTGCACCTGAACTGTATGGAGAGCGGTATTTCTGATACCTGCCAGAATGGCCGCTATCATAACGGCAACTTCAAAAAAGAATGCGAGGCACGCGATCTTGCGGTTGAGTATGACAGAGCCAACGGTCATGCGTATACCTCTCCGACTGACGCTTTTACTGAGAAGATCAAGGCTGCCGGCGTTGATATGTCAATCAAGTTTGCGCGCATTCAGCTGACTAAGAAAGCCAAAGCTGCCAGGGTTATGTTTACTTACACCTGCCCGAAATGCGGCCAGACGTTCCGCTCTGCGGAAAACCTGAATATCAAATGTGGAGATTGTGACGTAGCTATGAAGCGCGCTTAAGCGCTCCTGGCCCGCCAGAAAGGAGGATAATTTTATGATGTCATTGCAGGAAACAAACCCCGATCAGGCTGCTTTCTTTTTGGGGCTTTTCGATAAGGCCGTAAACGCTTACGCCAAGGAGGACTATGTTTGTGTCCGTGAGTTAGTTTCAACTAATATTAAGGACGTATGCGACCACATGGACATTGAAATGGTTCGGCTCGGCTTTGAGTTTGGCCGGCAATTTGAACGGATGGGGGTAGTATTATGAGCCGGCATTTCCGTAATTCAGAAGGCTATCCCGACCCTACGGCTGGTTGTGTATTCTACGACGATACAAGAAAGCGCAAGGCGCGTTTCCTTATCAGGATTATCCTCTTTATTGTCTGGGAAGCCGGTTTTCGAGTTGTAAACCATATTGAGCTTGAAGACAGACAAACGGGCCGGATTTATTAAGGGCGTCAGCAGAAGTAGCAGATATTCCTATAGACTTTATAAAATTTAAGAAATAAGAATAAAGGCTTTACTCTTAATTCTTACATTTCATAAGTTCCTTATAATATTCTGCTACTTCTGCTGACAGAAAGGAGCGGCATGAACTTAGTAGATTTTTATGTGACAAAAATACTTGAAGAAAAACGTGGCCTTGCCTATGAACTTTATGGCATGACAAAGGAGCAGGCCGAAGCCGAAGAAGCCGAGCACCCTTTTTGGCACGGCGCGCTTTTTCTTCCGGCAGTAAAGCAAACTTATGAATATGATTGCTATGGCAGAGTTACGGTAGATACAAAGGTATTTCTTGCTAATGAATCGCTGTATTATGTCGGCTATAAAGGAGTGTGTTAGTATGAGTTATTTTGATGAATGCTGTGGCACTTGTAGGTGGCATGAGCATGACCCCTGGGATGAAGAATGGACGTGCAGCAATACTGAATCTGACTGCTACGGCTGCGTTACTGAATATCGGGACACATGCGCCAATTATGAAGAACGGCTTTAAGGGAAGGTAGAAATATGGGACGGGCAGAAATGCGGCGGCAGAAAAGAGCCGACCAGAAAAAGCAAAAAGTATATACCCTAACGCAAGCGCAGATCGATAAGCTGAAAGCTGACGCTACAGAAGAAGCCGTAAACCAGGCAATGACTCTTATGCTTACTATCCCGCTTGAAGTGCTGATAACTGACTACTGGCCGAAAACGGCATATAAACGTGGTCAGGAGTTTACGGAAAAAGTTCTTGCTCTTTACCATCGCTGGGAAGCCGGCGAGGTCTCTATGGACGAATTACGGGCAGACCTTTGGGAGTATGGCGGTATACGGCTTGAATATAAAGAGGTGGATTAGCCTAAGACGCTCTTGTGGAGCTCTACAGAGCCCATATTTGAGCTTTAACAGCTCAGGCAGTAATTTATAAGGGCTAAGGCCTAAAATGCGAATATGGAGGTGATAGGATGGCCCAGCCAAAACCAAGCCCCGGAAATGCCCATGTAAAACGCAATTCCTGGATTAGAGGAAACGGGTCTTACAGTTATCGGGGCGAGCTCCGGCACGGAATTTCTATGCGTAAGAAAGAGCTTAATCGGAAAGTCCGACATAGCAAGATAGATTTGCAGAACGCCGATTATAAGAGAATTGTCAAAACTGTCAACATGGTTAATTTTACATAATAGACCTGAACGCAGCAATTCTTAGCAGAATCGCATAGCAGAAATGCTGAAACTCCGTGCGTTCCGTCGGCATACGGATTTAAGCAAACACGTTAAAATTGATTTATCAAATGAAACACCAAATCAAACGCACGGAGGATTTTAAGATGGAAAGCAGAGAAAAAATTTTAGAGAAGATCGAAAAACTTTTGGCACTGGCCGGAAATAACCCCAGCGAGAAGGAAGCAATATCCGCAGCTCTTAAAGCTCAGGAGCTCATGGCAAAGTACAATATCGAGCTTGCAGACCTTGAAGGCAAAAGCCTTGAGCAGAATATTGTTGAGGAAACTTATACGCCAAAGGCAAATTGCCACTATGTACGTAAATGGCGCTATACGCTGTCCCAGATTATCGCAAAGAATTTCTGCTGCAAGACTTATTCTATCAACCGGGACGCAATCGCATTTTATGGCTATGAGAAAGACGCCAAAATCGCTGTTGAGGTTTTCAAGTTCTTATTTGAGACCGGCAACAAGCTGGCTAATCGGTATTATCTGAAATGCAAAAAAGAAGGCCGCGACACTAAGGGCGTCCTGAATACCTATCTCGTAGGATTCTGCGATGGCATTAAGGAAGTGCTTGATAAGCAGTGTACCGCGCTTATGATTATTGTGCCGAAGGAAGTTGAAGAAGCCTATACGGAGCATTCCAAGAACTTCCGCCGTATAAATACCGGCTTGACTACTTCCAGTGACGGAAGAGCCTACAGCGAAGGCAGGACAGACGGCAAAGCAACCGCAACAGCCAGAAGTATCGAAGGTTAAGATCAGCCCGCCCCGGAGGTTACGAAGGCAAAGGAGAAATATATGCAGGGCATGAAATCTCTTACTAAGCAGGATTTGATTGACTTGGTAAATGAAACTTTTCCGGATTCTAAAGAGCCGGAAGCAGTAGCCACGTTTTTCTATTGCTCTGACGGTCATAATCAGCCGCAGCAGCAATGTATTCTTTTGCATAAAGAAGTTTATAACCCATAGGAGGAAAACCAATGAATAAAGCTAGGAGAAAACGCCTTGCCGAAGCTGCGGAACTGTTGGAGCAGGCAAAAGATATTTTGGAAGAAGTTAAAGACGAGGAACAGGAAGCCCATGATAATCTGCCAGAATCTCTCCAGAACAGCGAACGCGGTGAGGAAATGGAATCTTACATAGCTGCGATTGAAGAAGCTAAGGATTACGCAGATAATGCCTATTGCGCTATTAGCGATATTGCATAGAGTGAATCCTAAAACTCCGTGTGTTTCGTCGGCATACGAAATTCAGCAAAGGCGTTAAAATTGATTTATCAAATAAAACACGGGGGAAAATAAAATGAAAAAATTTATCGTTACTTTCGAGCATCACAAATATTTTAACGACGGCATGGCTGTATATACTCGTACCGAAGAGATTAAAGCAAGAACTGAAAAATCGGCAACAAATAAATTTTTTAAACTGAGAAAAAGCAACGCACATAGTATTTACTGTCTGGTTTCTGTTGCAGAAGTTGTGTAATCATAATTCCGATATCCCGCCACGGGTGTTACGAGGGCAATACTTCAATCAGCAATAACGCATAGAGAGAATCCTAAAACTCCGTGTGTTTCGTCGGCATACGAAATTCAGCAAAGGCGTTAAAATTGATTTATCAAATGAAACACACGGAGGTAAAAATTATGATGTATGAAATTTTTGAAGGCAATATGGACCGCCTGGAAGCAAAGCTCACACGTATCGCAAACAAGTGCAAAAAGTATGGCTGCGAGTTTACTTATAATAAAGTTGGTGAAGTCTATCGTGAGCTTGTAGACGATAACAAACAGAAGTATACAGCCAGATTTATTCAGGTTGAGGCTGAAGGTACAGCTATCATAAATGACTGGCAGTTTATCGCTTCCGTAGAGCATACCGAAAAAGGAAACATTATTAACCGCGTTTGTGATATTGAAGTACCTGAAAGATATTATACGGGTAGCCCAGTATGCGAACATTGCAATAGTAACCGCTATCGTAAGTACACCTATATTGTTCGCAATGTCAGTACCGGAGAATTTAAGCAGGTTGGTAAAAGTTGTTTAAATGATTTTACGCATGGCCTTAGCGCAGAAGCCGCAGCAAGATATATCAGTTTGTACGATTGCTTGATCGCTGGAGAAGTACCTGAGCCTGGTTTCCGTTTTGAACGTTACATAGAAATCAAAGAGGCTTTACAGTATATCGCCGAAACAATTAACAAGTTTGGATATGTAAAGACACAGGATTGCGGACGAAGTACAGCAAGTCGGGCATATGACTATTATTTGACCGATAACGGTATGGCTCCTTACTATATCCAAGAGGACTGTAAGCGCGAAATGGAAGAAGTCGCATTTGACCATACCTCTCCCAAAGTATTAGAGACAATTAACATGGCGCTTGACTGGGTTTTAAGTCAAGACGAGACAAGCAATTATATTCATAATCTGAAAACTGTTTGTGCTCTGCCATATGTAAGGCAAAAGAATTTTGGAATTTTGGCGTCATTGTTCCCGAGTTATAACAGAGAGCTTGCCTATCAGGCTAAAAAAAGCTGAGGCAAAGGCAAACGCGGCTGAAGTAAAATCCGAATATGTCGGCGCAGTAAAAGACAGAATCACGGTGGCCGTAAAATCTGTGGCTTGCATAACAAGCTGGGACACTGATTTTGGAACAACCAGAATATATAAAATTATCGGCACTGACGGAAATGTTTATATGTGGAAAACCGGAAACCTGATTGCGGATAGTATCAAAACTATTACCGGCACCATTAAAGCGCATAATGAGTTTCGTGGTGTAAAGCAGACCGAACTTACAAGGTGTCGCGTAGCGGCATAAATTTATAGCCCGCCCCGGAGGTTACGAGGGCAGAAAGGAAAATATGGCAAGTAAGGAAATGACTTTGCGCGAGTTTTGTGTAAGATACGCAAGCGGCGAGTTCCACGCTAAAGACCGCAACACTCAAATCGACGCGGGCTGGTACGACTAGTTTTGCGAAGATGATGAGCTTGCCGGCCGGCTGGCGGAAATCTGTAAGATTCTGGGCGGTATTACAAGTGATTATATCCTTGACAATTACCGGGTATGGTTTAAAAATAACTGCCCTATGGTTGGGCCGCTTTACGATGATGTACGGTTTGAGCCTATGGATGAAAACCGCCGGGATGAACTCTATTTTGGCGTTGCCCTGAATGACGAACGAAACGATCATGTTTACGAGATTTTTACGGCCAGGAGCGGCTATGAAAATGAAGTTGGCTTTAATACCATTCAGGAGGTTCAGCAGTTTATCAATAATTGGGAGAATGCCTTAAAGGACCCGGCTTTTTACGAGGCCAGAGAAAAGCGCAATCAGGAATTGCAGCGGCTTTCTGATGAAGCTATGCGGGTATTGAGAGAAGGCGAGAAAATTTTAGAAGCTCATAAAGGCGGTGATTATGAATGAAAGCCTATGTGCTTGTAGACGATTTTATCAAGGAGCTCAATCAAAAACACGCTAGAGAAATGACAGATTTTTGCCTGACGCCGCTTGGCGTGGAAAACTGGCTTCGAGATCGGGCAGCCTATCCGGTTCAGTTACATTTACATAGCAAGGAAACGCCGGACCCTGAACTTGATACGTTGATCGAAAACTTGAAAAGACTCTGCGCGTATTATGAGGATGAAGAGCCAGGCGTTGATTACAGTGCTACTCTGGCAGCATTACGTTACCTTGAGCAACTTCGGCTATTAAAAGCCGAATACGCAAGGGTATTCTTTGAAGAAAAGGAGTGACTTTTTATGGCTAGAAAAATGCGGGCTTATGGTGAAAACGAACATCCTGGAAAATATGTGCTTGACGACTATGTGTATTCTCGGAATCACACCAAAGCCGTAACTATCCGACGCTGGAAAAGGCATTTGAAAAAGAAAGCCAGAAGCTATATGCGGCAGAGGCTTCACAAAGAAATGGAGGGAAAATGTTATGACTATTGAACAGATCGAGCTGCGGAAAATGCTGACTCAAATGCTTGCGGACAACGGAATAAATCGTGAGACTATCGTTGACTTTGTAAAAAGCATTGTGGAAGAAAAAGTGGAGAAGGCTATTTACAGTACTGTACATGAAGTTGATATTGATGGCATGGTTCGCGGAACTGTACGGGAGACCACAAAGAAGGCTTTACAGGAGGAGGTCTCTAAAAAGGTGCGGTCAACTTTATCCTCTGTATCGATTAGCCTTGAATGCCATGAGTCGGTACCGCATTTACGCCAAATTGGTGATATATACGAATGCGCTGAATGCGGTGGGCAATTTTTTATTGATATGAAAGCGTTAAAAGACTCTGACCGAAAAGCGCCACTTTGCCCTTACTGTGGCAGTCGCGCAACTGGTACGTAATCTTGGGATAAAGTAAGAGCCCAGAATAGTCTTCTGGACTCCCACGGTCTCCATATTCGCGTTTTTAACCGCTTGCTAAACATTTTATAAGCCCTTGACCTAAAAACTCAAATATGGTCAAATCTGGAGCTTACAGGCCAAGACGATTCCGAAGCGGACAACAATTACTGTGGCTTCAGGTGTTCGTCGAGCGACCTCATAAGTGGAGTAGAGGGGAGTCGAACCCCTGTCCAAAAGCCCATTCCCTGTCCTTCTACTATCATAGTCCGTTATCTTCGCAGGACTTTCTCCTGCACGTTCCCTCCTCTGACAGACAACGAACGATCTGGCAGATTCGGTAGCTTCATGATACGCCCGCGCGCGCAAAGCTTAACGCGCGTCGTTTCTCACATAGTCGATGCCCGGATTCCGGAGTGTGAGTGCCCCGGAGCGGACAAGCCGCCTGAGGCGGCGTCACCAGCTGCGGTTAGGCAGCCAGTGCGTACTGATAATTATCTTCAGCGTTTAGTTTAAGTTTGCATTTAACGTGTCGCAACGGATAGCTTCTCCAGCTGCAAGACCCCTGTCGAAACCTTTACTACCCCATATTCAGTTTTTGTCTGTCACACTTCCTGCACCTTTATTATAGCAATCATTCCGGAAAGTGTAAAGACTTTAAATCCTTTTTTCAGTCTCCTTTCTCATAAATTCCTGATTTTGAAATCCCTCTCCGTCTCCCTGCGCTGATCCTTTTTTGCTATGGCCTCCCGCTTGTCATACAGCTTCTTGCCGCGGGCCAGGCCTATCTGAGTCTTCACCCTGCCATTCTTGAAGTACACCTGGAGCGGGACAAGGGTATAGCCCTTCTTGGCAACCTTCCCGGCCAGTTTGTTGATCTCGTATTTATGCATCAGAAGCTTCTTCACCCGCAGAGGATCTTTGTTGAAGATGTTCCCTTTCTCGTAGGGGCTCACATGCATGCCATAGACGAACATCTCCCCGTTCTCGATGCGAATGTAGGATTCCTTTATGCTGCACTTGCCCATGCGCATGGATTTCACCTCTGTGCCGTGGAGTGCCACCCCGGCCTCATAGGTCTCGTCTATAAAATATTCGTGATACGCTTTTTTGTTATTGGCTACCAGCTTCTGCGCCTCTTTTGCCTGCGCCATTTTTCTCACTCTCCCTTCCTGCCATGCCGTTCTCCCAGAGGCAATCGGCCTTTCGATGCGATTCAGTCCATTTCAAACTTTTGCTGCGGCTTGGCCGGACACCTCAATGGTCAGGATTCCTCCCGGCTCCGGCGGCAATTAATCCGAAAGCTCCGGCGGCAAATGGGACCTCCCGGGCAGCCGCAGTCATACAATGCTGAAGTCAATGGTCCGCTGGAAGCGGTCGCAGTTCTCCACACACACCGTTACAGGCATCCCAAGCTTATAGCTCTTTCCTGTAGCTTCCCCCACCATCTCGCAGGTATCCTGCTTATAATGGTAATAGTCATCCGAAAGCCTGGATACATGCACCAGGCCCTCCACGGTATTGGGCAGTTCCACATAGATCCCCCAGTTTGTCACTCCGCAGATGACCCCTTCATAGGTTTCCCCTATTCTCTCCTCCATGTATTCCACCTTCTTCAGCTTGTCGGTTTCCCGCTCCGCCTCATCCGCCCGCCGCTCCGTCTCGGAAGAATGCTTCGCCACCTCAGGCAGGATCTCCCGGTAATGGGCAGCCCTTTCCTCCCCCAGTCTGCCCCGCAGCTGTTCCTTGATGATTCTGTGGATCTGCAGATCCGGATATCTGCGGATGGGCGAGGTAAAATGGCAGTAATAAGGACATGCAAGGCCGAAATGTCCGCTGCATTCCACGCTGTATTTTGCCTGCCTCATACTGCGCAGGGCCAGACGGCTGATCATGGGTTCCTCGGGGGTACCCGCAATCTTCGACAGAAGCTTTTGAATTTCCTTCGGATGTACCTCATCGCCCGAGGTCTTCTGTCCCTTCCTGCCCACGGCCTTCATGTAATAGCCGAAATTATTGATAAAGGCCGTCAGCTTCCTGATATTCTCCCCGTCCGGCACATCGTGGATCCGGTAGACAAAGGGCAGCTCCAGCCAGTAGAAATGCTGTGCCACGGTCTCGTTTGCCGCCAGCATAAAGTCCTCGATAATATCCGTGGCCGCATTGCGTTCATAGGGCCTGATATCCACGGGATGCCCCTCCCCGTCCAGGAGAATCTTGCACTCCGGGAAATCAAAATCAATGGAGCCCCGTCTCTGCCGCTTTTCTCTGAGAATTCCCGCAAGCTTCTCCATATGGCGGAACATGGGAAGAAGCTCTCTGTATTGCAGATACGCCTCGTCCGTCTCCGTCAACCGTTCGTCCTCCAGCATGTTTTTCACCGCAGTGTAGGTCATGCGCTTATTGACCCTGATCACGGACTCGCAGATCTCGTAATCCACGATTTCCCCTTTTAAATCCACCGTCATCAGGCAGCTCAGCGCCAGCCTGTCAACGCCTTCGTTCAGCGAACAGATTCCGTTTGAAAGCGCATGGGGCAGCATGGGAATTACCCGGTCCACCAGGTATACGCTGGTTCCCCGGCTGAAGGCCTCTCTGTCCAGCACGGAATTCTCCTGTACATAATTGGTGACATCCGCAATATGAACTCCCAGATGATATTTCTCCCCGTCAAAGGTAAGGCTAACCGCATCGTCCAGATCCTTCGCATCCTCGCCGTCGATGGTAACCATATCCATATCCCGCAGATCCCTGCGCCCGGCCCTGTCCGCCTCTGACACCTCCTGGGACACGCGCTCCGCCTGATTCATGACCTTTGCCGGAAATTCCACCGGAAGCTCATAGCCCCTCACAATGGACATAATATCCACACCAGGGTCATTGACATGCCCCAGAATCTCCTGCACTCTGCCCTCCGGCCCCCTTTTCCCGGAACCGTAATCGGTGATTTCAACCACCACCTTATGTCCACCCATTGCACCCCTGGAATGCTCCTTCGGCACGAAAATATCCTGTGACAGCCTGGTATTGTCAGGCACCACAAAGCCATAATTCTCATTGACCCGGTCAAAGGTACCCACAACCTGCGTAATCCCCCTGGCCAGGATCCGCACCACTTTTGCCTCCTGGCGCTTTCCCTCTCCCTCCGGCAGAAGGGCCACCTCCACCGAATCCTTATGGAAGGCGCCACCGGTCATATCCTCGGGAATAAATAAATCTTCCTCCCTGCCCTCAATCTCCACAAACCCATACCCCCTGGCATGGCTGATAAAGGTTCCGGTCAAAAGGTTTCCGCCGGCTTTCACATATTTTCCTCCTGGGGTGAGCGCAAGCTTCCCCTCGGCCAGAAGCTCCCGCAGAACTGCCTTTAGCTCCTCCCTGTCTTCCCTGGATACCTGCAGGAACATGGCAAGCTCCTTTTCCTTCATGGGCACGTAGATGGGATCCTTCACCAGATCCGTTATTACCTTTTTCCTTGCAGTCCTGGACTGCGCGCTATCTTTATTGTCCATAAGCCTCCCCTGTACAGAATACAGCCTGCCGGAACCCCGGCTCCGTTTCATGGTTCCTTAAACATCCGGTTCTGCGGCTTCCTCCCTTTTCGCGGAAAACAGAGAGTATACCCGGGCAATACTGCCCGGGACAGGGCATCCGCATAAAAGCGAAAAACACCCCTGCAGCGACTACAAGGGTGTCTCATCAAGAGGAAGATGCCTTCCTTAACCGAATAATTCTGATCTAAAAAATATTCAGATTCAGTATGACTGCAAGACCCATAAAAAGCACGGCCAGTATGGTCGTAAACTTTACCAGACGCCCCTCCATGGAACGGCCCTTGTTCTTACCCCAGTAGGTCTCGGTGATCCCGCTGATGGCTCCAAGTCCTGCGGACTTGCCCTCCTGCATCAATACCAACACCACAAGCGCTATGCAAACCACTATAAAGAAAACCGTGAGTACAATTTTCAATGCTCCCATTTCACACCTCCTATATCGAAACAAGGTTTATCTTACCATATATGGGGCAAAAAGGCAAGTATAAATTTGCATGGCTGCAGAGTTTTACAGGCTTTTGCCGGTGCTTTTCCATGCTGTGCCGCGGCGCTTTACCGGCCGGCCGCTCTACTGTACATGGAATGCCAGCAGTCCGGGATATTCCGCAGCCTTCCCCAGCTCCTCTTCTATTCTGAGCAGCCTGTTATACTTGGCTACCCTGTCGCTGCGGCAGGGCGCCCCGGTCTTGATCTGCGCGGTATTCCAGGCCACAGCCAGATCGGCTATGGTGGTGTCCTCCGTCTCGCCGGAACGATGGGACATCACCGCCGTATAATGATTCTTGTGGGCCAGCTCCACCGCTTCAAAGGCTTCCGTGAGAGTTCCGATCTGATTTACCTTCACCAGAATGGAATTGGCCGTGCCAAGCTTGATTCCTGCTGCCAGACGCTTTTTATTTGTGACAAAAAGGTCGTCCCCCACCAGCTGGATCTTCCCCGCCAGTCTCTCCGTAAGCTTCTGCCAGCCGTCCCAGTCCTCCTCCGCCAGGGCATCCTCCAGGGATATGATGGGATAATTGCGGGAAAGCTTCTCAAAATACGAGATCATCTCCTCTGTGCTGCGGATGACCTCCTGTCCTTTCAGGCTGCTCTCCCCGGGAAAATGGTACATTCCTGTCTTCTCGTTATAAAGCTCGCTCGCTGCGGCATCCATGGCAATTCTGACATCATCTCCCGGAATGTATCCGGCGGCATGAACCGCCTCCACCAACAGCTCCAGTACGCTTTCCGCATCGGGCAGATCCGGTGCGAAGCCTCCCTCGTCTCCCACTCCTGTGGACAGACCTCTGTCCTGAAGAATTTTCTTCAGATTGTGGTATACTTCCGCACAGATTCTCAGCGCGCCCCCGAAGCTGTCCGCCCTGACAGGCATGATCATAAATTCCTGGAAATCCACCGTGTTGGCGGCGTGCTTTCCTCCGTTTAATATATTCATCATGGGAACCGGGAGCAGATGTGCCCCGGCACCCCCCACGTAGCGGTATAAGGGCATGGAAAGAGCATTGGCAGCCGCTCTGGCGCAGGCAAGAGATACGGAAAGCGTTGCGTTGGCTCCCAGGTTTTCCTTGTTCTCCGTGCCGTCCAGCTCGATCAGCAGGCGGTCCAGCCGGAACTGATCCAGGGCGTTTTCCCCCGCCAGCGCCGGCGCTATCTTCTCATTCACATTTTTTACCGCATGCTGCACGCCCAGCCCGAAATACCGGGGTTCCCCGTCCCGCAACTCCACCGCCTCAAAGCGGCCCGTGCTGGCCCCGGAGGGCACCGCGGCGGTTCCCAGATAAAACTGTCCGTCATTGCCGTTCAAAACAATAATATCCGCCTCCACCGTGGGATTTCCCCGGGAATCCAGGATTTCCCGGGCATGGACGGATTTGATCTCCAGATAGGTGTTCATAGCAAAAGCCTCCTTTTAGGATAATTATTTTTCTCTTAAGATACCCGAAAAGAAGGCCTGCTATTCAAAATACTTCTTGCTAAAATGTCGATTTTCGCTTATAATAAAGACGAAAGAACCTGATTCTTTCCTTCGCTAAAGGATGACGAGTGACGGTTCCGACTCGTCGGTAAAATAAAAATTGACCGGGCGATGTTCAATCCGAAGGGGTTGGCTTCAGCAAGTCAACCCCTTTTCTATTTTCATAATTCAATGTATGCTTCTGCAATGTCTTCTTATTTCTCCCTATAATACGAGGTATCAAAATGGATTTTGCCGCTGAGCTTTCACTTCTCTCATCCAGATTTGCGCTGGATTATCCTCTTATCAGATATCCTGAGTTATTGCATAAAACAGGACGCCCCTATACCTGCCTGCTGCTTGCTTCCCATGATGATTACTTTATCTGCATACCGTTCCGCACTTCCATAAATCATAAAAACGCTTTCCTGTTTACAGGCACCCTGCGTTCCAGGAAAGCTAAATCCGGTCTTGATTATTCTAAAACCGTAATCATAAAAGACACTGCTTATCTTGATTCATCCGCAAAAGCCATTGTAGACCGGGACGAATACAGCGAGATGATGAAAAATACCGAAAGTATATGCCAGAAAATATCAATATTCCACCCTGCCATACTTTCACGATATCTTATTGCAGCAGAGCATCAGCTGTGAATGAAAAAAGAATGCTGTCAACCATTACCAGGCAGCTCACAGTCCAGAGTTCAATAGGGCTTCCCCGCCAGGATCTCGCGGTAATCCTTATAATTTTTCTCCAGAAGTGCCGGCGTGTCCAGGCCGTAGGGACATTTGGACCTGCATTTTCCGCAGTGAAGACAGTCCTCTATCTTTCTCATCTTCTCCTGGGTCTCCCTCGTCAGCTGGGCGGCGGAGGGAGAACGGCGGATCATCAGGCTCATGCGGGCGCAGTTATTGATCTCAATCCCCGCAGGGCAGGGCATGCAGTAACCGCAGCCGCGGCAGAAGTCGCCCAGCAGCTCCTCCCTGTCCTTTGCGATTACCGCGGAAAGCTCCTTCGTCATTTCAGGCGGATTGTCGATATAGGAGAGGAACTCGTCCAGCTCCTTTTCTCTCTGCACGCCCCAGATAGGGAGCACATTGTCGTACTGCGCCAGGAAGGCGTAGGCAGCGGCCGAATTGGTGATCAGGCCCCCCGACAGCGCTTTCATGGCAATAAAGCCCATCCCCGCAGCCCTGCATCTCTCTACCAGCTCGATATCCTTCTCTGTCGCCAGATAGCAGAAGGGAAACTGCAGCGTCTCGTACAATCCGCTCTCTATCGCCTCACTGGCCACATTCAGCCGGTGATTCGTGATGCCGATGTGCCGCACCATGCCTTTCTCCTTCGCCTCCAGCATGGCCTCATAAAGACCGCTTCCGTCTCCCGGCTTCGGGCAGAACGCCGGATTGTGGAACTGATAGATATCCACATAATCCGTGCGGAGCTTGCCAAGAGAGATATTTATATCCTTCCAGAATTCTTCCGCGTTGGAGGCCCCGGTCTTGGTGGCTATGAAAATCTTCTCCCGGATGCCGTCAAAGGCCTCTCCCAGCTTCTCCTCGCTGTCCGTATACCACCTGGCCGTGTCAAAAAAGGAAATCCCATGCTCATACGCCCTGCGGAGCAGCTTTACCGCCTCCTCCTTTGAAATCCGCTGAATGGGCAGCGCCCCGAAGGAATTCTTTTCTACCGTAATTCCCGTATTTCCCAATGTTACCTTTGCCATACCACCCCTCCGCTCTTATTTCCTGATCAGCAGGGACTTACCCGTCATTTCCGCAGGCTGCTCCTTCCCCATGATCTGAATCAGCGTAGGAATAATGTCGGCCAGGCATCCGCCCTCTCTCAGGGTGTAGTTTTCGTCATAATTTACCAGGATGAAGGGCACCTGATTGGTGGTATGGGCCGTGAAGGGCTCTCCCGTCCCATAGTCCACCAGCTGCTCCGCGTTGCCGTGATCAGCGCAGATAAACATGGCGCCGTCCACCTCTTTTATGGCCTCCACGGCCTTTCCGACGCACTCATCCACAGCCTCCACAGCCTTCACAGCCGCCTCCAGCACGCCGGTGTGCCCCACCATGTCGGGATTGGCGAAATTGATGATAATCACATCATATTTACCGGAGCGGATTGCCTCGCAGAGCTTGTCGCACACCTCGTAAGCGCTCATCTGGGGCTTTAAATCATAGGTGGCCACATCCTTGGGCGAATTCACCAGCACCCTGTCCTCTCCCTCGTTGGGCGTCTCCACACCGCCGTTGAAGAAGAATGTCACATGAGCGTATTTCTCCGTCTCCGCAATGCGGGCCTGCTTCATACCGTTTGCCGCCAGCCATTCTCCAAAGGTATTGTTGACGGAGATCTTGTGGAAGGCCACGTCCTTGTTGGGTATGGTGGGATCATAATCGGAAAAGCATACATAGGTGATATTCAGTCTCCTTCCCCTGTCAAAGCCCTTGAAATCGTCATCGCAGAAAGCTCTGGTAATCTCTCTGGCCCTGTCGGGACGGAAGTTGAAGAAGATAATGGAATCCCCGTCCTTTACGGTTGCCACCGGCTTTCCGTCTTCCAGGGCCAGGGTAGGCTTAACGAACTCGTCCGTCTCTCCCCGGTCGTAGGATTCCTGGATGCCGCAGATGCCGCATTCCGCCGTCAGTCCCTCTCCCTTAGTCATAGCGTCGTATGCCAGCTTCACACGGTCATAATTATTGTCCCTGTCCATGACATAATAGCGTCCCATGACGGAAGCAATTCTGCCCACGCCGATCTTCTCCATCTCCTTCGCCAGCTCCACCGCATATTCTTTGCCGCTGGCGGGAGGCGTGTCGCGCCCGTCCAGGAAGCAGTGCACATACACCTTCTCCAGGCCGTTTCTCTTCGCCAGCTCCAGCAGCCCGTAGAGATGGGTATTATGGCTGTGTACGCCGCCGTCGGACAGCAGCCCCATCAGATGAAGCGCGCTTCCATTCTTCTTACAGTTCTCCACCGCCTTCAGCAGGGCCGGATTCTCGAAGAAGGTTCCGTCCTGAATCTCCTTGGTGATCCTGGTCAGCTCCTGATAAACAATACGGCCCGCGCCCATATTCAGGTGGCCCACCTCGGAATTGCCCATCTGTCCTTCGGGAAGTCCCACTGACATACCGCTGGCATTGCCTCTCACAAAGGGGTATTCTGCCATCAGCCTGTCCATGACGGGCGTCCCGGCCAATGCCACCGCATTGCCCTCTTTTTTCTCGTTCAGTCCGTACCCGTCCAAAATCATTAAAACTACCGGTTTTTTGCTCATAACTGCTCTCCCTGCGCATCTCATGCCCGTTCCTTCAGGAACCATGCTAAACTGCCATCCCTCACGTCCGGGCAAAGCATGCTTTCTTCTATTATATATTTATAATCTTCGGAAAACAACGCTTTCCTCTATATCGTCTGCGGAAAACAGAGCTTTCCTGCTTTCTTTCAGAATTATACACTGAATAAAACTTACTTGCAATACCCCTGTTCCAGAAGAATGCAAAAAATCTGCTCCAAAAATCCCTGCACTCCCGGAAAGTCAAACTTGCATTTCTTCCCTGCCATTGTTATACTTATAGGAATTATCAAAATATTTGAAAAGGGAATACAGTATGGTTACATTATTTGCAAAAATTTTCATCAAAAACAGGGAGGATACCAAAAATCCCTCGGTGCGTCAGGCCTACGGAATCCTCTGCGGTGCAATGGGAATCTTTCTGAATCTCTGTCTCTTTGCCGGGAAAGTCATCGCGGGAACCATCAGTCATTCCATCGCGATTACGGCAGACGCCTTTAACAATCTCTCCGACGCCGGTTCCTCCATCATCACCCTGATCGGTTTTAAGATGGCGGGGCAGAAACCGGATCCCCATCATCCCTTCGGCCATGGCCGCATCGAATACATATCGGGACTTCTGGTATCCGTGGTCATCCTTTTGATGGGCGTGGAGCTCCTGAAAAGCTCGGTCTCCAAAATCTTTCACCCCGAGATGCCGGTTTTCTCACCCGTCATACTTGTCATATTGCTGGCATCCATTCTGGTAAAGTGCTACATGTTCCTGTATAACAGGAGGCTTGGCAGGAAGCTGGACTCCGCCGCCATGGCTGCCACCGCCGCAGATTCCCTGAGCGATACCATCGCTACCTCCGCCGTGCTGGCGGCAACACTGATCGGACATTATACCAGCCTGGCCGTGGACGGCTGGTGCGGTCTGCTGGTGGGGCTGTTTATCTGTTATGCGGGCTGCAGCGCCGCAAGGGACACCATCAGCCCCCTGCTGGGGCAGGCTCCCGATAAGGAATTCGTCATGCAGATCAACGATATCGTCATGGCCCACAGCGAAATCCTGGGAATTCACGATCTGATCGTACATAATTACGGCCCCGGGCGGGTGCTGATCTCCCTGCATGTGGAAGTCCCCGCAGACGGAGATTTCGTGGCGCTCCATGATCTGATCGACACCATTGAGCATGAGCTGCGGGACATCCTGAATTGTCACGCGGTGATTCATATGGATCCCATCTGCACCGGGGATGAGGAAACCACCCGGCTCAACGGGGTGGTAAAATCCTGCCTGGCACAGATCAACCCTTCCCTGAGCATGCATGATTTCCGCGTGGTCGCCGGGCCTACCCACACCAATCTGATCTTCGACGTGGTGACGCCCTATGACTTTCCTCTGTCCGACGCCGACCTGAAGGCTTTGATTCAGACAAAAATGCAGGAATACAGTTCCGCTTATTATACCGTCATCGATGTGGACAAACAAATGGTATAGAATGGGGACCAAGATTAATACTGAATTGGATTGTACAAAATTGGACCCTGGATTGAAGACGGTTCGGGATTGGTGCCGGATCATGGGCGGAGCCGGATTGATGCCTGTTTCGGATTGGCTTGCCGCTGAATCAGGGGTGAAGCCGAAGTGGAGACAATTCGGAACCGAATTGGGATAAAACGAAAATGGCCCGGAGGCAGAAAGGAC
The DNA here is from genome assembly GCA_910589035.1 of uncultured Acetatifactor sp. GTDB lineage: Bacteria > Bacillota > Clostridia > Lachnospirales > Lachnospiraceae > Acetatifactor. The sequence goes on along the minus strand of CAJUSI010000061.1, from coordinate 22,452 downwards.
TTTATATGACATTCGAAGAAAACAGCCGGCTGACAGACGCCGAAAGCAGGCGGCTGGCGGCAATGGAAAAAAGATACCGGGAGGCTGCCCGGGAGCGCTTCGAGAGCCGGGTAGCCTACTATCACAGCATTACGGGAGGCAATTATACTTCCATCACCGTCAGGGATCAGCGAAGCCGTTGGGGAAGCTGTTCTTCCAGAGGAACCCTGTCCTTTAATTACCGTCTGATTTTCGCCCCTGCTGCAGTGCTGGACTATGTGGTAGTCCATGAACTCTGCCATTTAACCCATATGAACCATTCTGCGGATTTCTGGAACATGGTGGCCTCAGTGATGCCGGAATACAGGGAATACAGGAAATGGCTCCGGGAGCACGGGCACGAACTCACTGTGGAGGCCCATATGTCCCGGCTTGGAATTCCTACCTCCCTGAGATGATCCCCGGCGTCTCTTCCTCCATAGAACGTTTTCACCGCCTGTCTGATTTCAGACCCGCCTGGCGGTGTCCTTTTCAGTACCGTAATCCGACAGGTCTTTTCTGTACCTGAAGCACAGCAGTCAAGTCCCCGCCGCGGGCAGATTTAAAGGGCAGCCACGCTTTACTGCGGCTGCCCTCTTTCACATATTTTATTTCACCTGTTCTGTTTCAAGTAAATTTATATCTGTTCTCTTACTTCTCATTCACATAAATCTGCGCCCTGCTCTGAATGACCTTCGCCACATCCTGAGCACTCTTCTGCCCGGTAAAGAAGGAAGGCATTTCTTCGTTAATGATGGTCATGATATCCTCGTCATTATAGTAGCACTTATCAATGGAGAAGATGAAATTCAGCAGTTTATCCAGCTGTTCCCGGGTCATGGGACTCAGCGGAATCTCTTCCCCGTTTATATAATAGGTGTCGTCATACTCCTGCTTGTTGCCGTCTTCATCCGTCCAATAGGGCTTCTGCATGGCCTCCTCGGCGCTCTTCATGAAATAATCCTTCCTTATGGGCAGAGTCCACCTGAGGTTGTCGGAGGATTGATATTCATCCGTCAGGTAATATCTCATAAATTCCCATGCACCCTCAATATTGCCGGAACGGGCCGAAATGGCATAGGATCTGTCCGCCTGTACATAGGACCCCATTCCGCTCTCCGTGGGAAAGCCCACATAGGAGATATCCTCCCCAAACACCCCGTTCAGCGTGCGGTTAAACTCGCTGATACGGCCGATATAGGCATTGCACACAATCGTCCTGTTCTCACGGTACTGGGACTGATAATTTTCCCAGTAATCTTCCCCGTAATAGTCCTCTCCCAACTCCTCCGGAAGAGTTTTCGCATACTCCATCATGGCAATGAAATTCTGTGAGTCAAAATCACATTTTCCGGTCTCCACATCCACAAAATCTCTGGCGCAGTATTCCATCATCATCCGGATAAAGTTATCCCGGGTCATCTCGCCGAACATCACGGTTCCTTCCGGCAGGGTACTCTCCAGCTGCATCATATCCTCCATTGTCCAGGAGGTTCTGTCTCCCAGCATGGAAACCTTCCCCACCATGGTGCTCACCTGGAAGGAGGGAATGATGTAATACAGCCTGTCGTTCACAGAATAGGCGTCAAACACGTTCTGCACGAATTCCACCTGGGAAAGCTCCTCATCCTCCTCGATCAGCTTGCCGATATCTGCCAGCAGCCCCTTGGAAATATAATTTTGCATGGGAAGTCCGTTTGTAATCAGGATATCAGGCATGCTGCCCGAAATAATATCATTATTCAGCTGCGTGACGCCCGCATTATAATCTTCATAGGAATTATAGGAATCGTAATCCTTTATCACGATACGATATTCCTCACTGCTGCGGTTGAATTCAATGGCCCTCTTCTTGATATCATTGCTCACATAACTGCCGCCAAGCACTATTACAGCCTTATCCGGAATGTCCTTGGGATCCACATAGGTGAAAATACCGGCCTTCAGTTCTTCTCCGTACTCCTCGGAAAATACTCCCAGGAAGGAATTTGCATCCAGCTCCACCATGGCGCTGATATTGTTGAGATACAGATCGGAGTTGACAAAGTTCATCTTCTCCGTACTGTTGGCATCCCCCCTGTTAAAGGTATAGACCCCTTCGTTGGTACAGTACACCAGATCGGAATATGTTCCTGCCGACATGGTGTTATAGCCGTTCCAGGAAAGGGAGCCGGGAAGCTCACTGGCCTCTCCCAGGGTGTCCGTTGACGGATTATAGGTGACAAGAAACTGCTTTGTCCAGGTCTCCGCATCATAATAAGTCAGAAGCAGTGTACCGTCCGACTTGACAAAAATATTGCCCATAGTCTCTGAAATCTCTGCCAGCTTATCGGGCAGGGCCTTCTTCCCGGATACATTGCCCTGGGCATCCACGCTCATGCTGTAAAAATTATCCCCTGACAGCAGCAGATTCAGGCTGCCGTCATCCGTTACATACATATTGTTTACATACAGGTACTCATCCTCTGTCTCAAGATTCTCTATCTCGGTCTCCCAGGCAAAGCTTCCGTCCGAATTCCAGCAGGAAATATAGTTTTTCCGGATAGAGGAATTTTCCTCCGAAGCATAATTCTCATAAGAATAATTCCTGATTGCATAAATTTTACCGTCGGAACCGAAATTGTAATTCTGGTAATAGCTGTTCTCGTAATAGCCGGGATCCACATACTCATCCTCAATCGGCATTTCCGTATCGATTTCCGGCTCCGCCATGTCATCCTCGGGCTCAGATGCATCGTCCTCAGGTTCTGTCGTATCATCCTCTGGAACGGCATTGTCTTCTCCCGGTTCTGCCGTATCATCCTCGGGGGCGGCAAGGTCTTCTCCCGGCATCCTGGCATGATTACCAGGAGCAGTGCTGTCCTCACCCGGCTCAGATGCGTCATCCTCGGGCTCAGATGCATCGTCCTCAGGTTCTGTCGTATCATCCTCTGGAACGGCATTGTCCTCTCCCGGCTCCGCCGTACCGGGAGTATTTTCTCCCTGTCTCCAATCCGGAATCTCCAGATTTACCATCTTTATATCCGTTCCGTCATCCTTCATGGAAATGACTCTCATATCACCGTTGTTGCCGCCATACTTGCCGTCATCGCCCCAGTGATAGACCTGAAGGAGCAGATAAACCATACCGTCCCTGTAAACCGACTGCTGCACATAGCTTTCATCCCCGTCAATCTCCGGCAGTTCAAACTCCGTCATCTTATAGACATGCTCCTTCGCCAGCGCAGCATTTTCAAACTTGTCTCCACCGCCGCAGGCAGACAAACCGATTGACATTGTAAGAGCCAATCCAGCAGCCGCCGCTCTTTTCCATAATTTTTTTCTCACAATTCTCCTCCCGCCTTTCCGCTTCCTAATCCTCGTTTTTCTGCTTTGCTTTATTCTTTCTCTTCCTTTTTCCTGCCTTTCCGAATCGGAACCTTTTCCTGGCAGTGTCGTCACCTTCTTCCGGCTCTTCATCATAGATCGGTTCTTCTAAATCATCCGCGTATTCCGTTTCTTCTTCTCCTTCCGGCCCTTCGTCATAGGCCGACTCTTCTAAGCTTTCCGCATATGCCGGTTCTTCTTCTCCTTCCGGCCCTTCGTCATAGACCGACTCTTCTAAGCTTTCCGCATATGCCGGTTCTTCTCCCGTTCCATCAGGGCTGCCATTCTTTTTTCTGCTCTTCTCTTTTTTACCCCTCTTTTTTTCGCCTTTCCTGCTTCTGCTCTTCTTTTTCTCGGTTCCGTCCATTCCCGTTTTTGCCTTTTGGGACGTCTTTTTCCTGTTTTTCCGCTTTTCACGGAGCTTTTCTACACAGCGCTGCGCCTTATCCATCAGCCAGAGCCGGATGTCTTTCAGCGTCCAGCCCTTATGTCTCCACCAGATACAGAAGAATACCAGGCCCAGACCCAGGGGATAAATCAGAAAAAGTATTTCAAACAAAGTCAGCAACGTCAGAATATCCTCATACCCTCTGGCGATATTCTCCCAATAGGGATATATGATTGCTTTGCCGTTCATGGAACGCGTGCCGAACTGCGTCAGAAGCTTCAGCCGGGATACAAGGGAATAACGGGAAGTATTCTCCACCACCTCCGTCTCCTTTTCATCGTTTCCCAGCTTCTCCCTGATGAAATTCACGGCAAATCCCGTAACCGGATCCGGCATTACGATTTCATAATGGTTGATACCGTTATCCCGCCCCAACTCAGAAAGAGTCTTGTAGGACACATATACCAGCGTGGAATCCAACCCCGCTGCTTCTGCCAGACGGCCGGAGGGTCTCTCCACCACGCCGACCACAATATGGGGAATTCCTCCGATTTCCACCATCATTCCCGCCACATCGCTGGAACCGAAAAGCTGCCATGCCGCATCCTCGTCTATGACGCAGTAATCCTGCATCAGATCATTTCCCGAAAAATAAGAACCATATAAAAGCTTCACCGGATGGAACAGGAAAAAATCTCCTCCGATGCCGATGGCATCCGCCGTTAAATTTGTCTTTCCGGTGGAAAGAGTTACCTGTCCGTCCGCACTGTAGGCATCCGCCCACAGCCTGGCGCCGGGATTCTCCGATTCCTGCAGAACGGAAGCATCCGCCAGAGCGCCGTCCACCGTATGTTCAAACTCAATGATGGCATCCTCCGTGATTCCTGAGTCCACCGAGAAAAAGCAGCTGACCTGAGATGCCTCTCCGTCGTCACTCCATCTCCCGGCCATTGTCTGGGTGACCTGATTTCCTCCCAGATAGCCGGTTGTAAAGAGCAGAACCAGGAAGATCAGAAAGGATATCCCACCGCTTATACCCAATACTATTCTCTTCATCACTTACCTCATTTCCGTCAGGATTTAATTATTATTGCTCAATCTAACCTGCTTTCCGGCCTCCACGGGCTTTGTGGAGGTAGTGATCACGAATTCATAGCCGTAGAGCGCAGCGCTGACCGCGGATTGCGTATCGTCGCTGGCCAGTACCTCCACATCCACACGGCTGGCTATGTACCGGGTGCTTAAAGGTCCCTGCTTGGATTCCACAATCAGAATGAACTTTCCGTTATTGTCCTCACGGATGGCGCTGTTCGGCACAATATAATCATAATTTGCACTCTTCTGGCCCACGGATATATTCAGAGTCTGTCCCGCTGTCACACTGCCGGTCACGTCAAAAGTCAGAAGCTTCTTTTTGCCGGGATCCGTAGTATCCGGCTTGATATTCGCCAGGGTCACCGTCACATCATCATAGTACCATGCGTTCACCAGATCCGCTACATCTCCCACGGACAGTCTCCTGGCCTGCTCGTTGGTCACGGAAAAGCTCAGGGTGTATCCCTTGCCCTCGGGCTGCAGAACCGCCACCGGCGTACTGGCATCCGTATTCTTACCGGCAGTTACGTTCAGCTGGGTCACCGTACCCGAAATAGGCGCCGTAATGGTAGCGTTAACAGCCTTGGCCGTCAGCTCATCTACCTTCGCCTGAGCGTCGTCGATAGCCTTCTGAGCCTCCTCCAGTCCTGCCACCCTGCCGATCTTGGATGCCAGATCCGTAAGCTTCTCCTGCCTCTCTGCAAGGAGCGCCTTCTGCCTCTCCACCTCCGCTGTTTTCTCCGTTACGGCGTTCTTCGCGTGATAAAGTTCTGCGGATACGGCATTTAATTGATTTTGAAGATTGGCTTTGATTGCATCGGTGCTGCCGGAGGCTATCTTCGCATCCAAGGTCGCCTGCGCCTTATCCAAGGCCGCCTGCGCCTCATCCAAGGCTGCCTTCGCCTCATCCAAGGCCGCCTGCTTCTGCGCTGCGTCCGCCTGCGCAGTACTGTATACCTGCTCAAGCCCCGGCTTTGCATCTTGTGCATTCTTTAATTCTTCCTCCAGTTTAGCCTTTTTCTCAGCATAGTCCGATTCGCTAGGATTCAAATTATCTATCTGACCAGATATATTTACAATCTTTGAATCATTTGCTTTTCTTGCTTCATCTGCCTTCTTTTCATCAGCAGCAGCTGTATCATAAGCTTCCTTGGCAGCAATATGAAGCTCTTCAGCAGCAGCATAAGCCGCCTTCGCCTCGTCTCTTGCCTTAGTCTCCGCAGTCACATCCGCATTGTTCTCCGGCGTAATACTGATCTGGAGCTCAAGAGCCCCCTTCCACTGCTCTAACTCGTTTACCTTCGCCTGGGCCTCATCCACTTCCCCCTGAGCGGCTTTCACTGCATTTTCCGCCGCAGTCACCGCATTCTGTGCAGCGGTAATCTGCTGGCGGTAGGTTTCCGTAGACACGCCTGTATTCGCCTCATGAATATCCGTAGAAGTGAGTTCTGCAGAAAGCAGCGCGGTATCATAGGCTTTCTTGGCCGCATCCAGGGCCTCTCTGGCAGTCTTCAGCTCCTCGCTCTCCTCATCCTCCAGGTACAGGAGCACATCGCCCTTCTGAACCGTATCCCCTGCTTTGACGGCGACGCTGGCCACCTTCCTGGATTCCTTCACTTCCACATTATAAGGGTCTCCGCTCTCCACCACTCCCGAGCCTCTGATCTTTGCCGTAATGGTTCCGGACTGCACATACTGGGTCGCCACCTCAGGCAGGGAATAGTTCATAATGGTGTTGGAGAAAAATGTGAGCAGCAGCATCACGGACAGAAATACTATCGCCGCCGTTTTCACCCATTCCCTTTTCTTCTTTCCATTTTCGTTCATCGTTCTACCTCTCCTCTATCTTTCTTGCTGACTAAGAAAATCCGTTCCCTGATCCTATACAATCCGCCGGGAACCCGAAAGAACCTCGTTCTTCCATACCCATGGCGGCCAACTTTTATACTTGAGGAAATACGGAATGATTTCATTTCTCTTACTTCATCCCGTTATCCCTTGATACCGCCCTGATAAGTGATACCGTCCACCAGATATTCCTCCCCATAGAGGAAGATCAGCAGACTGGGCACCATATATATGGTCGCCACCGCAAAAGCCAGGCCGATCTCTCCTGCATTGATTTTGCTTAAGAATACCGACAGTGGATGGGACTCCGCATCGCTCAGCAGAATCAGCGGCTGCTCCACCATGTTCCAGTAGTCGATAAACACCAGAATTGCCGCAGAGCATATGGCTCCTTTACAGAGGGGCATGCAGATACGTCTGTAAATCTGCCATTCCCCCGCGCCGTCGATCTGCGCCGCTTCCATCACCGACTCGGGAATCCTGCGCATGAACTTGGTCAGCAGGAACACCGCAAAGGGGGAAAAGATACCCGGCAGCCAGATGGCCCAGTTCGTATCCAGAATATTCATCCAGTCACTGACCAGGTAGTTGGGCACCAGGGTAACCTGATAGGGCATCAGCATCAATATGATATAAGCGAAGAAAATAATCTCCCGCAGCCTGCCCCGGTATCTTGCAAATCCATAGGAGGCCAGAGAAGCCACTATCAGCTGAAATACCACGATGGGCCCCACCAGGATCACGGAATTCCAGAATTTCAGCAGATATTCCGGGCTCTTCAGCAGCACCGTATTGTACTGGCTGAAGGAAACCATATCGGGAATAAATTTCAGATTTACCTTTTCCGCTATATATACCTTCCCGCCGTTGGCATCCGTGGCAAATATGGTTCCGTAATTTGCCGAGATTTCGGACGCCGCCATAAAGGAATTGGTAATCGTCAGCACAATGGGCATCAGGAACAGGATGGCGAAGAACGCCGCCACAATCGTCGCCAGCCCGATCTTGCAGATATGAATCATCTTCCTGCGCTCCGCGGCATGACGATCCAGAAGGGCCTGATTAGCCCAGTCCCCGGCATGTTTCACGCTCTTCTTTTTCATCCCTCCACATCCTTTCCGAAGCGGTCCTCCGCAATGAACAGGATTCCGATAATCACAATCATCACAATCGACATCAGTATAGCTGCCGCCGACAGTGTCTGATAGTCCAGCGCCCTGAACTTATTATTCATAAAGTGCTGGAGCGTGTATATGGAATCATAGGGGTAGTCTCCCGTCAGCAGATATACTTCCCTGAATATCTTGAAAGAGTTGATCAGAGACATAATCGTCACAAACAGCAGGGATGAGGAGAGGTAGCGGATCTTTATGTAAAAAAAGGTCTGCAGCGGATTCGCGCTCTCCAGCTTTGCCACCTCCAGAATATCCTTCGGAATACTCGCCAGCGCCGCCATGAACAGAATCATGTTATAGCCCAGATTCTTCCACAGGAACAGAATCACCACCACCACAAGTGCATAGTCGGATTTCATCCAATCGATCTTGCTTCCCCCCAGACCTGTCAGCACTTCGTTCACCGCCCCGTTATAATGGAAGAGAACCTGCCAGATCAGTACAATAGATGCCACCGGCACCATCATGGGACTTAAGAAGAAGGTTCGAAACTGGCTCCGGAAAGGAAGCTTCGCCTCCAGCACAATTGCCAGCAGCAGGGATAAAATCACCGCCAGAGGCACCGCGATCGCCGCAAAGGTAAAGGTATTGCGGACCGCCGTCCTGAAGGAAGTATTTCCCATAATATTCTTGAAATTATCAAGAAACACAAACCTTGCACTGATGGGATTATCCACCAGAGAGTAGAAAATCACTACCAAAAAAGGAAGTATAAAAAACAGCAGCACGCCCAGGAAGCTGGGGGCGATATACGCCCCCGAGATGAGCTTCACCTTGCGGGCTCTTCTGGTCGTTCTGATATGATTCTTTGCCGCAGGCGCTTTCCTGCCAGACGCTTTCCCGCCAGGCGCTTCCCTGCGCTTTTCTTTTATCTTTTTACCCATTTCCATCCTCAACATTTACCGGTTTTCGCTCACATAGATATGAATGCGGCTCTGGATCACGTTGGCCACTTCATCCACGGATTTCTGTCCCTTGTAGAAAGCCTCCGCCTCCTCGGTGATAATCTTCATGATCTCGTCCTCGCCGCTGTAAGGTATGGCTTTAGCCTTCTCCATCAGATCCAGCACCAGATCCGCCTCTTCCTGAGTAGGAATGTGGAAGGTATAGCTCCAGCCGTCCTCAAAGCCGATGCTGGAAGTCCCGTTACTTGGAATCTTTTCTCCGTTCTCGTCCAGCATGGGATTCCCGTTCTCATCCAGAACATACTCCACCTTCGTGGCTTCCTCCAGCATTTTGTCCAGCTCGGACTTCCTGGTGGGATAGCCGTTCCAGAATCTTTCGTTTTCTCCCTGGCAGAGAATACTCTCTATAAATTCCCAGGCTCCTTCCTTCTGCTTCGACTTGGTGGTAATGGCGTAGGCATCACCCGTGTTCATGGCATGGCCTCCGGTTCCGTCTGCAGTGGGATAACCGATGCAGACGATCTCCTCCCCGAACATCCCTGGATACGTCTGAATATTATCAAAATCAGAAAAATGAGCCCTGCTCAGAAGCACCTCCCCATTCTGAATTCTGGTGGGTTCGGAGTCTCCTCCCTCTTCCCTTTCTATCTCCTCCGGGAAACGCTTTACAAACTCCAGCAATGCCTTAAACTCATCCGTGTCAAATTTGCACTCTCCCGTAGACCAGTCAACGAACGCATCCTCGTTAAACATCATCATCGTCTGCATAATATAGGCCCTGGACTCCCCGTCAAAAAGCTCCGCTTCCGGGTGCGCATCCGCGTAATCCACCATCTCCTGCAGGGTCCACCCCTCTTTGTCCCCCAGGTCGCTCTTCTTGCCTACAATGGTCTGCAAATAGAAATGGGCGGGAATGGTCATCAGTTTTCCGTCTATGGTGTACGCATCCAGAACATTCTCCAGAAAATCGGAACGGTTCAGCGCACTGCTCTTGTCCAGATATCCGTTTAAATCCTCAATAATCCCCTTTGACGCCAGCTGATTCAGGTTCAGGCCCGACAAATCCAGTATATCAGGACAATTGCTGGAGGTCAAATCGTTATTCAGTTTTGTAATGGCGTCCGCATAGGAATTCTCGCTCATATTGTCATAGTCGAGATAGGATCTGACCGTAATATGATATTTCTCACTGCTTCTGTTGAATTTTACCGCGGCCGCACGCAGATTGTATTCTCCTCCCACCGTCGCGACGACGATGGTTTCCTTCTGGGGCAGCTCCGACGCCCTGGTCTTCGTCAGAAGGGCAATACTGCTATCATTGTTTTCCCAGTCCTCGATGACCGCCACCAGCCGGCCATCCTCCAGCATGCCGAAGGAGCGCACCGTATCACCGTTGATATCGCTGTCCAGCCACTCCATCACCAGATTCTTCTGTTTCTTATTCAGATCATATTCATAAACCCCTTTACTGTCCTCTACCAGGAAATCCGTTTCCAGTCCCGGTCCGAAATCATTCCCCGGGAACCCCTCGATGGCCTCGCCCAGCTTCCCGCCGTCATAATCGATCTCCGCTATCAAAGAGGAGCTGCCGTTGCCGCTGTAGCTGTTATAAGCGGCGTATGCCTTTCCGTCCCTGCTGCAGCCGACCTTATCCAACCACACATCTCCCGCCGACGCCAGGGAAATCGTGTTCCTGTAATTTCCTTCTCCGTCGAAGAGCCAGATCTGATCTCTCCCGGCCAGATACAGACGTCCCTGTTCGTCCACACATATCTGCTGAACATATTCCTCCCCCAGCCGGTCCGAAATCTCCTTATAAAACACATTCTTTCCTTCCGCGTCAAATCCGGCAAGGTACTGTTTGGAACTGCTGTAATCCTCGGAATAGACACGTACCATGGCGTAGAGTCTGCCGTCCGCTCCCACCGTATATTCGTCCAGGTTATAGTCGCCCTCCTCCGGCCACACGATGGTATTGGAGGTCATCGCCCTGTCCGCCAGAGAATAACGGCAGAAATCCTGGGTCTGTTCTTCGGTCTCCTCATTCCAGTTCCAGGAGATATAATAGAGATTCTCCCCTGCCAGCTTCATATTGTAAAAGCTGGCTCTCTCATCCTCAAGCGTGATAAATTCCGGCACATAGATCCATTCCTTCTTTGCACTCTCTTCCGTCTGTTCCGTACTTCCGCAGGCCGCTGCGGTCAGAGCCATTGCCACCGCCATCCCCAGCGCGCCAAAGCGCCGGCCCACGGACAGCTTCCCTTTTTCTTTATTTTTCTTTTCCATTGATAATCACATTCCTTTCCTTATATAGTACCGTCATTTAAACGTATCTCTCCATATGTATGTGCATAAAAATACTCAATATGCAAAGGCAATACCGCGCCCCATATTGAGTATAGCACACTATTTCAAAAATGCACCTTAAGATTTTATGAATTACAGTATAAAAAGCCTTAAAAATGCAACAATTCTGTAATACTTCCTTTTGTTGTATCCTTTTTGAGGAAAATCATTTGATTCGGATATAATATTTGCGCAGTTCACGCCTTCTTTTCCTGTACCTTAACAGGCTGCTGATCCAATTGTAAAACCAGAATCCGTCCACCAGCAGGTTGTTGGCCCGGCCGATCCTCTGCTTGGTGGTACCCGCGTAATATTCTCCCCCGCAGGAGCAGGCTTCTCTTCCCCTGTCCTTTATCAGGGCGATCAAATCCGATTCACCCAAAACAGGCTTCTCAAATTCCGTGTATCCGAGCCCCATACAATCCGCCTTGTGGGCGTCGCTCCCTCCGAAAACCGGCTTGCCGTACATGGATGCAATCTCCATGGCAGCCGCATTGCTCTCGGGACTCTCGCAGGCGTTGAAGCCCTCCAGAAAGTCAAACTGATCCATCACCGCCATCCGGTTGCGATGCTTTCTGGTGTTGGTGATGCTCAGATACTTTTCTCCGCAGGGATGTGCAGGGCCCAGTATTCCCCCGTATTTGTGGACGATCTCTATCAGAAACTGCACCGGAAGCCCCCTCAGTTCCAGAATCCTCAGTTTTACGCCTTCCGGCATAATCACCAGGATATGGCCCGCGTCGATGGTATCGTACTCCACGCCCTTGAGCACGACGAAGTTTTCCTCCTGAGCTCCCCCTTTCCATTTCTTCCAGGCGCGGTATCCTTTATACGAATTATGATCGCTGATCAGCATCCCCCCGAATCCCTTTTCTTTCAGAATTACCACAGCCGCCTCAATGGGCACCTTACCGTCAAGGGAGCCTTCCTTCGTATGGCAATGCATGTCAAATTTCATTCTGATTCCTTTCCGTCTGTGAACCGGGCTTTCGGACTCCGGTTCCAGAATTCCGTCTTCTTTCGGCTCTCCCAGCCGGCATTCTTCAGAGATTTTGTCTAGTCCACACTCTTCAGGGATTCCGTCATGCTGATTCTCTCCAGCTTTCCGCCCATGGTTTTGTTCACGCACCATGCAAAGGCAAGCGTCAGAAGCGCACTGTACAGAAAGCTTGCCGGTTTGACATATATGTGGAAAGAAATCAGATCCACCCTGATCTCATTCATGACAAAAAGATGCAGAAAATGCCCCAGCGCCAGTCCCACCGCCATACCCAGTACGGTCAGCATAATATTTTCGCGGAACACATAGGCCTCCGTCTCTTTCCGGTAGAAGCCAAGGACTTTAATGGTAGCGATTTCCCGCAGACGCTCCGTGATATTGATATTGGTCAGATTGTAGAGCACGATGAACGCCAGCCCTGCGGCGCAGAGTATCACCACCACCACAATGATATTCAGGCTTGACATCATAGTGCTGATACGCTCCATGGTATCCGCGTTTACTGTGACGTTCAGCACCTGCTTCTCCCCCATCAGCTCCGCCGCAAGCTCATGTGCCGCCAGGTCCAGCGCATCCGCATCCTCCCGGATGTCCTCCCGGAGATTCAGGTACACCGTCTTCCTCTCCGGTTCTTCCCCGGTCAATTCTATCCAGGTTTCCTCCGAAACATGCACATAATTATAAAGATAATTCTCATAGATTCCGGAGACAGTCACCGTGACGGAACGCATTTCCCCGTCCCTCAGGGATATGCTGTCTCCGATCCCGATATGGTAATCCTCCGCAAGCTTATCGGAAACAACCGCTTCCCCCTCCAGAGGATAATCCACCGGCACCCCTTTCCTGGTGTGAAGATTCAGAAAAGGTTCCATTCCTTCCTTTGTGCCTGCCACGAGATAGACGGATTTGACCCCCTTATCGGTCACAAGGTCCATATTTTTCTCCATGACATAAGTATACTCCGCCGCTCCCCGGTCTTCCAGCCCTTTCATGACACGGTCCCACTCTTCGTCCGCCTCCTTATTCAGAGAGATTCCTATATCTACGGTCTGAATCTCCTGAAACTGCCTGACAGCCACATCCGCAATGGAATCCTTTATCCCGAAGCCTGTCACCAGCAGCGCGGTGCATCCGCTGATTCCCACCACCATCATGAAGAGTCTCTTTTTATAGCGGAAAATGTTCCTCATGGACACCTTCCCCAGGAAATTCAGGCGCTTCCATAAAAAGGGAATCCTCTCCAGCAATACGCGCTTGCCCGCCTTGGGCGCCTTGGGACGCATCAGCGCCGCCGCCACCTGAGCCAGCTCCACCCGGCAGGACAGCCATGTGGTCCCAATGGAACAGAGCAGGGACACAATCATGGAAATCACAGCCAGTCCCCAGTCAAAAACATAGAAGACCGGATCCGCGCTGTACATCATGCCATAACAGAACCATATGATCTTCGGGAATCCCCAGGTTCCCAGAAGGAAGCCTATCACACATCCCGACACCGCCGCCGAGCCTGAATATATCATATATTTTGACATAATGGCTCCGTCCCCATAGCCCAGCGCCTTCAAAACGCCGATCTGGGTCCTCTGCTCCTCCACCATTCTGTTCATGGTGGTAATGCACACCAGCGCTGCCACCAGGAAGAAGAACACCGGGAAGATATTGGCAATTCCCTCCACAATATTGGAATCGCTCTCAAAACAGGCATAGCCCACATTGGTATCCCTTCCCAGCACAAAGCTGTCAGGCTCATCCAGCTCTGCCAGTTCTTCCTCCGCTTCGGCTATCTTTCCCTCCGCCTCGGCTATTTTCTCATTAAATTCCTTCAGGCCGTCCTCATATTCCTTTTCCCCGTCGGCAAATTCCTGCTTCCCTTTTTCAAACTCCGCTTCCTTCTCCGCAAGGAGCGCTCTTGCTTCCTCCAGCTCCTTTTTGGCCTCCTCTATTGCCTTCTCTCCCTCGGCCACCTCTTCCCGGGCCTGCGCGAGGGCCTTGCGTCCGTCCACCAGATCCCGCTTTGCACTGGTCAGCGCCAACTGTCCGTCAGTGAGCTGCTGCTTTGCCACGGCAAGGGCCTGCCAGCCGCTTTCCAGCTGCCGCTCGGATTCGGCTATTTCCTGGCGCGCGGGTTCCAGGGCTTCGTCCTGGGCGCGGAGTTCTTCTTCTGCGGAATCCAGCTGTTCCAGCCCTGCCTCAATATTGGCAATCAAGGTTGCATTCTGTTCTCCCTCCGGTTTTGCCTTCTCTTCCTCCAGCATGGTATTCAGCCGGTTCCTGCTCTCGGTGATGGTACTCTTCGAAGCCTCCAGCGCCGCCTCGGCACTGCTCAGCTGGGACTTGCCCTCCGCCAGCTGCCGCTCCCCGCTTCGAAGCACCGCCTCGTTGCTGTCAATGACCTTCTTCGCCTCCGTAAGCTGGGCCTCATTCTCCAGAATCGTGACCTCGCCGTCATTCAGCTCCTGTTCCTTCTGCGAGATGGTCGCCTTCGCATCCGCAAGCTCCTTCTCCTTATTCCGGATGGTACTCTCCCCCTCCGCAAATTCCTGCCTGGCTTCCTCCAGTGCCTTTTCCCCGTCCGCAAGCTCCTGTCTTGCTTCCTCCAGCGCCTCGGAGGCATCCGCAAGCTCTGCCTCTCCTTCCGTCCGTTTCTCTTCCAGCTCACTGTGGGCTTCCGCCAGCTCTTCCTCCGCCTCGGCGAGAATCTCCTGATACCGCTCTCCGGCCACCCGCCGGGTCAGGTCCTCCCAGTACGCGTTCTTCTCCTCAATAAAGCTGTCATATCCCTCCCCGTATAAGGCGTTGTCCTGTGAAAACCTTACATAGATTTCCGTATAGTAATCTACGGAATACCCCTCCGGCGGCAGATAGATATAACCGTCCAGACGGCCTGTGCCCAGGGAGGTATTTCCCCTCTCAAACTGCAGGTACAGGGGGGACTGCACAATCCCCACAATGGTGTATTCCCTGTGGGTAAAATGTTCCAGATTCTCCTCCTCATTTTCATCGGACAAATGAATCACGCCGCCGATGTCGGATTTGCCGAATAAGTTGCTGTCCGCCACGCATTCACCGCTGGCCTGAGGCATCCGGCCGGAAAGAAGCTTCAATGTATTCAGCCGGTTCGTAACGCTGTAGGTTTTCACCGCTCCCTGTTTCCCGTTATCCAGAAGATAGAGCACATCAAAAGAGACGGAACCTTCCGCCGCCTCCACGTCCCCGGATGTAAGAAAAGCATTTACATCCTCCTGCCCGAATCCCAGGGTAGAGACCAGGCGGTAATCATAAAAGGCATGGTTGTTCAGATACGCGGTAACCGTATCCACCATAGCCGCCTTCGTCACCTTCAGTCCGGCAAAAAAGCCCACTCCCAGCGCAATAATAGCAAAAATGGCCATAAAACGTCCCAGACTTGATTTAATTTCCCTGAATGTAGACTTTCTTAGTTCCTTCATCCTCTGCCCTGCCACCTGTTCCGTCATCTTCCGAAATATTTTCCGCGTCTTTTGGCGCTTTTGCGCGTCTTCCGGCGCATTATCTTATTACTCTCTGGCATCTCCCCAGGATTCTTCCTTTCCTGTTCTGCCTCTGTATCGTTCTGTATCTTTACCACTCAATATCCGCCACATCCACAATATTCTCATTCTTCGCCATACTTACCACCGTACCGCTCTTCACAGTGATAACCCGGTCAGCCATAGCGGTCAGCGCCTGATTATGGGTTATGACTATCACCGTCTTGCCCATCTCCCGGCAGGTGCCCTGCAGCAGCTTCAGCACCGCTTTTCCGGTGTTGTAATCAAGTGCTCCCGTAGGCTCATCACAGAGAAGAAGCTTCGGATTCTTAGCCAGGGCTCTTGCGATGGCCACACGCTGCTGCTCGCCTCCGGAAAGCTGAGCCGGAAAATTATTGGTGCGCTCCTTTAGCCCCACCTGCTCCAGCACCGCCGCCGCGCTCAGAGGCTCCTTACAAATCTGAGCCGCCAGTTCCACATTCTCCAGCGCGGTCAGGTTCTGCACCAGGTTGTAGAACTGGAACACAAATCCCACATCATAGCGCCGATAGGAGGTCAGCTGCCTTTTGTCAAAAGCGGAAATCTCCTGTCCGTCCAGAAACACTTTTCCTGACGTGAGGGTATCCATTCCTCCCAGAATGTTGAGTATGGTGGTCTTGCCTGCACCGGATGCGCCTACAATCACGCAGAATTCTCCTTTCCCGATCCGGAAATTCACATCGTGCAGGGCAGTGATCTCCACCTCGCCCGTCTTATATATTTTCTTTACTTCCTGAAAGCTTACGAAATCTTCCATTTTTTTATCCATCCTAACCCGGCCTGCCCGGAATCAAAATTTTCCTGCCATGAGTACCGCAGCACGCACGGCAGATGGCCATCCGGCCGTTTCATGCCACGAATAAAGACATTATACCATGATCTCGTGCGCTCCGGCGCACATGGAATCAAAAGTTGACGTATGTCAGCATTATATCATACGCTCTTTCATTCTTCCAATCTTTTTGCTATAATTACTTTATAATTCCTATTAAATTACTGTAAAGTCAGGAGAAGCATCTATGATTTTGATTCATATTTTTGCACTATCGGGTAGTATCCTCTTTCTGCTTTGCTTCCGGGGCATGAGCTGCAAAGTCGGTCCGATATCCGGCCGCCTGCCTGCGGCAGTATTTTTCGCCGCTCTGGGCGTCCGGCTTTTCTGTGCCGCCCTCTCTATGGGATTCGGCAATGACACCGCATGCTTCGCCGGATGGGCCGACAGGATCTTCCTTCTGGGCCCCGGCGGCTTCTACAGCCCGGAAGCCTTCACCGACTATCCCCCCGGCTATCTCTACGTGCTCTGGCCCCTGGGAGCCGTCCGGAATCTTCTGGGAATAGAAATGTACTCCATGGCGCATCTGGTTCTGCTGAAGCTTCCCTCCATCCTCTGCGATCTGGCCTGCGGCCGTCTGCTTTACAGGGAAGCAAGCCGGAAATGTACACAGATGCAGGCTCTTTTTCTGTGCGCAGCCTATCTGTTCAATCCTCCCGTAATACTGAATTCCTCCGTCTGGGGACAGGTGGATTCCGTATTCACCCTCGCTGCGGTCATTCTGTGCCTCAGCCTTGTCCGGGGTAAAATGTATTCCGCTTATATTGCCTTCGGAACAGGCGTGCTGATCAAGCCTCAGATGCTGCTGTTTTCGCCGGTGCTTCTGGCGGGTCTGCTGGACCATATCCTTCCCAAAAGGGAGGCCGCTTCTTCCGGCGCCTTAAGAACAGGTCTGAAAATCCTATTTAAAAACCTGCTGCAGATTCTGTCAGTGGCGGCGGGCATGTGTCTTCTCTGCCTTCCCTTCGGCCTGGAAACCGTCTGGAACCAGTATTTCACCACGGTGGCATCCTACCCCTATGCCGCAGTCAATGCCTCCAATTTCTGGGGAATGCTGGGCTTAAACTGGATCAGCCAGAATAATACCTTCCTGGGAGTCCCCTATTATGTCTTCGGCTGGACGGCCATTGCCGCCGCAGTCTGTTTTGTACTGTTTTTAAGTCTGCGAAACCGCGGATCCCGTGAGAAATTTCCCTTTCTGGCCGCGGTCCTGATACTTAGTATCTACATGTTTTCCGTTCGTATGCATGAGCGTTATCTGTATCCTGCTCTGGTCCTTCTGCTTCTGGCCTATACCTATAAGCCTGCCAGACAGCTTTATCTTGCCTACAGCGGTTTTTCCTTATTGCATTTTTATAATGCCGCTGATGTCCTCTTTTTCTATGACCCTGCAGACTATGACAGAAAAGCGCCCATTATTCTGCTTGTATCCGCAGGGATGCTGCTCTGCACAATATATTTATATTTCGTATCCTGGAGGCTTTATTTCAGAGATAATTCCGGATGGATTGCCTGGGATACGATCTCCGATACTGCGTCGCATTTGACCTGCGGATATCGGAATTGGGTCAAAGGCGCTCCCCCAAAGGCTTCCCGGCCGGGCGCTCCTCTGAGAGCCGCAGACATCCTGTGCATGCTGCTCCTCACCCTCCTCTATGCAGGCTTTGCTCTATATGATCTGGGAGAACGCAGCGCGCCGGTCACAGCTTACGAAATGACGGATGCCCAGTCCGTGGAGCTGGATTTCGGCGGGGAAATTCCCGCTTCGCTTTCCTATTACATCGCTCCCTGGCAAGACAGACATTTTGCGCTGACAGAGCAATCCGAATCTTCCGGGGAATGGATTCCTCTGGGCGAGATTACTCTGGAACGGGTTTTCACCTGGAAGGAAATCCCCCTGGAGGCGGATACTCCCCGGATCAGACTGACGCTCCGGGACAATCAGGCTTCCCTTCTGGAGCTTGTCTTCCGGAACCGGGCAGGAGAGCGCATCACACCCCTGAACGCCGGGGATTATCCTGCCCTGTTTGATGAAGGGTCGCTCTATTCCGGGCAGAGCAGCTTTCGAAACAGCATGTATTTTGACGAAATATATCATGGGCGTACGGCCTATGAATTTCTCCACGGCCTCACCTCCTATGAGAATACGCATCCGCCCATGGGCAAGATCCTCATTGCCCTGGGGGTGGCGGTATTCGGAATGAATCCTTTCGGCTGGCGCATTGTCGGAACCGTACTTGGTATCCTGATGGTCCCCATCGTGTACCTTTTTGCCAGGAGGCTGACCCGGGACACGCTGTCCGCCGCCCTGGCCTGCCTGCTTTTTGCCTTTGATTTCATGCATTTTACGCAGACAAGGCTTGCCACCATCGATGTCTACATCACCTTTTTCGTCCTGTTGATGTATTACTTTATGTATCAGTATTCCGTTTTAAGCTTTTATGATACCTCCCTTCGGAAAACCTGGCTGCCCCTGGGCGCATGCGGCATCTGCATGGGCATGGGAGTTGCCTGCAAATGGACGGGAGTATATGCGGGCTGCGGACTGGCGGTGATATTCTTCTCCGTGCTGTACCGCAGATACCGGGAATATCTCTATGCAAAATCAGATCCGGAAGGAGCCACGGAAGGAATTTCCCACAGACACATTCTGGCAGCTTTCCTCCCGAACACCAGGCGCACCGTATATTTCTGCCTGGTTTTCTTCGTGGTTCTGCCGGCGCTGATCTATCTGCTCTCCTATCTCCCCTTCCGGGATTATTCCGGCCGGGGACTTCTGGCCAGGGCACTGTACAATCAAAGCACCATGTACGGCTACCACAGCAATTTAGACGCAACACATGCTTTCTCCTCCCCCTGGTATGAATGGCCTGTCATGATGCGTCCCATCTGGTACTATTCCCGCATTGTCACCGGAGCTGCGGAGCAGGGCGGTCTCAGAGAGGGCATCAGCGCCTTTGGCAATCCTGCAGTGTGGTGGGTGGGAATCCCTGCCTTTCTGTATACATTATGGTTATGGGGGAAGAAGAAGGACCGCAGTGCCGCTTTCCTGGCGGTGGGATATCTGGCGCAGTATCTGCCCTGGTTCTTCGTGACGCGTATCACCTTCATCTACCATTACTTTCCCAGCGTGGTATTCGTGGTGCTGATGAATGTGTACGGGCTTTTCCAGTGGAGGAGCAGGCTCCCGCGGCGCGTCTTCCTTCCGCTGGTCCTTGCATACGGCGGGGCGGCTGCTGCCCTGTTTCTGCTGTTCTATCCCGTACTCTCCGGCCAGCCTGTGGAGGCTTCCTTTGTGGCGCAGTACCTGCGATGGTTTCGGAGCTGGGTACTCACGGCAAAGTAAGCTTTGCCGGGCGAAGTGAGCTTCGCCGGGCGAAATAACTCTGATTCTTTCCATTGTTTGTTGCAGCGGCGTTCCCGGATCAAAGCATTCCGGAATACCGTGTCTGTGAGATTGAGAAATTCCGTTATTTCAACAAAGCATGGAAAGAACCATTTATATCTCTTGACAATGGCATGCCAATAGATTATGATAATCTTATCTATTTAAATCTGTGAAAGGTGCTGATTGCACATTCTGGCAGTTTCTGCCGAAATTTTCACCCACACCGGCAGGAGCTGTTGGAGTCAGGCATGTCTTCCTGTTGGTTATATTCGAAAAAGGAGGATATGTTATGCACTCTAAAATGCGTTTCCGTTCCAGGAGAGAGCGTTTATTCCGACTGCCCCTGCGCCATTTCTTTGGCAATCGAAAGGTAAAGGACCGATTGTTCTGTTACATTTTCGAAAAGGACAAGAAAGCCCTGTTGGAGCTTTATAATGCACTGAACGGTACGGATTATCAGGATGAGCGGGCTTTACAGGTCGTCACTCTGGAAAACGTGGTTTACATGTCCATGAATAACGATCTGGCGTTTCTTTTGACGGATACGCTGAACCTGTATGAACACCAGAGCACTTTCTGCCCCAACCTTCCCCTGCGGTTTTTGCTGTATCTTGCGGCGGAATATGAGGCTATCACAGAAAAAATCGGGGCGAATATCTACGGAAGCACACAGATAACGCTTCCGGCGCCCCAGTGCATCGTCTTCTATAACGGGAACCGAGAGCTTGAGGACGAGAGCTGTCTGTACCTGACGGATGCTTTTAAGGACGAGTCGGGCAGGAAGCAGGAATCCTGCCTGGAATTGAAGGTACGCCTGCTGAATATCAATCACGGACATAACGAACAGCTGATGACAGGCTGCAGGCGCCTGGAAGAATATGCCTGCTTTGTCGCAGAAATGAGGGAAAATCAAAAGGCAGGATTTCCCATGGATGAGGCAGTTGACAATGCGGTAAGATACTGTATTGAACACGGGATCCTGGCAGATATCCTGCTGCCGTTTCGAGCGGAGGTGAAAAAGATGCTTTTGACGGAATACGATGAAAAGAAAACTATGCGCATGTTTCGTGAGGAGGCCTGGGCGGCGGGCAGGAAAGAAGGGATTCAGATCGGTAAACGGGATGGAATGGAGAAAGGACTAGAGAAAGGCCAGAACCAAATCATAAAGCGCATGGCGAAAAATGGAGCATCCGCGGAAGAAATTGCCCGGCTGACGGATTTGCCTGTCGAGGAGATAAGGAAGGTATGTCAGGAATAGCGTTGACCACATTCCTCAAACAGTCCAGCCAGTTATTGCAGTCAACAGAAAAATACGGTCCAAATTGCCGCAAAGGGCACTTTAGACCGTATTTGTTATGCATCATAGAGAGATTTCACAAATATATGCAATAACCGCCATACATCAGCACCGACATGAGCAGGAAGATTCCGCCGCATGCAAGCAGGAAGAGAAAAGGAACCTTTTTCTCCTGCCTTGCCATCCTGTAATCGTAAAACGTATCATATTTTCCCGGCCTGTCCTTCCTGAAGAACCCCCAGAAGGACTGCATTCCATAGACAAAGATATCGAAGGTTCCCTCGTTGCTGACAAATAAAAGCAGGGCAATACAGGCTGCCAGGATTCCAACTATCAGAAAGCAATCGGAAAGAATATGAAAAACATAAACCGGAGCCGTCTGCTCAAAAACGCCCCTCAGCCATGCCATGACTATGGTACAAATGGAACAGATAATGAAGGAAACCCAGAATTTTTTCATGTTTTTCATGTTTACATCCCCATGCCCGCCCCGGGCGGACACTAATTTCAACGCACAAACCAGCCAGACTTTATATCCCTTATCCGTTTCAGCGGATACACCGGGCAGCAACTGCCCGGGCCCGCCCTGGCGGCCCTAAAAGCAAACTTAAACTCGGAAGCTTGAAATCTGCTTTCTCAGCCCTTCGCCTGATATTCCTTTTCGTATCTCTCAAATTCTTCCGTATTACATCTTACAAAATGTCCCGGATAGACTTCGCGCATGGTCGGTTCTTCCTTCGAGTAATCATGATCCAGCATGGGATTATACACGACTCTCTTTCTCTTCCGCTCCATAATGGGGTCCGGAAGCGGAATGGCGGAAAGCAGGGACCTGGTATATGGGTGGAACGGATGTGCGAACAGTTCGTCGCTGGACGCAAGCTCCACGATCTTGCCGAAGTACATTACTGCAATCCTGTTGGAAAAATACTTTACAACGGCCAGGTCATGGGCAATAAACATAATGGTCAAACCCATCTTCTGGCTCAGTTCGTTGAGCAGATTGATCACCTGTGCCTGAATGGAAACATCCAGCGCGGAGATCGGCTCGTCCGCAATGATCAGCTCCGGCTTCATGATAACAGCTCTTGCAATACCGATACGCTGGCGCTGGCCTCCGGAAAATTCGTGAGGATAGCGGGAAGCATGTTCCCTGACAAGCCCCACCATCTCCAGCATACTGTATACCTGCTTTTCAATGTATTCTTTGTTCTTCTCGCCGCGGATGACAAGTCCTTCCGCAATG
>CAJUSI010000060.1 GCA_910589035.1 uncultured Acetatifactor sp. | reverse complement strand
TGCTGCGGAACATATCCGCCCTTCGCACATCGCCGCTGGCCTCCCCGTACAGGGCAAAGGCGATGGCATCGAAAATGGTGGTCTTCCCTGCCCCGGTGTCCCCGGTGATCAGGTAAAGCCCCCTTCCGTCGAATCTCTCAAAATCAATCTCCGTCCTGTCCGCGTACGGCCCAAATGCACTTATGACAAGCTTTACCGGCTTCATGGCTTTCCCCTTCCTTTCTCTTCCCCGTATCTATTCGCTTTTTTATCTCTCTTTTCCCGGAATTTCGCTTCCGGATCTCTCTTCGAAACCGGAATTACGTCTTGTCCCGGCATGTTCTTTTCCCTATTCCTTTTGCCGAAGCTCCTCTATCATCCGCTTCACAAATTCCGCCTGCTCCCCGCTCATTGGCCGGTTATTCTGCAGTTCATAGAACTCCCCGAATAATTCCAGCTCCGATTTCTGCTCTATCTCCTCCGCCGCCTCCACGCTTTGCTCCTGCCTGGTACGGCTGTTATCATAGACCAGACGCATCAGATTGGGATAGACCGTGCGCAGCTTCTGCAGGCCGTCCGGAATATCCTCCTCGTCTGTCAGGGTAATCTGTACATAATCCTCCGTGTCCGTCCCCTGGTAAAATCTCCTGGACATGACCTCCTCATAGGTCCCCCTGATTTTGCGCATATCGTGCAGGGGCGATAACGGCACCGCAGAAAGGACAACCTCCCCTTTTTCCTTTAATTCCACAAGGGTTGCGGACTTCTCCTGCTCAGATTCCGAAAAGGAATATTTCAGGGGCGTCCCGCAGTACCGGACCGTCTCCCTCTTCACGGACTGTGGACTGTGGATATGTCCCAGCGCCGCATAATCGAATCTGTCGAAAAGCTCCGCGTCCACATTGTCCAGGCCGCCCACCGCCACCTCCTCGGAATCACAGCGCCCCGCGCCGGTGACGAACTGATGGGCCACCAGGATATTGCGCTTTGTATCGTCTATTTCCATGCGTTCTACCGCCAGACGCACCGCATCCTGATAGCTCTCCGGCAGCTCCCCCTCCAGCTCCTTTTCCAGCGCATGGCGCACGGCTGCGGGCTTCAGGAATGGCAGCAGATATACGCACAGCTCACCGTATTCATCCTGAAGTGATATTTTTGACGTTCTGCCGTTGTATACGGGGGAAAGATACACCTCTCTGCCGCTCATAAGCTGCGCCCCAAAGGCAATCCGCTCCGGGGAATCATGGTTTCCGCTCACGGCGAACACCTTCTTCCCCCGCCCCGCCAGCTCCGTGAGAAACCAGTCGAATATCTGTACTGCCTCCGCGGAGGGAACGGATTTATCATAGATGTCCCCCGCAATGAGAACACCCTCCGCCTGCTCCCTCTCCGCTATGTTCAGGATCTGCTTCAGCACATGCCGCTGATCCTCCAGCATGGAAAACTCGTTTACCCGCTTTCCGATATGTAAATCTGATATGTGAAGAAATTTCATGGCCTCCCCTTTTCATTCTCCGTCTTTTCTATACGCTTATTTTTGCCGCTCTTTCTGCCGCATTTTTCCCTATGGTATTTTTCTCAGTCACGTTTTCTTTCTGTTCCCTTTTTTCTATATACATTTTCTATATACATTCTCTATATACATTCTCTATATATTCTTTCAATCGTGTTCTTTTTTACTGCCTTCTTCATTTCCATTCTGTATTTTTAAGTTTTCCCCGCTCTCTTCCCGGAAAAGCCGCCTTAATATTCCTTTGCCAGGTCCGTAATCCCGTATTTTGCCTTGAAATCCTCCAGGTCCGAATCGCTCAGGATAAAGCACTCCTCCCGGAACACGCCCGTATGGATATTTTTAAATCCCGCCACCTGTTCCCCGTTGCAAATGCTGCATCTTAATACAGGCCTCCAGTTCTCTCTGTCGTAATCCGCCTTCTGTATCTGCTTTTTCCGAAATATCCCCATTTTTCCCTCCGATTTATTTCTAATATCCTCCCGGAATTCCCAGGCGCTGTTTTTTGAATCCTCTGAGATTTCGTTTTTGCAAATTCCTCCGCCTTTTAAGGAACCCCCGAATTATAAAACACCATTTTCTGCCAGAAGATTCCGAGATCCTGTTTCTAATATACTCTCGGAAACTCCAATCAGAAACCTCCATATTTCTGCCAGACACGGCCGAACCGCAATGTAGCTCTTTCCCCTTATTTCCGGCGTTTGTTTATAATTACAGGGAGAACAGACGTCCCAGGCATCACCGCCGTCACCATGGCAGCGGCAAGGATGCCCCCTGCTATTCCTCCCGGGCACAATGCGCCGGGTCTTCCCGCTTTCGGGGTTGGCGCTTTTTCATAATCACCAGCAGTGCCGCCGTCCCAAGCATCACCGCCGCCACCATAACGGCCGCAATCGTTACAACCCTTCCGTTCCTCTTCGGCACAATCCTTTCTGTCTCACGGGAATTTTCCCCGCCGGGGTTTTCCTTATCAGAATCTGCCTTTTCGGAATCTTCCATGCCGCCCTCCTCCGCGCCCGGGACTCCCTCCGGATAAAGGGCTGTGAAATCCGCCCCCGGCCGGTCAATGCATACCCATTTATCCTTTATGCCGAAGTAGTATCCCACATGTCCCCATCTGCGCCCTTCCGCATCCTCGTACACCCCTTGATAGGAGGGCGGATACTCTTGCGTCTGAAAGGTCTGGAAGTCCTCCGACCCCGGGTATTTCCACAGACAGATCTCCTCCCCCTTTTTGCATTCCAGTTCCCCGGACTGTTCCGTGATCTCGCCGCTGTGCTCCTGCTGAAAGGAAAGACTGTCGTAGACCGCTTCCATATACGCCATGGGCACCCAGCCGCTGAGTTTTGCGTCATTGTCGTATATCCCCCACTCTATGCCCTCGCTGTCCGTATAGACAAAGGCGATATATACCTGCCGCCCATTCTCCCAGACCCCCGTCTCAATGGGCATTTCCGGGCTTTGATACAGTATCACCTTCCCGTCCGGTCCGTTCGCGGTAAACCAGCGGTTCACATAGGTGCATTCCGATGCGTGCTTCTCATAAAAGGAATCCTGGGGCTCCCAGATCACATCGGCCCGGGCGCTGAGGACACAGGACATACAGCCAGGCAGCGCCAGCAGGCACGCCATCCATATCCTTCCAAACCGCCCCGCCAAAAACCAATTTTTCATAAGCTCCTCCTTATCCATATACAAAATACGCCCAACAGCCAGGAACAGACATTGGCGCCGATGGCGAAGACCGCCGGCTTCTCTATCCGCCACCGCTCTTTTTCCCAAAAGCTGCAATAGACAAAAGCCTCCGTCCCAACCACCATGATTTCCACTGCCATCTGCAGCGCCGCTTCCGGCAGCCCCGGCAGGTACATCCGCCCCAGCCAGCACAGCAGCACGGCGGGCGGATTGGTGAGAAGGTTGACCAGGGCCACCAACAGCAGCCTTCTCCCCAAATCCTTCTCTCTCATTTTCTCTACCGCCCGTTTCCCCGAACCTCTTATCCAGAAAAAAGCCATTGCCAGCTCCGTCACAAGGGTGATTGCCAGGGATCCTGCGAACATTTCCGCCAGATATCTCTTCATAAACGCCTCCTGTCCAGGCCGCTTGAAACAGAATCCCGCTTACGGGATTTCGCGCCGCAAGCATGCCGCCAGGTTTTCCTATAGGATGGGAAAGACAGGGCTCCCCACAGCAGCACCAGCGAAACCAGGCTGCCCGCGCCGCCCAGAATCGCTCCGTCCACCCCCGTCTGCCATCCGAAGTACCCGGGCAGGAACCCCAGAAACAACGCAAAGGTAAGAAATCCGAAGGCAAACCCCGACATCTCTGGCAAAATACAGACCATCCAGTACAGGGTAAGGGGCATGGTCATATTGAAGAAAAAGAGCGCCGCCAGCCCCAGGGGCATGCTCAAGGGCAGGGAGGAAGAAAAGAAATAGAAGAAGGCCGCCAGGATCAGAGAAACCAGCGCCGTTTTCCGAAAGCCGTATCTCGCTCCCGCAAAGCCGCCGGCCGCTTTTCCGCCTGCCAGGGCCGCGACGGCCAGAATACCTGCCGGAACTCCGGTTTTCCAGGAAAAGGAAACCGCCATTCCCAGATAGGAACGCAGAACCACAACCGCCAGGCACAGAATCACCGCTGCCTCTTTTCTTACAGAATATCGTTCTTTGTGTTCTGTTTTACCGCTTGTCTGCAGCTTATCATTCCGGTATGTGCTTTCCGGACCCCTGCTTTCCCGGCCTCCTTCCTCCTGCCCCCTGCTTTCCCGACTCTCACAATCCTTCCGGCTGTTCGCCCGGCATATGCCATTGGGACACACGGTTTCCCCGGCTGCCTCCTGCCTTTCCTGCCGACATACGGTTTCCCCGGCTGCCTCCGCAGGCTGCCCGGCCTCCCGTTTCCCGGATCTGCCGGCCCCGGCCTTTGCTTCGTCATGCTGCCTTTGTCCGTATAACGCTCCAAGACACAGGAAAAGCATCACAGCGCCGATCCCCCAGACCCATGTTTCCCACGAACCGCCTTTTGCAATTACGGTTCCCAGGTACAGCCCCAGAGCGCCGGGCGCCACGAATACGCCAAGCCCCCTGCCCTGCCACTTCCTGGCATGATCCTCCCGGATACATCCCACGCCGCCTCCCACATGGAAGAGGGCGTTTCCCAGTCCCAATACCGCCGGATGGGTGAAGGCCCCCGCCATGGTGCAGAAGACGCCTGCCGCCGCGGTCCAAAACACCGGATCCCGTTTTCCCTTTTCCCGGCCCGGGGCGTTTAGCATATCCAGCGCCGCGCCCAGGGGCATCTGCAGCGCAAAGGCGCAGAAATTATATACCAGTATGTAGAAATACCCCTGTTCCCCGGAAAGGAAGCCCCCGAACATTGCCAGGGCGCATACGCCGTCCACCAGGAAATGAAGCACGGAATACAGAATCGTCATCCCCTCTTTGCCCCCTTATTCTTTTTCTTCCTGTCTCATAAGACGAGAAATCCCCCTGATTGTTTTGTCTGCTCCTGTTTTTCCCGGCTGTTCTCATGGTTTTCCTGTCTTTTCCATACTCTCTGTATTTACATTATAGCCTTTTCAGCACATATTTTCTATCCCTTTCTTCTTCAATCCCTCTCTTTCTTCAGAGAAATTCCATCTGTGCGACCGTAATCCAATGGGCTGGCTGAACACAGTTTACTCCGGCAGGCCGTCTGAAAATCACCGGATCCGCACTATGCAGACCGGAGAAATTATGCTATATTTTAATAAAGGCATGGCTGAACCGGTTGTGACCCCGCACCAATGAGCCGAATGTCTGCTTTGCAGCCGCCTGGCTCATTGCTCAACGAGCAATGTTTGCTCGCGGGAATCATCAGAGCGGCAATCTGTCATCTGCCATACAGAAGGGAGGCATCATATGAATCACACAAAACTAATCAACGGAAAAAGCATCGATCTGGGCGTCTGCTACTACCCGGAGCATTGGGATCCATCTCTCTGGCCGGAGGATCTGGACCGGATGCTGGAGGCAGGGCTGAAAACGGTGCGCATCGCCGAATTCGCCTGGAGCCTCATCGAACCCCGGGAAGGGCAGTACACCTATGAATTCTTTGACGAATTCCTGGCTCTTGCACAGGAAAAGGGAATACAGGTAATCTTCTCCACCCCCACAGCCACGCCACCCGCCTGGCTCACAAAAAAATATCCCGAGACGCTGAATACGGATATGGAGGGGCATCCCATCCATCACGGCGCCAGAAGACATTACAACTACAATTCCCCCGTGTATCGCAGGCTCTGCGCGAATATTGTAGAGAAATCCGCCTCCCATTATGCCGCCCATCCTGCCATTGTGGGCTGGCAGCTGGACAACGAATTTAACTGTGAGAACAGTATGTTCTATTCCGAAAGTGATACTCTGTCCTTCCGCAGCTTCCTGCAGGCAAAATACGGCTCTCTGGATGCGCTGAATAAAGCATGGGGCACCGTCTTCTGGAATCAGACCTACACGGAATGGGAGGAAATCCATGTACCGCGGAAAACAAATTCCAACTCGGTGAATCCACACCTGATGCTGGACTATTTCCGCTTTATCTCTGACAGCGTATGCAGCTTTGCCAAAATGCAGGCCGAAATCATCCGGAAATATCAAAAGCCCGGAGATTTCATCACCACCAACGGTATGTTCCCCCATATCGACTACCAGCGCCTGAGGCGGGAGAGCCTGGATGTGCTGATGCACGACTCCTACCCCAATTTCGCCTATTGCCTGGACGGCTTCCGGGCGGATGACAGAATGAAGGACAGGGGCTCCAGCAGGGGACTGGCGGAAATCCGGGCCGTCTCTGCCGTCTTCGGCATTATGGAGCAGCAAAGCGGCGCCAACGGCTGGAATGTCAGTATGGAGGCTCCCAACCCCCGGCCAGGCCAGATGACTCTCTGGACCATGCAGAGCATTGCTCACGGAGCGGATTATGTCAGCTATTTCCGCTGGAGAACCTGCACCTTCGGCACGGAGATGTATTGGCACGGCATTCTGGACTATTCCGGAAGGGAGAACCGCAGACTGTGGGAGGTAAAGGAGATTTCCCGTAAAATCTCCCGGATACAGGAGCTGGCAGGTTCCCTCTATGAGGCGGAGGTGGGTATTCTGAAGGATTACGACAATATCTGGGATGCCCAGACGGACAAATGGCATGCCAGGGTGGAATCCGCCAGCCAGGACGCTCTCTTTACGGCCCTTCAGCAGAGCCATACACCCTTTGACTATGTGTATCTGGAGAATCATACCACCCCGGAAAGCCTGCTCCAATACAAGCTGCTCTTCTACCCCCATGCCTGCATTCTCACAAAGGAACGTGCGGAGCTTCTGGAGCAGTACGTGGCGGCGGGCGGAAAGCTCATCCTGGGATGCCGCACGGGCTACAAGGACAGCTACGGAAGATGCGTCATGGATCACCTGCCAGGACTTGTCTCCGGGCTTTCCGGTACGGATATTGCCGAATATTCCTTTGTGGCTCCCGACGAGGGAAAGGTGGCGGCGGACTGGGACGGTTCCCGGCTGGAAGCCGCGGTGTTCCACGATATGCTCTCCCTCGCAGGCGAAAATGCTCAGGTGCTGGCCCGCTATACCTCCGGCTGTTACGAGGGGTTCCCTGCTCTGATCCGCAATTCCTTCGGAAACGGGGAAGTCTATTATTTCGGCGGAGCCTTTACACCGGATACGGTGAAGGTATTCCTGAATAAGCTGGAAATAGCCGAACCCTACAGGAATGTGATCCGGCTTCCCGAAAGCTGCGAGCTGGCTGTCAGGAAAAAAGAAGGGAAAAAATATCTCTTCGTGCTCAATTATCTGGCCCAGCCCGCAAAAATCATTCTGCAGGTTCCCGTACATGATCTGTGGCTGGGTGAGACTCTGTTCGGCGAATGTGATCTGGAAGGATACGGTACAAAGGTCTACTGTCTCTCATAGCCTTTCCTCCAGAATCTCCTCTGCGGCGGTTGCAGTTCAACCTGTGCCGTTTAGCAGAGAGGGGGATATCGGTAAATGCTGCACAATATACAGCGGTGAGTTTCAACATGCCCTGGCATATATTGCGGAAAGCAGCCATTTCCCGACAGTCCCCCTTCTGTTTATAATCCGGTATATCTGCTCCTCATGAAGCATTGAATAATCTGAATTCACTTCCAGCTCAGCAGATGATTCTGGTACAGAATACTCAGTTCAAATTTCCTGCGCTTATCGGCAAACTGAATTGTGGTCTGCCTTTCGTCCACATCCACAATCACGCCCTCGCCAAATCTGACATGCGTCACAATCAGCCCTTCTCCCAGCCCATCGTAGAAGCTCCGGAATTCTTCCTGGGAAAATGAGCTTCTCCCCTGGAAAAATGAATTCCCTGCCAGAGAAGACGAACTCCCTGCCTGAGAAAACGAGCTTCTTCCCTGCAAAACGGCCGTTTTCTCCCCTGCCTGTCCCCGGATGGATTCCTTTAATTCCTGACAGAAGACGGATTTCTGCCCCCAATGAAAATAGAAAAGCCTGTCCCTTGCTCTGGTCATTCCCACATAGAAAAGCCGGCGTTCCTCCTCATAAGCCTCCCTCTCCTCCGGCTCCATTTTCCCGAGATTCCCCGGCACGCTCTCCGGAAATATCCCATCCGCCACGTCCATCAGATATACGGCGTCATACTCCAGGCCCTTGCTGGCGTGAATGGTGGAAAGAATGAATCTGACGCCGGCATCCGGATTCCTGGGCATTTCCTTTATGACATTCTGCAGCTTCTCAAGCCTTTCCAGAAACTGCCCCGCAGAAGCCTCCTTCCTGGCCAGCAGTCTCAGGATGAACAGCTTGCCGTCGCCTATGCGCGCCCGTTTCAGATACTCCCCATACCCCATCT
This sequence comes from uncultured Acetatifactor sp., assembly GCA_910589035.1. Classification (GTDB taxonomy): domain Bacteria; phylum Bacillota; class Clostridia; order Lachnospirales; family Lachnospiraceae; genus Acetatifactor. Next base: position 60,108 of record CAJUSI010000060.1, on the reverse strand, counting down.
CCCCGACGATCTTTCCGATGGCCTCCTCTGCCTGCTGGTTCTTCAGGGCATTCAGCTGCATGCGGATCCTCCGGCAGCTCTCCCTGGTTCTCTCCTGCAGATCCCCGTAACGCAGCAGGGCATCCAGAACCCCGACCCCCGTCTTCCTGCTGATCTCACAGATTTCCAGGGCAGTCTGCTTATTGAGATAGGTAGATATTTTATAGTATATTTGCAGGAACAGCTCCTTGTCCTTCGGATTCCGGGCAAAGAAGAGAATATTCCGGATGTCCTGCACCACCCGGTGGGTAAAAAAGCCCATATCCGCATTTCTGATCCAATAGGGGATTCCCTGTCTTTCCAGCAAATCCACCAGGGGCAGAGCGCTCTCATTATCCCGATAGAGCACGGCCGTGCGCACGCCGCAGTCCTGCGCCGCCTTTGCCAGATAAGCATACTGCGCCCCTCTGCCCTTCAGGCAGATCTCCCTGATGTCCGCCCCCGCTTCCCTTACGGCTCTCATTTGCTTCTCATGGCGCAGCGTGTTTCTCCGGATGAACCGATCCGCCGCTTCCACGATCTTTGCATTGGAGCGGTAATTCTCCTCCATGAGCAGCACCTTCGCCCCCGGATGGTCCTTTTCAAAAGAAAGCAGCGCCCGGGGGCAGGCCGCCCGGAATCCGTAGATACTCTGGTCCTCATCCCCCACCATGAACAGATTGTCATCCTTCCCTGCCAGACGCCGGATGATGGCATGCTGGATCACGGAGGTGTCCTGGGCTTCGTCCACACACAGATAGGGGTACTGGTTTTGAAAATACTCCAGCGTCTCGGGACTTTTACGCAAAATCGCATCCGCATATATCATCTGATCGTCATAATCCATCAGTCCCCTGCTCCGAAGCTCTCCGCAGTAGGCGCGGTAGATCTGCGCTATTTTATAATTCCCCTCCGCCTCCAGCCTGCCGATTTCCTTCTCCCCGAGCATGCTGTTCTTGATATAGGTGATGAGGGTTCTGATATTTTTCAGATCGCTCTCCGCGGCGTAGTCCCCCTCCGCCCTCTGATAAATCCCGGATAATATCCCGGAAATGAGTCTGTCGTCCTCCGCCAGGGAAAAGGAATTCTTTCCGATCATTCTTCCATAGTAATTGATTATCCTGGCGCTGATTCCGTTGATAGTGCGGAATTCCGGCAGTTTTCCGCATTCCTGCCCGAAAAGAGCCTGAAAGCGCAGTTCCATATCCCTTGCGGCCGCCACGGTATAGGTCAGGGTCAGGAGATTTTCCGGCGCAATCCCGGCACAACGGATCATATATCCCAGCCTGGCCACCAGCACCGTGGTCTTCCCGCTTCCCGGCACTGCCAGCAGCAGAACAGGGCCGTTCACAGCCTGTACCGCCTCCCTCTGCTGCGGATTGAGTTGCAGCTGCAGCCTGCAGTAAAAATCCTCATGGTTCATCGTTTCTCTTCCATTATCATGATTCTCTTCTCAAAATCTCCTGTTCCTGATATTACCCTTAGGCGCTTAACACCGAAATCCTGTACAAAACGGCAGAATTCCGGTTCCGGTTTATCCGGGACAGGAGCTGTACAGAAACATCTTATCCTCAGAATCCGCTATGATAGTTCTGCCTTTAATTCCTCCGGCATTTTCCGATCCCTGAAATAATACTCCTTATCGTGCTCGCCTACTTCCCGCATCACCCGGCAGGGATTTCCCACCGCCACAACCCCGGCAGGAATATCCTTTGTCACTACGCTTCCCGCGCCGATCACGGTATTGTCCCCGATGGTGACTCCCGGCATTATCACGGCGCCCGCACCGATCCAGCAGTTCCTTCCGATATGTACCGGCATATTATACTGATACGCCTGCTCCCGAAGCGCCGGCGTAATGGGATGCCCGGCGGTGGCGATGGTCACGTTGGGGCCGATCATGGTGTAATCTCCCACATAGATATGCGTATCGTCCACGCAGGTTAAGTGGAAATTAGCATAGACATTCTTTCCGAAATGGCAGTGATGTCCGCCGAAATTGGAATAGAAAGGCGCTTCGATATACACCCCTTCCCCGCAGTCCCCCAGCATATCCTTCAGCATTTCCTTCCTTTTCTCCACCTCTGAGGGTTTCACCATGTTGTATTCCCGGAGCTTGTCCAGATAAGCAAACTGCTCCTTTATAATCTCCTCGTCCCAGGGAAGATAGAGTTCTCCCTTGTGCATTCTTTCTTTCATCTCGCTCATTCTCTTACCTCTCTTCCGGGCGGTTTTTCATTTCCGCAGCGGCGATACCTGCCCTTTGTACCCGGCAGATATATATCCTTATCCCCGCGGACCGGGAATCCGCCCCGGTTTCCATTATACCCCCCTTCCCCCTGTTCCACAATACAATTTCCCTTGATTGGGAAATAAAATTGTGCATATAATCTCTGAATCTGGAATATCACGAAAAAAACAAAACGGATTCCGGAGGCGCCGCCCGTCCTTCCCATAAAGCTTGACAAACTTCCAAAGTCCGTGGTAGAATACCCCACAGGCAGTTCGTAACCATCCTGCCTTCGCGGTGTCCCAAAGTCAGCGCGAAAATCAAAACTAAGGAAGGAGTGGGCATAGTATGCCCGGGCGTCCTTGGGACGCTTTTTATTTTTATGGAAAGATACAGTAAAATTCTCGAGAAAAGAAAACGGGAGATCGTTCTCCTGCGCGGAAAAGGCTGCGCCTATCGGAAATGCCCTTCTGCGACTACCATCTGGACAGCTGTCCTGACGAGGCGGCAAATTATGCCCTGAACAGGGAGGTTCTGAGCAGGGTAACCGGGGAATTCGGGGATCTGGAGGTCATCAACAGCGGCTCCGTCTTCGAGCTTGACGCCGGGACCCTGGGTCTGATCCGGAAAATCTGCCGGGAGAAGGGGATCTCCACCATCCACTTTGAATCCCATTACCTTTACAAAGCGGAAATTCCCGCACTCAGGGAAGCCTTTTCCGGCTTTGCCCTGAAGCTGAAGCTGGGCCTGGAAACCTTTGACTGGAGCTTTCGGGAGAAGGTATTGCGAAAGGGGATTCCTGATCAGGACCCTTCCGTCATCAGCCAGGACTTTGACGAGGCAAATTTCCTCTTCGGCATCCGCGGCCAGAGCTCTGCCTCCATGGAGCGCGATATCGCGCTGGGGCTTACCTGGTTTGAGCGAATCTGCATCAACATCATGTGCCCGAATACCACGGATATCCTTCCGGACAGGGAGTTCATATCCTTTTTCCGGAGAGAGCTGTATCCGAAATACAAAAATAACGACCGCATTGATATCTTAATACAAAATACTGACTTCGGGGTGGGTGACTGATATGACAAACGAATTATTATTGACAGGCTCGGTTATTTTTATCTTTTCCATGACGCTGGCGGCATACCGTCTCTTCGGCAAGGCGGGGCTTTACTGCCTGTCCGCCATTGCCACGGTGCTGGCCAATATAGAGGTGCTGCTGCTCATTGACGCCTTCGGAATGGAGCAGACGCTGGGAAATGTGCTTTTTGCCGTCACCTTTCTGATAACGGATATTCTCTCGGAATGCGAGGGGAAAAAGGAGGCCAACCGGGCCGTGTGGATCGGGATCTTCTCTTCCCTGTTCTTCCTGTTGCTCAGCCAGAGCTGGCTGCTGTACCTTCCCGCCGGGGGGGATCAGGTCATGCCCTCCCTGAAAGGGGTATTCTCCAATACTCCCAGGATGCTGGTCGCTTCCCTCACCGTTTACGCCATAAGCCAGCTGGTCGATGTATGGCTTTATCATAAATGGTGGGCGCTTACGGAGAAGAAATGCGGCGACAGGAAGAGATTCCTGTGGCTGCGCAACAATGGTTCCACCCTGATCAGCCAGATTGTCAACACCTTTCTGTTTACGCTCTTTGCCTTTTACGGAACCTATGACGCAGCCACGCTTTTCTCCATCTTCCTCTCCAGCTATGTAATCTTCATCTTTACCTCGCTGCTGGACACGCCGGTATTGTATCTGGCCAGGAAAATCAGGCATCCCTGATTTGGCAGCTGCTTCGTTCCTTTCATTTCTTCCGCAGCTTTCCGGCCCTGGCCGGCTTCCCGGGAGGAGCCGGATCCGGGGCTGTCTTTCCGGAGGGCGCCGCAGTCCGGGGCAGCGCGGCCCCGTGCCTTTTCAGATTTCTGTTGTTCACGCTCTCCTTGAAGAGAGCATAGCAGGTGGACATCAGCGGAATAAAGAGCAGCATTCCAGTCACGCCGAACAGGCTGCCGCCCACGCTCACCGCAGTGAGAACCCAGATAGGAGGCAGTCCCACGGAATTCCCCACCACTCTCGGATAGATGAGATTGCCCTCCAGCTGCTGCAGCACCAGGAACCAGATCAGAAACCAGAGCGCCATCACGGGATCCTCGATCAGAATCAGGAAGGTGCCCACGATGCAGCCGATAAAGGAGCCTACAATGGGAATCAGGGACATAAAGGCGATCAGCACGCCGATCATCAGCGCATAGGGCATGCCGAAGATACTCATGGAAATCACAAAGAGTGTCCCCAATATCACTGCCTCCAGACATTGTCCTGAGACAAAACTGCTGAAATTGCGATACAGAAGGCTGCAGATTTCCAGGATCTTCCTTCCCACCCGCTCCGGAAGATAGGCGGAAACCACTCTCCTTCCCTGATCCTCCAGGCTCTCCTTCTGAGCCAGTATGTATAGGGCAAAGATGAAAGAAATTACCCCGTTCACAATTCCCGAGATAATGCCGCTGGCTACACTGACCGTAGAATTGAGCATATCCCCCGCGCCGTTTTTCAGGAAATCGATGATGCTGTTGATCATGGAATCCCAGTTCAGCTCCAGCTGCTCCAGCTTTTCCACCTGATCCTTCAGCACCGGATATTTCCTGGTCAAAAGGTCAAGCTCCTCTGTCACATCCTCCAGAAAAGCAGGGATTTTCTTCCCCACCTCCGTGGCAGTGGATGCCACCTGGGGCACCACGGTGCCGATCACTATGGCAATGACCAGCGCCACTGTGATCAGGGAGAGCACCAGGCATAGGGGACGTTTTACCTTCGCCGCGCTCTTTCCCTTCCATCGGGCAAAGAGCCGCTCCTCATAGAGCCGCATGGGGATGTTCAGCACGAATGCAATGACGCCGCCGATCAAAAAGGGCGACAGGATGCCGAACAGGAAACCGACTCCCTCAAATATCCTCTCACTGTATATCACCGCCAGGATCAACGCCGCGGCCAGAAACATGAGATTTCTGATCTGTTTTATTTTTTCTCTGCTATATTCCATATATTCACACCTCTTCTGTCCTCTTTCTCCAGAACTTTCTCTTTTAATTCTGCCGTCTTATCTGTTCCTCTCTTACCAGAGGATATCTCACCGGCAAAGCGCCGTTCAGATCCTCCCTGTACATATCCACCGCAGTAATCTGATGATTGTCATAGGTGGTATAATAATAAATTCCCTTCTGTGCATTGCAGCAGCAGGTGTAGATGGTGAATTCATACTGCCCCTCTCCTACGCTGCAGCAGCCCTTCTGCTGATCCACGGATCCAAGGATATGGAAGAACTGGCTTACACTCTCCTGCTCGGAATCCCCCGAGACGGAATTCATTTTCACAAAAGCCGCCCTTACAAAGCGGGATTGAGAGGATAAATCCCCGGGAAGCCCCAGGGCTCCCATACCGCGGCTGTATGCTTCCAGATTCAGCTCCTGTGAAAAAAGATTTCGGGGAGGATGGGGGGACAGATGCATATAATTATTCAGTTGAAACATCTGCTCGTCGAAGGGCGGATTGTTCGTCAATACGCCCACCGGATTCCGGTAAACCCTGAGTCCCTCCTCCACGGCTTCCACCGTCAGGGCTCCCTCCCGATCCGCAATCAGCCAGTGGAGCCTGGCGGCCGGAAGCTCCGGCCGAAAAGCTCCCCCTGTCAAATTCAGCTCTGACAACAGTTCCTCCGCCTCCTTCACCGAAGCGCATTGACCCAGAATCCAGGGGATGAATTCAAAGGTTTCCACATTCTCCTTATCCTCCGTCTCCTCCCTGTAATACGCATTTCCCACGAAATTCAGCCCGGCCATGCCCAGGCCCTTTTCGTTGACACCGTCATAGAGCAGGGGGCAGCCCTCCTCCATATGCGCCATGCCGATGATGGCATAGTGCTCCTCCATCCCTTTTGCCCTTCGGAAGGAAAAGGGAAATCTTCGGGGGATTACCGCCACCTCTTCCCCGTAGGAAAATTCATAATCCAGGGTGCGCCCAAAGTAAAAATCTCTTGTCCTGTATGTCGCTGCCGTACACATAATGCCTCCTCCGCCGTCCCGTTATAATCATGACAGCTATCAATGACCTTGTATCAGCATATCCAATTCCGGCATATATTATCCCTTTGGGCTGTTTTTCCCAATATGATTCTGTAACCTCCCGGAATCTCCAGACCGCATTTTCCGGGGCCCTTCCCTGATTCCGGCTTTACGGATTCCTCCGGCTTTTACGAAAGCTCTCCTTTTCGTAAGCCTTCCGAAATTCCGGCTATGCACCTGTAAGCCTGTAGCTCTCAGCGGGATTTATTCCAATCGCAGCTCCACGGTCCTCCCCAGACGCAGGGATTCCCTCACATCGATCAGTCTCTGGTTTTCGGATCCGCGGAAGGCAAGGCGCAGATTCTTCTTCTCCTCCACAAATTCTCCGTCCACCAGCACGTCTATCAGGGAGAGCAGCCTTGCCACCTGGCCCTGCGCGGTCCCCTCCGCGTTCCCTGCTTCAGCAGCCCGCTCCCGTGCGGCCCATTCTTGGGCTGCCTTCTCCTGCACGCTCTTCCCTTCCGGGAGCTTCTCTTCCCAGGCCTTCCCTTCCGGGCCCTTCTCCTCTGCGGCCCAGCGGAGCAGGTCCTTCTCATACTCATATCCCGTATAGCACCAGATATCCTTCTCCGGATACTGCCGGCGCACCTTCTCCAGAAGCGCCAGCACCGTCCCGCGGTTTTCCGGCTCCATGGGCTCTCCGCCCAGAACGCTGAACCCCCGGATATAGCCGGGCGCAAGGGCCTGCAGGATTTCCTCTTCCGTCCGGGACGTGAACTCCCTTCCGTACCCGAAATCCCAGGCCTCGCTGTTAAAGCAGCCCCTGCAGCCATGAGTGCATCCGCTGACAAAGAGGGAAACCCGTATGCCGGGACCGTCTGCCACATCCGTTTTCTTTATCCCGGCGTAATTCATAAATGCAGCACCCTCGCTTTGATCTCCTTCGTCTTGCCCGTATTCCAGAAATTCTCCCCCAGATACCCGCAGGTACGCCGGGTCACGTTCATTTTGGAATGATCCTTATTATGGCACTGGGGACATTCCCACTCATTATCCTCGTTGATGCGGATCTCCCCGTCATAGCCGCATACATGACAGTAATCGGATTTGGTGTTGAATTCCCCGTACTGGATATTATCGTAAATAAAGCGTATCAGCTCCTCCACAGCCTCCACATTGTGCAGCAGGTTTGGAATCTCCACATAGGAGATGGCCCCTCCCAGGGATTTGTTCTGGAACTCGCTCTCAAAGGTAAACTTCGTGAAGGCGTCAATGGGCTCCCGCACATCCACATGGTAGGAATTGGTATAATACCCCTTGTCCGTCACATTGGGGATATCCCCGAATTTCTCCCTGTCGATTCTGGCAAAGCGGTAGCAGAGCGTCTCCGCCGGCGTACCGTAGAGGCTGAAGCCGATGCCCGTCTCCTCCCGCCACCTTGCCGCGGTTTCCTTCAGATGGTCCATCACCCGCAGCGCAAATTCCTTCCCCGGCTCCTTCGTGTGGCTGCAGCCCTTCATCAGCCAGGTCAGCTCATACAGGCCGATATATCCCAGGGACATGGTGGAATAGCCGCCCAGCAGCAGCTTATCGATCTTCTCCCCCTTCTTCAGCCTGGCGATGGCTCCGTACTGCCAGTGAATGGGGCTGACATCCGACACCGTGCCCAGCAGCGCCTTATGCCTGCACATCAGGGCTTCATAGCAGAGCTTCAGTCTCTCGTCCAGCCGCGTCCAGAAGACTTCCTCATTGCCCTCCGAGATAATTCCTATCTGGGGAAGGTTCAGGCTGACAACCCCCTGGTTAAAACGTCCCTCCCATTTATAATTCCCGTTTTCATCCTTCCAGGGCGAGAGAAAGGACCGGCAGCCCATGCAGGAGAACACATTGCCCTCGTAATTCTCCCGCATTTTCTTCGCGGAAATATAGTCCGGGTACATTCTTCTGGCGGAGCATTTTGCCGCAAGCCGGGTCACATAGTCATATTTCCCGCCCTTTAAGCAGTTATTCTCATCCAGCACATATACTAATTTGGGGAATGCGGGAGTCACATACACGCCCTTTTCATTCTTGGTCCCCTGAATGCGCTGGGTCAGAATCTCTTCAATGATACGGACCGTTTCCTCCACATATTCGTCCTCCTCGTCTATATGCAGAAAGAGGGTGACGAAGGGGGACTGGCCGTTTGTGGTCATCAGGGTATTGATCTGATACTGAATGGTCTGGACGCCGGATCTGAGCTCGTCCTTCAGACGAAGCTCCACGATTTTCTCCTTGGTATCCGCTTCCAGTCCGCCGCCGAACTCCTCTTCCAGCTGAGCCCGGAATTTCTCCCTGCTCTTGCGCAGGTACTTTCCCAGGTGTTTGATATTCACGGACTGGCCGCCGTACTGATTGCTGGCCACCGCCGCGATGATCTGGGTGGTGACGGTGCAGGCCACCTGGAAGCTTTTGGGAGATTCGATCATCTTCCCGTTGATGGAGGTGCCGTTGTCCAGCATGTCCTTTATATTGATGAGGCAGCAGTTGAAAATGGGCTGGATAAAATAGTCCGCGTCATGAAAATGAAACACGCCGTTGTCGTGGGCCAGGGAGAGATGCTCCGGCAGCAGCAGGCGCCTGGTCACATCCCTGGAGACCTCGCCGGCGATATAGTCCCGCTGGGTGGAGGCAAGACGGGTATTCTTGTTGGAATTCTCCTCCGCCAGCTCCTTGTTCTCGTTGCGGATGAGCTTTAAGATGGATTCGTCCGTGGTGTTGGATTTGCGCATCAGGCTTCGCTGATAACGGTATACAATGTATTTCTTGGAAAGGGCGTACTTATTGCTCTGTACCAGATGCTGTTCGATGACATCCTGCACATGCTCCACGGCCTGGAGTTCCTTCCCTTCCTCCTTCACGGCCTCCAGAATCTCCTGAACCAGGGCGTCCCCCGCTCTGTCCCGCTCTTCCACTTCGTTGTTGGCCTTCCGGATGGCGGCTATGATCTTGTCCTCCTCATAGGGCACCACCCGTCCGTCTCTTTTCTGAATTCTCATAATGGCATTCGCTCCTTATCCACGCACACAGAGCCGCTCCGCAAGGTTCTACGGATACGGCTCTGATCTACATCTTGTGTTCTGTCATTGTCTGCGTATCTATATCTTGTTATACCATTATAATAGAGAACGGGAGGAAATGCAAGCCCCTGTTGAAAGAATTCCTGCGCCGCTTCCTTCCCGGGGCAGGATCCGTCCCCTTCTATCCCTTCTCCCGGATTTCCCGGGATGTTTTCCCGCTGGAAATCCCGGCTCCGTCCTGTCCGAACCGGCCTCAATAATAATACATCCCCCGGCCGCCGCAGCACCCGCCGCCCAGGCAGCAGACATTGCATATCATATTGGCGATGCAGATCTTCATGCATATATTGCCGCCTCCGAAGGAAGGGTAACCGTACGCCGCCTGGCGCTGTTCATACCAGCTGCCGCCGCTCTCAAACTGCTGCACCAGATTCCGGTAATCCGCATTGTCCGGCTCCAGGCCCGCGGCCCGCTTCGCGTGATCCAGCGCCGCCACGTTATTGCCCAGGCCAGAATGGGCGATGGCGCTGTAGTAATACCATCTGGCGCTCCTGTCCCGGCTGTCCATATTGTCCAGGGTGGTCCTTGCCTCCTTATAGTAGCCGTTGCGGATATAATTCCCCGCCGCCCTGATATAAGAATTCTCCTCGTATCCGGTATTCTGCCCCTGCCCGAAGCCGCCGAAGCCGAAGCCCCAGAAAGGCCCGCTGCCGAAACCGCCGAAGGGATCTCCCTCCTGTCTGCCGTAGCCCCCGGATGCGCCGCCGGCTCCCCCGGAAGTGCTCCTTCCGTAGCCGGAGGGACCGTATCCGGAGGTTCTCTCCTTCATGATCTGCTGATAAGCCCCCTGGATCTCCTTGAACCTTTCCTCCGCCTGGGCTTTATTGGGGTTATTGACATTGGCATCCGGGTGATATCTGCGGCTCAGGGCCTTGTATGCCTTTTTTATCTCCTCTTCCGTGGCGTTCCTGCCCACGCCTAAGACACTGTATGGATCGTACATGTTCTCCTCGTTTTCCGGGCCGGCATATTACTTTTCCAAAACCGGTCTCTCTTCATATTCCGCAGTCCCGGGTCAACAGCCCCGCTGCATTTGCAAGCCATGGAATATGGCTTTCCTATACACGCAGGCATGTCTGCCTGGCTCATTGCCCGCAGGAATCATTTTGCCGCAAAGCCTTCCCTCCCGCTCTGCGGACCGTCCTGCCCTTCCCGCTCCGGCGGTGCCGGCACATTCTCCCCCATGCGCTTTTCATGGACCGCCTCGTATCTCCCCCAGACACCGGAATACAGGATATTGCGCAGTATCTCCACATTCTCCAGAATAGGCAGGCGTTCAAATTCCCTGCAGCATTCCGACATCATCATCATCAGAATGGTCCTGCATTCCTCCTCAAAGTCCGGATCCTGATATCTCCTCTTCAGAGGGTTCGGCGTACCCTTTTTGATATCCAGCTCTATATCCTCATAGGCGTCACAAAGGTAGATAAATTTACCCAGGAAGAAGCCCAGCCGCCGCAGGCTTTCCGCCCATTCGTCCTCGCGAACGGCCATGATTTCCCCCATGACCCTGCCGAACAGCCCCGCCAGCGTATCGATATCCGCATCCTCCCCTTTTTCCTCCCGGGAAAAATCTTCCATCAGCCGCCGGATGTTTTCCACCTTTTTGGTGTAGACAGCCTGCAGTTTCCCCGCCTTTCCTTCCAGCAGGCGGCCATAGAGCAGTTTCCGGACTTTCCTCTCGTCCTCCCAATCGTCCCTGCATTTATAATAGGCAAAAAGCATATTCATGTCCGCGGCATATTCCGTAAATATATTATTTCTTGTCTCATGCCTCTCAAAGGGATGGACGATACATTTACAATCCGCTTTCCTGGTCTGCGTGTCATAGAGACCGGTGAGCAGTATGGCCAGAAATGTCATGTCAAAGCTGAGCGCAAGCTGCCCCGCAGCGCCGTATCTTTTCTTCAGCTCCCGGCAGATTCCGCAATAATATGAATGGTATATATCAAATTCTTTGAATTTCATCTCCGCTTTATTCACGATGATATATCCGAACATTCCAACCTCCGCGCCTTTTGAATTTTCAAAAAATTTTTCAGCAATTTCTGTAAATTGCTTTGCTGCGATTCATGCCTTTGCCGCAAGCAGCAAAAGGAACTCTCCTGATCAGCTCTTTTTGATAAATTCATTTCCGCACTTTCTGCAGCTGATGGCAATTCTTCCCCTTCCCCTGGGCACGCGGAGCTTCTGCCTGCAATTGGGACATTTGTATATATGATAGTTCTTTCTCTGGGCCCATTCCATTTTCTTCTTCCCGAGCAATCCCCTGAGCTTCCTGGTCCGCTGTAAAAATTTCTGGTTTTCCGCGGAACGTCGGCTGATATTTCTGGAGAACATGCGGAAGTAGGCATAACCCATGACTATGGTAGCCAGTATGTAAAAAATCCCTCCGCCGACAAAGGAAAGGAGCAGACTGATAAAAGCAACAGCCAGCAAAACCTGGTTGAAACTGTCATTTCCGTAACGGCCCCACATAAAACGCTGCATCTTTTCTCTCATATACTATGCCTCCCTGGAGACAGCAGACCGCATCCTGCGGATATTCTGCTGCCCGAATAAATATTGATGACCGGCTGACACGTAACATTTTAAACTTTTTTGAAAGAAATGCAATAAAATAAGTATAAATTTATATGAAAAAACAGACAAAATGCAGCTGCACCAGGCTAAGCTACAATATCGCGCTGCACTCCCCCTGTCGGAACCGTCCGGACAGGATTTCTCTGTCTGCAATCCGCACCGTGACTTCCGTCTCCCTTTCCATCGCAAAGGAAACCACCGCCCGCCGGAATCCCTCTCCTGTCTCCACATGTCTCTCCACCCTGACACAGCCCTGCGGAGTCCAGACCGTCCCCTTCAGGCTGCCGGCCTCCCACTGTACCGGAGCAATCACAATCCTGCCAAATCCCGGCTCCCCCGGCCGCACCCCCAGAAGATTATGGCAGATTTCGTAAATCGGCGTGGTGCTCCAGCCATGGCAGTCGCTTCTGGCGCTCACGGGATCCTCCGGCCAGGTAGTGGAACCGGTTTTCAGCAAAGCTTCATACTCCTCCCACATCTCCTTCCTTCCCGTCTCCAGCCCCGCCCGGTCCAGGGCCCTGTGATAATAATGCTTCATGGAATAGGAGCATCTGACCAGGGAAGCATCCCCCTGCATCCTCCGAAGCAGCTCTTTGGCTGCTTTTCCCCGGATACATTCGCTTAGAACGGCCCACACCTGTGCGTGCTGGCTGCAGCGGACCGCCCGGTCTGAGGTGCGGTAATAGCCCTGCCGCGGATCCCACACGATACGATTGATTATCTCCGTCACCTGGCCGTGACGCGCCCTCCACTGACGTCCCGCCTCTGCACCGTATACCGCCTCCGTAAGCTGCGCCATCCTCAGAAGCCCGTAGGCGTACATCAATGTATAGAGATACTGCCTTTCTCCCTGCCCCTTATCTGCCGGTACGCCCAGGTAGGGATTCCACTCCCGGGTCCAATCCGCAAATTCCCAATACCCGTTTCCGGAAACCACCCCCGTCTCCCCGTCCAGATTCCTGTGGAAAAACCCCAAAATTCCGGCACACACTGCCCAATACTGCTCTACCAGGCTTTTGTCTCCGAAATACCGAAAGTGATCATACAGCATATCTATATAGTAAATCCCGAAACCAGGTATGACATGACGGTCATTGGACGGCGCATTACAGTAAATCATGCCGTCCGGCATCTGCGTTCCCGCCAGATCCAGAAATGTTTTCCTTGCAAGCCTGTCGTCCCCAAGCACCGGATAGGTATGCAATGCCTCTATCATGGCATCCATCCCGTACTGCAGTCTCTCATAATAAGGGCAGTCGATATAAGTGTCCTGCATACAGCAGCGCAGCGTCTGAAGGCTGACCTTCCAGATCCGCTGCAATACCGGATCTTCCGCTTCAAAGTCGGCCTGCGGATAAAACGGATATCCCGTCCTGCGGAAAGTGATTCTCTTCAATACCACATCCTGTTCCCCCGCCCGTACCGTCAATCGCAGATAGCGGAAGGCACGGTATTCAAAGGGCTCATATACAAAGGGGCCATCGCCCAGCCTCAACTCGTCCGCCTCTCCTGCCAGTACGCCGTCGACGGCATCGTCTCTCTGTATTTTTGTCAGACTCCCTTCTCTCTCATGGTAATAGCATTCGCTGTAGAGATATTCCGCTCTGCCCTGGCCGCCTTTCATGAAATCAGTTCTGACATAGGCGGTCACCATCTTCCCCATGTCCAGTTCACAGGCAGCCTCCGTTCCGGCCGGTACCACTGCGGGACAGCCCCGGAGAAGTCCCCCGAAATCCACCCCTCCCCCAACGCTGCGAATCGACTTTGCCTCTATCTCCTTCTCCTCCAGCATGGGAATATCCCGAGGCTGCAGCATCCAGTTTTGCAGAACTCCATAGGCAGAGGCAGGCGCACAGTCCGTCGTTTCCTGGATCACGGCAGCATTCTGCCAGCGGCTTTCGTCATAACCGGTTTCCGTCCATCCTTCCTCCCCGGCGCCGGCCTGGATGAACTCCATATCCCCTGCCTGCCTGGCCAGCAGAGACGCTTTAAACCCGTAGGATGCATCCGATTTCCATTTCCATTCGGCATCTGTCCCGGGCACCGCCTTCCCCGACAGGGAAAAGACGCACAGCCCTCCGTACGGAGAACGCACCAGCCCCGTGGGGCCAAGCTCAAACTGCCGGAGTCCTTCGTCTCCCATGGGATAATGAATCACCTTTACGCCGATACAGTTCATCCCCTCCCGCAAAAAGGGAGCGGCATCCACAACATCATAATACTTCCTCCAGGCATCTCCGCTTTCCGGCCCTCTGCATACATACCGTCCGTTCAGATACAGCAGATATCGGGTATCCGCCGTAATGGCTATCACGGATTCTCGGCATATCTGTTCCGCAGAGACATAAAATTCTCTGCGGAACAGGGTAACCTCCTTCTGCACGCCGGCCTCCTTCTTCCTGTATATAAAAATCTGCTTCGTCATATGTCTATCCTCTCTGCCCATTCAGGTTCTCTCCAAAAGGTGCTGCCACGGAAGCTCTCTCCAAAAGCTCCGGTTTCAGCAGCAAATCCTCCGTGCCGGAGGCTTCTTCCAAGTCTCTGCCCTCCGTAACCGTATCAGGCTGTCGCCCGGGGGCTTTTTTCTTCCCCTCATGCGACAGCCTGCATGATGTATAGACAGATATTACCGGAGCCTTCCTGTAAGAGATAATCGCCGAATCAGCAGATTGGCGTCATAGCTTCCGGGCATTTCCCAGCCAAAGTTCATGGAGCTGATCCGATATCCGGCCCCATCCGCAGTCTCCAGAAACCCCTTCTCTGCTCCCAGCCAAAGCCCCTCCAGAATATCCGGCAATATGTCCCTGCGGTACACGGTCCATCGGCAATCTCCCAATCCCCTGTCCGTCAGTCTCTCCTGGGGGATGATGTAAATCATTTTGTGAGAGGCATCCTCCTTGCCCCCGTCTTCTGCAAGATACGCGCCCTGCATGGGATATCTGCTGTCGTAATAAGGAATACCAAACCAATACATGTTTTCGGTTTCCATATGACTTATGGTGAGAAAGAGGTTTGCCTGTGCCGCGTGAAGCTCCGGATCCGGCGCTTCCATTCCGCAATTGCAATACCCTATCCTGACCTCTGAGAGAAATTCCAGACTCTCCAGCCGGTCCAGCGAGGGACATCTCTCCCCCATTTCCTGCCCCAGCAGCAGATGCGGCCAATCCTCTCCCGCCTTTCTGGGACCCTCATATTCCCGTGAGGCACGCAATTCCAATTCCAATACATGATATCCGTCTTCACAGTAGCACTTCACCGTCTGCGATGGCGTGAAATACGCATTTCCCTCTCTTCTGCCCGCCGCAATGTTGCAGCGGCTGGCCCACTGAGCCAGGCTCCATTCACAGCTTCCCTTCTCTGTCCCCCAGCGCAGCTCTCCCACATATCCCTCCTCATGGGTACCGCCAAGCACCCGAAATCCGTTCCGGAATCCCTCATCTCTCCACAGTGCAATCTCCTGCATCCTCCCTGCCTCCCTTCTCCTGTTTCCCTTTCTTCTCCCTCTCCACCTTTCTGTAGGCGCCGGGCGAAATCAGGAAATATCTGGTAAATTTCCGTGTAAAGCTGGCTGCATCGGAATAGCCCACCAGGGATACGATCTCCCCAACAGGGGCATCCGTATTGACCAGCAGCTCCGCCGCCCGCTCCAGCCTTTTCTCCGTGATGTATTCTATAAAGTTCTTTCCCACCGCTCCCTTGAAAATTTTGCTCAGATAAGGACCCGTCATATCGAATTCACCCGCCACCAGCACAAGGGACATCTCCTGCCTCATATAATTTCTGTCTATGAAGTCCAGTATCTTACGCATCCTTCTGTCCTCTCTGGCAGCTTTACGCTCCTGACGTCGCTCCAGCTCCGCCCGGCAGAATTCTCCCAGCCTGGCAAAAAATTCTTCCAGGTTGGTATATTGAAGGTATCTTTCCCCGCCTCCTTCCTCCAGGCTTAAGGAATCCTCAAATAAAACCGCCATGATCCGATTCATCAAAAACGCCAGGACGGTATCGGAACCGGACTGCCGGATATGCAGCAGTTCTCTGTACAGCTCCTCCAGAACCTCCTCCAGCTCCCCGGCAGCCCCCTGGGCCAGCACCAGTTTCAGTTTCAGCTCGCTCTCCAGCGGCTTACAGTAAAACACCTCGTTCCGGCTGGCTGCCAGCTCCGAAAAGAAGGCGATGCCATCCTCCTCCCTGCTTTCCACTGCGATAATCGCCTCCATCAGGGAATACTTCAAGCTCTGGACATCGGCATACGTATTGCCGATACCGATCTGCAGACCACTCTCCTCCCCGGCCCAGTCCATCAGCCATTGGGCAAACTTTGCAATCTCCTCCCCATCCTCCGTGCAGGCAAGAAACGCGTCATAATATTTATAAATCCCTTCCGTGAGATAAAATCCTTCCGTTCTGATATCCCCGTACACATTCCGGAGTTTTCGTTCAAAATCGCGTATATTATCCTCCGGGATTTTCAAAACCATAGCCGCCATATACGGTTTGTCCAGCCGCAGGCCCATATCTGCAATTTGCTCCCTCACCGCCGGTACTCCGACATCCAGCCCGCCTTTCAGCAGTCTGCCCACCAGTTCCATCCTGGAAATTTTCCTGCTGGCCAGCAGCTGCTCTCCCATGCTGTCCTGCTCCTCCAGCATCTTTCGGATATATTCGTTCAGAAACATCAGTTCATTTCTCCCTTTCTGGCTCTGTCTGTCTCTGCCCTTCCTCTCCTTTTTGTCAAAAAGATGATAAAGCTTCTGTATGGGTACATAATTGTATACGGAAAGGACAATGCTGAGAAAAAAGGTGAGCAAAAGCATACTCAAAAACATTCCGATCAACATGGGCAGCTGAAGCAGCAGTATTTCTCCGGCAATGCTGGACTCATCCACCATATCGATCACATACCATCCATTCACATCGAAATGCGCTATTTTCCCGATATAGTTCACACCCTTCATCCGGAACCGCCAATACTCTCCTTTGCTGTCCCAATCCCGCAGAAGCTCCGCCAGCGGTTCCGTCAAATCCTTTTTCAGGTCAAGATCTTCTCTGACAGATTCCGGCATTTGGGTATAAAGCATTTCCATGGTTCCCGTACAGACACAAACAAGCCTTTTGTCCTGTTCCTCCTTCTCCGTCCGAAACATCTCCTCCCAGTCATTTTCGTATATGCCAAGCAGCGTCCCGTAATAGCTGCCCTCTGTTTTCCCCAGCGGGCAGGCTATCACGCTGTACTGAAAAGCTCCCGAACTGATATACTGGCCTTCCCCCGTACATTCGTAATACCTTTTGGACTGCAAAAGCTTCTCAAAGCCTTCCCGGGAGAAGCCTTCCTCCAGCTGATACGTCCTGTCCAGGAAAGTGTCCACATCCACGACGCCCATGCTGGTATACACCTGATCTGAATCGTTCAGGTGAATCACCAGATCCCGAAAATAAACTGACTCCGCGGTAAATGCCTTCAGCCTTTTGAGAGCATTGATGGAAGAATACGAAGAGTTCGTCAATCGATACGGCGTAAAATCCTCTTCCAGACAAATCTGCTGGGCAGTGGATGCAAAAGATCTTGTCCTGGCCTCCAGCTGCCACAGTTTCTCATTGACGGAATATTCTATGGTTTTCAGATATTTGTCGATATAATTTCTCTGAATGGAGGTACAGTAAAGCACACAGCCCAACACAACGGGTAAAAAGATCACACAGAAATTGATTTTGATGTATTTTGCAAGCAGCTTTGAATGTTTCCTTCTCTTTTGCGGCATCCTTCCATCTCCCCAGCGCAGCTCTCCGTTTCCGCGGTACAATCCGGGCCTGTCTGTTTCCATGCCCATGGTATTCCTGAAAAATCAGGGATACCGTGCCCTGTCTATAATATCATATTTTCCCTGAAATTTCACGTCCGCCCAATATGGTATTTTTTGCCGGAATCATTGCCTGGCGCTCCAGCGGTCATAAGCCCCCTGATAGATTTCCAGCATTCTCTCCAGCTTTCTCTCCTTTAAGCCTGTCCGGAAGCTTTCAAAATCATCTGTGGGAATTTCGCCGATTATCATCTTCGTCACCATTTCATCCGTGTAGCTCTGGATGTCCGTGGAGATCAAAGCCAGCTCATCCGCCTCTTCCGCAGTCAGCTTGACGGAAGAAGGCCATCCCACATGGTAGTAGGGCGCATAGTGGTTGATCAGTCCCTCTTCCAGATAGGACTGGGCATCTCCGCTTCCCTGCATGTTGAAATTCCGATAGATGGGGAAGTAGCCGTAATCCGGACAAATCTCGGCCAGGGTCCAGCTGTTCTGATTATCCCATTTGCTTTCGTCAAATTCGGTCTGCATGTCCAGCGTGTTCTCATCCACCCATTGATAAGTGTAGCCGTACGCTTCCTGCCCTTCCTCGGTTCCCTTCTCGAAGCCGCCCAGAATTGTCAGATAGCCCTCAAAGCTGAAGCACCAGTCCAGAATCTCCATCAGTTTTTCGGGATTACTGCAGTTTTTGGTAATGCTGAAGTTGCCGCATTTGTTGATATCCACTGCCGCCACTTTCTTCTCGCCGTTGTACTGGGAAGTCAGCGGCTCCTGAATATCATACTGTCTCCAGATACTCTCCTCCGGCTGATTTACCCAACTGGCGTAAAAGCTGTATGCGCCATACCGATAATTGGTTTCCTTTGCATTGACCTGATCCTGGGTCTGGGAAAAGAATTCATTGTCCAGCAGCTCTTCCCCATAGAGCTTCTTCATGAACTCCAGAAAATGCCGGTAGTTATCTTCCGCCGGAACATATACCACCTTTCCGTCAATGGCCTCGATGTCCTTGCGGGTATAGCCGAAAGCGTTCAATATGGGCGGGAACACATGAATCATGTCAGGCGCCTTATAGAATCCGCCCAGGGGAATCTCATCCGTTGCATCCCCATTGCCGTTCATATCTTTTTCCTTTACCCCTTTGAGATACTCATAAAACTCGTCCAGTGTCTCCGGTTGCTTTCCCAAAATCTGTTCCGCCCATTGATAGTTGACATAGAACCGATTCTGTGCCAGATTTGCCTCCGCCATATCGGCTCCGCCCACCGCATAGATTTCGCCGCCGGCTTCCGACAGCGCCGCTCTCAAGGCCGGAGTCTCTTCCATCGCCTTCCAGATATTCGGCGTCTTCTCCTGGGAGATATAGGGATTCAGATCCAGCAGATATCCCTCGCTTCCATAGGTGGCAATATCCGAGGCATCCAGGGAATTCAGGAAGAAATCCGGCAGCTTCTCCGTTGCAAACATCAGCGGCAGCTTGTCCCTCCAGACATCGCTGGAAATCATTTCCACCTGTATATCCACATGGAACTTCTCCTCAATGGTCCTGATGAGCCAATAATCATTCCAATCTCCCTGGGCCGGGCTGGAATGCACGGTCAGGCGGAAAACCTCCGCTTCACTATTTTCTCCGGAGGTGTTCTCGTTTCCCTCCTCTCCACTCTGCGTACCCGCATTTCCGTCCTCCTTGGGAGAACCGCAGCCCCCCAGCAAACCGGCCAACAGGGCAGCCGTCAGCACTGACGCACACCATTTCTTTCCTCTCTTCATACTTTACTCCTTCCTTTCCCTTTTCCATACTTTTCGTACCAAAGCACAGGTTACATTTATAATCCGGGTCCCGTCTCATGGAAATACGCAAATCCCGTTTCCGCAGGCTGCCTTCAGGCGCCGGGCGGAATAGGATCACCCCTTCACGGAACCGATCATAACGCCTTTTACAAAAAATTTCTGTACAAACGGATATGCAATCAGCAGCGGAACAGAAGCCACCACGATCAACGAATATTTCATCACCTGGGCCATCTGCAGCTTCAGCGCCACCACCGCCGGATCCTCTATGGTTTCCAGGTCGATATTCTGATTCAGCAGAAGAATCTCCCGAAGAAAGACCTGCAGGGTCTGTAAATTCTTGTCGCTGACATAGATCATGGCGCTGAAATAGTCATTCCAGTGACCTACGGCATAATAGAGACACAATACTGCAATGATGGGTTTGGACAATGGCATGACAATTTTCCACAGAATGCCGAAATCCGAGCAGCCGTCCATTTTCGCCGATTCCTGCAGCTCGTAGGGAAGCGACGAAATAAAGGTTCTGCAGATAATAATGTTAAAGCTGCTGACCAGTCCCAAAACCAGCAATACCACGGGGGTATTGATCAGATGCAGGCTGTTGACCACGATATAGGTCGGTATCAGACCGCCGCCAAACCACATGGGAATGGCGATGAACCAGCTGAAAATCTTCCTGCCGTATAAATCCTTTCTGGAAAGCGCATATCCCGCCATAATTGTCACCAGCACATTTAAAAATGTTCCCAGTATCGTATATATTAAACTGTTGCGGTATCCCACAAAAATCCATTTATTCCTGAATACCTGCAGATAGCCGTCCAGCTGAAAGCCCACGGGGTAGAGCCATACATCACCGGAATTCACTCTCACCGGATCCGATATGGATGCCACCACCACAAACAGCAGCGGATACAGGGCTGCCAGCCCGCAGATCGTCAGCAGAATGGTCACCACTCCGTCAAAAATACGGTTATCCAGGCTCTCTCTTATTTTTCTTGTTCGTCCCATACTTCATCTCCTATTCCGGTTTTCCCCTAAAATATACTGATCTCCGATGCCTTCTTACTGATATGGTTGACGATCAGCAGCAGCACCAGATTGATCAGCGAATTGAACAATCCGATGGCCGTAGTATAGGAATACTGCGTTTTCTGGATTCCCATCTTATACACATAGGTAGCGATGATTTCCGATGTGGACTGGTTCATGGAATTCTGCATCAGATATACCTTTTCAAACCCCACGCTCATGATGGAGCCGCAGTTCATAATAAAGACAATCACCGCCGTCGGCAGAATCCCCGGCAGATTGATATGCCAGATCCGCTGCAGTCTGCTGGCTCCGTCGATCTCGGCCGCCTCGTGGAGCTGCGGATCGATCCCGGCCAATGCCGCGATGAAAATGATGGAACTCCATCCCGTGCCCTGCCAGATTCCGGATATGACATATACCGAGCGAAAGGCTTTTGCACTCCCCATAAAGTCATAGGGTGTTCCTCCGAAAAAGCCGATTATCCTGTTGACAATGCCCACGGAAGGCGACAGAAACATGGACAGCATGGATACCATCACCACTGTGGAAATAAAATAGGGCGCATAGGTCAGAGTCTGGACTGCTTTCTTCAGCCTGACATTCCTGCTCTCATTGAGCAGCAGGGCCAGGAGAATCGGAAAGGGAAATCCCAGCAGCAGGGCGTAAACACTGATTTTAATGGTGTTCATCATCAATGTTCCAAACTGAACCGATTCGAAAAACGTCCTGAAATGCTTCAGTCCTACCCAGGCGCTGTTCCATATTCCTCTGGAAAATTTATAATCCCGGAAGGCAATCTGAATTCCTGCCATGGGAAGATAGTGAAAAATGAACAGATACACCACCGTTGGAATCAATAGCACATACAGCTGCCAGCATTTTCTGATTTGCGACAGGGCGCTTTTCTTTTTAGGAACCGGTTTTCTTCTGCTTTTGTCAGTCACCGTCCCCACAGCCTCCGTCTTGTGAAATCGTTTTGTCACATTCTACCCCTCCATTCGCTTCTTTTTGCATGCCGCCGATGCATTTATCTGACCTGAAGTTTATCTCACGGCAATGCTTTTTTCCAGATGTAATCCTTTCACCCCCTATGCGCTTTTTATATTTTCACTATGCGATTCTTATCTTTCTATGCAGAATTTATTCCCGCGAGCAATGAGTCAAGTGGGCATGCTGCATTAGCAGCATAATTCCATATGCGGACCTGCGCATAAAAAAACGGCCGGCAGTTCCCGTCAAAGCAACTGTCAGCCGTATTGTACAACCTGTGAACTTTGTGCCTCCTGCCGGCTGGCCGTTACGGCTCTGCCCGGAGCAAAAGCGATCTTTTTCCCTGTTTACGCATCCTGGCCCGCAACGGCGATATCCCGTACGAGGATGGACGGAGAGCCGAATTTCCCCTGCAGGAATTCCAGATCATTCCCCAAAACCTCCACGTTCTTCAGCAGTTCAAAGAAATTGCCGGATACCGTAAAGTTTTTCACGGGAGCGCCCTTTCCTCCCTCCGTGATCAAAAAGCCTTTGGCCGACAGGGAAAAGTCCCCTGTAACCGCATTGGCCCCCGCATGCAGTCCCATCAGCTCCGTCACATAGATTCCCTCTCCCGCCTTCCGGAACAGAGCTTCCGGCACCTTCGGGAGCTTTTTATTCTCCGCCGTCTCCTCCGTGTCACCGGCGGGCTGAATGTAGAAGGTAAAAGGGCTGACCCCCACCACGGAAGAATAGGACGCCTTGCTGGCATTCCCCGTGGACTTCACTCCCGCCTTCGCGGCAGTCTTCAGGTTGTGAAGCAGGGTGGAAAGCACGCCCTTCTCCACTACATTTTTGGCGTAAGCCGCCACGCCCTCGCCGTCAAAGGTCCTCTTCACCATGCTGTCCCTGTACCTGGGATCATCTGTGATCGTGATGCAGTCCGCAGCGATTTTCTCCCCTTCCTTTCCGTTCAGCAGCGACATCCCCTTCTGCGCCAGCTCCGCAGAGAATACGGAAGCATATGTGGCAAGAAGGGTGGCCATGGCCCTGTTGGAGAACACAACCGTATACTTCCCGCTGGGAACGCTGCCGGCCCCGATGGAAGATACCGCTTCCTCCACAGCTGCCTTTGCAATCTCCTTCAGGTCAAGCTCCCTGAGATTTCTCCCCCGTTTATTCTCGGATCCGTCGTATCTTTCCCCGTCTTCCTCCACCAGCGCCATACCGTAGCTGTTTGCCATGGAGAACTCGTCCTCCAGGTCCAGACCGTTGGAATTGCAGAGGGCATATTTATGGCTGGCGTAAATCATGTACGCCTGGGTGCCGTCTGTCACACGGGGATCCGCCTGATACAGCTCCTTCTGAAGCGCCAGCGCCGCCTCCACCAGCTCCGCTCCGGAAGGCTGGGGCGAATCGTTCTTCTGGCAGACGGCATAGCTGTCCCCCTTTTTGTGGAGGAAGCACTCTTCCTCACTTTCGATGGAACCCGCATTTTCCAATGCCCGCAGTACCAGGGAACGGGCTTCCGTCTCCGTCAGGTTCTCCGTGGACGCGTATCCGGCCTTGCCCTCCACGATACAGCGAAAGCACACGCCCATGCTCTCCTCCGTGCTGTACCCCTTGACTTCCTCCCTGTAGATCTCGACGGAGTTGGACCACCCGCCCTCATAGTATAATTCGTACTCCGTGAGCCCGTTTTCCCCTGCGTATCCGGTCACGGCTTCCTTAAATTCCTGATATGTCATTTCTCTACCTCCTGTCCGCTTTAGAGTACCTCAATCCAATCCTGTGAAAATGCTCTTCTTTTCCGCCTCAGCATATCTTATGAAGTCCTCACCGGCCTCCCACCACAATCGAAGAAACCCGGATCAGCGGCTGTCCCACGTCCGTGGGGATGCTGCCGGAGGAAGCGCCGCACATGCCCTGGGCGCGCTTCACATTCTTTCCCACCATATCAATATTCATCAGGATCTCCGATCCCTTGCCGATGAGGCTGGCACCGCGCACCGGCTCGCAGATCTTACCGTTCCTGATAATGTAGCCTTCGTTCACGGCGAAATTGAACTGCCCGGTGACCGGATTCACAGAACCGCCCCCCATGCTCCTGGCATAGAGTCCGTATTCTATGGAACCGATGATATCCTCGTCCCTGTCCTCCCCTGCGGCGATGTAAGTGTTCGTCATGCGGGATGTGGGTTCATACTGATAGCTCTGCCGTCTGGAATTTCCCGTGGACTCCATCCCCATTCTGCGCCCGTTCAGCTTGTCGATCATATATGTCTTCAAAATACCGTTCTCGATCAGCACATTCCGCCGGGCCGGCGTGCCCTCATCGTCGATGTTTACGGAACCCCAGGCGTTGGGAATGGTGCCGTCGTCGATGGCCGTCACCTTGGGATTCGCTATCTGCGTCCCCAGCTTGCCGGCGAACTGCGACTGTCCCAGCGCCACGCAGGAAGCCTCCAGGGAATGCCCGCAGGCCTCGTGGAAAATCACGCCTCCAAAGCCGTTCTCGATGGCTACGGGCATGGTTCCTCCCTTTATGTAATCGGCATGCAGCATGGTAACCGCCTGGGCCGCGGCCTTCCTGCCGATCTCTTCGGAATCCAGCTCCTCGAAGAGCTCAAATCCCTTTCTGGCGCCGGGGCTTGCGCTTCCGGTCTGGTTCTCCCCGTCCTTGCTTGCCACGGCGGACACCGCCACTCTGCTGCGTATCTGCCTGTCCTGGGCAAACAGCCCCTCGCTGGTGGCGATGAGGATGCTGTGGTCAGCCTCCAGATAACTGCCGCTTACCTGGGCGATCTCGCCGCTGTACTCCTTCGCCGCCAGACACGCCCTGCGCAGGAAATCGATCTTCACGGCATTGCCCACGCTGCCCGGCACGATCTTCACGGGGTGGATATCCCCGAACAGTCTCTCCTTCAGAACAATATCCTGAATCAGCGCAGATCCCGTCAAAGCGTCCGCCACCTTGGAGGCGCAGCTTAAAATCGCCTCGTCCGCCAGGGAAGAAGCGGATCCGGACACACATCTGGTCCCCTTGAAAATACGGATTCCCACGCCGCAGATCACCGCGTCCCCTATCTTGTCCGTCTTGCCGGATATGAGATTGATATTCCTGCTCAGTGTGTGCTCCGCGAATACTTCCGCGTAATCGGCTCCCGTGGACAGCGCCCGCAGCAGAGCCTCCTTCAGTAATTGCTTTGATAACATAATCTATCCTCCTTTTCTCCATACCCGCCTTACAGTCTGATCCCTCTCTCACGGCAAATATCCTGACCCGGGCAAGCCGGAACCAGAATTCTGCCATTTTGTGAAAGATTTCGCTGTTAAGTGCCTAAGAGCCAATGGCAGTGCCATTTTCGTATGTGGCCCTGCAAAATAGTGCCTATATGATAAAATACCGTGCCGGGCAGTCCAAACTGCGTCCGGCACGACGTACCTTTTGATATTCTCTTATTTTCTCTTGATATCCTGGGCCACATCCTTCATGGAGAAGCTGATTCTGCCCATTCTGTCCTTGCCCAGGCAGACTACGGTCACCACGTCTCCCAGAGTGAGCACATCCTCCACACGGTTGATTCTCTCTCTTGCAATCTTGGAGATATGAACCATCCCCTCCTTGCCGGGAGCGAACTCCAGGAATGCGCCGAACTCCTTGATGCTGACTACCCTGCCCTGGAAAATCTGGCCCTCCTCGAAATCGGTCACGATCATCTTGATCATCTCAATGGCCTTGTCCATCATTTCCTTATCGGTTCCGCATACGGATACATTGCCGTCGTCGGTGATATCGATCTTCACTCCTGTGCGGGCGATAATCTCGTTGATGGTCTTCCCTCTCTGGCCCACCACATCTCCGATTCTCTCGGGATCAATCTGGATGGAGATAATTTTGGGTGCGAAGGAACCCACCTCCGGTCTGGGAGCGGAGATAGCGGGCTTCATGCAGTTGTCCATAATGAAGAGTCTCGCATCACGGCATCTTGCAATCGCGCCTTCCACAATGGGCCTGGTCAGGCCGTGGATCTTGATATCCATTTGAATGGCGGTAATACCCTCCGTGGTACCTGTCACCTTGAAATCCATATCCCCGAAGAAATCCTCAAGCCCCTGGATATCCGTGAGAAGTACGAAATCCTCATCCGTCTCTCCGGTCACCAGACCGCAGGAGATTCCTGCCACCATCTTTTTGATGGGCACGCCCGCCGCCATCAGGGACATGCAGGAAGCGCAGGTGGATGCCATGGAGGTGGAGCCGTTGGACTCAAAGGTCTCCGACACGGTGCGGATGGCATAGGGGAATTCCTCCTCGCTGGGCAGCACGGGAATCAGGGCTCTCTCCGCCAGGGCACCATGGCCGATTTCCCGTCTCCCGGGTCCCCTGGAGGGCTTGGTCTCGCCCACGGAATAGGAGGGGAAATTGTAATGATGCATATATCTCTTGCTCACTTCGTTCTCGTCCAGTCCGTCCAGCTTCTGCTGCTCGGAAAGGGGTGCCAGCGTACATACATTGCAGATCTGAGTCTGTCCCCGGGTGAACATGGCGGAGCCATGGACTCTGGGAATAATATCCACCTCGGCAGCCAGAGGACGAATCTGTGTGATCTCACGCCCGTCGGGACGCTTGTGATCCTTCAGGATCATCTTGCGCACGGTCTTCTTCTCATATTGATATACCGCCTCGCCCAGGACCGCCAGCCAGGCCTCATTCCCGGCAAAAGCCTCCTCCAGCTTCGCGGTAATATTTCTGATATTCTCCTCCCTGGTCTGCTTGTCGTCGGTGAATACGGCCACCTCCATCTCCTCGGGGGGAACCAGCCTCTTCATCTCGTCAAACATTTCCTGAGGGATTGCACAGCTGGTATACTCGTGCTTGGGCCTGCCGCACTCCGCCACGATTCTGTCAATAAAGGCGATGATGGTCTGGTTGATCTCATGGGCCTTATAGATGGCCTCGATCATCTTAGCCTCAGGGATCTCGTTTGCACCCGCCTCGATCATAATCACCTTTTCCCTGGTGGAGGCCACGGTCAGATTCAGATCCCCGCTCTTCCACTGCTCCTGGGAAGGGTTGACCACAAATTCGCCGTCCACAATGCCCATCTGGGTCATGGCGCAGGGACCGTCAAAGGGAATATCCGAGATACAGGTGGCGATGGCGGCGCCGATCATGGCCACCAGCTCGGGGCGGCACCCGGGATCCACGCTCATCACCAGATTGTTCAATGTCACGTCGTTGCGGTAATCCTTGGGGAAAAGGGGGCGCATGGGCCTGTCAATGACACGGCTGGTGAGAATCGCATTCTCGCTGGCCTTGCCCTCTCTCTTGTTGAACCCGCCGGGAATCTTTCCCACCGCATACATCTTTTCCTCATACTCCACGCTCAGAGGGAAAAAGTCAATCCCCTCCCTGGGCTTTTCGGATGCGGTTGCGGTACAGAGCACCACCGTATCCCCGTAATGCATGAACGCACATCCGTTTGCCTGCTTGCCCACGCGGTTTATATCCACCTTCAGCGTGCGCCCGGCCAGTTCCATTTCATAGCTCTTATACATTTTCTTTCCTCCATTCCGCCGCTCTTTACGGCTATATATCGCAATGGAAATGTATTTTCCCATCGCCTTGTACAGGAACAGAAGACACCGAAACTACTGAAAAAAATACGGCCCGCCCATACCCTTTTCAGCGGTCTCGGGTCATTCTTCTGTTCCGAAATACCATACTGCAGCTTATCCCTGCCGCCCTGCCGGAGACTTATTCCCCATTTCCATAATTATTTCCGGAATTTTCCCTGCCATCCTGCGCGAAAACGAAAGAAATACGGCAGACATGGCAGGAGGGCACCCTCTATTGCGCAAAAAAACGGAGAGCCGAATTTCTTCGGCCTTCCTCCGCTTTTCATCCGTCTTATTTTCTTAAGCCCAGTCTCTCAATCAGCTTACGATATCTCTCGATATCCTTCTTCTTCAAATACTCCAGCAGGCCGCGTCTCTGCCCTACCATTTTCAGCATACCGCGGCGGGAATGATGATCCTTGGGATTCACCTTCAAATGCTCTGTCAGTTCCTGGATTCTCGCAGTCAGGATTGCAACCTGCACTTCGGGTGAACCCGTATCTCCCGGAGTCCTGGCGTACTCGTTCATAACTGCCGTTTTCTTTTCCTTTGAAATCATTTTATCATCCTCCTGATTTTATAACCGCCTGACACCAAGGCCGGGCCGGAGTGTCCCAAACCTGAGCGCCGGCTGGAACGATTTATAACCTTCGTCCCTCTTTACGTCTGCTATCATAGCATATTCTTCTGCAAATGTAAACCCGGAATTTTACTTAATCCTGCAGAATACTTACATATTTGCAGGGCGTGATATATTTGTAGCTGTTGATCTTAATGCCGGTGGAAGGACTGCTGGCATGAATCACCTGTCCGTTGCCGATGTAGATGGCCACATGATAGATGACTCCGCTTCCGTTAGCATAGAACACCAGGTCGCCGGGCTGAAGCTCGCTGGCGGAAATCTTCGTCCCGTACTTTGCCTGAGAGCCGGAATGATGAGGCAGGGACACGCCGAACTTTTTAAACACGCTTAACACAAATCCGGAACAGTCCGCCCCTTTTGTCAGGCTGGTGCCTCCCCATACATAGGGATTCCCCAAGAACTGCTTGGCGTATTCCACCAGCTCCACGCGGACATCGGATACGCCCGCACCGTATAAAAGCTGCGTCATGGTAATAGCGGTGTCAAGCCTCTCCGTCACCGTCACATACTCTGCCGACACATATGCTTCCACATCGTCGATGGCTATCTTTACCCAGCCGTCCAGCATCTCCAGATATTCCATCTCTTCTCCCTCGCTCACCTGCGCCAGGACATTGCCCCCCGTGTCGGCACTGTCCCTTACATTCAGGCCGTCCGTATTGGCCACGGCTACCGTGCGGACAAGCTCGTCCGCTTTCAGCTTGGCGTCCGGGCCCGTCATAAGATATTCCGTACTGACATAGCCGTCCACATCGCCGGACTGAATATGCGCCCAGCCGTCCTCCGTCACCTCCAGGACCTCGCACGCCGCGTTTTTGGGCATCTTCCCCACCATTTTGCCGTCGGTAGAAGGGGTCTGTCTCACATTCAGATTCCCGCTCTCCACATTTGCAATCCCGATATTGGTATATCCCCAGCAAGCACCCTTGGCCTGCTGTGCAATCTCAATATATTCCTCCGTGGACAATGTAGTCTCCAAAAGGGTGGCCGCACCGCCTGCCGCCTGTAAAATATCCTCCTCCGCGCGCACGTTCAGAGGTTCCAAAGCCATGCAGAGCATAAGCCCTGCGGATATCACTGTAATCTTTCTGTTCTTCAGATATCTCATGTATATCACTCCCAAAAGTTTGACGAAATTATTACAAATTTGTTACGCTTCGTTTTGAATTATACATATAAAATCATAATTTGTCAATAACCCTGCAATACTTTTGGATAATATTTTGCAATACCTTGTTCTGCTTTTTGTCCAGGCTATTTTCCCGGCTTTTGTCCAGGCTTCTGTCCCGGCCATTTTCCCGACTATTGTCCAGGCTTTTGTCCCGTCATATCCGGACATGCGGCATTTTCTTCTACTGACAGTTCGGACAGGTTTCCAGGCCCAGGGCCTCTCCCACCTGCAGGATCTCTTCCCCGCTCTTCACATGCTCCTTTGCGGTAAGCCTTATGCTGCTCCCGTAAAAGCAATTTTCCAGGCTCACGCACACATCCAGGGATGCTCCCTCCGCTTCCAGGCTCTGTCTGTCAAACTCCAGAAGCAGCTTTCCCCTTCCCACCACTTCATTCTGTAAAATCCTGGGACGGTAATGTCTCACCGACAGCTCGTCGTTTCCCTCCCCCACCTGAATATACAGCTCCGCACCGAACTCTGTGGTAAAGAGAAAGGCATTGCCCATGGGAAACAGACGGGTGATCTTCCCGCCCGCCGGAGCATAAATTTTATCCGTATCAGGGTGAATCACGATGGACGGACGTTCCCCTTCTCTCTTTATCGTCACCTGACCGGACACAGGACTCCCCACGGACCAGAATTTTTCATTTTCCTGTGCCCTGCGTCCCCTCCCATGCCTTTCCCTGCCTTTCCTCTCCGCAGAGGAAGAAGGCTTCTCTCTCTCCTCCTCTTCCCCGCCCATTGTCAGGCCGTACATGGAGACCCTTCCCGCCATAAAGCCCAGGACGGCCGCCGTCATCGCCCACATTACTGCCAGCATCATAAGAAATTCCTCCCTTCTATTCAATGGCTGTATCAGTCCCCTGCCGGCCGCTGCCGGATTTTATAACGGCCCATATCAGGTTCCTGACGGCTGATACCAGATTTTGTATCGGCTGATACCAAGTTTTCCCTATATAAAAAAATGATATACATTCCTTAAAAAAATTGTTGACATTATGGGGAAAAGTGTTATACTAAAGATGTATTCTGAATGAAAGTCATTGAACTCACATATTTTTGTAAGTCATTGTCACTTTTAATGATGGTTTACAAAAATATGTGATTTTTTTGCCTGTATTTTGGAATTACAAATTTATATTGCACATTATGGGATCCGCTCCGCGGCTCCTGTGAGCAAAAGTTATATTTATAAGGAGGTACCAAAATGAATAACGGTACAGTAAAATGGTTTAATGCACAGAAAGGTTACGGATTCATCACCAATGATGCCACCGGAGAGGAAGTATTTGTACATTTCTCCGCCATCAACGCTGAGGGCTTCAAGTCTCTCGAAGAGGGCCAGAAGGTTACCTTCGATACCGAATGCGATCCTCAGAACAGCAGCAAAATCCGCGCTACCAACGTTACCGTAGTAGCTTAAATTTTTGTGACGACCAAAGAAAAAAGACGGGAGAAAGCCTGCGCTTTCCATCCCGTCTTTTTTTGTACAAATTCCAAAGCCTGCCCGGACAGGCCGGCACCAAAGCCCCGCCGCTTATGCAGAATCTCCCTGAAATGCCCGGACAGGCACAGTGGAGCCTGCACCGTCCGGCCGCTGTCAAATCCCGGCTATCTGGTTGAAAGAAACTCGTACTCTCTCCTGGCCTGCTGATCGTCAGGATAATTCTTCAGATAATTCTCCATCAGCACATAGGCCTGCATATATTCCCCCAGATACTCATAGGCTATGATCTCGTTAAAGGACAATGTCTGCATCATGGTGGTATTCTCCAGCCGCATCCCCGCCTGAAACGCCTCCAGCGCCTTTGCGTATTCTCCCCTGGTCATCTCGCAGAGCCCCAGCTGGTTATACATTTCGGCATTTCCCGTATTCTGGCTCAGATAAGTATTGTAGACATTGGCGGCATAATTATAATCCCCTGTGGCTTCATAGGCCCTGCCCAGATAGAGGCAGCTCTCCGCGCTTCCCTCTCCCCTGGCCTCCTCCAGCGCCATACAGGCGCTCTGGTATTCGCCCAGATAATAATAAATCCGGCCGCTGTCATACTTATCCATCCCTTCTTCGCCGGATGCCAGGGCCGTTCTCAGATAAGCCTGCCCCTCCTCTCCGTGCCCGGCATAATCCAGCACTTCACAGATATGTATCAGCCTGTCGTAATTTGAGGGGTCCATGGAAACCACCTTGTCAAAATCTTCCTTTGCCCCCTGGTAATTGCCCTGCTCCAGCCGCACGCTTCCCCGCAGGAAATATGCGTCCTGTTCCCCCGGGCGCATATTCAGTATGGCATCGTAAATTCTTTCCGCCTCAGGAAACCTGCTGCTCTTGGTGTATGCTGCCGCAAGGTAAAAATTCAAATCAAAATCCACATTCTGCACCAGACCGTTGCTCTCGGCCAGGGCCGCCTCAAAGCAGGAAACCGCCTGCTCATAATCGGTCAATCCCATATAGGCAATGCCCCTGGCCCTGTTGATAAGTCTGATATTCTCCCCGTCCGTCTCCGCACTGTCAAGCTGCTCCAGCGCCCCCTGATAATCCAGGGAGCGGATCAGCTCGATGGCGCCCTGGATTCTCTCTCCGCTGCTGCCGCAGCCCCCCAGCACCGCCACGAGCAAAGCGCCCGCCGTCATGCATATGCATTTTCTCCCAATTTTCTTTCCCGCCGTCCTGACAGACATTCTCTTCCTCTCCTGTCTCCCGTCCCCGTATTCCACCCCGGCAAACCGGGCCTTCTCTTCTCGTCAAAAGGATATAAACTATGATTAATCAGGGTGAGCCCCGCCGCCCGCTTACTCCTCTTCGTCCAGATGCGATGTACAGTGGGCACATCTGGTAGCCTCCTTCGGAATCTCGCTGAGACAATAGGGGCATTTCTTCGTGGCAGGCGCCGCCGGCTTCTCCTCTTCCCTCTTCTTCATTCTTCCGCCGATTGCATTGATTCCCTTCACCAGGCAGAAAATGACCAATGCCGTAATCAGGAAATTGATAACCGCCGTAATGAAATTCCCGTAATTGAGTACGGGCGCATTTTCTCCCGTTCCCAGAGTAACAGTGAGATAACCGAAATCCGTCCCCCCGAATATTCCCAATATGGGAGTCAGGATATCCTGATTCAGCGATGTCACAATGGAGGTGAAGGCGCCGCCCACAATGACACCCACCGCCATATCCAGCACATTGCCCCGCATGATAAATTTCTTGAATTCCGCGATAAAGCCCTTTTTATTCTCCTTATTCCTGCTCATGCCATACTCCGCCCTTCCTGGATGCCTGCCCGGCTGGACAGGCGTTATTAAAGATAATAGTAACACAAGAATTCCTCTGCCGCAAGCGCTGCGGACGATTTTATTCCGCCCAAAAAGTAACCGCCGGTCTTGCCCTGCCGGCAAAAATGAGATATACTTGATAAGTGAAAATAAATTTACGAGGTGACTTTCATGACAAAACGAGATATTTCCGAATTGAAAAAGCTGCTGACTCCGAAAAACTGCTCCATCACCCGTATCTGCGGCTGCTATGTGGACGGGGAAAAGAATAAAAAGGCAGAACTGAAACAGGCCTTTCTGGCCCTTCCCGAAGAGGAAATGTTTAAATATTTCGAAATCCTGCGAAAGGTTTTATCCGGCGCCCTGGGCAGGAATCTGCTGACCCTGGAATACCCTCTCTCCGCAGAGCTGGCCGGATATACCGGCACGGACGATGCGGATGCCGGGAGAACGGCGGAAGAAAACGCCGGGGCGGAAGAAAACGCCGGGGCGGAAGAAAACACCGGGGCGGAAGGAGGCGCCGGGGCAGCAGGCGGAATTCCCGGAAATGCCCACGATTTTCTCCTGCGCCTGCGGGACAGCAAGCTGAAGGACGACGCCCTGCTGGAAGAATATTATGACAAAATCATCGCCAATTACGAGTATGTGGGCAACTATCTGATTCTTGTGGTACATGATATCTACGACGTTCCCGGCAGAACCAGCGACGGCCTCGATATGGAGGATGCCTCAGACGAAATCTATGAGTACATATTATCCTGCATCTGCCCCGTGGAATTGTCCAAGCCCGGCCTGAGCTATGACGCGGAGGAAAACACCTTCCGGAACCGCACCCGGGACTGGGTGGTATCCCTTCCGGATATGGGCTTTTTATTCCCCGCCTTCCAGGATCGGAGCACCGATATCCACAGCCTGCTCTATTATTCCAAAAACCCGGAGGAGCTGAAGGAAGGATTTGTGGAGCAGCTTCTGGGCTGTCCCCTGCCCTTATCCGCAGGCAGCCAGAAGGAAACCTTCCAGACCCTGATCGAGAATACTCTGGGAGAGGACTGCGACATCCAGGCTGTGAAGAGCATCCACGAGAAAATCACCGAACTTGCGCAGGAGCATAAGGAGGAACCGGAGCCCCTGGTGCTGGACAAAAACGAGGTAAAAACCATCCTTGCCGGCAGCGGCGTGGCAAATGACAGGCTGGCGGATTTCGACAGACAGTATGATGAGACGGCAGGGGAAAGCACCTCCCTGCTCATGAACAATATCATAAGCGCCCGCTCCTTTGAGGTCAAGACACCGGATATCATGATCAAGGTAAATCCGGAGCGTACGGATCTGATCGAAACCCGCAGGCTGGACGGCAGGGACTGCCTGGTAATCGAATTAAGCGGCGGCGTGGAAGTGAACGGCATTACCGTCAGAGCTGCGGCAGGAAGCGCGCAGACAGAGGAAGAAATTTAATTTCCGGTAGCCCGCAAAGAAATTTGCCTGAAACTAACGAGAATCGGCCGGCATGAACAGCTTTCGGCCGGCATGAACAGCTTTCGGCCGGCATGAATGGAAATCAGCCGGAGCTCATGTCTGCAGAAAACGCAGATGGGCTTTTACGAAAGCCTCATATTTATATTTTGAGACGGGCAGCCTGTCCCCGCTTGCCAGCCTTACCTCCGTCCTGCTATATTCGTCAACCCAGGACAGGTTCACAAGATACCCCTTGTGAATCCTGAAAAAGCTTCCCTGCAGTTTCTCCTCCAGGGCGCCGATCCTGGCATAATACTCCAGAACGCCCTCCTTTCCGTGGAGAATCACCTTATGCCCCTGGCTTTCCATATAATACAGGGAATCCAGGGGAATGGCCCTGGATTTGCCGCCGTATTGAATCACCAGCGTTCTCTTCTGCTTCTCCGTGCCCGAAAAGTCAACCTGACCGGAAGCCTGACCTTTCGGATTCTGTCCGTCCTGCCTCTGCGCCGCCCTTTGGAACACCTCCGCAAATTTCCGTTCGTCAATGGGTTTCCTGAGATAATGAAAGGCCTCCACATCAAAGGCCTCATACACATACTTCCCGTATCCCGTGACAAATATGATCACCGGCTGGCAGATCTTATCCATACTCCTGATCCGTCTGGCCAGGTCCATTCCGTCCATACCGGATCTGTCCTCCATTCCTATATCCAGAAACAGCAGCTCGCATTCCCTCCCGTCCGACAGATATTCCTCCGGGGAGGTGTATTCCGAAATCTCACATTCTGCCGTCTGCTCCCTGACCAGAGAGGCCAGATAGCTTCTGACAGCCTCCTCGTCATCGCATATGCCAATCTTCCACATATCCTCTGCCACGCCTTTCCCCTCTTCCGGAGGCTTCTCCTGTCTTTATTCCGTCTTTGTTCTATCTTTATTTCGTGTTTTCCCTTTGTTTTGCCTGAAACCGGCAAACCTACGTGTCCGCGGGCGCAGACAACTGCTATGCCTCTCTGATGTCTCCCGGAAATCAACACGTTTTCCCCTTCCTTCTCACCGGAACTGATTGCACAGCCGGATCACTCTCTCGATCTCGTCCTCCCGCATCTCCGGAAACAGGGGCAGAGTCACGCAGTGCGCCGCCAGGTATTCCGCATTGGGACAGCTTCCCTTCCGGTATCCCAGGTGCGCATAGGCCTTCTGCAGATGGCAGGGAACCGGATAATGAAGATTGCATTCCACATCCTCTTCCGCCATGTACTGCACGAATCTGTCCCGCTCCTCCGTCTGCACCACAAACAGATGGAATACGGGTTCCGTGTCCGCCGGATGGGCCTGCATGGTGATCAGGGGATTGCGGATCCGGCTTATGTACTGCCTTCCGATTTCCCTGCGTCTCTCCGTCCACTGAGGAAGGTATTTCAGGCTTACCGAAAGAACCGCCCCCTGCAGACCCTCCAGGCGGTAATTATAACCGATCTCCTCATGGTAATACCGCACGTCGCAGCCCTGGTTCTTCAGCATGGTCATATACCGGAACTGCGCTTCCTCCTTACAGGTAACGCTGCCGCCCTCCCCGAAGGCATAGAGATTCTTACCGGGATAAAAGCTGAAGCATCCTATATCCCCCAGGGAGCCCACTGCCTGCCCCCTGTACCTTGCCCCGTGAGCCTGGGCGCAGTCCTCCGCCACAAAGAGCCCGTGGCGGTCCGCAATCTCCTTTACTGGGGCAAAGTCAAAGGGCTGCCCGTAGAGATGTACCCCCAGAATCCCTCTGGTCCTGGGGGTGATCGCAGCCTCCGCGGCGGCCGGATCCAGCTCCCAGGTATCCGCCGTACAGTCCGCAAACACCGGCGTGGCCCCCGTGTAGGATACCCCCCAGGCGGTGGCGATATAGGTATTGGCCGGAACAATCACTTCATCCCCCGGCCCCACACCCATGGCCAGCATGGCAAGATGCAGGGCCGAGGTACCGTTATTCACCCCGCAGGCATAGGGCACCCCCACATATTCCGCGAATTCCCTGTCAAAAAGATCCGCATACTTCCCCCCGGAAAAAGCGGTTTCCCGGCAGACCCTCTCTATGGCTTCCCTGTATTCCTCCCTGTGGGCCTCATAGTCCCTGGTCAGATCGATTCTGCTGATATGCTCCCTCATATGTCCGCTCCCTCAGATATTTTTCCTGATGTAAAATTCCCGGAACAGCCTTGCAATCTGCACCAGATAATTGCAGACCGTCTTGAACACCTTCACCGTGGTATTGTAATCCTCCTGCCACTCCACAGGATAATCCAGCACATTCACTCCCCGCTTCTCGGCCCTCAGCAGGAACTCGATCATATAAAACCATCCGTTGTCCCGGCTGCTGCCCTCCACCAGGGAAAGCGCCGTCTGCCTCCGCACAAAGGTAAAACCGCAGATAGCGTCCGTACATTTCAGTCCCAGAAAGAGCTTCAGCAGAATCAGAAGCCCCCGGGAGGTAATCTTCCGGTACCATTTCCGCCCCCTGGTGCGGGATTTCTCCGCAAAGCGGCTGCCGTTGAGATACTCCACCTCCGGCCTGGTCTCGAAAATGCGGATCGCCTCCCCCAGATGTCTGATGTTGGCGGACAGATCGATATCCATATATCCCACAATCTGCCCGTCTCCAAGTTCCACCCCCCGGCGGAAAGCCGCTCCCACTCCCCTGACCGGAATCTGCTCATACCGTACCCCGGGATATTTGCGGCAGAGCATTTCGGCAATCCGGGGCGTCTCATCCTCGGAGCCATTGTCCACAATCAGGATCTCATAGTCCTCAAAGGCGATGGAGGCAAGATACTCCACGGTTCTGGTAACCCCGCTCTCCAGCCGCAGCCTTTCATTCAAAACAGGAAAGATAATCGTCCACTTCATTGCGTCAGTTTTTCCACTCCCTCTATCACATAGCGCTGCCGTTTAAAGCTCATATTCAGAATCACGGACAGATATTTCAGGATCAGCGTCAGCATCAGCGATACCATGAAAAAGCCGAAGGACATCAGGGCCATGATGGACAGCCAGCCCTCCACCGGACGCACACTGCTGAAAATGGAATATACAAGGTAGCCGAACATAATCAGCAATGCCCCGAAGAGCACTACGCTCACCAACAGAGAAAGCTTCTCCAGCACATCCGTAAAGATAATGATGGTATCCATGGCCAGCATATTCCGATTGCTGCGTTCCTCGCTGCCCCGGCGCTTTCTCGCCGTCTTCAGATTGTCATACACAATCGTATCCGTCTTCAGTCCGCAGTTCATATACATGACCTTCCGGTAGGGTACATAGGTGTTCATCTGGTTCACTCGGTTGACTGCCCGCCTGGAGATCACGCGGAAGCGCTCCTGCCTGATTCTGCCTCTGAAGCGGCCCCCCCGGTTGTACACCAGATAGAACAGCCTTGATGTCAGCGGTACCCCGTATCTGGGCGCTGCCGCCACCACATCAAATCCTTCCAGCGCTCTGCGGTACACCTTCATTATCAGATCGGAGGGGAAATCCAGATCGCATTTGTCAAATTCAAACAGGAAATCTCCCACCGCCAGATCGCTTCCCGCATTCATGGCGCTTTCCACACCCTGATAATAGCTTAAATTGATCAGGCTCACCACCGGTTTACATTCTTCCCCGCTCAAAAAAGCCCTCACCTGCTCCACCGTATCGTCCACACAGCCGTCATTGACGCAGACCACCTCATATTTTTCGAAGTTCATCCGCATGACTTTACAGATTTCTTCCAGAAATCCCTTTACCCGGCTGCCCTCATTGTGAAGATATACCACACAGGACACAAAATTTTTTTCCTTACTTACATGCTCTGCCATATTTGTCTCATCTTCTCCTCTGCCTTCCCCTTCTCCTGCAGGCTCCTCTTCTCTTTCATATTTCCGCTCCCTGCGGACTCCTCTTCTCTTTTACATTGCCGTTCTTCTGTATCTCCTCTGCCCCCTGCGGGCCGATTCATCTCAGTCAAGGAATTCATCCAGGTCATACACGGTATTGATCTTACCCGAAAGCACACTTAAAAACACCGGCTTCTTCGTTTCATATCTGATCACGGTAGGCCGGGAATCATCGACCTCGGAAGCCTTCAGGATGGGCTTCATGGAAAAAAGAGAACTTTCGTACGCAAAGGCGTATTCTTTCCTGACATACTTTCCCGCCAGTGCAGCCATATATTTCCAGGCACTCTCCGGGCGGTTGGCACAGTCATTGCAGTTGCCCAGCCAGCCGTCCCGGCAGCTTCCTCCCTCCTTCATGCAGGGAAAAAGCGGAACCTGTTCATGGCTTGTCTTATGCGGAGTGAAGGTGACGGATGTCAGGGAATGATATCCCGTCCTGCCAAAGGGCATAATGGAGAAAAAAGGCCCGTCCATCACCGTCAGTCCCAGATCCTTCAGGGCCTCATTGACCCTGCACAGAATGATTTCGCACAATTCGTACTTAATATCAAAATATTTCCTTCCGATTCCCTCCGTTTTCCCCAGTACCTGGTTCACGGAGGCATAGGAGGCATTCAGCAGGAAGGGAGCTTCGTATCTCTCCTCCCTCGCCCCATGAAACGCATATACCTCATAGCAATCGGCTTTCTTCACAATCCGCCGGATATCCCTGCCGCACAGAATCTCCGCTCCGGGATATCTGCCCAGCTCCTCCAGAAAATAATCTCTCAGAATCTTTGCGTCATAAGTATATTCCTTCGTCAGGAAGGCGCCGTCGCAGCTGCCCTCATTAAAATACCGCTCCACCGGAAGGGGCGTACAGGGAATCCCGGCGTCCCGGCAGAATTTGACAAATTCATCGGCGTCCGTCCAGGAAAACCTGGATGAGGTGGCATAGACCTGCTGAAAGTCGAAAAGCACACAAAAGGAGTAGTCCTCCACAAACCGCCTGAAATATCCGGCACTCTTCATGGCGGTGGACAGGGACCTGGGATAATGGTAGCCCATGTGCACCCTGGCCTGGTTCACATAGGTGGCCCTGGCAAAGGGCGCTTCATCCCTCTCTATCACCGCGACGCGCTGCCCCCTGCGCACACAGTATAAAGCCGCGTACAAGCCGTACAAGCCGGCTCCGATAATCAATTTATCCACCATTTCACTGACCCCTTGTCTGTTCCCGCTTTTCCTCTTTACAGCCTCCATCATCTCCAGGCCATGCTTCCTGCCCTATTAAAGCCTGCACCTTTCAGGGCAGAACAGATACAGAGATTATATCATGATTTCCATACATCATCCACTATTTTTAAAAAAATTAATGCAATCGAACAAATATTCTGGTATAATACTGACACAGAAGAGCATGGTGTCAACTTCTGATTCCATGTGCGTTGAAATGCACGAAATCCTGGGATAATATCTGACATATGCGGATACGTTTCAAAATAACGGAAGGAGGAACGACCCTTGAATGAGAATCGTGTATATATTGCCATTGATCTGAAATCCTTCTACGCCTCTGTAGAATGTGTGGAGCGGAGCTTAAATCCCCTCACCACCCATCTGGTGGTGGCGGATGCCGCAAGGACGGAGAAAACCATATGCCTGGCGGTGTCCCCCTCCCTGAAAGCGTACGGAATCCCCGGCAGGGCAAGGCTGTTCCAGGTAGTACAGAGGGTGCGGGAGGTGAACAGAGAGCGGAAAAGCCGGGCTCCCGGGGGACAGTTTGCCGGCTCCTCCTTCTCGTCCCCGGAGCTTGCGGAGCATCCGGAACTGAAGCTTTCCTATATCACGGCCCCTCCCCGGATGGCTTTTTATGTGGAATACAGTACCGTCATCTACAATATTTACCTGAAATACATCGCCCCGGAGGATATCCATGTCTATTCCATCGACGAGGTGATGATGGATGTAACCGCTTATCTGAGCACCTATAAAATGACGCCGAAGCAGCTGGCCCAGACCATCCTGCGCGACGTGTATACCGCCACCGGCATCACGGCGGCCGCCGGAATCGGCACCAATCTCTACCTATGCAAGGTGGCAATGGATATTGTGGCAAAGCATGTGGAGGCGGATGAGAACGGAGTGCGGATTGCGCAGCTGGATGAAATGAGCTATCGGAGGCTTTTATGGAATCACAGACCACTCACCGATTTCTGGCGCGTGGGACATGGCTATCGGAAGAAGCTGGAGGAGGCCGGGCTGTTCACCATGGGAGATATCGCCCGCTGCTCCCTGGGAGGGGACAGGGACTATTATAACGAAGAGCTTCTCTATCATATGTTCGGCGTCAACGCGGAGCTTCTGATCGATCATGCCTGGGGCTGGGAGCCTGTCACCATGGATCTGATCAAGGCCTACAAACCGGAGACCAACAGCTTATGCTCCGGCCAGGTGCTGCAATGCCCCTATGACTCCCAGAAGGGAAAGCTCATTGTCCGGGAAATGACGGACATGCTCGTATTGGATCTGGTGGAGAAAAAGCTGGTCACCGACCAGATGGTGCTCACCATCGGTTACGATATCGAAAATCTCACGAATCCTGAAATCAGCGGCGTCTACAGAGGCGAAATCACCGTGGATCATTACGGCAGGCGGATTCCGAAGCATGCACACGGAACCGCCAATCTGAACCGCATGACTTCGTCCACAAGGCTTATCACGGACGCCGTCATGGAATTGTACGACCGCATCATAGATCCCAAACTGCTGATACGCCGCGTGACGGTGGGCGCAAATCATCTGGTGGAGGAGACAGCGGCCGCGGCTGCAGAGCCGATGCATTACGAACAGCTGGATCTGTTTACGGATTATGAGGCTCTGGAACGGGAAAGAAAGGAAGAGGAACAGCGGCTGTCCAAAGAGCGGAAACTACAGGAGGCCATGTTGTCCGTCAAGAAAAAGTACGGAAAGAACGCGATCTTAAAGGGCATGAACCTTCAGGAGGGCGCTACCGCCATGGCCCGCAATTCCCAGATAGGAGGACACAAAGCATGAACAATCATTCCGATTTTCCATATGAGGATATTATCCGCCTGCCCCATCCTGTCTCCAGAAATCATCCGCCCATGTCCCTTGCGAACAGAGCGGCGCAGTTTTCCCCCTTTGCCGCCCTCACCGGGCACAGTGACGCAATCCGGGAGACAGAGAGACTTACGGATCCTTTCGCCGAGCTTGAGGAGGACCGGAAGGCGCAGCTGGACGAACAGCTTCGAATGATTATGGAAAATCCGGCCCTGACGCCCGAAGTGGAAATTACCTGTTACCGGCCGGATGAGAAAAAGAGCGGCGGGTCCTATGTGACGGTTCGCGGAAAGGTGAAGAAGGTTGATGTATATACCCGCAGCATCCTGCTTGCGGACGGGACGTCCCTGCCCCTGGATCATCTCTATTCCATCGGAGGCGGCTGATGTGCTTTTCTTCTCCGCCGCCCCGGGCCTTTCGGTGATACATCGCAAATCTCCTCTCCGCATTCACAGCCGCATTCACAGCCGCATTCACAGCCGCATTTCCGGCCTGCATTACCTGTACTTTCCCGTGTATTCCTTCCCGGTCTGCCTTCCGGATGTCTTCCGCTCTTTTCATTTTCGCCCTTTTTTAAATTTGCGGTCTCCGCAATGGTCTGCAGACCGCAAATGTTTCCGGTTCCTGGCGTTCCTCTTACGGTTCCTGCCATTCCTTTCCCGGCTCCCCATTCTATTATCCCTCTTCCTGCTCTATGATTTTTCAGAGCTCCGATTTTTTCTGTTGGCATTCCTGTGGCCTTTATTACAGTTATGACAGTCACATTATGTGTATTATAAAACACATATTGGGTTTTTCGCTCGATTATTCCATCCGAAAAGATAAAATAATAAGAAACAAAATCAAAATCAAGTCACATTTATTCTAAAGGGGAATCTTATGAAACTTGGGGAAATTTTAAAAGACTTATTGGACCTGCATGATTTGACACAGAAACAGCTGGCGGAGGCCCTTGACCTGTCTCCTTCCGCCCTGGGTAATTACATCCAGGGGACCCGAGAGCCCGATTACGGCATCCTGATACGGATCGCTGACTATTTCCATGGCACCACGGATTTTCTTCTGAACCATCCCGCCAAAGAGCTTTCTTCCGACAAGACGCTCTTCCATAAAGAAGAGCAGCTCCTCCATATCTTCCGTTCCCTGACGGAGGAGCAGCAGGAATTCTATCTGGAGCAGGGGCAGATATTTCTGCGGCAGAACAGAAAAAAAGAATCCTCCCCTTTATCCCCCGTCCGGGGGGATAGCAGGGAGGTGTCCTGATTAGCCCCTTTTTCTTCCATACGTTATTCAAGCATCTCGTTATTCAAGCATCAAAGTATTTGTGCCAGTATATTCGATTTCCATAACGCCGCACAGGGTATCCAGCGCCTTTATTTTTTCCAGATCCTCTTCCGCATCCGATGTCACCATGATATGAAGTCTGTAAGGGTTCTCATAGACGGCCGAGGATATCACAAAGGGCAGCTCCCCGGCCATCATGGCGCTGCTCACCCGGTCCTGCAGCTGCGTGATCTCCTCCAGACCGGCTTCTCTGTTGGTGATTTCGCATAACAGCTTTCCGCCGCCGGCAGATTCCTCCTGCTCCTGTGCATCCTGCGCACTTTCTTCCTCATCCGTGCCGTTATCATCCCGGACCTTTGTCCCTTCCTCTATCACTCCGATGATTGCCCACACGCTCTGAGCCTGTTCCTTCGTCAGCGGATTATAGGCAACCCCTGAAAATTCGTAGAACATGTCCGACACCGCCGTATACTTCAACCCGTCAATCACATTACCGTAAGCCGTTGTGACTGCCAGATACCTCCCCAGCCTCACCGCATCATGGGATTCCATTGTGCCGTCCTCCGAGGCCTCCGGACTGCCGTAATCGATCAGATCCCATCGGTTGTTTCCATAGCAGGTCATGGAGGCGAGCACCTGGTACAAAGTCTCCAGAGCCTCCCCGTCCGTAACTGTATGGGTCCCGATACTCTCCTGAATTCGTTTTCCCTCGTCGCTATTGTCCATCCGGGGAGGAGAGATTTCGATTTCCCTGAGGTCTTCCGCGGAACGGACCTGGTACACCAGCTCCAGTACATCCCTGTAGGGATATTCCCCGCTTTCAAAGTATCCGAATTTCCAGAGGGAATATTCCTCTCCGGCTTTTCCGATCAGATACTGCAGATCCGAATGCCCCGATATACGATACCACCCCTCCGCGCCGTCCACCTCTCCCCCAAGGGCTGCCGCCAGCACATCGCTGCCGGCGGAATCCGTCTTCTCATAGAATCCGCTGTATTCCGCCACAGGCACCCGGGCGAATTCCAGGCTCTCCTCCGATACAATGCCGGGAGCCTTTGCCGCCAGCAGGGAAGATACTTCGACAAATTTCTCCGTCCCCTCCGCTTCCGAAGTCAGCGGCTCTGTTTCATCCTTTCCCGGGTTCACAGGGATGTCGGAATTCGCGGACTCCCTGGATCCCTCCGCGATCCGGCTGCCCTCCGGAATTCCGTCCCGGTACAGGCTCGCCTCCGGATCCCGGAAAACCACAAACAAGACTGCCACCGCACTGAGGGCAGTCAGACAAACGCATGCGGCCGCGGCATACTTTAGCCGCCCTCCTTTCATTTCCCTTCTTCTTTCACGCCCCTGTGCCTTCTTCCTTACCATGAGAGCATGCTCCAGCATCTCCCCGTCCAGCATCCCAACCGCATCACTGATATCCTCACTCCTCATGAAAAAAGCCCTCCTTTTCCAGATATTTTTTCAGGCCGATCCGGGTGCGGTACAGCAGACTCTTCACCCCCGCTTCGCTCATACCGCAGTACCGGGCCGTTTCACGGACGGAATCCGCAAAAAAATATCTGCACAGAAACGCATCCCTGGTCCCCTCCGGCAGCGTCATGAGATAATTCCGGATGGCAGCCGACAGCAGATTCCTGTCGGCATCCCGCTGTGTGGTATCGCCGGCGGACAGGCAGTCTTCCAGCTCGGAAAGGGAAATCGCATACTCCGACGCCTGCCTCTTCGCGCTCTTCCTCCTTCTGAAGATGTCGATGGAGATCTGCCTGGTCATCTTGCACAAGTAGGTCCGAAGGCTCTCCGGCCGGTGCGGAGGCATGGATCTCCAGGCGCTCAGGTAGGTATCGTTTACGCTCTCCCTGCTGTCCTCCCAGTCTGCGAGAATATGATAAGCCAGCTTTGTCAGATAATGCCCGTATTTTATCTCCGTCTGCCTGACCGCTCCCTCGTCCCGTTTCCAGTACAGCTCCACAATTCTGTCATCCCGCATTGTACCGCTCCTTTCCGGGTCTTATCGTCCCTCACACTATATCCCGCAAAAAATCGGATTTGGTTTCAGGAAAAATATTTTTTGCAAAGTCCCCCCTGTAATTATATATTTTGTGTTGACAAAATGAAAATAGAAATATATAATTTAGTCGTGTTACAAATGTAAAACGAAAATAGGAAAGAGATATTAGAATGGGTTCTATAAGTTATAAGATATCAGATGCTGAACTTGAGGTAATGAGTATCCTCTGGCGGGAGAAACAGGCTGTATCGTTCAGCGCTATCCGCGCAGAGCTAAGCGATAGTATGGGATGGGAAAAGTCTACGATTGCGACACTTTTAAGGAGACTGCAGAAAAAGGGGGCTGTTTCGGTTCAGGAGAAAGAAATCCATTATTATATGCCGAATATCACAAAAGACGAGTATATGATGTTCAGGAAAAATAGCCTGATAGATAAGCTGTATAACGGCAGTACGAAGAATTTTGTTGCAGCCCTGTGTCAAAACGGGGAGCTGACGGAAGCGGACATTGATGAACTGAAAAGTTATTTCCGAATGGGGGACAAGAATACATGATCTTTATGGGAGAATATTCTGCGGAGATAATCAGGATCCTTTTTTCAATGACATTGGCGGGCAGCTTACTATCTGGTTTTTTGTTTGTTTTAAAACCGATTATCAAAAACAGACTTCCCCGATCCTTTCAGTATTATATGTGGCTTTCAGTAGTGATTGCATTGATACTGCCTGTATCCGAAATC
Source organism: uncultured Acetatifactor sp. (assembly GCA_910589035.1). Taxonomy (GTDB): domain Bacteria; phylum Bacillota; class Clostridia; order Lachnospirales; family Lachnospiraceae; genus Acetatifactor. The sequence continues at coordinate 15,337 of CAJUSI010000060.1, read as the reverse complement.
TTTGTGATTCCTGTATCGAATGATGCGGGGATGCGGATGAAGTCCATATATGATATTGCGCAGTGGATTTCTGAGGCAATATCTGAGAAGCCTGTGGAACTGGTATTTGCACCGCAAAAAGAGAACGACCAAAGCGCTTATCAGATCACTTATCTTTCGGATACTGCAAATGTCTTATTCGTTGTCTGGCAGTCGGGAATGATTATGGTTCTTGGCTTTCACATTATATGCTATGGGTTTTATACCAGAAGGCTGGCCGGACAGAATATGGATGCGGACCGGGTTGAAACAGAGTTACTGAATACCCTGTCCGAAAGAAAAAACATACTGCGATTATATAAAAACGCAGGAGTGAAAACGCCGATTTTGATTGGGTTCTTCCGTCCGGCAATTATTCTGCCTGATAAAAAATATGAGGAAAAGAAGCTGCGGAATATTCTGCTTCATGAAGTGACCCATAAGAAGAGGCATGACATTTTCATTAAGTGGCTGTTGATTTTTATTGGAGCGGTACACTGGTTCAATCCAATTGTATATTTTGTACGCCGGGAGATGAACAAAGCGTGTGAATTAGCTTGTGACGAATCCGTCATAAAGAGCTTTGACATAAGTGAAATGCAGCAGTACGGCGACACTTTAATTGCGGTTGCCGCCGACTCAATAAGGAAAATACCTCTTTCGGTAGCTATGTTTGAGACCAAAAAGAATCTAAAAGAAAGGTTAGGAGCTATTATGAAACAAAAAAAATATTCAAGAGCAACAGTTATCACAGCAGGCATTCTTCTGGTTACAGTTGTCTGTGCTGTTTTGGGACTTAGCACATTACATGGTACGGAAAACAAAGGCGGATATGTGACATACGCGGACAATGACGCTCTGGCGCAGGATCCCAAGTATCTGAAAGAGAACGAATTGATAAAAATAATACGCGATTATGGCAAAGAAAATATTGTTCTGGCAAATGTGTATTTAAATTATTCAGATGGTAAAGTCGCGGGGGCCTACATAGGTATTGCAGGTCTGGAGAAAAATCCGGATTCCGAAATGCTGAGCGGATTAAAGTCTCTTGTATCCGAAGAACTTGAGCTGGACATCTCAAATATCTATCTGAATTATACAGATTTTGAATCTGTTGAATATAAAAGAAAGAGTGAGTAAATAAGCTGGGAAGTGCTTTGTTTGAAAGGAGGAGTGCAAAAAGAAATAGGATTGTGAAAGACAAATGCAGGTATTAAAATTGATTTTGAAAGGAGAAGAATATGAAAAAAAGAGGATTATCGTGTATTATTTCAATGCTATTATGTACAGTATTCATCGTAGAATCACATATTAAGGTGAATGCAGAAGAACTTACTGAAGAAACTCAGGTCTATTATGATACGGAGCAGGGAAGAGTTGTTATTGACCTTAATGAATACTTGTTGCAGTTAAATGATGGTATGATTACTCCATATGCTCCAACTATAGAAGAATATGATTTTGAAAACTCATTGTATACTCTCTCAGAGCCATCAAGAAATGCAGTAATATTTTTGGACATAAATGGGGAGAGTGGGGTCATTGGGAGGAAGCTCTGGTAATACACAATCGTCCTTCTGGTCCCTGCCTTCTTTACATGCAAAGGAAACATAAATGTGAAAGAACTTTTTGTGGAGCCACTCAAACAGAAACGGATTCTGTGTTTATTTCTACCTGCCATGGTAATGGCAACTGAAAATGTCGCTTTAATATATAATGATTCAAGCGTCACAAGATATTACAAACGCTAATTTTGCTAATTGTTTCTAAATTGTGCTATGATTGCCTTTTAAATTAAGAAGTTATCAACAAAAGAATCAAGTATAATTTCATACAATTCGCACAATATTTGAAGGAAATACCTTTTGACGGGCTAATCATATAATTAGTATATTTCTCTAAAAAAATGGATACATTTATCAAAAGTGCTTGCATGATGCAGGCACTTTTCTTTGAAAAAAGTAGCCATTATAAAGCTTTCTTCCGGATAATAGATTTACGGATTTCAATCTTAAAAAAGGCTACGGCTACAGGCTGACCAGGCCGCCGGAGGAGTATATTGCAGGGGAGATACCAGAGCTGATGGAGGGCACCCTGGCAACGGTTTCCTGCCTTGTGCCGGGCGCCTCCGAGTGCCCTCCTGCGCCATAAATGCAAAACCCTCCCCATATGGAAACAGTTTGACCCGATGGTCCATGATTTCTTTTTCCTCATTACCATTGCGGGCCTTGTAAACGGGACTCTATCTTAGCCGGCGATATCCCGCGCCACATGGACGCCGCTGGCGGAGGCATGGGAGAGGGAATGGGTGATGCCGCTTCCGTCCCCGATAATGTAAAGCCCCTCATGGCAGGATTCCAGCCGCTCATTGACTTCCACTTCCATATTGTAGAATTTCACCTCCACGCCGTAGAGCAGCGTATCGTCGTTGGCGGTGCCGGGAGCCACCTTATCCAGGGCATAGATCATTTCAATGATTCCGTCCAGTATGCGCTTGGGAAGCACGAGGCTCAAATCCCCCGGAGTGGCCTTCAGGGTGGGCGTGATAAACGCTTCCTCAATGCGCTGGTTGGTGGAGCGCTGCCCCCGTATCAGATCTCCGAACCGCTGTACGATCACCCCTCCTCCCAGCATATTGCTCAGCCGGGCGATGGACTCTCCGTATCCGTTGGAATCCTTGAAGGGCTCGGAGAAATGCTTTGCCACCAGCAGGGCGAAATTCGTATTGTTGGTCTGCCTGGCGGGATCCTCGTAGCTGTGCCCGTTTACCGTGATAATGCCGTTGGTGTTCTCATTCACCACCGCTCCCTTGGGATTCATGCAGAAGGTCCGCACCCGGTCGCCGTACTTGGGCGTCCGGTAGACGATCTTGCTCTCGTACAGCTCGTCGGTCAAATGGGAAAAGACCTCCGCCGGCAGCTCCACGCGGACACCGATATCCACCCGGTTGGATTTGGTGGGGATCTGTAATTCCCCGCAGACCCGCTCCATCCATTTACTGCCGCTGCGCCCCACGGAAATAATGCATTTCTCACAGAAGCAGGACCGCTCCCCATACCTGATTTCATATCCCCCTTCCGTGCGCGCCACCGACTCCACGGGCGTGTCAAAGAAGAACTCCACCTTGTCCCGCAGATATGCATGGAGATTTTCCAGGACTATATAATTGATGTCCGTCCCCAGATGGCGCACGGACGCATCCAGGAGATGCAGATCATGCTGAATGCATTCCTTTTTTAATTTTGTTCCGGCGGTGGAATACAGTTTCGTGCCCCTGCCGCCGTAGTTCATATTGATTTCGTCCACATAGCGCATCAGCTCCAGCGCCTGGTTCTTGCCGATATACTCGTACAGGGTGCCCCCGAAATCATTGGTGATATTATATTTTCCGTCCGAAAATGCGCCCGCGCCGCCAAAGCCGCTCATAATGGAACAGCTCTTACAGCCGATGCAGGATTTCACCTTCTCCCCGTCGATGGGGCAGCGGCGCTTCTCCAGCGCATGCCCTGCCTCGAATACCGCAATCTTCAATCCGGGCTTTCTCTGAATCAATTCATATGCGGAGAAGATTCCTCCCGGCCCTGCCCCTATGATAATCACATCATATTTCATTCCCATACCTCCTGCCCACTCCCGGCGGGAATTCCTTCCTGATTTGAAACTCTCCCTCTTTCCGATCCATTGCCTCCCGGAATCTCCCGGCGTATTTCATAAATATTCTGCGATTCCGGTCTGAGAATATCTAGGCCTTTTGCAGAATACCCATACCCCTGCCTGCTTCACTGCATATACCGCAGCTGCTTCTGATAGCAGATCCTATTCCCCGGTGCCGAAGACAATCGCCCGTCTGCGCCTTTCGGGCATAACGCTTGAAAATTATCGGCCATAATGCTTTGCCACTTCCTTAAGCCTCTCGATAATGGGTAAATGCTGGGGACATACCCGCTCGCACTGGCCGCAGGCGATGCATTCCCCGGCCCTTCCGAATTTTTTCGCAAGATTCGCATACTGGGAATAATTAGCCGTCCATCCCTTTTCCTTCAGGTTCTCCCGCATATCCTCATTGTACAGGGAAAAATACTGGGGAATGGCAATTTTCGCAGGACAGCCCCCCGTGCAGTAGGCGCATCCCGTACAGGGCACGGCAATCTGTGAGTTTATGATCCGGGCCGCCCTTGCAGTCAGTTGCTTCTCTTCCTCGTTAAGGGGGCGGAACTCTTCCATATAGCTTATATTATCCTCCATCTGTTCCACATTACTCATGCCGGAGAGCACTACCATCACATGCTCCAGGGAAGCCGCAAAGCGGATGGCCCAGCTGGAAATCGACCTTTCCGGCGCATAGTCCTTAAACAGCCTTTCCGCCTCTTCCGGAACCCGTGCCAGGGTGCCTCCCTTCACCGGCTCCATGACAATGACGGGCTTGCCGTGCTTTACCGCCACCTCATAGCATTTCCCGGACTGCACCCATTGGCTCTCCCAGTCCAGATAATTGATCTGCAGCTGTACAAACTCCATCTCCGGATGCCTGGTAAGGATTTCATCCAGAAGCTCCGCGGAATCATGATAGGAGAACCCTGCATGCTTTACAAGCCCACGGGCCTTTTTCTCCAGAATCCAGTCGAAGCAGTCAAACTCCTCGTATTTGGCCAGCATGGAGCTGTCGATGCCGTGAAGGAGATAATAATCGAAATATCCTGCCCCTGTCTTCTCAAGCTGAGAATCAAAAACCTTATCCCGCTCCTCCAGAGTGTTGAAGAAGGCCGCGTGAAGTTTCGTGGCCATGGTAAAGCTTTCCCTGGGATAACGGTCCACCAGCGCAATTTTCGCCACCCTCTCGCTGGCTCCCCCATTGTACATGATGGCAGTGTCAAAATAGGTGAAGCCCTTTTCCATAAACAGGTCCACCATCTTTTTCACCTGTTCGATATCCACATCGCTTGCCTTTGCCGCATCGTTCTGCGGCAGGCGCATTAATCCGAATCCAAGCTTTTTCATACGACTATTCCTTTCCTTAATTATTTCTCCGCAACGGATTACTCCTCCACAACGGTCACCAGAAACTCGCAGTAAGGATCCCCGTTGGCGCAGCATTTGGTTTCCGTGACTTCGCAGCGCTTACCCAGGGCCGCGCTGAAGCACCCGGCGGCAGTCCCCGCCTCGTAGGCGCATATTTTCATGCCGATATTCGGCACGCCGTAACAGTCCGCGCACTCATAATGGCGGTATACGGCATGCCTTTCATCCGCCTCAACCACTTCTTCGATGGCGTATTTGTCCCTGGCGGCGATGGGCTCGTTATGAGCCATGATCTCGGGCAGGGTGTAACCGCCCATCTGATCCGCCATCACGCTCTCCCCGATCATCCGCGCCACCTCATATTCCAGCTTCAAAAGCTCAGGAAACAGCAAGAAGGATAAGGTCTGGCGCTCCCGCATATAAAATATCTGCATTTCATTGCCAAGGGTGGGCCGGATGGATTCCCCCCGGCCGTACTTGCCGTACGCCTCCCCGAAAGCCTTACTCAGCTCCGGGTGAGCTGCAATTTTCTCCCGCATGGCCTGCACGGTTTCCTCGTCGAATGTCAGACCGGCAAGCCGACTACGGACTTCCGCTATTTTGTCCGGTAATGCTTCTTTATCCGACAGTGTCTCTTTGCCAGACAGCACATCTTTGTCCGATAGCATCTCTTTGCCAGACAGTACCTCTTTGTCCGACAGCGCCTCTTTACCTGATAGCGCTTCTTTGCCAGACAACGCCTCTTTCTCTGACAGCGCTTCGTCTCTTCCGCTCATGGGCCTATTCTCCTTTCTGATAGTAATGCACGCCCTCCATGGCGGGGGCTTTGCTCTTGTTTCTGGCAAAGACCAGCACAAAAATAGTAATCACATAGGGAAGCATCTGCACAAGCTGGGGCGGAATGTCCACGGTCTGCAGCCGAAACTGCAGACTCTGCGCCAGGCCGTAGATCAGGCCGCAGGCCGCGACGCTCACCGGATGCCAGCCTCCCAGAATCACCATGGACAGGGCAATGTAGCCCCGGCCCGACACCATGTCTTTGCTGAACATATTGATATCGCCGATGGAAAGATAGGCGCCGCCCATAGCCGCCAGCATACCGGCAGCCATAAGACTGATATACTGGTATTTGTATACCTTTACGCCCATGGAACCGGCCATAAAGGGATTATCGCCGATCACGCGCACCCTCAGTCCCACCGGCGTGCGGTACAGCACAATCCAGAGCAGGAATACGCACAACAGCAGTATATAAAACATGGGGGAGACAGTCCCGATAAGCTCCCGGATCACGGGAATTTTGTTCAGCAGCGGAACGCTGATAATCCCAAGTCCCTCCACGATGCCGGATTTCCCCTTGGTGCCCCAGATCATCTGCAGCAATACAATGGACAGGCCGCTGGCCAGGATATTGATGCCCACGCCGGCCAGCATATGTTCGCATTTAAAGCTGATAGTAAATACCGCCATAATCAGACCGAACACTGCGCCGGAGACCATGGCAAACGCCAGACCCATCCAGGCGTTTCCCGTAACATACGAGCCCACAACGCCGAAGAAGCTGCCCATGAGCATCATGCCCTCAAGTCCCATGTTGATGACGCCGGAGCGCTCGGAAAGGACGCCCGCCAAAGCGGCAAACGCAATCGGAATCGTGACACGAATGGTACCTGCAAGTAAGCTTACGATAAAATCCATTATGCGGCCTCCTTCTTCACTTTTTTACGTTTCACGCGCTTCTGCACGGCCCGGATAATGCCCGGCGTGGAGACGAACAGGATGACCAGCGCCTGCAGCACCTGGATAAACTCGCCGGGAATGCTGGTGGAACGGTTCATGCCCGTGGCGCCGTTGCGCAGCACCCCGAACAGAAACGCCGCCAGCGTGGTACCGAAGGGATTGCCCCGGCCCATGGTGGCAATGGCGATACCGTCGAAGCCGTAGCCGCTGGTCATATTGGAAATATAATAGCCATAGAAGCCCAGCACTTCCCCTGCGCCGCCGACACCTGCCAGGGCGCCGCTGATAAGCATTGCCCAGAGCACATATTTTTTCCGGTTGATACCGGCGGCCTCCGCCGCGTCGGGATTGCTGCCAACCGCCCGCAGTTCGTAGCCGAAGCAGGTCTTCTTCAATACAAACCAGAGCACAGCCGCCGCGCCCACAGCAAGGAAAATACCGGAGTACAGCCTGGTGTGGGCAACCAGCGTGGTCATGGCGGCAGTGGGCCGGATCTCCTCCGTGCGGATAATCATGCCCTCCGCCCGGAAGGGATAATTCACCAGATAGTCCACGATATACATAGCCACATAGTTCATCATAATGGTCAGGATGACCTCGTTGATACGCAGCCTGTTCTTCAGCACCGCCACCACGGCCGCCCACAATCCTCCGCATACGGCCGCCGCCAGGATACAGAGAGGCAGGTGCAGCCAGCCCGGAAGCCCCGTCACATAAGTGCCCACCAGCGCCGCCGGAAGCGCGCCGATAATCATCTGCCCCTCAATCCCGATGTTAAAGACGCCCACCTTAGCGGCAATCGCCATGGCCAGGCCGGAGAAAATCAGCGGAATCGCCGTGCCCACGGTCTGCGCCAGATAATAGCCGCTGCCGAAGGCCCCGTCCAGCATGGCGCCGTAGGCCTCAAATGGCGAATAGCCCGCAATGACAATCACCACGGAGGAGACCAGCAGGGAGAGAAGAAGCGCAATCAGGGAGAGCAGCACTTCGCTTTTCATGATTTGGTTCTTTATCCTGTTCAAAGCTTTCACGCCTGCACCTCCTCATCCTTTGTATGTCCCAGCATGTATGCCCCGATGCTTCTTCCCGTAAAATCTGCCGCCGGCTTCCTGGCCACGATACTGCCTTCGTACAGCACCGCAATTTCATCGGACAGCTTGACGATCTCATCCAGGTCCGCCGATATCAGGATCACCGCCGCCCCCTCGTCCCGCAGCCGCACCAGCTGCGTGTGGATGTACTCGATGGCGCCGATATCCACGCCCCTGGTGGGCTGTGCCGCAAGGACAATGCCCGTATGGTGCATCAGCACCCGTCCCACAATGAGTTTCTGCTGGTTGCCTCCGGAGAGGGAGTCCGTGGTCTGGTCGATGCCGTCCGTACGGATGTCATACTCTTCTATCCCCCTGCGGGTAACCTCCTGGATGGCTTTTGTCTTTAAAATGCCTGCCTTCGTAATGTAGTCCGGTCTGGTATGGTATCCGAGAATCATGTTCTCCCAGTTGGCATAACCCTTTACATAGCCGCGCTTGCCCCGATCCTCCGGAATATGTCCCACATAATTCAGTAATTTCTTTGCACCGGCCCGGCTGACATCCCTGTCACCCACCGTGACGGTTCCCTTGTACCGGGAGCAAAGTCCCGTCAATACCTCGATCAGTTCGGTCTGACCGTTTCCCTCCACACCGGCAATGCCCAGGATCTCACCGCCCCTGACTGTCAGGCTGACATCCTGCAGCGCCTTTTTGCTTCCTTTCTGCAGTGTCACATGGGAAAGCTTCATCTTCACCGGACGATTGTCCCGGAGCGGCTTTTTGTCAACGGAAAAGGAAACCAGCCGTCCCACCATCAGCTCCGCCAGCTTCTCCTCGCTGACCTCCCGGGCGGGAAGGGTCGCAATGGTCCGCCCCTTGCGCAGCACGGTAATCGTATCCGCAATGGCCATGGTCTCCTTCAGCTTGTGGGTGATAATGATGATCGTCCTGCCGTCCGCCTTCAGCCCCCGGAGCACCCGGAACAGATCATCCGCCTCCTGGGGAGTCAGCACTGCCGTGGGCTCGTCCAGAATCAGTACACTGGATTCATGGTACAGCGCCTTCAGTATTTCCACCCGCTGCTTTACGCCCACGGACAGATTGCCCACCTTCTCCCTGGCATCGATCTGAAAATGATACTTCTCCGCAATCTCCGTAATTTTCTCAAAGGCTTTTTCCCGGTCAAAGAAGACGCCCTTTCTCGGTTCATGTCCCAGCACAATATTCTCCGCCACGCTCAGCGTGTCCACCAGCATGAAATGCTGATGCACCATTGCAATCCCCTGGCTGATTGCCGCCAGCGGCGAATCTATTCTCGTCTCTTTCTCATGAATGCGGATGCTGCCGCCATCCGCCTTGTACAGGCCGAAGAGAATATTCATCAATGTGGTTTTCCCGGCTCCGTTTTCCCCCAAAAGAGAATGGATTTCTCCTTTTTTCACGAAGAAATTCACATAATCGTTGGCCAGCGTTCCGTGAAAACGTTTGGTTACCCCTCGCATCTCTACTGCGTACATGCCCGTCCTCCATCCTTACTGTATATGTCCTGTAATCTGCCTGCGGTTTGTGTGCATCCCAGTGCGCCAAGTGCAGGCACACAGTAAACCTCCGGGCAATTAGCGGTGCAGCCAGGCCTGCCCTATAGGCTTTATGCATGGAGGTTTGCTGTGTAGATCCAAAAGCCTGACCAAAAAAGACCGAATCAGACAAGAAAGGTACACGAGAGCCTGTACCCATGTACCTTTCTTCCTTATATCCTGCTTATTTCGTCACATCCTCGTAGGTAGCGGGGACGGCGATTTCACCGGAAATAATCTTCTTCCTGGCTTCTTCCGCCGCGTTGATCGCTTCGGAAGAAATCTCCACGTTGGAGCCCTCGTTGGTGTAGGTCAAAGCTTCTTCCGCCAGTCCTTCCGTTCTGCTGCCGCCCTCCAGCGTACCGTCGATGGCAGCGCCGATGCCGTTGCAGATGGTGGCATTCACCAGGCGGATGCCGGAAACCATAATCACATCGGGGTCAATAAGGCACTGGTTGGTATCGGCGCCGATGGCCAGGAATCCCTTTTCCTTCGCCGCACTGAACACGCCCAGGCCGGAACCGCCTGCCGCGGCATAGACAATATCCGCGCCCTCGTCGTTCAATGTCATGGCCAGCTCCTTGGCTGTGGTAGTGTCGTTAAAGGAACCCACATATTTCACGTTGACTTCCACATCGGGATTCACGGAGTAAGCGCCCTCCATAAAGCCCGCCGCAAACACAATGAGGGAGGGCGTATCGACTCCCAGCACAATGCCCAGCTTGTTGGTCTTGGTGGTCATAGCCGCCAGCACGCCCAGCAGATAGGTCTTCTCGTTATCGCGGTAGGTCACGCTGGTCACATTGTCCAGACCTTCCACGCTGCCGTCCACAAAGAGATACTTCTGGTTGGGGAACGCGGCGGCCACCTTGCCCAGGGCCTCTGCGGCGTCATAGCCGCCGGTCACAATCAGATCATACTCTCCGGATGCGGACAGGTCGGTGTAATGCCCCTCGAACTCCGCCACCTCCGTGGGCTCTACCAGCTGGTAGGTGATGCCGTACTTTTCAACCGCTTCATCCACGCCGGCCTTCATACTGTCGTTGAAGGAACCGTCGCCCAGCCCTCCCACGCCGATGACCAGCGCCACCTTGAAGCCGTCTTTTTCGTCTTTGTCCGCTTCCTCCTTCGGCTCTCCGCCGCAGGCTGCCATGGACAGCACCATGGACAGCGCCAACACAATCGCTGCTAGTTTTTTCATTTTTTCTCCTCCGGTTTTATATATCAGTATAATACTGTGTATCGTTCATACCAGGTATTATTATACTGTCCTGTTATGTTCGCCGATATTGGTCCCCACCAGATTATCCTGGCAATGGCATTCTATCTTCTCCGGGTCAATGGCGGCGATGGCGCGGATCATAATCCGGCCGATCTTTGGCGCAGTCTCTTCGTAGATTGCGTGGATGGTCTTCTCCCAGTCGGGATTTATGCCCTCGGCATAGTTGCTGATCAGGTAAATGGAAGCGTAATGGGCGCCGATGGCTCTGGCCAGCGCGGCTTCCGGCATCATGGTCTGGCCGCAGATATCGCAGTGCGCGTCCCGCTGCATCCGTACTTCCGCGGCAGATTCAAAGCGGGGTCCTTCGGAAACCGCGTAAACGCCCCTGCGGAACACACGGCGGAAGTCCTTCAGGGCCTCCTCCACCAGAATATCGTGCAGATCCGGACATATAATGTCCCTCATCCGGGTGATCATGGGGTTGAACTGCTCCAGATAGGAGATTCTCTTTGTATAATCGATAAAATCAAGAGGCGCGATAAGGTCTCCCGGCTCCAGCAGAGGGTTGATGCCGCCGCCGCTGCCGTCCGCCAGAATGTATTTTACCCCCGCTTCCTTTAACACCCAGAAAAGTCTTTCGCTGGGAGTGTCATGGAAAGGAGACAAATGCGCCCAGCCATGGAAGGGACAGTAGAGCACCTGCCGGGTCCTGTGGTCCGCGGTGACGGACGCGTCCAGCTCATACAGCTTCATGGGAACCGTCGTACCGTAGGGCGTTTCAAATTCCATGCCGGTCTTAAGGACAGTCAGGCCCTCATATCCTATGTCTTCGGGGAATTCACAGCCCCAGGTTCCGGAACCGCCGATATGGCAGTATAAAACGCCGGGAATTTCTTTACAAATCATCGCATTTACCTCCTGAAATTGAAAAGCATTTTGATTTTTACCATAAAGAATAAATCATTTTGCATTATAACAGACTTGTTCCTGTTTTTCAATCAGTTTAATGTCGAATTTTGTCGATCAGATTTCGCCGGCCGTTCCTGCACTCATCCCGTGGATAAGCCTCTGTAAACCAGTCACGCTTCTCCATCTCCAGGCATCTGCTCCCCTCAAAGGAGAACCTGACAATCCAGGGCATCGGGTTCTCGATTATCCATGTCGCTCTCACAGCCCTGTATAAAATGGAAAATCCCGCAGGCTGACCTGGCGCACTCCGCGTCTCCCATGCCGATGAAATATGCCGCAAACAGAATCTCTATGCATTCCATCACGCAGGGAATCGCCGCCCGCTCCCGGGCGGAAAGCTTTTCCACGCTCTCGTACCCTGCAATGGCCGCTTCCACATCCTTACTCCACTCCTCTTTTGTAAAAGGCTCTCGGAGCTCCTCCGCCAGCAGTCCTGCCAGGAAATAACCAAGATCGAAAATCCTTATGTTTCTCTGGCTCAAATCGAAGTCAATGTATCCTGACAGGCGTCCCTCATAGAACAGGAAATTCTCATAATGCACATCCCTGTGTATCAGCTGCCTGGGCAGGGAATCGTATCCCTGTTCCAGCCGCTCCAGAGCATTCGCATACTCTGCCCGGGACACTGTATTCCATCCGTCCTTTGCCAGGTTTTCCCGTATCCATCCCTTCATCTCCGCCAGGAGACTGTTGTCCCGGAATTCCACTTTTGTCTCGCATATCCGGAACGCCCTGTGGAGCTGCGCAATGGCGCGGCCCATCTCCCAGGCGATTTTTTCATCTTTCAGGTCTGAGACTCTTGTTCCCTGCAGCTTTTTCGAGAGAAAGAAATAATGACCTTTGCGGGCAATGTATTTCTCTCCTGCTTTTGTGGGAAGGATTTCCGCCACGGGAATACCGCAGTCCCACAATATGGTCATTATTCTGATATTCCGCTCCAGCTGCTCCCGGTCATCGTACACTTTTATCACATAATCATGGTCGATTTCCCAGGCTGAAGAATAGATCTGCGATACCCGGCTCTTCCCAATCCCCCATAAATGCAGGATTTCTTCTATTGTCTCTTTCATATCCCGTTACCTCTTTCCTTTTCAGATTCCGGACCTTTTTCACGGAACATTCCTCTCCGTTTACCTTATGTCCGAATGGCAGCTGCCTGCCACCGCCCGCGCTCCTTTCCCGCTCCCTTCCGCCTTCCCGGGGATTACCTCTTTAAGAAATCGCTGAATTCCTTCAGTTCCTTTTTCCTGCTCTCCGGTAGGCTGTTGAACTCCACACCCCGCACCGCTCCCTCCACCGCATATAAATGCACCAGGCAGATATTAGGATACCTTTCCCTCAATTTCAGGAAAGCCTGTTCCGCACCCGAAGAGACCAGCTCCTCCGCCGAGCAGATCCCCACGGAATCCAGCTTCTTTGCCATCTCTTTTCCGATATTCATCATAGAGGTCAATTCTGCCATGTTCTCCTCCCTTCACGCCATTCTTCCAGAAGAATGCTGCCCCGTTCCCTGCGGGGAATATGGACATTATACCATATTCTCACCATATTTCACTCAATTTTTTCCTGATTGTCTCCAATTTACAACATCTTTCCGCTTCTGCGGTATGCAAAAGAATTAGCCAATCCTCCCGCTCATCCCGTTCGGTATAGATTCTACCGAGGTTGAATTATTTCCTCAATTATCCCATTCGCGATCTGCACGATCTCATCTGACTCATTTGCTAAATATTTACTATGCGTAACCACAATGACGCATTTCCCCAGTTCATGTGCAGCCTGCTTTAACAACTCAATAATTCCCTCTGCCGTCTGTTCGTCCAGGTTCCCGGTTGGCTCATCTGCCAGCAAGACTTTTGCATTGCTTGCCAGTGCCCTTGCAATCGCTACCCTCTGCTGCTGCCCGCCGGACAGCTTCATTACATTTCTTTTCCATGCTTCCTGCGGGATATTCACTTTTGAAAGCAGTTCCTCCGGCTTATCCGGTCCTCCCAGCCTTACTTTTTCCTCCGCGGTAAGATAATCAATCAGATTGTACTCCTGAAAGACTAAGGATATATGGTTCTTTCTGTGATAATTTAAACCCTTTGCAAGGATATCTTCCCCTTCATATAGAACGGTTCCTCCTGTCGGCCTGTCAAGCCCTGCCAGCAGGGACAAAAGGGTTGTTTTTCCGGCTCCGCTGGCTCCGATAATGGCATAAAACTTTTTTTCGTCAAACTGCATGGAAATATTGCCTAAAACTTTCCTGTCCTTCTGGGATTTATATACATATTCCACATTTTTTGCTTCTAATATCATTTTAACTTTCCTCCTCTTATATCCAAATACCTGCGCACATCAACTGTTTATAGATCCTGCAAGATATCTTTGGGATTTCTTTTCAATATTACAATACCTGATACGCATACAGATATTGTAATAAGCAGGGCAATTCCCGAAACATCCTGTACCAGCATCCCGGAAGTAATTTCTGCCTGCACGCCCACCACATTCTGCTCTGATTTTTCATAAGACAATGCCACTTTCCCTTCATCCAGTAAATCCTTTTCTCCCGCACTCTGTACCTGCTGCTCTACCAGATAATCCGCCGTCAGTCCTGACACTTTAGGCGCCGCCAAGAAGGAAATCAGCACAGCCACTGCTGCGATCATAAGTGCTTCTGTCATGATCTGGGCCAAAATCCGTATTTTTGAAGTTCCCATTGACAGCATGATTCCAATTTCCCTATTCCGGCTTTTCATCCAGAATTGAAAAATAAGGAACAGGACAATCAGGCCTGCCCCTGAAATTACCCAGACTAAAATTCTGCTGTACTTCTCCATTTCATTAAAATTTGCGGACAGGGTATTCATATTTCCGTTATTGTCGATCAGATCATACCGTTCCCATGTTATATCTGCCTCCATTACCCTTATCTTTACAGCTTCATATTCATCCACATCTGCAATCTTAAAATAGGCCTTCTCATATAATGGGTCGCCTGCTTTTCCATCCACCTTTTCAGGGAAATCCAAATCCGTAAAAATAATGTTTTCGGACCGATAAGTATCCCCATACATATACGGGGCTATTGGCTGGTTTACCTGATAGATGCCGACAACCTCTGCTTCATAAATCACAGAGCCCTCTTTATCATGGCAGTTGCCAAAGCTTATTCTGCTTCCGATCTCTAATTGGTTTTTATCCGCAAGCTCTGCTGAAATGACACAGACATCTTTTTCACCTTCTTTCATCATTCTGCCGTCTGTGATAAAGGCATTTCCCGAAAGGAAATTGGAGTCCATGGACATATCTTTGTTCCCGACCAGCGACACGCCTCCAAGGTCGCTATACTGGTCCACATCCTCGTCCTCAATGCGGATAAAATCAACTGGTCTTACAGCGGTCGTAACTGTTGTAATATTGTAATCGGCAATCCCTTCTGTCCCCGCTATTTTTTCGATATCCTCCACTAACAGGGTTTCAAAAGAATTATCCGTCCATGTTCTCCAGTTTTCTACTCCGTTTATTACCATTTTTTCCTGATGATATCCACCTGCGCGGCCCTCCTTATGATCAAGCTGCCTTGATAACTCATCAATCCTCCGGTGCCTGTCTGCTTCATTTTCTTCCAGCAGAAGCCCCGCCCCGACTGCCTGCCTTGTATTATCCTGCATCTGGACAGTTGCTTGTCCGCTGCTCATTCCGGCCAACAGCAGCAGGCTGATGGTAAATACCGTTACAAACAGCAGAACGCTTTTTACAGGTTTTCTGAT
>CAJUSI010000059.1 GCA_910589035.1 uncultured Acetatifactor sp. | reverse complement strand
GGGGGACTTTGCTCGGCCGGGGTAACGCTGCGACGAACTAACTGGTAACGGAGACTAAGATGCAAAGGGCGCATCTAAGTCTCCGTAACCAGTGGATTTCGCCTCCGCTAAGGGCACCCCGTAGGTGCTCGAGCAAAGTCCCCCCGGCCCCCGACCGCCTGTTTTGCGGCAATCTTATGAGGGAATTTTGAAAATTCTGCAGCTCGTGGAAATGGGATCACTTTGCAGGGAGCGGGTTTGACTGTGGGGCAGCGGGACTGCTGGCGGGAATGCAGATTTGAGGAGACGCTGCGGCAGAACTGGGAGAGGAGTGGGGTATGGAGAGTGTGACAAAGAATAAGCAGAAGAAAGAAACCATATCACGGATGGCGGATAAGTTTTTCGGGCCGCTTAAAATGGAGTGCTGCCGGGAGTTGACGGAAGGGTATTTTAATGTGGCTTATGAGGTCTGCCTGAACAATGGCAGAAAGGTAATATTGAAGGTTGCGCCTCCGAAAGAAGCGAGAGTTATGACCTATGAGAAAAACATTATGTTCAGCGAAGTGGAGGCCATGAAAATGGCAAAGAGAGCCGAAGGAATTCCTGTGCCAGAGGTGCTTGGGTACGACGACAGCTGTACAATCTGTGAATCTCCTTACTTTTTTATGGAGAAGCTGGAGGGCGGCAGTTTAAATACAGAGAAAAGCAATTTGGCGCCGGACCGGATTGAGGATATCCGTATGGAAGTCGGAAAAATAAACCGGCGAATCAATGAAATCAGCTGTCCGTGCTTTGGATATCCGGGACAACCGGACTTTCAGGGGAGGGAATGGTATCCCGTCTTTCGGAAAATGATGGAGGCGGGCATAAGGGATGCGGAAAACGGGAATGTGGAGCTGAGAATATCGATTGATATGTTGAGAGACTGTCTGGAAAAGGATAAGGATTTATTTGAAGAAGTGACAGAACCAAAGCTTGTACATTGGGACAGCTGGGACGGAAATATTTTTGTCAAAGACGGCAGGATCACAGGAATCATTGACTGGGAGCGCAGTCTCTGGGGGGATCCTCTGATGGAGGTGGGATTCCGCACGTATTCTGGGCGAACCTCTTTTTTAACAGGATATAATATTGTTCTGTCACCGAATCAGAAGCGCAGAGCGCTGTGGTATGACATTTATTTGCTGCTTTTGATGACGCTGGAGTGTGAATACCGGCAGTATGAAACGCAGGATGTGTATAATTGGGCAGCGAAGATGCTGGAAAAACAGTTTATGCTCGTATCCGAAAAGAACTGATAAATGACTGGCAAGCGGAAAAGATTAGCTAAAGGTCGGCAATTTTTTGAAAAGGACTGAGAAGCGGTATAACGGGTACATGCTTCTGCAATGGGGAAAATATCAAGTCGAAGCAGTAATTATGTGCTGTAGATTACAGGCAAGTATTTTATAATCAAATGTATGAACTGGAACGGAATAGGAGGTGATTTATATCATAGAAAACAATATTCGTGATATATTTATAGAATTCCCCCAGGTTATTTATGGATTTACTGATATAAGTTACAGCGCATATGCAGGGAATTACAAATCTGCTTTAGTGTTTGCGGTTCCTCATGGGGAATTGCTAATCGCAACATATTCCGAAGAAAAATTTGAAAAGGGTATTCAGGATGCAAAAAAAGAGGCGGAAAAAATTGCAGCAAAGCTGAAAAAACTGCTTGACGAACAGGAAATAAAATATTGCATTCCGCCTTTGGCACAAAACAATGAAGAGAATTTGACGGCCCCTTTTTCTTTCAAGTATGCCGCAGTAAACGCCGGGTTGGGATAGATTGGGAAAAATGATGTTGTGATTACGGAAAAATACGGACCGAGAGTAAGGCTGGCAGTCATTTTGATAGACGAGCAGTTTACATATGGCGGGAAAATCCTGGAGAGCAAGTGTCCGGAAAGCTGCAGGAAATGTGTGGATGCCTGTCCGCATAAGGCATTGCACGATGTAAGATGGGATATCCATTCCCTGAGAAGCGATATCATAGATTACAGGCTGTGCAACGAAAGACGAAGCTCATACATGAAAACCCATGGAAGAAAAAATGCCTGCGGTCTTTGTATGGCGGCCTGCCCGTTTGGAATGTGAGAATATAGAAATTAGAAAAAGAACTGGGGGTATAGTGATTTGGCCAAGCTGGAATACTCACAGATTGTTAACACAATTTTGATTCTGGAAATGTTTCATGAAAAGGAAGATTTTATGCGGAAGCTGTTCGGGATTGTCACTACTTCGCAGGAAACCATAGACTATTGGGGAGAGTAGCTGCCCATTTGGAGGGCGATAACTATTCGGATTTTGCCGGGAAGTCATGGATAGAGGAAAACAGGAGTTAGTGAGGAGAATCGGATATGCGGGTTGTTATTCTCAGACATGGAAAAGTGGATTTTCAATGGAGAAGATGGAGTACTGCAGAGCAGTATAATAAAGACTGCAAAAGGTATGATAAAGCGCCGATTTTTCCTTTGCCATCCGACATATCTCAATTCGGGCATCAGGATATTTATATCAGCAGTCTGCAGAGAGACTGCGAATCAGTTATTTGGTGAGAAAGATTTTATTTCCACAAAACTGTTTGATGAAGTACCGTTATGCGCAAGTATTGCTTCAAACAATAGAATTCACGCTTCCCGCAAAAATTCCATTGCCATGAATATAAAGCTGCCGCTGGTATTCTGGAATATTACGGCGCGTTTACAGTGGCTTTTGAATATTCATGTACAAAAGGAATGCAGGAAGGAAACGATTTGCCGCGCAGAAAAAATTATAAAAATGATAGAGGAAAAGGGGAACGACTGTATCCTTGTCACCCATGGATTCTTTATGCACACGCTTCTTAAGCAAATGAGGAAACAGGGATTTAAGAGGAGTCATACCCGATTAAGCTATGCAAACGGTGAGTTTGTTATTGCAGTGAAATAAAAAATTTGGCCTGATTGAGGGGGAATATCCCCACGGGAAGATCACCTCATTTTTAGAGATATATGCCGGGGAAGGAAATTGCGGGTCTTGCGGGGAGGCATGATGGAGATAACTTTACATTATCAGGAAAAAGGAAAGAAAGAACCGTTCCTCCTCTTGCACGGGAACGGAGAGGACGGCTCCTATTTTAAAAATCAAATGGAATTTTTCAGCCGCAGATACCGGGTGATTGCCGTAGACACAAGAGGACACGGAAAATCTCCCAGGGGAACTGCGCCTTTTACCATGGAGCAGTTTGCCCGGGATTTACAGGATTTTATGACAAGTTTGGATATCTCGGGCGCCATTATTCTGGGCTTCTCGGACGGGGCCAATATAGCCATGAAGTTTGCCATGAAATACCCGGACAGGGTGAAGGCCTTGATACTAAACGGGGGAAATCTGAATACGGAAGGCGTAAAGAGAACGACACAAATTCCAATCGAAATAGGATACAGAATAGCAAAGCGATTTGCCGCGAAATCGCCGAAAGCAGAAAAGAACGCGGAAATCCTGGGGCTGATGGTATACGAGCCGAACATTGATCGAAAGGAATTGTCCAAAATCACAGCGCCCACTCTGGTGATCTGCGGGACAAAGGATATGATTAAGGAATCCCATACAAGAGAGATTGCGGAAAATATACCGAATGCAAAATTGGCGATTATAAAAGGAAATCATTTCATTGCCAATAAGAGACCCGCCGCCTTCAACAGAGAAGTGGAGGAATTTTTGCAGACACTTGAGACAATTCAGACAACAAAATTATAGAGAAGCTTAAAAGAAAAACATAGAATATACTGAGAAAGGCAGGTATCAAATGAAAAAAGCACAGAAAATCTATTACGGCGGGGACTACAATCCCGACCAGTGGGACGCGAAAACCATCGACGAGGACATGCGGCTGTTCAACAAGGCGGGCATCAATCTGTTGACGCTGCCGGTGTTCTCCTGGGCGAAGCTGGAGCCGGACGAGGGAGTCTACAATTTCGGATGGCTGGACGAGATCATTGACAAAATCTGGGAGCACGGCATCCATGTGTGCCTCGCCACTCCCACCACGGCGCAGCCCGCGTGGCTGTCCACCAGGTACCCCGAGGTGCTTCCGGTGGATATCGCCGGGCGAAAGAGAACCCATGGAATGCGCGTATTCTTCTGCGTCAACAGCCTGAAATACAGGGAGCGTGCCGCCGCCATCGCCGAGGAGATGGCCAAGCGCTACGCCCACCATCCGGCCCTGGCTATGTGGCATGTCTCCAATGAGTACGGTACCTACTGCTACTGCCCCAACTGCCAGGCCAGATTCCGCCTGTGGCTCCGCAGGCGCTACAAGACCGTGGAGGGGCTGAACGAGAAATGGCACACCACATTCTGGGGAAGAATCGTCACCAGCTTCGAGGAAGTCACCCTTCCCACGGAGACCAACGACGACTACCGTTTCAACCCTGCCATACAGCTGGACTACATGCGGTTTGTCACGGATTCCACGGCGGAATGCTTTCTGAACGAATACCAGGTGCTGAAAAAATACAATCCCGAGATTCCCATCCAGACTAATATGTCCGGCTACATCAAGAAGCTGGACCAGTTTACCATGACCAAAAACCTGGACATCGTGGGCTGGGACAACTATCCCTGGCCGGACGATCCCCCGTATTTCGTGGCTATGAAGCACGATATCATGAGGGGCCTCAAGGGCGGACAGTCCTATGTCCTCACGGAGCAGTCCCCCAACCAGCAGAACTGGCAGCCCTACAATTTGTTAAAGAGACCCGGCGAAGTGCGCAGACTTTCCTATCAGGCCATGGCCCACGGGGCGGACACCTGCCTCTTCTTCCAGATGCGCCAGTCCATCGCCGGACAGGAGAAATTCCACGGAGCCATCATCAGCCACTCCGGCAGAGAGGACACCAGGGTGTTCCGGGAGTCCGCGGCGCTGGGGGCGGAGCTGGACCGGATCGGGGACGCCTTCCTGGAGGGGCGGACGCCTGCCAAAGCCGCCATCCTGTTTGACTGGAACAACTGGTGGGCACTGGAGCTCTCCAGCGGCCCCAGCAAGGATATGGATTATCTGAAAACGGTGTCCCTGTACTACGAGACCCTGTTCCGGCAGAATATCGCCGTGGATTTCCTGCCCTACGATGCGGAGTTGACGGATTATCGTCTCGTGATAGCCCCCATGCTGTACATGACGAAGGAAGGCGTCGCCGAGAGGCTGGAGCGCTTTGTCCGGGAAGGAGGGACGCTGGTGACCACGGTTATGTCCGGCCTTGTGGACGAGAACGACCGCTGTGTATTCGGCTCCTATCCGGGGAAATTAAAGGATACGCTGGGGATATGGGTGGAGGAGACGGACGCCCTGCGGCCCTACGAGAAGAATTCCATGAAGACGGAAGAGGCTGCCGGTATGTCAAAGGAGGAGTATGACTGCGGATTCCTGTGCGACATTATCCACCCGGAAGGCGGCGCGCAGGTGCTGGCACGCTATGGTGCAGATTTCTACGCGGGCGTTCCCTGTTTGACGGTCAATGATTTCGGAGAGGGAAAGGCATACTATATCGGCACCCAGCCGGAGCAGGCTTTCCTGGAGGAATTTGTGAGGAATATCTGCGCCGTCTCCGGCCTGAAGCCCTTGTATGAGGCCAAAGAGGGCGTGGAGATGACCCTTCGCGTATCCGAGAAGGCGGAAGTGGTATTTGTCATCAATCACAACAGGGAAGAGGCGTGGGTTGACTTCGGGCAGGAGGAGCTTACGAATCTGCTGAACGGGGAAAGCTTGACGGGAAAGATTAAAATTTCGGCCGGAGATGTGATTGTGGCAAAGCGGAGCTGAGAAGGGCACCAGCCGGAAATTGCGGAACGAAAGACGGTGGGACGAAAAATCTGCGGAACAAAAGAGCTGCGGAACGAAAAAACGACAGGATGTGGAACTACAAAAACAGTAACCGTTTGACTGGTGCCCGGAAGGAGTTACAAATGTCGATTGTAAGCGGGCAGCAATGCTTTCCGGAAATGAGCACCAGCCAGGCTGTTACATGATTACTTTGTCTCTCGAAATTTTTGCAGGAACAAGGTGATTCCTGTATTTAGGGTCATGAAATGCGATGCAGGGATTTCGGGAGGCTGCCTAAAATAAAACAAGAACGAAAACAATAACAAGAATAAGAGCAAGAACAAGAACAGAAACAGAAACAAGAACAGAAACAGAAACAAGAATAGAAACAGAAACAAGAACAAGAACAGAAAGAAAAACAAAATCAAGAACAAAATCAAGAACAAGAAGGGATATGGATTGAGAAATAATGAAAGTCATCAATATCACGAAAGAATTTATTTTTGAGGAGGACAGGCCCTTTGACAGCGCCCATGCCTCCACGCTGATACAGCTTGAGGATGGAAGCATCCTGGCCGCATGGTTCGCAGGTTCCTGGGAGGGAGCTCCGGATGTGGGCATCTGGACCAGCGTCCGGGGGAGCGCGGGTTGGGAACCTTGCAGGTGTGTAGTTGATTTCCGCGGGACGCCCCTGTGGAATCCGGTATTGTTCCAGAAGAAGGACGGGACGATTCTGCTCTTTTTTAAAGCCGGTGTGACCATACCGGAATGGAAGACATGGGTGGTTTCCTCCGGGGACGGCGGCAGGAGCTGGAGCGAACCCAGGGAGCTGGTGGAGGGTGACAGCTGCGGCGGCAGGGGTCCTGTGAAAAATAAGCCCATTTATCTGGAAAACGGAGATATTCTTGCGCCTGCTTCGGTGGAGGGCGAAACCTGGGACGCCTTTGTGGATATTTCCCGGGACGGCGGGGAGACCTGGGAGAAGAGCGCCATGGTGCCCCTGAGGAGAGCAGGGTATCAGATTGAAATGCTGCACAGGCCCTATGACCCGTGCCGCTGCTTTGGCAAGGGGATTATACAGCCCACGATGTGGCAGGATGGGGAGGGCGGGGTACATATGCTGCTGCGCAGTACTTCTTCGAAGGTTTTCCGGAGCGATTCCGCGGATAACGGGCGTACCTGGAACCTGGCCTACGCAACGGATATTCCCAACAACAACAGCGGGCTCGACCTGGTCCGGCTTCCGGGGGGCGGGCTGGTGCTTGCATGTAATCCCGTGGATAATCTGCCGAACTATTACAAAGGTCCCAGGACTCCCTTAAGCCTTCTGGCTTCGGAGGACAACGGGGCAAAGTGGAAGGAGCTCGCCGTATTGGAGGATGGGGTGGGAGGATTTGCATATCCCGCAATCATCTGCAATGAGCGCAATGAGATTTTCGTGACATATACCTGGAAGAGGGAGCGGATTGCGTTTGCAAGAATTACCTATGAACCCTGACCAGGGAGAAGCCGGAACCATATTTTTATATAGGCATATTTTCGACTGAACGTGCAGGCACTTATTGTGAAATGCCTGACTACGGCTGTGCTTTGCACCGGAGCTGTGCAGCGGGCATGGTAGTTTCAGAAAGGTTTCCATATGGAGAAAAGCAGATTATATCAACAATTTCAGAATCCGGAAGCCCGTTTTCGCTCCTTCCCGTTCTGGTCCTGGAATGCCAGGATGGAGCCGGAGGAGGTGAGGGAGCAGATACGGGGCATGAAGAAGGCCGGGATGGGGGGCTTTTTCATGCATTCCAGAAACGGCCTGGAGACGCCGTATATGGAAGAGGAGTGGATGGAGTGCGTAAAGGTGGCGGTGGAAACGGCCGCGGACCTGGGAATGTACGCCTGGCTCTATGACGAGGATAAATGGCCCTCCGGAACCGCGGGGGGAAAGGTTCCCGCGTTGGGGGAGGAGTTTCGCTGTAAGGGTTTGACATTGGAGATCCGCGAGCCAGAAGAGTATTCCGCTCTCCTGCAGGAGGGCGGGCTGACGGCTTTGTATGCGGGGATTTTCCAGGACATGGAAATATCAGAATTCCGGAGACTTTTTGCCGATGAACCGGAAGAACTGCTTCCGGGAGAAAGAATCCTGGCGGTAAGGCTGGAGGTCTCCGGGACAAGCGGATGGTTTAACGGACAGACGCCGCCGGATCAGCTGAATCCTGACTGTGTGCGGAAATTTCTGGAGCTGACCCACGAAAAGTACAGGGAGGCCGTGGGGGCGCAGTTTGGGAAGGCCGTTCCCGGGATTTTCACCGACGAACCCAGCCTGGCGGACACCCATACCTCCTTTGCGCCCAACCGGGGATGGATTCCCTGGACCGATGGCTTCGGGGAGTATTTCAGAGAGCGGAGAGGCTATGATTTCCTGGACGTACTGCCCTGGCAGTATTTTAACGGAAAGCGGAGCGCGAAGACGCGGCATGATTACTGGCATACGATTGCGGAGCGCTTCAGCGAGAAGTATTCCGAAACCATACATGACTGGTGCCGGGCCAACGGGATAGCCTATACCGGGCATTTCCTTCAGGAGGATAAAATCGGCCTGTGCACCAGGGTGAACGGAGCAATTATGCCCCATTATGCCCTGCAGGACATTCCGGGAATCGATATTCTGACGGAAAGTACGAAGGAGTATCTGACAGTGAAGCAATGCGCCAGCGTGGCCCACCAGTTTGGGAAAGAGCGGGTGCTGACGGAGACGTATGGCTGCACGGGATGGGATTTTACCCTGGAGGGGCAGAAATGGGTGGGGGACTGGCAGTACGTACTGGGTGTCAATCTGCGGACCACCCATACGGCCCAGTATACTCTGCGGGGATGCAGGAAAAGGGACTATCCGCCAAGCTTTAACTATAATAATACCTGCTGGGAGAAGAACCCGGTGGTGGAGGATTACTTCGCCAGGCTGGGGGCCGTTCTGACCCGGGGGGAGCCGGTGAGGAAGCTGCTGCTGATTCATCCCGCGGGCACGGCCTGGAGCAGGGTGGGAACCAATCCTTACGGGAATCCCATCCGCCGGGAAGAGCGGGATGTGCCGGCGGTGAACGAATACGGGTACCGGCTGAATGCATTGCTGGAGAACCTGTGCCGGGAACATATGGACTGCGATCTGGGGGACGAGATGCTGATGCAGCGCCATGGGTTTTCAGAAAATGGGAAAATCAGAATCGAAAAAGCGTTATACGAGGCAGTGGTGGTGCCGCAGATGGATACGCTCTTTGCCTCCACCTGTGAGCTGCTGTTAAAGTGCCTGGAGCAGGGAGGAAAGGTTATTTTCCTGAAGCCTGTACCTTTTATGGTGGAGGGGGATGCGGAGAATACGGAGATCCTCCGCAGGGTGCTGGAGCATCCCGGATGCCGCAGCCTGTCCGAGGAGGAACTGATCGGGGTGCTGGAAAGCATGGGGATGCGGGAGTGCCGCTTCCTGGATGACCGGGGGCAGGAGCAGAGAGAGCTTTTGGTAATGACAAGAAAGACTCAGGAGGGAATACTGCTCTTTACCGTCAATAACAACCGGGAAAAGGCCTGCGAGGCCCGGGTCTTTCTGCCCTGGGAAGGGGAAGTGGAGGAATGGGATCCCCTAACCGGAGAAAGCAGGAAGGTGGAGGAAGGAATTCCTCTGACCGGTGGGAGCAGGAATGCGGAGGGCAGGCATTTTTCCGCCCGCTGGGAAAGGGCGGGCTCCCATCTCTACATGATTCGGACTGAGAGGCAGGAGGAGGGCAAGGGAGAGAAGCCGGAAGTGGTGGAATTGATTTCTGATGCAGAGTCTTTTGAAGAAGGATGGAACAACGAAGGAAAACACGCGAAAAAACGTGAGTACATACTGCCGGAATACGCTCAGATCAACCTGAATGCGCCCAATGTGCTGACGCTGGATTTCTGCCAATATCGAATAAGAGAAGGGGAATGGTCCGCCCCCACGGAGGTCTGGAGGGCGGAAAAGGAAATCCGCAGGCAGCTGGAAATGACGGAGACGGAGGTGCAGCGCTATCTCTGGATGAATGAAGCATGTGAAAAAGACGGCACGCCGGTGGAAATGAAATTCACTTTCAGGGCGGAAAAGGAACTGGCAGGGTGCAGGCTGGCCCTGGAGCAGCCCTGGAGGTTCCGGATCCTATGCAACGGGGCGGAGGTTCCCTCAAAACCGGAAGGGTGGTTCCTGGATAAAGCCTTTGAGACGGTGGTGCTTCCCGCTCTGCACAGGGGTGAGAATCATCTGGTGCTCTCCTGTGCGTATTGCAACGAGATGGAGCTGGAAAATTGTTATCTTCTGGGAGAATTCGGGGTGGACACGGAACGTGTCCTCTGTGAAATGCCGGCTCGGCTGCGTCCGGGAGACTGGACTGCCCAGGGACTTTTTCATTACTGCGGAACAGTGGCCTATGAGTATCAGTATCATTGGGACGGGAAGTGCGCAGCGGCGCTGAAGCTGGGAGAGTATGCGGGAGTCTGCGCCGCGGTTACGGTGAGGGAGAGAGTCTATGAGATTCCCTGGAGCCTGGGGGAAACTCTGGATATGACGGATGCGCTGAAAGAAGGCGACAATATCCTCCGGATAGAGATCATGGGCAGCCCGAGGAATATGCTGGGGCCCCTGCATTACAGGGAGCTTCATCCGAAGAACACTAACGCGGCATGCTTTCAGCCGAAGGAGGCGGATTACACCGAGCGGTACCAGGTGGTTCCCTATGGGCTGATGGAGAGGCCGGTTATTGTGGAGGAGTCAAGAGGATAACCTGAAAAAGTAGATGAATTCCGAAAAGGGATTTTAAAAACCAGGAGGAAAAACAGTGGAAGGAAAAATGAAGGTATGTGTACTGGTGGGAAAGCAGCAGTTAGAGTGGGTGGAGCGGGAGATTCCGCAGCCCGGGAAGGGAGAGGTGCAGATTAAGCTGGAGTATGTGGGCGTGTGCGGTTCGGATCTGCATTTCTACCAGGAAGGCCGGCTGGCCAACTGGGAGCTGAACGGTCCCCTGGCCCTGGGACATGAGCCGGGAGGCGTGGTCACCGCTCTGGGAGAGGGCGTGGAAGGTCTCAAGGTGGGAGACCGCGTGGCCCTGGAGCCCGGCGTGGGGTGCGGCCAGTGTAAGGAATGCCTGGAGGGGCATTACAATCTGTGCAAGCATGTGAGATTCATGGCAATACCCGGGGAGAAGGAGGGCGTATTCTCGGAATATTGCGTACATAATGCAAATATGTGCTTCAAGCTTCCGGACCATGTGAGCACCATGGAGGGCGGCCTGATGGAGCCCCTCTGCGTGGCCATGCATGCGGCGGAGCTGTCCAACGCCAGAATCGGAGAGTCGGCGGTGGTGCTGGGAAGCGGCTGTATCGGCCTTTGCATGGTCATGTCCCTGAGAGCCAGGGGTATCACTGAGATCTACGTGTCGGACGTGCTGGAGAAGAGACTGGGCAAGGCCATGGAAGTGGGGGCGCTACGCACCTTTAATGCGGCAAAGGGGGAGAATATTGAGGAGTTCATAAGGAGCCTGCCGGACGGCGGCGTGGACCAGGTGTATGAATGCGCCGGAAACCGTGTCACCACCCTGCAGACCTGCCGCCTGATCAAGCGGGCGGGGAAGGTGACCCTGGTGGGCGTTTCCCCGGAACCGGTGCTGGAGCTGGACATTGCCACGTTGAACGCCATGGAGGGAACCATTTATTCGGTATACCGTTACAGAAACCTCTACCCCAAGGCAATCCAGGCCGTGGCCGGCGGTTTGATCCCCCTGAAGAAAATTGTCTCCCATGTGTATGATTTCAAGGACTGCATCGAAGCCATTGAATACAGCCTGAACCATAAGGATGACGTGATCAAGTCCGTGATCCGGTTCTAGGGCGGCGCCTTTCCCGGCTCTGAGTTCCTGAATGGATTTTTTCATGGGCCATGTTTGTTTCGAAGAAAAATGGGGCGTAAAATGCACGGAAGGCGGAGAGAGGGCTTTCTGCGTTCTTTAAGGCAGTCGGACATGACTATAGAGTGATATTATCAAAAAGACCGGAAAGAGAAAAAACAAAGAAGGAAGAAAAACATCATGGAAAAAGACGGAAAAATTATTTTATTTCAGGGGGACTCCATAACGGACGGAGGACGGATGCGGGGAAAGGAGAATGAGTGGGATTTGAATCACCAGATGGGGCATGGCTATGCCTTCCTCATCAATTCCGCTCTGGGAACAAAATACCCGGAGGAGCATCTGCAGTTTTATAACCGGGGCCTGTCCGGCAACAGAATCTCGGATCTGTACGGCAGGTGGATGGAGGACTGTCTCTGCATGAAGCCGGATGTGCTCAGCATTATGGTGGGAATCAACGACTGCGGCTTTAATCTGAAGGACGGCACGGGTTCTTCTCCCGAGAGATTTGAGAAGATATATCAGCTCCTGCTGGACGAGGCCAGGGAACAAAATCCCCGGATAAAGCTGGTGCTCTGCGAGCCCTTTACCTTGCCCTCCGGTATCAGGAAGGCGGATTACGAGGACTGGAAGAGGGAGGTTACGCCTCTGCAGAAAATCACCAAAACTTTGGCGGAGCGCAACGGTGCCGTCTTTGTCCCTCTTCAGGAGATGTTTTTCCGGCTGCTGGAGAAAAGGGAAGCGGAATACTGGATCTGGGACGGGGTGCACCCCACCGTATGCGGGCACCAGATGATCGCAGATCAGTGGATGAAGCATGCGGGGGAAATCTGGCGGGAGGCATAGCGGATGGATTTACAAAACTTATAAACATAAGATAAGAAAAGGGCTGCCATACTAAGTAATTAGTGCGCAGCTCCTTTTCTGTGCACAGCTTCGTATAGCACTGAAGAGCAGTCATGGCTTGGGGGTTGCCGTGCCGGCAGGGCGCCTGCGGGTTTCAATGTGAGTAGAGACAGCCCTTTGTTCTTATTACGAATCCGTGGAAATCACCTTACAGGTCTTTTTATAACAGGCGATGCCGTATTTGATGACAGTTTGCATCCCATTTTGCAGAAGACGTTCCGCATACTCCTTTTCCTCAATCTGAGCCAAGGCATCCAGGCATCCTGTTTCCAGGTTTCCGTTGTCAGGATACTTTAACTCGATTACAATCCCTATATTGCTGTCTTCGATTTCTATCAGAATATCACTGTAGCCTGCTCCAGACTCGGCATTGGAACTGATAATCCAGTCCTCCCGATGGCTTAAAAGCCCCAGAAGTATGCCATGATAGAAATTCTCCTTTTTTTCCTTACGGACACAGGTATCACGGATGCTGATGGTCTTCTTCAGATAAGCGGTGAAAAGAGTTTCAATCGTCTCTGCATCCCCCACAGGGAATGCAGCGCAGAAAACGTCAAGCTGCGGAGTGTCTTTACGGGCTTCTTCCTGAAACCATTCATAAATCTGTTCCGTGAAGATTTCACGTATCTCAAGGTTCGGGATTACCAGCTGAAAGGTTCTGCCATCATTGCTGCCGCACTGGGTCAGGTATCCTGTAGTAAACAGGACGCTCCAGAGGTTATCCATATCCTGATAGATGTCCCGATAGGTAAGTTCCTGGCGGATTTTCTTGCTGACCGCGCCGCCGTTTATCAGGCATTCCAGCTCCCGTCTGGCAGCAGGTCCTGCCTTGCGCAGGAAAGTGCGGATGATGTCGTTTCCGCTGGTGTTCACCCAGAAAGGCCTGGGGGCAGCGTCAGGGTCGGCGCGAAGCTTTGCGCAGTAATTGATCACATCCCAGGGACAGTAGACATCCGTATTGCCAAAGCGGTATCCATCGTACCAGGTCTTGATCAGTTCATATTTTTCATCCAGTGAGTAATAGTGCAGCATGTCCCGGACCTCAGCATCGGTAAAGCCGAAGTATTCATCATATTCCACATCAGCGATAGACAGCACACGGAGGTTGTTGAGTCCCGTAAAAATACTCTCCAAATGTCTTCCTGCGGAAGACATTGCAATTCTAAGGCATCCGGTCAGCACCGCAAGATGGAGGCTGCCGTTGCTCTTCAGTACACGGCTGAAAAGATTGCGGATCAGCCCCGCCATTTCATCGTAATAACCGGAGTGCTGCGCCTTGTCCAGAGGGACATCATATTCATCAATCAGGAGTATAGCTTTTTGGCCATAATGTTTGTGTAATAATTTAGATAAAGTGAACAGGCTGTTCGTCAGTGCATCCTCTGACATTAAAAACAGCGACTTCCCGCTGGTATCTATGGCTACCAGCTGTTCGTACAGTCCTTTTTCTTCTTCGGTAAGCTGGCTGCTTTGTTTCAGGAAAGGAAAGCGCATGGCTTCGTTTCCTATGATAGACCGCAGCATGGAATAGGCGCCGTCAAAGGTTCTGGCGCTGACATCTTTCAAGCTGATGGAGATGACGGGATATTTTCCCATGTACACATCGCACAGACCCTGTTCTTTTTGTATGGCAAGGCCGTCAAATAGGCCGGCATCGCAGCCGTATTCGAAGAAATATTTAAGCATATTCATGTTAAGGGACTTGCCGAAACAACGCCGATAGGCAATTTCACTTTACTGTTCAATGATAGGCCTCCGTTAAAAAAGCAGGTTATATTATCGATAAGAACCTGGCGCGTCAGTATAAACCGTTATTTTCAGAATCGTAGGACAGACTTTTTTACACCGCCTTCTCTCATTTTTATTATACACAGGCATCTGGAAAATTACAAGAAGTGAACTTGCATTCCGCAAAATTTCATTGCTTTTCATTG
This sequence comes from uncultured Acetatifactor sp., assembly GCA_910589035.1. Taxonomy (GTDB): domain Bacteria; phylum Bacillota; class Clostridia; order Lachnospirales; family Lachnospiraceae; genus Acetatifactor. Next base: position 7,223 of record CAJUSI010000059.1, on the reverse strand, counting down.
CTGTTTTTAAGAAAAATCAGGCAACTCCAACTGCTTTTACTGTTCTTTCTATGGATGAGGAGTTGGATTCCGGAAATATTCGCCGAAGGGCCGGGAGCGGGAGTAAGACCGGAGACAGAAGAAAATTCGCGTGACGAAATACATAAAAATATCCCACAGGCAAATGGCATTTTGAATACCATAGATTCCTGTGGGAGTTCTATGTTCCATAGCGGCGAAGCTTTCTCAGGCCTTCGCCTTATCTTTATCCTTCATGGGACGCACCATAAACAGGCTGATCAGGAGGGCAATGATATACAGCACAATGGTGACATACAGCACGCTCTGATATCCCACGGGATTTACTTTGATAATCTCCGTGGTTCCGTCCTCCAGCAGATGGGCGATTTCCTTCTCCTCGCCGAAATGGGATACAATCCAGCTGGCCATCTGGTTGCCGGTAAGGCCCGCGATGGCCCATGCGGAAAGGGTCAGACCATGGATGGCGCTGATATTGCCCATGCCGTAGTGATCGGAGAGCAGGGTGGGTACATTGGAAAAGCCTCCGCCGTAGCCTGCGTTTACCACAAAGATCAGTGCCAGCACCAGGATGATCAGAGGAAGATTTCCTTCGCCGTTTTTGATGCCGCTGGTGAGGAGAACGATGCCCGTAAATGCGATGGAAAGAATGAAGATCAGCTTATAAATGGTATTTCTGTCCTTCATCTTGTCCGCCCAGGCGGAAAATCCAAGACGTCCTCCTGCGTTGAAAATGGCGGAAATGGTGGAAATAATGCCTACCACACCTACCAGACCGATGCATTTTACGATCATTTTCTCCTGGGAAATCAGAGCCAGGCCGCAGGTTATGTTGAGATAGAACATAAGCCAGATGCCGATATAATTGGTAACGGGTCTGGATTTGATCACTGCAAACATATTCTGTCCCTTTTCCGCTTTCTGAGGTTCATGCCAGCTGTCCGGCTTCTTCAGGAGCAGATGTCCCACGAACATCATCACGAAATATACCACGGCCAGGATAAAGAACATTTTGTAGATGCCTCCGTCCCCCAGGTTATCCAGCATGGCCTGCATGATAGGGCTGGCGATCGCCTTGGCCGCGCCGAAGCCGGCAACCGCCAGACCGGTGGCCAGGCCTTTTTTGTCCTGAAACCAGAGCATCAGGGTTTTCACGGGAGACAGGTACCCGGTGCCCAGACCTATGCCCATGATGAAACCGTAGCATACATAGATGCCTATCAGCGCCAGCGCGCTTTTCGGATGCTGTCCGCCGTAATAGATGAAGAATCCGGTGCCGGCCATACCGCAGGCAAAACAGATAGCGGCGATGAGGGAGGATTTATGAATGTCCTTCTCCACCACATTGCCCAGGAATGCAGCCGACATGCCCAGGAAAAAGATTGCGAAACTGAAGGCCCATTCGGTTGCACCCTTGGAGAAACCGATGTAGTTGGCGATTTCCTCGCTGAAGATGGACCAGCAGTAGACAGTACCTATGCTGCAGTGAAGCAGCAGCGCCGGAATTGCGGCGCGAATCCATTTGTTGTTTTTCATGATGTACCTCACTTCTTTACTTCTTTTTTAGATATATTGTCAGATTAAAAATTTATCTGACGATATCAGATGCTATTTTACTCGCAATTTTCGTAAAATGCAATACTTTGGGAGGGGAGAAATGCCCTTTTTACATATTGTTTTATTCATCCTTTTTATAAACTTCATACAATGCCTGCTTTTCTGCGTCCATGGGGCAGATCCCATTTAAATGGAAGATACGTCAATGGCTGGTTCTTTCCGGACTGAAAAGTGTCATTCCAATTATTTAACAAAGTCTGAAAAGAATTAAAGGGCTCTTGACAAATGGCTGCTATGGTAATAATATATACTTAGCAATACTAAATATGTATTGAAAAAATGAAATGGACAGAGAGCTCTGTGTTTCTCAGGGACTCAAAGCATGGATTGGCAGTATGGATGAAGAACGGCGGTAAAAGGACGGTGGTGGATTGAAGCCAAAATATGAGCAGCAGATGAAAAAGGGAGTTCTGGAAATGCTGGTGCTGCAGCTGCTCCAGGAGAAGGAAAAATACGGCTACCAGCTGATCTGCGAGCTGAAGGAGAAGAGCGGCGGAATGTTTCTTCTGAAAGAGGGAACCCTCTATCCCATCCTCTACCGCATGGAGGATGACGGACTGGTGGTGAGCAGATGGAGCGAGCCGAAAGGAAAAGAGGTCTCCAAAAAGTATTACAGTCTGGCGGAGGAGGGGAGGGAGACTCTGACGCTTCTAAAGGCGCTCTGGAGAGATTTTTCGGGAAATGTGAACGAAATTCTGCGAGGAACTCCGGCAAAGGAGGATAAGGATGCGGAAGATCTGTTTGAAAATAAGGAGGGATGTATATGATTACGGGCAGTATACTGGGATTTGCAGGCTGGACAATGGTGGCATGTTTCTTCGTCGGACTGGGAATCTATGATTTCCGGACGGACAGACAGGCGGAGGTGGGATTCTGGGCCAATGCCAAGACTCCTCCCATGAGGGATGTAAAGGCGTATAACCGGGCGGTGGGCAAGCTGTTTATGGTATACGGCATCATATTCTTCCTTCTGGGGACGCCTCTTCTGACCGGAAACGCTTTGCTGCTCATGCTTTCGGTTGCAGGCATCATGCTGGAGACCATAGCCTGTATGGCAGTTTATATCATCGGAATACAGGGAAAATACGAAAAGAAATAGGGCAGGAATCAGAGCAAAAGCCGAAACGAGGTAACAAAATATGACGAGGCGGGAATATTTGAAGAAGGTTGCCGGCCATTTGCAATGCGCTCCGGCAAAAAAACGGGAAATAGTGCGGCAGCTGGACTCCCATATAGGAATTGCGCTGGGAGAAGGGAGGGAGCTTTCGGAGATCCTGAAGGAGATGGGGGAACCTCAGGCGCTGGCTGCAGAGTTCAACGAGAACATGGATGCAGACGAGAAAAAGAAGGGCAGGGGCAGGAAGCTTGCGCTGATTCTGGCGGCGGTGGTTATAGTGCTGGGCATCGGAGCCGGATACCTCTACTGGCTGCTTCCCAAAGGAAGGGATATCAACAGGAGCAGGGTCTTCGACACGGCAGGGGTGGAAGACAGGTCCCATGAGATCATCCGCCTGTTCAGCCAGGGGGAGTACGAAGAGCTGGACGCCCTGATGACCGATGAGGTGCGGGAGGCCATTGCGGGAACCTCCTTTGAGGAGATCAGAAGCTATATCGGAGACGACTGGGGAGAACTGATCAATATCGGCCGCGCCCAGCTGGGGGAGCTGGTGCAGAAAGGCGAACATTATGCGCTGGTACAGGTGAACGCTTCCTATGAAAATGTTAGCGTCACCTACACCCTGAGCTTTAATGAGGAGATGCTGCTGTACGGATTTTATATAAAATAAAATGATCAGATGCCTGTATGCCAGGCTCAGCGCCTGATCTGCAGGATGCCGATCCGCCGTGCCGGCCAGTGCGTCGGCAATGGTATTTTGTCATTGATATACCGGGTAAAAAATCCAAAAAGAGTTGGACCGGCAGACAAATTCCGGTATGGTATCAGGATAATTCTGCGGGGCAGCGGCGATTGCCCGGCCGTTTACAGGAAGGGGATGAGGCGAAATGATGGGATTCTATGCATGTATGATAATGGCAGTGTTCTTTTTCCTGATGGCACTGCTCTTCGCCCTGGGAAAGGAGAGGGCGGCCAACTGGCTCAGCGGCTTTCACTGCCTGCCGGAGGAGGAGAGAGCCGGATACGACAGGAAGCGGATGGCGGCGGACACAGGGAAGGATTTCCTGCGCTGGGGCTTCCTCATGCTGGCGGGAGCGCTGGTTTCCCTGTGGATATCGGGTTACGGAGCCGCGGCGGCATGGGGGACCTGGCTGATCCTCTTTTTAAAGGATGTACATCTGGATGCGGAAAAGGCCTTTGAAAAATACAGGCTCTGATCCGCGCTTTCCGGCAATGACCTCCCGATTAAGGGCATATGGAAGAGACGCATTGCCGGACATAGATCCGGGCAGAGCAGCAAACGGTGTAGGAATCAATTTTATTCAGGAGGATAATATATGGGATTCTGGATTTTTATGTTGTGCATGAATATGATGATACCCGGTATAATGATTTTGTTTGGATGGATTTTCACACACAAGCCGCCGCGGGATATCAACGGCGTATACGGCTACCGCACCTCCAGGTCCATGGCAAGCCAGGAAGCATGGGATTTCGCTCATCAATACATAGGCAGGCTCTGGCTTCGGGTGGGAGCGGTAATGCTGGTTCTGTCCGTGGCCGCCATGCTTCTCTGTATGGGAAAGGAAAGCGGCACGGTATCCCTCTGGGGAGGGATTCTCTGCGGGGTGGAGACTATAGTTCGGATTCTGCCCATCATTCCCACGGAAAGAGCGCTGAAAAAGACTTTTGGATGAAGATACGGCTAAAGTTTTCCCATTTTCTGCCGAAATAATTCATAGAAGAAGGCCTGGGCTCATGATGACACGGGGACGGGTCCGGAGGATGCCGTAAAAGGATTGGATGAATGCTCCGGACGATCCGGAGGAGGGGCAAAAGAATTTGAAGGATGCCCCGGATCAGGCCGGAATAAGCTATGGAGGGCGGAAAATGGAAAAAATCGGAAGTTACTACGACAAGAGCTTCTATGACAGGACTGCACAGACGAAAAAGGATGCGGGCAGTGCCAGGACGGGAAGCGCAGGGAAGACGAAGGAAGCCGGGGGGGAGCGGAAATCCCCGGAATTAAGCAAAGCGGCGCAGAAGCTGCTCAAGGAGCTCCACAATACTTACGGAAATATGGATTTCATCGTGGCGGATTACGAGACGGATGAGGAAGCGGCCTCCCTGCTGTCCAGGGGTACAAGCAAGTACAGCGCGCTGCTGTCCACGGATGAGCTGGAGAAAATGGCGGCGGATGAGGACTACAGGAATAAGAATCTGAAGCTTCTGGATGACGCCGTTTCCAAGCTGGACGATATGAAGGCGCAGCTGGGCGACAAGGCGGACGACGTGAATCGTCTGGGTGTGGCAATCAGGGATGGCGGCGAGGTTTCTTTCTTCGCGGAGCTGGAGAAAAGCAGCGAGAAGCAGAGGGAGCGCATTGAAAAGCATCGCCAGGATAAGCAGGAAGAAAAGAAGGCGGAAGCGGACAGACATATGCCCGCGGGAAGGACCTCCGGCAGGCGCACCACCGTATTCGCGTCTTCCGTGAAGGAGCTGGCGGAGAAAATAGAGCGGGTGGACTGGGATAAAATTAAGGAAGAACCTTTGAATTCCACTGGACAACGTTTCGATTTTACGATATAATTACAAATGTTCTTGTCGTGCCATCATAGGTGGTGTGCCATCTATGATGGTTTTTTATGTACAGGTCTGCGCCCGCGCGGCGCCGCAGGTCTGGAAGATACAAAGGGCCGCGCAGAAATGGGAGAGAAAATGAAAAAGAGATTTGGCTGTTTACTGATGCTGGCGGCAATGGTACTGATGCTGGCAGCATGCGGCGAGGAGAAAGAAGAGTCCGGCGGCAAGCACCATGTGGAGATTACCGTAAAGGACTACGGAACCATTGCCGTGGAGCTGGACGGGGACGTGGCTCCTATCACGGTGGAGAATTTCCTGAAGCTGGCAGAGGAGGGCTTTTACGACGGGCTTACCTTCCATCGTATCGCACCTGGCTTCGTGATTCAGGGCGGGGATCCTAACGGGGACGGAAGCGGCGGCTCCAGCGAGAATATCAGGGGCGAATTTGCCTTAAACGGAACGGAGAATAATCTGTCCCATACCAGGGGGGCTATTTCTATGGCGCGCTCAAGCAGCTACAACAGCGCCAGTTCCCAGTTCTTTATCGTTCACAAGGACAGCACCGCTCTGGACGGGCAGTATGCCTGCTTCGGTTATGTGACGGAGGGCATGGAGATTGTAGACGCTATCATCGGAGCCATCCCTGCGGATGCTTTTATCGACGAAATGGGCCTGGTGGAAAGCTCTTATCAGCCTGTCATCGAGAGCATAAAGGTTATCGATTGAAAATGAATTGTGACTTAAACGGCACAGTGTTTTACGGCGAGGGGGATTCCTGCACAAAGGAATCCCTCTTTTTCATGGACATTTTTCACAAAATTTATTCAAAACTATAAAATTTACTAACATTTTCTGTTTAAATCTGTTAAAATCAGGTTATAACAATATCTATAGTGGGAATAAGCTGGCGGTAAGTAAGCGGAAAAGGAGGTTTGTGTGTTCAAAGTCGGAGATTATGTAATATGTGGAAACAAGGGAGTCTGTTCGGTAGAAAATATTACGACCCTGAGTATCTCCGGGGTGGATAAGGAGAGAATGTACTATATTCTGAAGCCCTTGTATATGAACGGAAGCACCGTCTATGTGCCTGTGGATTCGGCCGGAGAATCCATGCGCAAGGTACTGGAACGGGAGGAAGCACAGAGACTCATAGCAGCCATTCCGGATATTCCGCTGCTGGTGATCTCCAATGACAAGCTGACGGAACAGACGTACCGGGAATGCATCAGGACCAATGACTGTCAGGAGCTGGTGAAGATTATCAAAACCATCCGTCAGAGAAAGCAGAAGCGCATTCAGGCCGGCAGAAAGGTGACGGCGGTGGACGCCAAATATTTCCATATTGCGGAGGACAATCTCTACGGCGAGCTGGCTGTGGCGCTGGATATTGACCGGAACGAAGTGGAAAACTATATTGCGGATGCCATCGAAGGCAGATAAATGCCGTATGTGTCAAAAAACACTTTACTTTTTTACGGGAATGGATTATGATTAGGGAAAGCGATGAAGAGAAGAGTAGCATGTGAAGCGTCCTCAGAGAGAACCGCCCGGGAGTCCGGCGCTGCAAGCGGTTTGGCGGGAAGCATGGCGAAGACCGTCTCGGAGCGGCTTTAATACAGCCCGGAAGCTTCCGTTATCAGCGAAATGAGTGGCAGCTGCTCTTCTGAGAGCTGCAATAAGGGTGGAACCGCGTTTCGTGGAGTCCTGTGGAGAAGAAACGTCCCTTGCAATTTTAGATTGCAGGGGGCTTTTTTGGTTTGCGCGCCATGGGCGCGCTCTAACGGGTGAAAGTCCCGAACACGCCTGGGCAACGAGGAAGTGTATAGCTGAACAGCAAGGGTGTCCATCGTGAGGTGGAATCTGAAGGAAGCTGTAGGCAAACCCTTGG
>CAJUSI010000058.1 GCA_910589035.1 uncultured Acetatifactor sp. | reverse complement strand
GAAGCTCCTTGTCGTGCAGTCTCTCATTTTCCTGCACGAAAGCAAACTTCTCGGCAGGAATCCGTTCATTCATCATATCAGTCATCGTTTACTCCCTCCTTACTTTTTGGATCCCATGCGAATGCGCGGGTCGATAAAGCCGTAGCTGACGTCCACCACGAGACTGGCCGCCAGGCCGATGGCGGTGTAGAAGCAGGTAGACAGCATGAAGATGTTGTAGTCCAGGCCGTTGATGGCGTTCAGGGTCAGGCCGCCCACGCCGGGGATGGCGAAGATGCCCTCGATGATGAGGGAGCCGCCCAGGATACCGATGAACGCACCGAACACGGCGGGGACAATGACCACAAAGCAGTTGCGCAGGGCGTGGCGCACCGTGGCCTGCGCGCGGGTCAGACCCTTGGTGCGGGCCAGGAGCATGAACTCGCTGGTCAGTACCTCGGTCAGTTCGGCGCGGGTAGTGCGGGCGAAGCCCGCGATGGTGCCGAAGGAGAGAGCCATCACCGGCGGGATCAGGGAACGGAACATCTTCCATGTAAAGTAGTTGGTGCCGCCTGCCATGAGGAAAGGGAACCACTGAAGCTTAAAGCAGAAAATATACTGGATTAAAAAGGCGTAGACAAAGCTGGGCACCGAAATGACCACCATGGTCAGGGTGGAGATGATGTAGTCGATCCAGGTGTTCTTCTTCAGGGCCGCAAAAATGCCCAGACCGATTCCGATCGGAATGGATCCGATGATGGAATACAGGTTGACGATCATGGAGGCGGGCAGCTTGCCCACAAAAATGTCCCACACGTTTTGGCCGAAGTACAGCTTCTCGCTGAGGCCCCAGTCCCAATTGGTAAAGATATTCTTCAAAAACAGCCAGAACTGCATCAGATACGGCTCGTTGTAGCCCAGAGCCTCCCGCCGCATGAGCACCACGGTGGTATGCGGATCCTCCGGCGGAAGCACCGGCAGAGGGAGCATGCGGACAAGAACGAAGCACATCAGGGTGATGATAAAAAACACCATGATCATATACAGTATTCTCTGGAGAATATATTTGACCATTCAAAGATCCTCCGTTTCTTCTTATATTGGTTCCCGTATATGCCCCGCAGCCGGGCTGAGGGGCATATACGGGAACCAGCAGATATAACAGCAGGAGGGGCGAAAAGCCGCCCCCCTGCCTATTAGTTGTCATTTACCAAAAATTTGAGCGCAGGCTCGAAATCAATACTGAAGGGTGCCACCCTGAGAAGTAACGTACTCGGCCCACTCGGCATCGTTGTAGTTATACTTCATGTACTGGATGCCGCCGCGGCTCATCATGGGGTTGTACTCCTCCACAACGTAGTAGACCTGCTGGCTCAGCAGGGAACCGGAGCCGTTCTGCATGATGGGCACGCAGTTGTAGGCGGTGAGCATGAACTTTTCGATTGCGGCCAGGATTTCCAGACGATTTTCCACGCTGGTCTGACCATAGCCGAAGTTATATTCATTGCCGTTCTGGGCGGTCTTCATCTCACCGTTGAGGCAGAGAGCCCAGTCGCGGACATTCATGGTGATATCCTCGCCGTCCAGGCTGATGGTCAGGTCGTACTGGCTGGCATCGAACCAGTTGCACCAGTAAGCTTTGTCTTTGTCGGTCCAGGTGTCGGCCATGCCGAAAGGATCCAGGGTGGAGCCGGACCAGCCAGCCATCTGGGTGTCCATCACGCCGTTGCGAAGATTGTCAGACCACTTGTTGCCAACGGGGGCGGAGGGGGTGAGCAGGATCTTGCCCTCAAGACCGGTGCCCTCGGCCGCCTTGTTCAGAGAAGTGTTCAGGTACTCCAGGGTCTTGCGGAGGAAGTCGTTCACCTCGTCGCTCATGGCGTAGACCATGGTGATGGTCTGGTCGGATTTGCCGTCGCCGTCGGCGTCGGTGATGTAGCCTTTCTCGATGCCCTCTTCATATGCCTCCTGGAATTTCGCTTTGGCAGTCTCAGGGTCATAGCCGGTGATGGCGGCTACGGCCTTATCCAGGTCGCCATCATAGTCGTCCAGATCGATGGAGTAGAAGTCCACCAGAGCCTGCTTTGCCTGAGGTGTGTCACGGTAGTAAGCGCAGGTCTCGGGATCGTAGATATAGGTGCTGCCGACAAAGGCGTAGCCGCCTTGACGCGAGGGAGATACGGTGGCTGCGAAGTTCTCGCGGTCGATGGCCACGGCACATGCCTGGCGGAAGCTTTCCAGCATCTGCATCTCCAGGTCCGTGGTATTCTTGTCGAAGTCGGCGGCGTTCTCGCGCTCCTTGATTACCTTGTCATAGCCGTTGAAGAGCAGGAAGTAGATGGTCTCCGCAGGCGTGGCATAGTAGTAATCGGAGGTGCGGTACTGGTCAAAGTCCTCGGACTGCAGGCCGTAGGTCATGAGCTGGCCGGCCAGGAACATCTGCTTACGGGTGGCGGATTCCTTGACGTACTGGATGTCCACGTCAGTGGTCTGGTACATATGGTAGGTATTGCCGTCTTCGGGATCCACATAGGTGTAGACATCGCTGTCCCAGCCCCACCAGTTCTCATTCCTGGTGAAGTGCATGAGCTTATCTGCCTGGAACTCGCTCATCTTATAGGGGCCGTAGGAAACGGAATTATCCATGCCGGTGCCGTAGGTGCTGGACCAGACGGAGCCGGAGGCGCTCTCGGTTTCCTTCAGGTTGGCATCGTACAGGTCACTCTTGACCAGGTACTGAGTGCTCATGCCGTAGGTCATCAGGTAGAAGCCTTCCAGAGCGTTCGCATAGACAAATGTCAGCTCATTGTCGCCGCTGACGAAGAGGCCCACATTATCAAAGTCATAGCCCGCTTCATAGGGGTAGATGATGGTGCCGGTGTACTGGAGATCATAGCCGGTGCCGGCGTAGCTGCCATCGGGTCCAAGGTAGCTGTCCCACAGGTATTTGGCGGAGACATAGTCCTCCTCCTCGCCCTCCGCCACAGCGGGGTCACGCACCATGGTGTCGTCGGTGATATAGCCCCAGTTGAACCGGCTGTCGGACCCGGTAATGCCCCAGAAGCCGTTCATGTCCACGGCCACCTGGTCATCGGTACCGCCGTTCGCAATGAAGTCAGCATAGGTGGTGCCGGCTTCTGCGAAGCTCTGGAACACGGGATTGCCGGACAGGGCATAGTTCTCGGCGTTGACAACAGCGTAGGTGCCGCGGTTATAGTCGCTGGAGCGGTAGTTAAGCAGCTCGGGGCGCAGGCAGCGCTCCAGGGAGTCCACGAAATCCTGGGCGGTGATGGGGGTGCCATCGTCCCACTTTAAGCCATCGCGGAGCTTGACTTTCCATGCATAACCGGAGGTAGCGCTCTCAGGGATGTTGAACTGCGGATGAGAAGCCTTGACCTCCTCGGTGACATCCACAGGGAAATCAGCCGCCATGGAAGGGACGATCACATAGCCGTCGAAGGGCTCGCGGCCCTCCAGCGGGTGGATCTCATCGTTGAAGAACAGCCGGTACAGACTGTCGGTGGTATAGTCAAAGTACACGGAATCGTCTTCAGTCTGGTAAGTGTGTGGATTCCAGCCGGCAGGCATGACACTGGTAGAGGTATTAAACGTATATGTAGCGTCCTCTTCCACAGGAGTCTGGCTGTCCTGACTGTCCTGGCTATCTTGAGTGTCCTGGCTGCTGCTGTCCGAGCCGCTGCCGGAAGTGTCTTCCGAACCGTTGCCGCAGGCTGCCAAAGACATGGTCATTGTCACAGCCAACAGCAGTGATAAGAATTTTTTCTTTCTCATAAATATCCTCCTAATCTGTATTTTTCCTGCATACTTTCGCGCTGTATCGCTTTAAACTTCCAAGCTAACAAAAAAGATAGAATATTGTGCCATCTACCCCATTGAATACTTGTATACAATACAGTGCCGTGTGTAGTTAACGTAGTTTAGTATAAATTACACTTTACCTGCAGCGAAAGCCACGTCCGCCGCGTTCATGGCCATAAAAGGAGAAATGTAATACCTTTTCCATACTGTCCTGGTCATATATAATTGATGTTGGGAGGCAAAAGGCCGCCGGTTCCGGTTCTGCCCTGGACAGACTGGTTCGTTCCGGCGGCCCGGCGTATCACCACAGCAGAGGATAGCGACAACCCGGGAGGGGAGTTGCGGAGCTTACAACAGGAGGTATAAAAATGGCATCGTTGAAAAGAGTTACGCACAAGAACGGAAGGGTGGTATACCGGATCGTCATATGTCTGGGGTACGACGGTCAGGGAAATAAGCTGGTAAAAAATCTTACTTACTCAGTCAATCAATCTGCCACACCCCGGCAGCAGGAGCGGGAAGCCCTGAAATACGCCATGGATATGGAGGACAAATTAAAGTATGGATCTGTTACGGACTGCAGGAAACTCTCCTTTGAAGAGTTTGCCCGCCAGTGGCTGGAAAATGTCAGGAATAATCTGACCTACGGAACTTATGTGGGATATGAACAGCTGCTGAGAAAAGGAATTCTTCCTTATTTTAAAGCATACAGGATCGCAAATGTCAGGACAGCGGATGTGGAGGCGTTCTACAGGACGCTGGCGGACGAGTATTCCGCCGGGACCATCAAAAGATATGCCAATGTGCTGAACTGCATTTTCTCCACGGCCAGGCGGTGGAGCCTGATAGAGAGCAATCCCTGCCAGGGGGCCATAAAGCCCAAAGGAAAACAGGAAAAGCGGGAGCTTCGGTATTTTACTCCGGCGCAGGCCCTGACATTCCTGAAATCCCTGGACGGGCTGCCGACGCAGTACCGTATCTTTTATATGCTGTCCATTTTCTGCGGTTTCCGGAAGGGGGAGGTCCTGGCCCTGAAATGGGAGGATATCGACTTTGAGAGACAGGAGATTTCCATCACCAAGTCCATCGGGAAAACGGAGGCGGGATTCGACTACAAGGAGCCGAAGAATGAAGCATCCGTGCGCAGGACCCCGTTCCCGGACAGTATTCTTCCCCTGCTGGAGGAGTATCGGAGGGAATACGATCTGTTGAAAGAGCGCATGGGCGACAGATGGCAGGGCAGGGATAATCTCTTTATTCGCAGGGACGGAGGACTTATGGGGCACTCCGCCGTATACCAGCATTTTGTAAAACATCTCAGGAGATACAACGGATGGGTGGCGGAGCACCCGGAGGAAGCGAGGAAGGCGGGACTGGAGCTTCTGCCTGTCATTCCGCTCCACGGCCTGCGGCACTCCTGCGCGACCCTGCTGAACCATCTGGATGTGAGCATTGTCGATATCTCAAAATATCTGGGGCACGCGAACTGCTCCACCACAATGAATATTTATGCCCACAGCTTCGAGGCCCAAAAGCGGGCCGCCGGAAATAAACTGAATGATTTTCTTCATATGAATTTGCAGACATAGCCATATGAATTTATCACATGGATTTATCGTGGAGTTGTGGATTTGTTATCGATTCAGGCTTGACAAATCATCCGAAAAAAGATAAACTTTGTTTATCAACTTAAATCTGTGAAAAGTGCATATCGCACATTCAGGCAGTTTCTGCCGATATTTTCACTCACTATGGCAGGACGGTCTGACAAGGCATCTGAGAGAAAGGACCTTTCTGCCGGTTTCAGGAAAGAGAGGTTACCTATGGCTTCAAAGATGCGGTTTATTTCAAAGAGACGGCGGACTTCACGGCGCTTTCTGCGGTATTTTCCCGGCAATCGAAAGGTGAAAGACAGGCTTTTCTGCTATATTTTCGGACAGGACAGAAAAGCCCTGCTTCAGCTTTACAATGTGTTGAACGGCACGGATTATCAGGATGAGGACGCCCTGCAGATTGTCACCCTGGACAATGTGCTGTACATGTCCATGAAGAATGACGTGGCGTTTATTCTGATGGGAACACTGAATCTCTATGAGCATCAGAGTACCGTCTGTCCCAACCTTCCTCTGCGTTTCCTGCTCTATATTGCTGCGGAATTCGAATCCTATATTGGGCTCAGAAGCCAGCAGATTTACGGGAGCACGCTGATCAGACTCCCGGCGCCCTGCTGCGTAGTGTTTTATAATGGGGACGAGGAGATGGAGGATGAGAAGATTTTGCGGCTGACGGATGCCTTTGCGGACGGACAGGGAGCGGTGGAGAAATCCTGCCTGGAGCTCACGGTCCGCGTGGTGAACATCAATCACGGGCGCAACAGAGAGTTGATGGCGGGCTGCCGGCGGCTGGAGGAGTATTCCTGCTTTGTGGGAAAGATGAAGGAATTCCGTCTGCTGGGCAGTTCCCCGGAGGAAGCTGTCGAAGAGGCAGCCGTTTACTGTATCAATCATGGTATCATGGAAGACTTGCTGGTGCCGTTTCGGGCGGAGGTGAAGAAAATGCTGCTGACAGAGTATAATGAAAAGAAAGTGATGGCGTGGCTTCGGAAGGAAGCGGTGGAGATGGGTAGAAAAGAGGGAAGAGAAAAAGGAATAGAAGAAGGAAGAAAAGAAGGAAGAGAAGAAGGAAGAGAAGAAGGGCTCGATCTGAAAGTAATTAATCAGGTTCGGAAAAAAGTCGCCAGAGGGAACTCCGCAGATGAAATCGCGGAGATGCTGGAGGAGAATCCCGCCTTTATAAGCAGAATCTGTGAAGCGATAGAGGCGCATCCGGACTGGAGCGATGAGCGGGTTCGGAAGGAAACGAAACAGGATCTCTACACTTAATAAAAAATGTATGTTTTTCTGTCGTATTTTGTTTTTATTTTAGAAGAGTTTACGAACGGAATTATGCAATTTATATGGAGCAGGGCATAAAACAGCTTATAAATTGGACAAATATGACTATCCGATGTGGAAACCGGCATATATTGCCACATTTCCTACCGGTTGAAAGCAAAAGAAAAATCTTGACATTTTACAAAGTGTAATTTATACTATACTACGTTAACTACATACGGCACTGCATTGTATACAAGTATTCACGAGGGAGCGGATAAGGGTATTATTCTGTCCCTTTTTATTAAGATTATCGGTTTACAGCAATAAAGTGTAAAAGTATGTGTGGCAAAATCTATCGAGAGGAGAAAGATTATGAAAAAGAAAGCATTAAGCCTGCTGCTGGCATCGGCGATGGTTCTTTCCATGGCGGCCTGCGGCAGCAAGGATGATCCTTCGACCAGCAGTGAAAGCAGCGAAGGCACCGAGTCCGTTTCTTCCGAAAGCAGCGGAGGCGCTGAGGAGTCCGCAGATTCCTATACACTTAGGACATATGTTGCAGTCTCTCCATCCAACTGGAACCAGCTTACCTACAAGGACAGCAACGACACGGAGATCATGAGTTTCATCGGAAGCAACTTCTTTGACTACAACTTCAAGTTTGATGAAGCCGGAGAAATCGTGCCGGGAGACTTCGTGATGGAGTTCAGCGCGGCAACCGCCCTGGAGGATATTTCCGACAAGGTGGACGCAAAGTGGGAAGTGCCTGAGGGGGGAAAGGGATACGCTTACAAGATTACCCTCCGCGACGACCTGAAATGGGAGGACGGCACACCGATTAAAGCGGAAGATTTCGTGTATACCATGCAGCAGCAGTTGGACCCGCTGTTCCAGAACTACAGGGCAGACAGCTTTTATAACGGTGCCACCATTATTGTCAATGCGAGAAATTACTATATGCAGGGACAGTCGGAGGCAGGGGTTGACAACGGCGCTTCAGGTTTATATACCGTCGAAGATCTGGTAAAGGGCGACGACGGCGTATATACGCAGCCGGGCGGCGGTATGATCAAATTTGCACTGCAGGATCCCCTCACTCAGTGCGGCGGCAGCGTGATGGATGTGGCAGGCTATCTTGATGCGGATGCGCTTGCGTCCCTTGAGGCTCTTGCCGATGAGAACGGTCGTGTGGACATTACCGACGAAACCATCGAGCTTGTCACAAAGCTGATCGATACGGAGGACTGGGGGCATGAGCCGCCCGAGAACGTACCTCTTTACATGGTTTATGACTATACCTACGCCGAGATGGATTTCAGCGAGGTGGGCATCTATGTGGGGGACAACGAGAATGAACTGATCATCGTGCTGGCAAAGTCCCTGCCCCTTTTGAAGGAGGACGGTTCCCTTTCCTATCTGGCGGCATACAATATGGCTTCCCTGCCCCTGGTCAAGAAGGATCTGTATGAGAGCTGCAAGATCGCTCCTTCGGAAGGATCCACTCTCTGGACCACGAATTATAATTCCAGCGTGGAGACAACGGCAAGCTGGGGTCCTTATAAGCTGGAAAGCTTCCAGGCCGGCAAGCAGTTTACCCTCGTAAAGAATGAGAACTGGTTCGGATACGGCGATCCTCAGTATGAGGGACAGTACCAGACCACGAGAAAGGTTGTGGATACCATCGCTGACTATAATCCGGCATGGCTGAAGTTCCTGGCAGGCGAGATTGACTCCATAGGCATCGACGTATCTATCGCGGACGAATACAAGGGAAGTGAAAGAGCCTATTTCACACCCGATGATTTTGTGGGTTCCATGCAGCTTCAGTCCAATGTGGAGCAGTTAAAGGCCCGTGAGTCTGACGGCGTCAACAAGTCGCTGCTGGGTTATGCCGATTTCAGAAAGGCCATCTCTCTGGGTATTGACAGAAACGACTTCGCAACAAAGACCACCACATCTTCTCTTGCAGGCTTCGGCCTCTTCAACTCCATGCATTACTATGATGTGGAGAACGGCGGCGCTTACAGGAATACCGATGAGGCAAAGCAGGTGCTCTGCGATGTATATGCGGTTGATGTCAGCAATTACGCAAGTCTGGATGAGGCGGCGGATTCTATTACCGGCTACAATCTTGAGGAGGCGAGAAAGCTTCTGACCCAGGCTTATAACGACGCTCTGGCAGCAGGCGATATCAAGGAGACGGACAAGGTCGTCCTTACATTCGGCTCGGGCGTTATCAACGAAGTAGTACAGAGGAGAGTTGATTTCATAGCAAATTCCCTTCAGGAGATGGCCAAGACCACGCCCCTGGAAGGCAGGATCGAAGTGGAACTCAAGGATTACGCCGAGAAATGGGCGGATGATTTCCGTGCCGGCACATATGACGTGTGCATGGGCGGCTGGAACGGAGCGGCATGGGATCCGGGATACTTCCTGCTTGCTTATCTGTCTCCCGCTTACATGTACTCCGCAGCATGGGATACCAGCTCCCAGATGTTAACCTTCACCATGAAGGGCGTGGGTGAAAACGGTGCGGACGTGACGGATACCATGTCCCTGATGGATTGGTATCACTGCCTGAACGGCGCCGGCGGCGCAAAGTATGACTTCAGCGCTACAGCCCTTCCCAACGAGCAGAGGCTTCAGCTGATCGCTGCACTTGAGAAAGAGGTTCTGAACGCTTATTATACCGTTCCTCTCTACAACAACTTTACAGCAAGCCTGCTGTCCTATAAGGTGGAATATATTACCTATGAATACAACACCTTTATGGGATACGGCGGTATAAGGTATATGACCTATAACTTTAATGATGAGGAATGGGCCGCTGAGGTTGCTAAGCAGAACGGAGAACTGAATTACAAGTAATACATATCCATATCGTCTATTGTGTGTGCAAGCGGGGGACGGTAGCTACCGTCCCCCGCTTAAACATATTCAGCCTGCTTACTACTGTGCGGCAGAATGGCCGGGAGGCCATCCCCGACACCGAATTTCCGAAGAAAGGAGGCCTTTGATTCAAGGGCTTGCGTGATCCTTATGTATATGTTCAAATACATCTGTAAAAGAATAAGCCTGATGTTGGTCACTTTTACGATTATTTTTATCACATGCTTCGTCCTGGTAAAGCTTCTGCCGGTGAGCACCAGCGGTGTGGGCGTCGGCGAAGATGCGAATAAAATCATTGCCCAGATGGTATCCCGCGGATACATGAGATTAGACGAGGTAACCGGCCAGTATGTGAATACTCCCATCGTGGAACAGCTGGGAAGGTATTTAAGAAGAATTTTTCTGGAAGGCGACTTCGGTATCGGGTTTAATATGCCGGAATACCGCGGACGTGAAGTGTGGAGTGTGTTTATCGAGAAGCTTCCGCCCACGATCCTCATCAATATTTATTCTTCCCTTATGGCGGTCCCCATCGGAATCGCTCTTGGTATTTTTGCGGCACTGAAGAAAAACAAATGGCAGGATCACCTGATCAGTACGCTTGTCATGGTTTTTATTTCGGTACCTACTTTTGTATATGCTTCGCTTTTGCTGTTTATTGTCTGTTTCAAACTCAGTTTACTGCCGCTGGGGGTCATGTCGCTTCCGGACGTGATAGCGGCGTACCCGGGAAAAGGGTATCAGTACATACCGGGTGAATTTAACTGGTCTCTTTATTTTAACAAGAATATGTTCCTCTCCATGCTTCCTGCCGTGTTCAGTATGTCCTTCGGCTCCATTGCCGGATATGCGCGAGGCACGCGGGCGGAGCTGACAGAGGTTTTGACGAGCGAGTTCATGCTCCTGGCAAGGACAAAGGGGCTTACAAAATCACAGGCTACCGTGCGCCATGCGCTGCGGAACGCCATGGTTCCCATTTTTCCGTCGATTATCGGCGAATTTGTAAGCGTTCTTTCCGGCTCGCTTATTATAGAAAAGATTTTCCAGATTCCCGGCGTGGGAGGCTTATACCTGTCGGCCATCAATTCCAGAGATTATGACTTCTTTATGATGCTCTCAGGCTTTTACCTCCTTGTGTCGCTTCTGGCGGGACTTGTCATCGACCTGTCGTACGGCTTTATTGATCCTAGGATCAGAATGGGGGCGAAATAATGAGAGCAGAAGAATATCAGATTTCCAGGGAAAAATTTGTCCTTCACTCCGCGGGCCAGCGGCTGCATGACGAGAAGCTGGAGACAAAGCCGGTCTCCTATCTGAGGGACGCGTTTAATCGTTTTGCCAGAAACAAGGCGTCGATCGCAGCGGGAATCATTATTGCCATTTTGTTCCTTTTCGCTATGATAGGCCCCATGGTGACTCCCTATAAGGTTGCGGACGAAGATGCAAGTTACGCGTATGTCACTCCCAGGAACGGGTTCTTTTACGAGCATGGCATTCCCTTCTGGGACGGCGGCCGCAATATGGGTGTGACGGAAGCCTCATACAGCCTTTACAGAGGCATTCAGGAGGAAACGGGCAGGACCGTGATCATGTCAGAGCCCGAGATACGTAAGGAAGAATATATGGGGAAGACCATTTCCTATTATGATTTCCGGCTGGATACCTATAATGCCGTGGGCGTGAGATTTGTGCTTCTGAAGCATGCGGAATATATTGCGCTTCAGCAGTATCAGGATGAACAGAATATTCAGGTCATTTTCCCCATTACCGACCCCGCCCTGAGGCCGGAGGCGGAGCAGGATAAGACCAATGCCAATATCTGGTACAGGACCAAGCTTGGCGCCGGAAGGAAAACGGCCATTGTCTATGACGACAATGGAGATTTTATTCCCATCTACCAGGCGGACAACGGCAGGGACGAATATACCAGCAGGATGTATTGGGAGGGGGACGAAAAGCTCTATAACTATGCGGAGCCCAAGGACGGAGATATGTGGAATGTGCGGGTGGATTACCGCGAGTATTACAGATACCTTCACTATAAGGCGGGGGACGGCATAGAGTATCCCAGCTTCCTGCTGGGCACGAACAATGCCGGCAAGGATTTGTTTGTCTGCCTTGCAAGCGGCGCGAGATTTTCCTTCCTTCTTGCCATTATAGTTGCCTCCGTGAACCTGTTTGTGGGTGCAATCTACGGTGCGATAGAAGGTTATTACGGAGGGAAAACGGATCTGATCATGGAGCGGATTGTGGATATTCTGGCGTCCATCCCCTTTATCATCGTCATAACGCTTCTGAAGTATCATTACGACGTTTCGCATGCCATTATATTGTTTATTGCCTTTTTCCTGACAGGCTGGACCGGAATGGCGGCGAGTACCAGAATGCAGTTTTATCGATTCAAAAACCAGGAATATGTGCTGGTCGCAAGGACTCTTGGGGCAAAGGACTCCCGGGTCATGTTTAAGCATATTTTCCCCAACGCCATCGGAACGCTGATTACACGCAGCGTGCTCGTTATTCCCGGGGTTATATTCACGGAGACGAGCCTGAGTTACCTGGGTATCATAAACCTGAATACGGGAAGTCTCACAAGCGTGGGCACTTTGCTTGCCACGGGACAGGCCTACCTGTTTACCTATCCGCATATGATTTTATTCCCATCCGTATTCATAAGCCTGCTGATGCTCAGCTTCAACCTGTTCGGAAACGGGCTTCGAGATGCGTTCAACCCTTCCTTAAGAGGAACGGAAGAATAGTGTGAGAAAGGAATGACTGTATTTATGGATAAAAAATTGGAAGTGAAAAATCTGCAAATATCATTCCGTACCCAGGGTGGAATTCTGAAGGCCGTCAGAAATATTTCCTATGATCTGCACAAGGGAGAAACGCTTGCCATCGTGGGCGAGTCCGGATCCGGCAAGTCGGTGACAAGCAAGGCCATCATGGGAATCCTTGCCGGAAACTCCATCGTGGAGGGCGGCGAGATATTGTATGACGGACAGGATCTGCTGAAAATATCGGAGGAGGAATATCATAAGATCCGCGGCGACAAGATCGCCATGATTTTCCAGGATCCCATGTCCAGCCTGAATCCCATTATGCGTGTGGGACAGCAGCTCACGGAAGCAATGGTCCTGAAGGCCAAAAGAGGGAAAAAGAATGCCAGGAGTTCTTTCAATTCGCTTCTGAAGAGGCTGGGACAGAACATAAAGGCTGTGGACGCCGAAAGGGGCGTCGATAACAGCAAGGTAATCGATGAAAAGCTTGCAACCTTTGACAAATTCTGCATCTCCGCCACAAAATATGAGAGTGCTTATAACGAGGCCTACGGACACGTCACCCAGCTGGAAGTGGATGTGGAAAATGCGATTCTGAAATTTAAGAAGCAGGCGAAGTTTAATGAGAAAGCAGAGCTGAAGCATATCCTGAAGCTTTTAAAGCTTTCCATAAACCCTTATGTCGTTGCAAAGAATGAGAAAACGGATTCCTGCATCAGTGCACTTTCGTCGCAGACTTCCGCGAAGAAAGCAGACACGCAGGAGGCTGTCCGCATTCTGGAGGATATCCATGCCCTTGCAGAGGAAGCGCTGGCAAGCCCTGTACCGAACTTTTTCACCATGGGTTACTATGTGATGATGAATCCGGGAGAGGATCTCACAGCGATGCCCGTGGAGGAAATGAACAAGCTTACCAGGCAGTATCTGGACGAGCATTTTATGATTGAATTTATCAAAATGGCGGAAGCGGGCGTCCTGTATTCGGAGAAGCAGTCGGTGGCGTTAAAGAAGGAATGCCTTCCGAAGCTGAAGGAGGCTCTCGCCTACTTCAAGGCGGGAAATCCGGAGCAGCATAAATCCCACGAATATCTGAAAACGCTGGCGCCTGTGGTGGAGAAAGCCATCGACCGTATGCGGGTAAAAAAGAACAGTACGGAATATGTATTTGCCGGTGCGTTTAAAGCGGCGCTGGATGCTTATTTTGACGGAATTCGCAGGAATCCGGAGGAAGAAAAGATTTATCTGAAGAATAAGGCCAAATATGACAAGATTGTCAAAAAAGGTCAGACGCCGGACTGGGTGCTGAAGCCCCAGGTCATCGTGGATCTGGATTTGCAGCTGGCGAATATCTGCAGGGTCCTTGAAAATCTGATCGCCTATTATGAGGACTGCATTGCGGGGGATAAGGAGTTTGACGCCAGGGTTCATGTGATCGAAATCATCGATTTCCTGAAAGAGCAGGCTTCCCGCGTGGTGGTGAAAATGAACAAGTCCATCGCAAAGGCGAAAGCCATCAAACTCATGGAGGAGGTCGGCATTCCGGAACCTGCCACCCGTTTCCGCCAGTATCCCTTTGAGTTCTCCGGCGGAATGAGGCAGAGGATCGTGATTGCGATCGCGCTGTCGGCAAACCCGGATATCCTGATCTGTGATGAACCTACTACGGCTCTGGATGTTACGATTCAGGCACAGATTCTGGAGCTGATCAATGAGATTAAGGAGAAGAGACATCTTTCCGTTATCTTTATTACGCATAATTTGGGTGTGGTGGCTAACATGGCGGATCGCATTGCGGTCATGTACGCGGGTAAGATTGTGGAGTACGGTATGTCGGAGGAAATTTTCTATGAACCGGCGCATCCCTATACCTGGGCGCTCCTTTCCAGTATGCCCGATCTTGAGACATCAGAGCGTCTGGAGTCCATACCGGGTACGCCGCCCAACATGATTTATCCGCCGAAGGGCGATGCGTTTGCGCCCAGAAATGTCTATGCACTGGATATTGACTTCGAGGCGGAGCCTCCTCTCTTTGAAATCACGCCCACCCACAGCGCGGCAACATGGCTTCTGCATCCTAACGCGCCGAAGGTTGAAATGCCGAAGCTGATCAAGGCCCGTGTAGAGCGTATGAGGAAAAAGGCTGCGGCTGAAACTTCTGGCGAACAGTGAATGAAATTTGCAGGTTGCAGAAAGGCATGGTTTTGACATGGATGAGAAGAAAGAAGTGCTATTAAAAGTAGAACATCTCTGCCAGTACTTTAAGATGGGCCGCAATGAGCTGAAGGCCGTGGACGATGTCAGCTTTGAAATCTATAAGGGAGAGGTATTCGGACTGGTGGGAGAATCCGGCTGCGGCAAAACGACCACAGGCCGTTCCATTATCCGGCTTTATGATATTACGGGGGGATCCGTCTATTATAAGGGCGAGAGAATCTGTGCGGGCACGAGGAGCTACAAGGACAATATCAGACAGGCGCGCAGGGATTACAAAGAGAAGAAAATCTCAAAAGAAGAACTGGATGAAATCGTAGCAAAAAACAAAGAGGAAATAAAATCAGCCCAGGAGGATCATAAAAAATGGGAGCGCACCAGAGCGGGAAAGAGCGAGCTTACCAATGAAATCCAGATGATTTTCCAGGATCCGATTGCTTCCCTGGATCCCCGCATGACGGTGAATGACATCATTGCGTCCGAACGGCTTCAAGACGGAT